>JBCKZS010000015.1:0-52238 GCA_038918905.1 Vicinamibacterales bacterium
TCTGATCGTGATGGTCACCGTGGCCGTCACTGTGCCGCAGCCGTCGGACACCGTGTAGGTGAACGAGTCGGTGCCGGAGAACCCAGCCGCCGGCGTGTAGGTGATGGTCCCGTTGGGATTAACGGTCGTCGTGCCGTTGGCGCCGTTCGTGGCCGACGCCACCGTCAGGGGCTGACCATCGGGGTCGCTGTCGTTGGCCAACACCGCCACCGTGACCGGGGTCTGGAAGTTCGTCGTCGCCGAGTCGTTCAGCAGGACGGCCGGGTTGTTAATGACTTGGACCGTCACGGTCCCGATCGCCGTGCCGCCCCGCCCATCACTGATGGTGTAGGTGAAGATGGCTTCGCCCACGTAGCCCGTCGGCGTGTAGGTCACCGTACCATTGAGGTTCAGTGTCGTACCGCCGCTGGCCGGCGTCGGCGTCGGCGCCGACACGGCCGTCACCGTCAGGGTGTTGTTGTCCACGTCGGTGTCATTCGCCAGCACGTCGATCGTCGTGCTGCTGCTGCAGAGGCGGAACTCGGCATCGGGCTCCGCCACAGGCGCCCTGTTCGCGATGTAGCCGAAGTCGCGACGTTTGTAGGGGTTGTCACTATTAAGCTCCAGCCCCCCGAAGAACTCGCCGCCCGTGGTCGAGGTGAGCCCCGCCAGCGGACCAGCGAAGTTGGAACCTGCCACGGTCAGAGTGTAGGTCCCCGAACCCACGCGGAACGAGAACGCCCCTTCCAGATCGGTGACCGTCGTCTCCACTTCCCCCGTATCAAAATTCCTCCGGATGACCGTCACCCCGGGAATCCCAAACTCGTCGGGCGCGCCGATGTCGAAATCCCCGTCACGATTCCCGTCGTACCACACGTACTTTTCGACCAGATAGAACGCGTCCTGCGGCACCGGGTCGCCTGGCGGCGTCAGCCCCAACAGGGCATAGTCAAAGTGCCAGAAGTTGAGGTTGCCCAAATCGAGGCCATGCAGGTTCACGCGATACGTTCCCGCCGGCAGTGCGGGTGCAGCCGGCAGTGGGGGTGCAGCCGGCGGTGCGGGTGCATGGTGATCCATGACGTTGCTATTGGCCGCCGCCGTATCCACACGGAACTGCTCCCATTCCAAGTTCCCAGAGGGATTGTTATTGAGGTACGTCGCCCCGTTCGGGGCAATCAACTGGTAGAGGATGTTCCGCCCGAGCGCCGGATCCGGGGAACGCCTCCGGGCGACGATCCCCGTATCCTCGGCCGGCGAACCCACCCCGGCGCCGGTTAGCGAACAGGTCACGGAGTTGCCAATCGCCACGCCCTCGATCAACGCATTCGGGCTGCTAAACGGGAATGGGTACAAACTGTCGGGCGTGTTCAGATCGTCGGTGTCCAACGCCAGGCACCCCGTATCACCGAAATCGAAGTCGCCATCCCAGAAGGAAATGAAGGACGCCGGTTCACTCAGTTCGAAACCAAAGGTCCAGCGCCCGGAGTACGCGGCATTCGACTGGGTGACCCCACCCGGCCAGTTCGGCGGAGGCGGCCCGAAGAAGGCGAAGACCTGCCCGCGAAGCCCCAGAGTGCCATCCGTCCGCAACTTGAAGTTGTTGCCGCCGACATCGGCCGCCGACCCGGGGTTCATGCGCACGACGAGCCGGTAGACGTAGGGACAGTCGGTATCACAGCCCGCCGCCGCCGCGCCCAGATCGTTATTGAGGGGTCCCAGCTCGTACCAGGCGTTGTCCGGGAACTCGACATTCGCCGTGTCCCACTGCCCCAGCAGATTTAACGGGAACACCCCCGACCCGTTACCCGCTGGGTCCCGATACAGCGAGAACGTCATCGTCGGCGCCCCCGGCCCATCCCACGCACCGTTGCGGTCGCCATCAAACACGCTGATGTTGACAGTGGACGCCGTGGGTGCCGAAGAGACCGTGAACGACAGTTCCTGGCCTCCGAAGGATGTCGGGTCATCAGCCACGGAGAGGAACTTCCCGTCGCCCTCGAGGCACGAAGGGAAGCAGACCCAGGACGAGTCTGCCACGTCCGCCTTCATTGTCGGCGCCACACTCAGCGCGAATGCCGCCAGAAATGCAATCCCCACTACTGTCCTGAGCGTCCTTGCCGGATTCACCTGCCAAGCCATTGGCCTCCTCGTGTCATATGTCTTTTGTCTTTCCGCACGCACCTGAAAATTGGCGCTTCTTATGACTCTGACAAGGTAGTTGATATGACAATATGTGTCAAGCGATTTTTTCATAATCTTCATGATTACAAAAATGTAATCATGGCCCTCGCGTTTTGCGGGAACGGATAGGAGAACAGATAACAGATGGGCTTCGCGAATGTGGGCGCGGTCGTCGATTTCCAGGGGGCCCCGGTGGACGAGGTGCTTGTCAGCTTCGAGCGCAGCCTGGCCCTGGCCGGAGCCGACGACACCCTCAGTTGGGCTTCCTCTCCGGACCGGGGAGGCCCCACCGTGGCCCTGTTCCAGTCGCGAATCCACACCCTGCCCGAAGACAGCCTCCCCATCGCGCTCTCTCGGGACGGACGCACACCCCGTCTCGCTGCCGATGTCCGACTCGACAACCGGACTGACTTGATTCGGACTCTAGCTCCCTGCGTCCCCCCCATGCCCAGTGACACAGCACTGCTCGTCGACGCCTACGATCGTTGGGGCACCGACTGCGCGCGGCACCTGCGAGGCGACTTCGCCTTCGTGCTCTGGGACGAACGCGAACGTCTGCTGTTGGCCGCCCGAGATCTCTTCGGCGTACGAGGCCTCCTGTACGCCAGGGAAGGCGCTCGCCTGCTCGTCGCGTCAACCATTACCGGCGTCCTGGCCGGCCTCCGGCAGCGCCCGCATCCAAACATCAACCACCTGAAGAATTTCATCGCGGGCAGGCCCGCTCCTTTGCCTGTCGAAACGGCGCATCAGTCCGTACGCTGGATTCCTCCAGGACATCAGCTCCTCGCGCGCAACGGCACCATCACCGTCGCCAGGTACGACCAACTGCGTCCAGCCACGGTCAGCGTCCGGACGCAGGCTGACGCGACGGAGCAGTTCAGGGCGCTGCTGATCAACAGCGTCGAGGTGCGCCTCCGTGGTCGCGATCGCATCGGCTTCCTCGTCAGCGGAGGGTTTGACTCGTCGTCGATCCTGTGTCTCGCCAACCAGGCCGTTGAGCAGGGCCGCTGTTCACTGGAGTTGCGCTCGTACTCGGGCATTTTCCAATGCAACCGGAAGGCGGACGAGCGGGAGTATCTCAATGCGGTTCTTGTCAGATGCCGCCACGTAATTCCCACCAACATCTATTGGGACGATCGGGCATGGTCGCTTGATTTGCTGGGTGAGGGTGATGGTTTCCCAATGGAGGAACCGCCCGAGAGCAGCCGGTTCCTGGGAGTGCCTCTCACCCAACGGGCGGTTCGCGATGGATGCCGTGTCGTCCTCGCGGGCACATGGGCGGACCAACTCCTCCTGCGGAACCCGTACCTCTACGGTGAACTTTTCTGGGAGATGCCCGCCAGCAACATGGCGCGTGAATGGCGCCATTTTCTGCGGGAGTCCCCGCGCCGCGTGCTCCTGACACTTGGTCCGGCGATTCTGCTGCGGGCGCGTGGCCTCCTCGCCACGATGGGAATCGGCGCGCGGCCGGATTCAGCCCACGCCTCGCTTCTCCGAAGGCATTTCGTGCGTGGACGACACGCGGCGATCATGAACTCCGCTGACCGGCACGCTCGCTTCGCCGGCGCCGAACGTCGCTACCCGTTCCTTGACCGGGCTCTCCATGAGTTCGTGATGGCCGTCCCTGCCCGGTTTCTGTTCGGGGGTGGCCAGGGGAAACGCATTCTCAGACTGGCGATGGCCGACCGCTTGCCGGTCTCTTTTCAGGCGCGAACCACCTTTGGCGCCGTCACGCACCTGTATGCGGCGGGCGTCAACCGGGAACGACATCGCATCGAGGCGCTGCTCACTTCGCCCATGATTCTGGAAGCTGGCCTGGTGTCACCCAGACGGATCGCCAGGCTTCTTGCACGCATCGCCCCCGACATGCCGCCACCGCTCACGGTAGAAATTCAGCGCCTGCTGGCCGTCGAACTATGGCTTCGGAAGCAGTCCGAAGGCCTCACACCCGGTCGTCCCTGATTTCACGAGCGGTCACGCACCAGCAGACCGAGGTGGATCATCTGGAGTGAGAAATCGACAAGATCGTCCCACGCGGTCTGGGGATCGCTGTCAAACGCGTCAGTGATGTTCGCGTGTATTTGACCCAGGGAATGGCCGCGGCCGACCCATTCGAAGATGAAGGCCCCGACCTCATCCAGTCCGAAATAGACTCCCCGCTGTTCAGCCAGCACAACGATCTCATCGCCGATGCGGCTCGACAACACGCCGGACTCGCAGCGAAGCCGAGTCTCTCGATCGAGGAGGAGTCCCGTCGCGTTCGCGCGGCGGTCGTCATCGGTCACATCAGGCCTCGAGGGAGTGGAGGCAGGCGATCCGCGCACATCCGTCATCGATGTATCCCAGACGCCGCATGACCGTTTCATGCGAGGCGTGCAGACGCTCTATCTGGGCCGCCGCCAGCTCCCGTTGTCCATCGCCGATGCGACCGCTCCGGAAGAACAGGGAGGATTTCGACCGTCGTTCCGGAAAACCCCGCTCGCGTTCCTGGCGCTGGAGTCGGTCGAAGGAGGCGTAGCGTACGGCCTGTGCCACACGACCGGGGTCCACCGTTTCGCCGACCTCCTCAAGGATCCGCGAGAGCGTTACCGCGGGCTCTCGCGCGAGGTCCTCGAATCGGACAAGCGTCAATGGCAGACCGGAGTCGTCCACCCAGCTCTTCACGTGATTGCTCCATGAGCGCACGCGCTGCGGCAGTTGGGGGCTGATCCCGCGGCGCGACCGCACCAGAGTGAACTCGTCGTCACACATCCATCCGACGGCCTCCGTCACGTCGAGGTCCAGATGATGAGCCAGCGACACAGCTACGTCCAGCGGATTCCTGACGATGTACACGACCCTCAGGGTGGCATCTTCCGGGAACAGCGGATGCCCCAGCGCATCTCTCAGCCAGGCGTCGTGGGTTTTCAGGAAGACTGTTGTGCGCACGGACGCGGCGACCGCACGGAACACATCAGCCCGACACCAGTCAACTTCATCGGCTGTCATGTCTGACGATTCGATGCCTGACCACTCGTCGAAGAGCGACCGAAGACTGGCAATCTGTCCGAACGCGAGGCGGTCGACATCGACGCCGTCGTCGCATTGCCTGAGATAGTTGGCCAGCAGAAAGCGTACCCAGGTGTTCCCCGATTTGGGATACGACGCAAGCCAGACGATGCGCTTCACCGGTCCGCCAGGCTGTAAACACGGTCAACCAGAGCATCGAGCGAACCAAGGGGGCCGTCGGGACGCTCCAGTCTGAACACCGGCACCACGCTCGCCACGTTCGAAACACGGTGAAAGTGGCTGGCGCGCCCAAGGGCCTCAACAATGCGGAGTCCACGCGTCTGTGCGCGAACCGCCACGAAGGCCGCCTGTCCCGACACTGGCAGACAACGAATTCCAGGGCGCCTGCTGGGCTCCAGAACCACGATGGCCTTGAGGGGTTGGAGAGCGGCAGGACAAGGCGTCTCCGGCCGAATCTTGAACTTCTGAAGGCGTGCCCGGACTGGCGTGAGCTGGGAGGGCTGGTACCCGAAGTGCTCTGCCGCGTCGCACCAGGCGTTGACCAGAGGTATTCCGGGGGAAACTCGAACGTGTGGGCCCGCGCGATCGATGTCGAGCGGGGCCATGTCGTCGGTAATCATCGAGCCACCTCGACGGAGGCAAGCCAGGAGTAATGTGGACTTGCCCGCACCGGAATGGCCGGCGAGGGCGACTGTGCCTCCCGGGATGTTGATCGCTGACGCGTGCAGCACCAACGAGCCACGCTGGTGCAGCAGCGGACCGATCGCCGCACCAAGAAGCCCGAAAGCCAGCTCTGCTTCAGTGGCGCCGTCTTCGGGCGTCACGACAATTTCCTTCCCCCCCGTGATGAGGTAGCGCCCGATACGGTCCACGCGAACCAGAACGCAACCGGGGCTCACTTCCCAACGCGCGCCGCTGGCCGTGGAAGGGGACAGGCCACAGGGCGTCTGGCCAATTCGAACGTCAACATCCCACGAACCCTCCGTGGCTGCCCAGTCCTGCAGGGCGATTTCCGAACGAACAACCAGCCCATAACCGCAGTACAAGCGCATTGGGTCAGGCCCCGGTTGCCACGAGCCTACCGGGCCTGCGTCGACAACCCCGTGGATGCGTCGCCGGGGGCCGGTCCTGATCCGGCGGTGAAGTCCAATACTGAGCCGATTTCCACGACTCGAGGCGCGTGGTACGAACGCTTAGACCCGGAACCGTCCGTGAAACCGACTCCAAGGGTCTCCTTCTCCTGAACAGCAGGTGTCCCAACTTCCTTCTCCATTTACGTTACTCCTCGTTTCAAGAACCCAAAACTCAGGATTGCCAAGAGCGCCCATGCTAGCACACACTATGACGCGACGGCCACGCAACAGCGTTCGGCCCCACATCGGGCGACCAGCACATGCGCCATCCTCAGCCAGGGCCAAGCAGTCGCCTCGGGGTATGACCGCAAACCGGTTATGACTGAGACACCACCCCGGCAACAGCGACTGATGAGGGCGCCGAACCTTAACCTGCGGCTCGAAACCGGCGTGGTTTCCCTGATTACCCGGGAAGGACGGGTGCAATTTGGCGACCAGGCCCTGCGGGTACTGGATTGCTTCTCATCGCCGCACACGCTGGAAGAAGCTCTGGCGGCCCTGCACCGGGAGCGCGATGGCACGGTGCAGTGGATGCGGCTCAGCAGCACCGTGCTGGCGCTCCATCGCGCCGGAGCACTTGTCAGTCATCCACCGGAGGTGCGGGGAACCTCGCTCGCACGGGCCTACGCCGGTGCGAGAGTCCATGTGAGGATGCTGAACGACGTCCGACGGACCAACGCCTACCTGGCCGCAATCGCCAGTACCGTCCAACCCGGAGACGTCGTCGTTGACGTGGGCACCGGCACAGGAATCCTGGCCCTGGCGGCGGCCCGCGCCGGCGCTCGAATCGTCTACGCCATCGAAGGGTCGGGAATCGCCGATACCGCCCAGGCCATGTTTGAACAGAACGGCTTCGCCGACCGCATCACACTGGTGCGAGGCTGGTCTACGGAAGTGACGTTGCCGGAACGCGCTGACGTCATGGTCGCCGAGCTTGTGGGCGTGGACCCCTTCGGCGAACAGATTGCCGCGCTCACCGCCGACGCCAAGGCGCGACTGCTGACCGATCGTCCGCGCCTGGTCCCGAATGGCCTGCGTGTGCTTGGTGTGCCTGTCTCGATCCCGGACGCCAGACTCGCGGACTTCACGTTCATGCCGACACCGATCGCCGGATGGACGCGGGACTACGGCTTCGACTTCAGCCCGCTCCTGCGCGCGGTGCCCCTCCAGCCTCTGGTCTTGAGGTTACCGACAGCGGACGCTCGCGGACTGCCCGCGCTGGCTGAACCGATCGTCATCGCGAATACCGACTTCACCGAACGGTTCTCCGCCGCGATCGACTGCCACGCCGACGTGGTCGCCACTGAGGCGGGACGACTGAACGGAATCCTGATCTACTTCGACCTGTCCCTGGCTCAAGGCGTCTCGCTGACGACAGCCCCCCACATCGCCGAAGATACGAATCACTGGGGGAATCGGGTACTTCTGCTTCCCGAACCGCTCGACATTCAACAAGGCGACCGACTCAGGGTCCGCATCGAACGGAGCGAGGGCCACTTTGAGGCCTCGTGTCAGCGATCCGCCCCGTAGGACACCTGGAGCACATCCGAGCACGCCTACTCCTCGTCCTCACCCCCCCACTGACCAATCGCCCCATCGCCCGACTGAGCAGGTAGGACCGGATGAACTCGTCGATGTCCCCGTCGAGTACCGGTCGACGTCGCCCACCTGATACTTCGTCCGGTGATCCTTGATCATCCGATACGGGTGCCGCACGTAGCTCCGGCTCTGGCTGCCGAAGGCGATGTCTTTCTTCGCCCCGAATCTGGTCGAGCCTGGCCTGCTGCTCCTTCATCTTCACGTCGTAGAGGCGCGACCGCAGCACCTTCATCGCCGACGCGCGGTTCTTGTGCTGCGACCGCTCGTTCTGACACGACACGACGATGCCCGTCGGCAAGTGGGTGAGGCGCACGGCCGAATCGTCAGCAAAGGCATGATTCGCGCACTATTGCGTACGGCGATGCCATCCGGTCGAGCGCGTCGGAGGGGGAGAAGGCCCTGCGCACGGCCCAACAGTCCGAAAGCCGTGGTTGAGTATGATCATACTTTCTGTCATATTCATTATTATGGGTATCGCAGATCGCGTCACCATCACGCTGGCCGCCGAGTTGGTCGAGGGGATCGATCGGCTCGATCGGAATCGGAGCCGCTTCATCGCCGACGCCGTCAAGCACGAGTTGGCCCGCCGGCGTCACGCATCGCTCCTCAATTCCGTTCGCAGCCCACATCCCGAAACGATCGATCTGGCCGACGCCGGCCTCGGCGACTGGACAGCCGACCTCCCAGACGACGACGGGCTCGTCGACATCACAGGAGGCACAGCCGTGCGATGGGTGGAAGGGCAGGGCTGGTTGAAGGAGTCCGCGTGACGATGGAGCGCGGTACCGTCGTACTCGTCGAACTGGATCCGACGGTCGGGCACGAGCAGCGAGGCATCCGCCCCTGCATCGCGGTCAGCGATCCTGCAGTGAACGCGGACCAGCGCTTCCCCTTGATCGCGGTGGTACCGGTGACCGGCACTGCGGGCGTCGGCGCGCTCTATCCTGTGCTGTCGGCCGGAGCGAGCGGCCTTGCGAAGACATCGTACGCCCTTGTCGATCACCTTCGATCGATCGACAAACGCCGCATTCGGCGCGTCTTCGGGCAGGTGTCGGCGGCCGAACTCACCAGCGTCGACCAGGGGCTCGAGCTGTTTCTCGGTCTTGGAGCTGAGGAATCGCCGCGCCCATTCTAATCCTCCCCCTCATCCCCAGCCGCCACCAACTTCCCACCGGCCCGCCGAAGCAAGTACGCGCGCATGAACTCGTCCAGGTCGCCGTCGAGCACGCGGTCCACGTCCCCGACCTGATACTTCGTCCGGTGATCCTTGATCATGCGATAGGGATGCAGCACGTAGCTCCGGCTCTGGCTCCCGAACGCCATCCCCTTCTTCTCGCCCCCGATCTGGTCGAGCCTGGCCTGCTGCTCCTTCATCTTCACGTCGTAGAGGCGCGACCGCAGCACCTTCATCGCCGACGCGCGGTTCTTGTGCTGCGACCGCTCGTTCTGACACGACACGCCGATGCCACCTGTCGCGTAGCGCCGGGAATGATATACACTTGAACACCTATATCTATCCACGGAGAACGCACGTGCAAGTTGCAAAGTGGGGGAACAGCCTGGCAGTCAGCCTACCCGCCGCTGTGGTCGACGCGTGGGAACTCAAGGAAGGCGATCGGATCGCGATTCGGGTCGCGGCGGATCGGGAATTCGAAGTGAGCCGCGACCGCAGCCGGCAGACGACGCTCGAACGCTTACGCCGCCTGCGGCGACCGTTGCCGGCGGGCTTCACGTACCACCGGGAAGAGCTCCATGAACGATCAGGTGTTCTTCGACACCAATATCCTCCTGTACGCGATTGGACAGCATGACGGGCGGACGCCCACGGCCGAAGCATTGCTCGCGAACGGCGGCCTGATCAGCGTGCAGGGTGTTAAACGAACTGGCGGCAGTCGCGCACCGAAAGTTGCGGGCTGGAAGGCGGCCGAGGCGCCGATCGGCTTCATGGATGACACGCGACCCGACATGGCTGAAAGGCACCATCAATGGCTGAAGATCTGATCGTCTCCAACCCGCGGATTCTCGACGGTAAGCCCTGTGTTCGCGATACGCGCCTCAGCGTCGAGTTCCTGCTCGAGCTCGCCTCGAGCGGCGCGACGCCGGAGCAGATTGTCGCCCGCTATCCTCAGCTCACGCCCGACGGGCTCGCAGCCGCGTTTCGTTACGCCGCCGATGTGCTCAGGGGAGAGCATACCTGGGAGCTGAGAATCACGGCGTGAACCCGCTCGACTTCCCCCTCCTTTCAGACGAGAACATCGCTCCAGACGTCGTCGCGGGCCTTCGGGCGCGCGGCTGCGATCTACGGACGGCCTGGGACGAACGACTGATCGGTCGCCCGGATGTCGAGGTTCTCGAACGCGCAACCAATCAAGGGCGCGTCGTTGTCACCCATGACGTGGCTTTCGGCCGCTCCGCCATCCGCACCGGAACCTCATTTGTCGGGATCATCTACCTGCGTCCCGGACACATCTCCGCCGTCTTCGTGCTCGGGTAATTGACGCGTTGCGCGCGGCCACGGTGGACGTTCACCCACCGTTCATCGTTGTCGCCGAACGGCAAGAAGCCACCGTCCGCGTTCGCGCGCGAACAGCGCCGCCGTGGTAGCCACACGCCTGAAGGCGTGCTCGTTCAACGTCGCGTGGACTGTGACGTCACTATGACTTGACCCGATCGATCGGGTAGACGAAATCGCCACTACGTGGTGGGGGACGGCCTGATCGGCGTGCAGGCGGTTAACCGTCCTCCTCATCCAATACGCTCGACAACTTCCCCATCGCCCGGCTGAGCAGGTACGACCGGATGAACTCGTCGATGTCCCCGTCCAGCACCCGGTCCACGTCGCCGACCTGATACTTCGTCCGGTGATCCTTGATCATCCGATACGGGTGCAGCACGTAGCTCCGGATCTGGCTGCCGAAGGCAATCCCCTTTTTCTCGCCGCCGATCTGGTCGAGCTTGGCCTGTTGCTCCTTCATCTTCATGTCATAGAGCCGCGACTTGAGCACCTTCATCGCCGACGCGCGGTTCTTGTGCCGCGACCGCTTGTTCTGACACGACGATGCCCGTCGGCAGGTGCGTGAGCCGCACGGCCCTGCGACTCGGTGCCGCCCGCGCCCGGATCACCACGCTACAGCTCCAGGCGTAATTCGTCGAGAAACTGCCGGGCGCTGTAGATCGGAATCCCTTCGTATTCCCTCAGCCCGAGCAGGTGACGGTCGCCGCTGACAATACAGTCAGCGCGCCCTTCGACGGCACATTCGAGGATCCGATTGTCATCGGGATCGGCGGCAATCACGTCGAGCGTGAGGCGGGGTTCCACCAGGGCGGCCACGGCTTCCAGCTTCACTCGTATGGCCGCCACATCCTCAGGCGACATCGCGAATTTCTCACCGAGCAGCGTCTCGTTGAGTTCATCGAGCAGCACGGGCGAGGTGACCAAATCGAAGCCGTGCAGCAGCGCCAAGTCGAGGATTGCGCCGGGCAGGCCGCCGAACATCAGGGCCGACACCAGGATATTGGTATCGGCCACGACCCGCCTCATTGAGGCGCGGGCCGCTGTGACTTAGCGCGACGCTGACCATCAATGAGCCGCTCCACGTCCCCTTCGCCCGTGATGTCAAGCTCGCGACCCCGGGTGCGCGTCCGCTTCAGGAGGGCGTCCCAGGAGCGGTCTCCCTGCATGTAGCGCTGGAGCGCTTCGCGGAACAGCTCGTTCATGGTCCGGTGCTCGCGCTCGGCCAATTCCTGTGCCTTGGAGAACAGGTCGGGCGGCAAGGTGATCGACACGGTTTTTGCGGCAGGCATGTCACTAGCGTAGAACATGGATAAGGCGTGTCAAGCGTGAAATTAGAAACCCAGGCGCACGCAAGGATGCGCGTCCTCGTGCAGGGTTCTACTCCTCCTCGTCATCCCCAACCGCCGACAACCGCCCCATCGCCCGGCTGAGCAGGTAGGACCGGATGAACTCGTCGATGTCCCCGTCGAGCACCCGGTCCACGTCCCCGACCTGATACTTCGTCCGGTGGTCCTTGATCATGCGATACGGGTGCAGCACGTAGCTCCGGCTCTGGCTGCCGAACGCAATCCCCTTCTTCTCGCCGCCGATCTGGTCGAGCCTGGCCTGCTGCTCCTTCATCTTCATGTCGTAGAGGCGCGACCGCAGCACCTTCATCGCCGATGCGCGGTTCTTGTGCTGCGATCGCTCGTTCTGACACGACACGACGATGCCCGTCGGCAGGTGCGTGAGGCGCACGGCGGAGTCCGTCACGTTGACGTGCTGCCCGCCCGCCCCACTCGACCGGAAGGTATCCACGCGAAGATCCTTGTCATCGATCTCCACATTGATGTCGTCGGGCAGTTCCGGCCACACATACACCGACGCAAACGACGTGTGCCGCCGGGCCGCCTGATCGAACGGCGAGATGCGCACCAGCCGGTGCACGCCCGCCTCGGCCGCCAGCAGCCCATACGCGTTCTCGCCAAAGATCGTCATCGTCGCGCTCTTGATGCCCGCCTCTTCGCCCGGCTGCAGGTCGACGATCTCGCGCTTGAACCCCTTGCGCTCGCTCCAACGGATATACATCCGCATGAGCATCTCGGCCCAGTCCTGCGACTCGGTGCCGCCGGCGCCGGGATGGATGGTGACGATGGCGTTGTTGCTGTCCATCTCGCCGGACAACATCGTGCGGACCTCGCCCGCTTCGATGACGGACTTGTACGCCGTCAGTCCCCGCGTCAGGTCCGCCGACACGTCTTCGCCCTGCCGGGCCCAGTCGATGAGCACGGCGAGGTCGTCGGTCTGTGTGCGAATCGACGCGGCGAGCGTGTGGTCTTCCTCCATGCGACGCCGGCGCTGGAGGATCTGCTGCGCGCGAGCCTGGTCCTTCCAGAAATCGGGCTGCGAGACCTGCGCCTCGATGTCACTTAGCTCGCGGTGCAGCCGGGCTTCGTCAAAGCCCCCTCCGGAGATCCGCGGCGCGCCCGGCCAGCGTCTCATACCATCGCGCCTGCTCTTCGGTCGTCATGTCACGTTCGGTCATCGTTTTCCTTGCCGCCGGGTCGAAAGACCCGGCCTCCTGACTGCCACGGCCGTGGCCACAAGGGCACACAGCCACGCCAGGACATCACCCAGATAACTGTAGATCGTGCGTGCCTGAATCAGCCGTACATCCATCGTCACCGCCGCTTCTTCGAAGAGCGCCGTGGCGAGCAGGGTGCGGCCGTACGGATCAACCACGCCGCTGATGCCGGAGTTGGCGGCCCGCACGAGGTAACGCCCCTGTTCGACGGCGCGGACACTGGCCTGCGCGAAGTGCTGATACGGGGCGGACGAGCGGCCAAACCACGCATCGTTGGTGATGGTCGTCAGCACGTCGGCGCCACGCGCGGCAAACGCGCGGGGAATCCACGGGTAGACCACCTCGTAACAAATCGACACACCGGTGCTCAGCCCCTCAGTCGTCAGTACGGTTGGATCGGTTCCCGGCGAAAAATCCGAGACCTTCCCGACGAGCGGCCCGACAAAGAACAGCAGCGACTTGAGCGGCACGTATTCCCCGAAGGGTACGAGTTGCATCTTCCGATACCGGCCCTGCGACAGACCCTCCGGCCCCACAAGCACCGCCGAGTTGTAGATCCGATCGCCGGTGGCGTCGCGCTCGAATTCATCCGTGCCGATGATGAACGGGGTGCGCGTGTCGCGCGCCAGCGCACGAATGGGCGCGGCGGCCGCCGGTTCTTCTTCGAAGAAGAACGGCGTGGCCGCCTCGGGCCACACGACCAGACGCGCGCCCACCGCGATCACCTGGCGGCTCAGCCGCAGGTAGCGCGCCAGAATTTCGTTGCGATAGGCCGGATCCCATTTCTGATCCTGCGCCACGTTGCCCTGCACCAGACCGACCTTCAGCACCGGCCCCCTCGTGACGAGCGCGCCACCGGTCACACGGAAGGTGCCCAGCGCCACCACGAGCAGCACCAGCGCGAACACGCCGGCCGTGCCCCACAGATGGCGATGATCGCGGGTCAGACTGAGGATCGCCGCCGCGGCCGCGACGAGCGCGACCAGGAACGAGACCCCGAACACCCCGGTGACACTCGCGAGCTGAATCACGGGGAGGACGCCGGCCTGCGACGTGCCCAGCAACGCCCACGGGAACCCGCCGCCCACCCAGCCGCGCAGCCACTCGGCCGCGACCCAGATCGCCGGGGCCAGCCACAGACCGCCCACGCCGAATCGCCGCACCGCGCGCGCCAGCAGCACCGCGAACAACGCGGGATACAGCGCGAGGTAGGCCGCCAGCAGCAACATCACCAGCCACGCCACCACGGTCGGGAGGCCGCCGTGCAGGTGCATGACCTCGACGACCCAGGACACGGTGAGGCTGAAGTGAACCATGCCGGCGAGCCAGCCGAGGAGGAAGAGGCGGCCGCGCCGCGGCGTCAGGGCCGGCGTGCGCGACGCCTCCAGCGCCACCGCAATCATGAGGGGGGCCAGCGCGGTCCAGGCAAACGCGGAATGGCCATATTTCGGAAAGCTGGCGGCCAGCAGTCCGCCCGACAGCAGTGCCAGGAGTACGGACACGTCAGCCTTACCGTGCCACTAACGCAGGCTTGTATCCTTCGCGCTGCAGACGCGCGCGCACCTGCTCGGCGTCAGGGCGATCGGGGTAGGGCCCGACGCGCACGCGGAAGAGCTGGTCGGGCGAGCCGGCGGACGGGACCAGCACAAACGCGGGCACCCTGAGTTTCTTCAGTGCCGTCACCTGGCTGTCGGCGACCTGGCGCGTGGAGTACGCGCCCGTCTGAAGGAACCATCCGTCGGCGGCCGCGGTGGCTGGCGCAGGTGTTGGCGGCGGCGCGGTTTCGGTCATTGGCGGTGTGGGCGGTTCGCCCACGGGCGGAGGCGGCGGTTCGGTCATTGGCGGTGTGGGCGGTTCGGTCATTGGCGGTGTGGGCGGTTCGCCCACGGGCGGCGTGCCCGCCGCGCCCGCGCCCAGGAGCAAGTCGTGATACCCCAACTCGGCCGCCGGCGCGACCGGCGGTTCGTCTGGCACGAGGGTGTCGGTGCCACCGGCCTGCACGGCGTCAGGCCGATCTCCGAGGGCGCCACGCACGCCGCGCCCGACCGCCACACCGAGGAGAAAGATCACGACCGCCAGCACCACGGCGAACATGAACAGAAACACCAACTGCTTCCCGCTCAGCCGAATCTCTTGAAATTCCTGATCAGACATCGCGCACCCGGATCTTAACACGCAGGCCTGCGAGCGTTCGGCGCGGCTGAAGCCACGCCCTACGTGACGTTCGGCGCGACGGACGCCACGCCTCCCGATCCCGCCGTGCCGCCGATGCGCGTGATGAGTTGTTGCGCGTCGACCGATCGGGGATCCAGCGCCAGGGCGCGGCGGGCTTCGATCAGCGCGTGGGTCCGATCGCCGGTCTCGAGCAGCGCCTCGGCCAGACGCAGGCGGGCCACGGTCGTTTCGCGACTCCACACCGCGATGCGGAACGCCTCGATTGCCTCGGTCAAGCGCCCGGCGCGCTGGTAGATTCGCCCCAGCAGCAGATGCGGCTCGTCGTCATACGGGCGCAGGTAGATCGCGCGCCGCAGTTCGTCCATCGCGGCGCGATCGTCTTCCTGGTCGAACAGGCGCCGGCCTCGGGCGAGATGGAAGGCCGCCAGTTCCTGCTGCTCGCGCTGGGCGAGATTGGCGATCGCCCCTTTCACACGGACCAGGGGTGGCACGTCGAGGCGGCCGGTGAGGCGCTCCAATCCGGGCGGCACCCGATCACCGAGGGCCAGCGCCTCTGGCTCGAGCCGCGTGCCGAGTTGTTTCGCCAGGTCGAGCTCGCGCTGCGCTTCGACGCGCCTGCCCGCGAACTCCAGCATCTGACTCATCACCAGGTGCGCGTCGCCATCGGCCGGATCGAACCGCACGACCTCGCGCAGCCAGTAGAGAGCCGACTCCGCATTCCGGCTGCGGGCATACGCGTACCCCAGGTTGAACAGATACGCCGTGTTGTCGGGCTCCTCGTCCACCGCGCGCGTGAAGAAGTACGCGGGCACACCAGTTTGCGGCGTGCTGCCGCGTCGCATCTGAATGACGCCCAATGCGTTCGACAAGACGGGCGACGGCGACTCCCCGTGCAACGTCTGCAAGACGTCATAGGCCTCGCTGAACCGGTTCAAGTCGATCAGCGAAAACGCCGCGGACAATCGGGCCTGCCGATCGAGCGGCGCGCTGCGGCTCACCGTCTGCGCCACGGCCAACGCCCTGTCGTGCGCGCCCTGCGCCGTGTGCACGTCCCACAACGCCAACAACACGCGGTCGTCGTCAGGCGCCTGCTGGCGCGCCGACTCCAGGAAACGCGCCTGCACGGCCGGGGTCGTCGCCACGAGTCCCTTGACGTATTGCTCGAACGCCGCCAGCGGCAGAGGCGCACGCGGATGCGCGCGCGCCTCGACGCCGACCCCGAAGGCGGGGGCCGCGAGTTGAATGGCGAGGCGCTCGAACACGTCATACATGTCGGCGCTGGGACCCTCGGCGGTCGCCGCGGCCCGCTGGTGCGCGGTGTCGAGCGCGATCACCCGCGCGCTGACCGACAGTCGCGTGCCCAGCCGCACCTCCCCCACCACCAGATCGGTGGCGGTCACCAACTCCCCCACCCGGATCATCGTGGCGCGCGTGAGTGTGGAGACCGCCGGCAACTGCAGGCGGCCAAACGCCTCGATCCGCTCGGCCCGCGACCACGTTGGCACGCCCAGCGCCTCAAGTGCTTCCGCCAGCAGGATCCCCGCGGCTTCCCCCAGCCAGAACGCGGCGCCCTCGCCCCCAGGCACCTCCCCCTCGACGATCACGGTAAACGGCAACACCAGCGGACGAGGAGTTGCCCCGTTCAGAATCACGTTCCCGGTTACGTTCCAGGCCGCGGACTGGGCCACCGCCGGCCGGCTGACCAGCACACTGGCCACACACGCCGTCACCGAAACGGTCGCGACGAGGGCGCGATCACGACAAACGTTCCTGAACATCCCATGTCCTTTCCAGCAGCCGCGCCCCCCGATTGCGCGCGACACGTCTCCATGTGCCCGGACAGTCCGAGCCCCGCCGCCGCAAACAACGCCGCGGCCGCCGCCGGGTAGAACCCACACAACGGCGCGGGCGGCGCCTCGCGCGCGTCGCAGAACACGGACTTCCGTACCAGCAGCGTGACCGTCCCCCGCGCCACGGTCGCGCTTGTGCGCGACGCCGGACACGCATCGGTCACGAGCGCCGCGAGCAGTCGCAGCACCGCGCGCACCCGGAACCCCCGCGGCAGACCGGTGACGATCGACCGCCGCCACGCCGGCGTCGCCGCCCACGTCCACTCCCCGGCCAATCGACCGGCATGCTCCGCCACGCGCTCGTACCCCGCCCCTTCGGTCCGCAGGAACCCCAGCACCGCCGTCATCGGCGCCGCGCCCAGCGTGCCGTCCCGCCGCCGCTCGGGCTCCAGCCAGTGATCGTAAAATTCCGTGCGCGCCGGCAGCTCTTCCGCGATCGCCTGCTGCAGCGACGCCACCAGCATCCGTCCCATCCGCACATCCCGTGTCATGATGCTCCGCGCATGTCAGACCAGACGATCGCCGGCGCCATTCTGGCCGGGGGCCAGGCCCGCCGGCTCGCCGGCCAGGACAAGTGCCGTCTCGTCATCGAAGGCCACTCCATCATCGTTCGGCAGACGGAGTTGCTGCAACGTGTCGCGGCGGAGATCTTCGTGGTCACGACGGCCGAGGATCGGGCCGCGCGGCCCGCGCGATTCAGCGACCTCCCGTATCCGGTGTACACCGACGTGGTGCCTGGCGCGGGCGCGCTGGGCGGGATTCACGCCGCCCTCGAACACGCGTCAGCCGATCGCGTCCTGGTCCTCGCGTGCGACCTCCCGTTCCTGACCGCCGGCCTCCTGCGGGCCCTGGCCGACCTCGCGATGACGGGCGACGGCGCCTGGGTGCATGGCGCCCGCGGCGTGGAACCGCTCATCGCCTGCTACCGGCGGCACGCGCGGCAGGCCATCCGTGCAGCACTCTCGGCCGGCCACCTGAAGGCGGCCGCGCTGGCGAACGTCCTCGATCTTCGTGAGTTGGATCACGAGGCGCTCTCGGCGTTCGGCGATCCGGCACGCCTCCTCGCCAACGTCAACACGCCCGACGACGTCAGACGGGTACAATAACGGGCTGCATGATTCTGCCCGTCCACACGCTTGTTCGTCAGCGATTGCACGCCGCGCTGACCGCCACCTCTGGCCTCGATCCGTCGGACCAGCCATCGATCGTCATCGAGACGCCGCCACGCCGCGCGCTCGGCGATCTCGCGGTGCCGGTCGCCTTCGAACTGGCGCGCACGTTGCGGAAGGCGCCGCGCGTCATCGCGCGGGACCTCGTCACCGCGCTCGGCGCCATCGACGGCATCCAGCGCATCGAGGCCGCGCCCAACGGCTACCTCAACTTCTTTCTCGATCGCCGCGCCTTTCTGATGGCGCGCCTTGATGGCACCACGCCGTCCGAGCCCCCACCTGTCGCGGGCAAGGTCATCGTCGAACACACGGCCATCAATCCCAACAAGGCGGCGCACATCGGCCACCTGCGCAACTCCGCGCTGGGCGACACGCTCGTCCGGATGCTGCGCTTTCAGGGCCGGCCGGTCGAAGTGCAGAACTACATCGACGACACCGGCGTCCAGGTCGCCGACGTGGTCGTGGGTTTCACCGAACTCGAGGGGCGGACACTCGACGAAGTGCGCGCCCTCGCATCCGATCCGTCGACGCGCTTCGACTACGACTGCTGGGATCTCTACGCCCGCGTCACCGGGTGGTACAACGCCGACAAGGCCCGCCTCGACATCCGCGCCCGCGTCGTGCACGCCATCGAAGAAGGCGGCAACGCGCTGGCGGACATGGGCGCCCTCATCGCCGATCGCATCGTCCGCTGCCACGTGAAGACGATGGCGCGGATGAACGTCGACTACGACCTGTTGACGTGGGAAGGCGACATCCTGCGCCTCAAGTTCTGGACGAAGGCGTTCGACGCACTCAAGGCCCTCGGCGCGGTGTATCTCCAGACGGAAGGCCGGCTCGCCGGCTGCTGGGTCATGAAGATCGAGGAGGCCGCCGAGGCAGTGGGAGCAGGAGACGCAGACGATGACCGCGAGGGCGAAGCCGGCATTGACCGCGAGGCGACAGCCGGCATTGACCGCGAGGCGACAGCCGAGCGTGAAGAAGAGCAGCGCGAGAAGGTGATCGTCCGCTCGAACGGCACCGTCACGTACGTGGGCAAGGACATCGCGAACCAGTTGTGGAAGTTCGGCCTGCTCGGTCGCGACTTCCACTACCGCGTGTTTGACGATCGTGATGGCCGTCCGTTGTGGGCGACCACGTCGCAGCCGACCGATGACGAGAGGCGCGCGCCTGGATTCGGTAAGGCGTCAGCCGTCTACAACGTGATCGACTCGCGACAGGCGTATCTGCAGGACCTGCTCAAACAGTCGCTGGCGACGATGGGGTTTCCGGAGCAGGCGGCGCACTCGACCCATTTTTCGTACGAGATGGTGGCGCTGTCACACGCCACAGCGCGCGCACTCGGCTATGCCGACACCGAGAGCAGTGGCAAACCATTCGTCGAGGTATCGGGTCGCAAGGGGCTGGGCGTCAAGGCTGACGACCTGCTCGATCGCCTGATCGACACGGCCGCCCGGGAAGTGCTTTCGCGCCAACCCGAGCTGGATCCGACCGACGCGCGTGCCGTCGCTCAAACGATCGCGGTGGCGGCCGTGCGGTACTTCCTGGTCAAGTTTTCGCGCGGCAAGGTCATCGCGTTCGACATCCGGGAAGCCCTCAGCTTCGAAGGCGAGACGGGGCCCTACCTGCAATACGCCGTGGTGCGGGCGAACAACATCTTCGCGAAACTCAACGACCGCGACCGGGTCACGCCCGCCAGTCTGCCCGCCGCGCTCGCCTCGCTGCCCGACGCCGCCTTGACCACGGGCGAGGAGGCTGACCAATTGTGGGGGCTGGTGCTCGACGCCGCGCGCCTCGACGAAGTGGTGGACTCCGCGGTGCGCTCCCTTGAAGTCTCGCACCTCGCGAAGTACGCCTTCGGCCTCGCGCAGGCGTTCAACGCCTTCTACCATCGGCAGCCGATCCTCCGCGAGGAACGCGCCGACGTCCGCCTGTGGCGGGCAGCGGCCGTCGCCTACTGCACGCAGCAACTGACGCGCGCGTTGGATCTGATGGGGTGCCAGGTGCCGGGGCGAATGTGACAACGAAACCTGTGATCGGCGTGGCGTTTGCGAAAGAGGACTACCTGGAGGCGTTGCGGGTGGCGGGCGCGGAGGTGCGCGAGTTGTCGCCGGAACACACCCCCGTGCCTGACGCGCCGGACGGGCTGGACGCGCCCGATCTGCTGAACGGGCTGGACGGCCTGCTCCTCACCGGCGGCGCGGACGTCAGGCCGGCGCTCTACGGCGCGCTCATGGAGCACCGGACGAATTCGGTGGACGACGCTCGCGATGCGTTTGAGGTGCCGTTGGTCAGAGCCGCCCTCGCGCGCGGCCTGCCGATCCTGGCTATCTGCCGCGGCGTGCAGGTGTTGAATATCGTCGCCGGAGGCACGCTGATTCAGGACCTGCCCTTCGCGCGACCTGACCGTCTGAACCACGCCGTCCCCACACCCAGAACGGCCATCGCCCACGATGTCGCGGTGGTCTCGGGCACGCAGTTGGCGGCCATCATGGCGCCACGTCTGTCCGAGGGAGGCCGGCTCGCGGTCAACAGCCGCCACCACCAGGCCATCGACGAAGTCGCGCCGGGCTTCATCGTGTCCGCTTCGGCGCCAGACGGGACGATCGAAGCCATCGAGTCTGCACCGGGCGGCTCGTTCTGTCTCGGTGTGCAGTGGCACCCGGAAAACTTCTGGCGCACCGGCGAGTTCGCGCGGCTCTTCGAGCGCTTCGTCAGCGCGGCAACGGCGCGGCGGGGTTAACGGTCCAGCACCACCACACACTCGACGTGTGGTGTGTTCGGAAACATGTCCAGCGCCTCGATCGACGTCAGCCGGTACCCGGCGGCGATCCATCGGCCCACGTCGCGCGCCAGCGTCGGCACGTCACACGAGACGTAGACGAGGCGGGGGACGCGCCACGCCAGCAGGCCGGTGCACACCCCGGACGACAACCCGGTGCGCGGCGGGTCCACGACGACGACGTCCGGCTGCCACGGGGGCGGCACGGCCACCGTCTCTTCGACGGAGGCGCGGCGAGTTTCAATTCCCGCGCTGGGCTCCGCCCCGGACGATACGCGCCACGGCGCGCTGTTCTCCGCCAGATCCTGTCCGCTCGCCGGGTCACCTTCCACGGCCAGTCCGCGGGCGCCACGGGCCGCCAGCGCCACGGCGAACAGCCCGACGCCTGAATACAGGTCCACAAACCGATCGCCAATCGCACTCGCCAGCACACGCTTCAGCAGGGGACCGGCCAGAAACCGATTCGCCTGAAAAAACGACCCGGCTTGTCGCTGCCACTGCACCGACGCCGGCAGCACGTCGTCATCCCCCAACAGGTCCGCGCGCGTGTCGATGAGGCGATCGCACCCGACACAGGTGAACAGCCCGCCTGACGTCTGCACGGCGACTCCGCTCAGGCCCTCGATCGCGGGCATCCCGATGAACCGATCGGGCGAGGCCGACGGATGCAGTTCACACAACACGACCCGGGCCGTCCCTGCGACGTTCTCTGAAACGACCAGCGACGCACAGGCCGCGAACCCATCGCCGAGCCAGTCGCGCAACCGAACGACGCTGTCGAGGGCCTCGGGACGAAGCTGTCCGGCCAACGCGGCGTCACACACCACGTGTGTGCCCTCGCGATAGAACCCCACCCGCTGACCCTCCACGTGCAGTCGCGCGCGCACGCGATATCCCGTCTCAGGCGACGGGTGCACCGGCACCGGCTGGTCGCGCGTGTGTCTGGCGATCCGGCGGAACGCGTCGGCGACGACCTCGGCCTTGAGCGCCAACTGCCGTTCGTAGCGGATATGGGAGTACGTTGCGCCGCCACACAGGGGATCGACAAACGCCTCGCGCCGATCCGCGCTGGGCGTCAGCACCTCGCGCGTCTCCGCGAAGCCGACCTGGCCACTGCGGCGTGTCACGACCGCGCGCACCCGCTCACCGGGAATGGCGCCGGCGACAAGCACCACGCGGCCGTCATGCCGCGCGAGCATGCGGCCCCCGGCGACCGGTCGCTCGACGTCAAGTTCGATCGCGGCTTCCGCGCGGGGCATGCACTCTCCTATTCCAACGTGGGCAGGCCGAAGTGCTCGCGGATGCCACGGTCAACGGTGACGTCCATCGCGTGCGCCCACGCATCGGGCGGCAACCGATCGCGATACGGCGCGAGATCGCGCTCGGCGTCCTGCCGCAGCGCGTCCATCACCTCCGCGGGCGCCGCCTGCCGCGCGGCCGTCACCAACTGCCGGTCGAGGTCCGGCAGCGGCGCCAGCACCGCGTCACGATTCGCGCCCCGCGTGCCTTTCAGCGCGTCGCGCATGGCGATCACCGCCTCCGCAGTTTGACTGAGCCCATCGCGAAACCCTTCCGGCAACTCGAGCCGTCCGGCCACACGCACCAGGCGATCCACTGCGCGATCCAGTGTGCGCGGCACGGATCGCCGTGTTGATCCACTCCCGCGGTCGAGCTGGGCGTCAACCCTCGTGCCCACGCCGATCGCCCGGCGCCACGCGTCATACACCTCGCGCACATCCGCTTCGCAGAACTCGATGCGGAGCGGACGCCGGGAGGCGCCGGTGTGGTGGCGCTCGGCCTTCTGTTCAATCCCGCGGAACACGGCGGAGAGCGGCACGCCCTCCTCCGCCCACTGACGGACGAGGGCGAACCCGGGTCCCACCACCCGAACCAGGTGGCCGCCGTTCACCTTCGTCAGGTGCGCCTCGACCTGGCGGCAGTACTCGCCGACATCAACCACGTGACAACCTCTCCCACACCACTTCGCCCGCGACCAGACGCGCGTCGTGACTGCCTGGACCACCATCCGCCGGGCGCACGACCAGCGCCCCATCATCGCCCAGCCCGACGACGGTGCCACGACGGGGCGATGGTCCGTCGTGCCAACGCACGGGCTCCCGATCCAACCCTGCCCGCCCCAACGTGCGCCACTGGTCCAGAACCAGCATCGCATCGCCCCGGCGCAGTCGTGCCACCTGGAGCCTCAGGTGCCGCAGACAGGCCGCGACGATCGCGCCCCGGCTGACGGCATGGCTGCACTCCAGATCCAGGGACGTCGCGCGATCGGCGATCTCAGGGGGAAAGGCCGAACGCAGCAGATTCAGTCCCAGGCCCACGACCACGGCGCCCTCCGGCGCGCCGAGACTCGAGGCCTCACACAGAATCCCTGCCAGTTTGCGCCACGGCCGGCCGATGACGACGTCGTTCGGCCACTTCAACTCAACCGGCAGGCCGGTCGTGCCCGTCACCGCGTCCGCGAGCGCCACGCCGGCCGCGAGCGTCAACAGCGGCACACGATCGCCAATCCCGTCAGCGCGCACGATCACCGACAGATACATGCCGGCGCCAGGCGGCGACCACCACGACCGCCCGCGCCGGCCGCGACCCGCCCGCTGCCGGTCCGCCAGTACGGCCGTCCCCTCAGGCGCGCCGGAGGCGGCCAGCGCCAGCGCGACATCATTCGTGGAGTCCACTTCTTCGTAGAAGTACAGCGGCGGATCGGTCTCCGGCAGAGCCTCGATCAGATCGGGCGGCCACGGGTCTGAAGGCCGCAGCATACCTGGCACGTCAGGACCCCACGGTGACACCACGGCGTCGTCGCATGAGGATCAGGATGCTGTGGCGATGGCCACAGTCAGGGCGTCGTCATCGGCCACAAAGGTGACGCGTTGTCCGGCCGCATTGTTGCCGGCCAGCACGTCCGCCTTCACGCGTTCCCAGTCGGCGCGCCGCGCCTCTGCCAGTTCCAGCGTCAGCGAGACCGGCACACCGAACCCGAGTTTCAGTTCGCTCCGCTGCGCGCGAATGCGGACGGTAATGTCGATGGCACACCGCAGGGCGGTCTCGTCAGCGTCCGACGCCCCGGGGGCATCGCACTCGTGCGGCGTGGGCCACGCCGCACGGTGGATCGAACCGGTCTGCCATCCCGACCAGACTTCCTCGGTGACAAACGGCATGAAGGGCGCCAGTAGCCGCAACAGGACGGACAACCCGACCTGCGAAGCCGCGGCCGCCGACCGCGCCGGGCCGTCGTCGCCCATCCGCCGGCGTTTGACCAGTTCGATGTAGTGGTCGCAGAACGACCAGAACACCGTCTCGGTTTCGCGCAGCGCCGCCGCGTAGTCGTACTCGTCGAGATGCCGCGTGGCCTTCACGACCAGCGCCCGCACCTGCCGCAACATGCCGCGATCGACAGACTCGGTGATGGGTCCAACGGGCGTCGTTCCCCCCAGCACGAACCTGGATGCATTGAGCAGCTTGATGGCCAGACGCCGGCCCACCTTCATCTGCCCTGGCTCGAACGCCGTGTCGACGCCGGGCCCGCCCTTGGCCGCCCAATAACGCACGGCGTCCGACCCGTGTTCTTCCAGCAGCCCCATCGGCGTGACGACGTTGCCTTTGGACTTGGACATCTTCTTGCGATCGGGGTCGAGCACCCAGCCGGAGATGGCCGTGTCGGCCCACGGCAGGCTGTCGGTTTCGAGGTGCGCGCGCAGCACGGTCGAAAAGAGCCACGTGCGGATGATGTCGTGCGCCTGCGGCCGCAGGTGCATCGGATACGTTCGCGCGAACAGGTCCGGATCGCGTTCCCACCCGGACACGATGAAGGGCGTGAGCGAGGACGTGGCCCACGTGTCCATGACATCGGGATCGCCGGCAAACCCGCCGGGCGCGCCCCGTTGCGCCGCGGTGAACCCGTCGGGCACATCGGTAGAAGGGTCGATTGGCAGCCGCGCCTCGTCGGGCACCAGTCGCGCGTCCACGTCGGTGGTGCCGTCCTCGCGCACGCGGTACCAGACGGGGAACGGCACGCCAAAAAACCGCTGACGGGAGACGCACCAGTCGCCGTTGAGGCCGTTGACCCAGTTCTCGAAGCGCGCCCGCATGTACTCCGGATGCCATTGCAGCTCGCGGCCGCGCGCGAGCAGGGCCTCGCGCACGTTCATCGTCTGGATGAACCACTGGCGGGACGTGATGATCTCCAGGGGGCGATCGCCCTTTTCGAAGAACTTCACGTGGTGCGAGATCGGGCGCGGGTCACCGATGAGCGCGCCACTCTCACGGAGCAGGTCCACGATGCGCGCGCGGGCCTTCACGGCAGACAGACCGGCCAACTGGTCGTAGTGCGCCTGCGCGCGCGGCACGTCGAGCGACTCCCAGCCGGGTTCGCCCCAGGTCACCGGACGGAACGCGCCGTTCGCCTGGATGACCGCGCGCACGGGCAGGCTGAGTTCGCGCCACCAGGTGACGTCGGTGATATCGCCGAACGTGCAGATCATCGCCACGCCGGTGCCTTTGTCGGGCTCGGCCAGCGGGTGGGCCATGACGGGCACGGGCACATTAAACAGCGGCGTCGTGACGGTGGTGCCAAAGAGCGGCTGGTACCGCGGGTCGTCGGGATGGGCGACCAGGGCGACGCAGGCGGGAATCAGTTCCGGGCGCGTGGTCTCGATCTCGATCGTGCCGCCGTCGGGACGCGCAAACGGCACGCGGTGATCCGCGCCGGGCACCTCGCGATCCTCAAGTTCCGCCTGGGCGACGGCGGTGCGGAAGTCGACATCCCACAACGTCGGGGCTTCGACCTGGTAGGCGCGGCCGGCTCGCAGGAGACGCAGGAACGCCAGTTGCGACACGCGTTGCGCGTCGCGGCCGATCGTGGCGTAGGTCATCGACCAGTCGACCGACAAACCGAGGTACCGCCAGAGGTGCTCGAAGACCACTTCGTCTTCGGCGGTCAGCCGCGCGCAGAGTTCGACGAAGTTCGGGCGCGAGACCGGGATGGCCTGTGTGCCTGGGGTGGCCGGGGGCGTGAACGCGGGGTCGTACGGCAGCGACGGGTCGCACCGGACGCCGTAGTAGTTCTGCACGCGGCGTTCGGTGGGCAACCCGTTGTCGTCCCACCCCATGGGATAACAGACCGCGCGTCCGCGCATCCGCTGAAACCGGGCGATGACGTCGGTGTGCGTGTAGGAAAACACATGCCCGACGTGCAACGAGCCGCTCACCGTCGGCGGGGGCGTATCGATCGCAAACACGCGGTCGCGCGGCGCGCGCCGATCGAAGCGGTAGACCCCGTCGGCCTCCCAGCGGGCGCGCCATTTTTCCTCTAACCCTTCGAGTGACATAGTCGCTGGATCGGACGTCCCTTACGTCTTGAGCTTCTCGATCTCCTCGCGAATCAGTCGCTCGGCGGTGTCGAGCACCACCCGGCGCACGATCTCGTCGGTCATGCGTGTGACCACGCGGCGCACGACCTCTTCGACGGCCGCTTCCAACAACGAGCCCACGGCCTGGCCGGCCGCGCGCGCCCCGACGGGCTGCGCCTGCGCGGTGGCCAGAAGGGCGGAGAACGCCGACGCCAATGTCGCCGGCGCCACAGGCGCGGCCACCTCGGCCACCTCGGCCACCTCAGCCACCTTCGATGGCAGATCCCACTCGAGATCCATCAGTTCCGCGGACCCGGCTTCGTGGCGCGGCATTGGCTCGGGCCGGCTCACGATCGCCGGCGGGGCCTCCTCAATGTCGGGGGCCGCGCTGCGCATTTCCTCGAGATCCCGCTTGAACTCAGACACCGTCCCGGCATCAAGTGTGCTCGGTGGCGCCATGGGATCGAGCCGCGAAAACGCCAGGTCGAGATCGTCGAGCCCGTGCTCGAACACGGCTTCCACCGGCGACGGCTGCGACAGGGGGCCCGGCTCGGCGAGGAACTCGAGGGAGGGTTCCGGCGGCCGCGGCTCGGCCACCGCCCGGACCACGGGCCGGACCACGGGCCGGACCACGGGCACGCCCGGCTGCGCGGCGGCCGGCCGAGCGACCGGGAGCGCTGGCGGTACGGCAGGCGCCGTGCGGCGCGGTGTGGGGGCCACCCGCGTCGCGGTGTCCACGCGCGGCATGTCGGCGGGCCACAAGTCGGCCGGGCGCTGGCCGGCCAGCAACGCGCGCACGTGTGCCACCAGGTGCCGCGGCTCGAACGGCTTCACCAGCACACCGTCGCATCCCGTCTGACGCGCCCGTGCTTCATCGATGGGCTCAAACGCGCCGGTCAGCAGCAGCACCGGCACACCCGCCAGGGCGGGTGACTGTTTGACGTGGGTGGCGATCTGATACCCGTCGACGCCGCGCATGCCCACATCGGCCAGGACAATGTCCGGCCGTTCGGCGTCCAGACGCGCGAGGGCGGTCTTCCCGTCAGTCACCGCGATCACCCGTACATCCTCGTTGGCGAACGTCAGCTCAATGACGCGCTGGATGGTCACGCTGTCGTCGGCGAGGAGCAGGGTGGCGGGCATGGCGGCTCAGACCACTTCAGCCCGCGGCGGCACGTGCTGGAGGATGAAGTCGACGATGGCCTGCATCGGCGTGCCTGGCAGGAAGATGCCCGCGATGCCCATGGCGCGCAATTTCGCCACGTCGACATCCGGAATGATGCCGCCGACGAGGACGCGCACGTGCGAGAGGCCTTTGTCCACGAGCAGTTCCATCACGCGCGGGCAGATGTGCATGTGCGCGCCGCTGAGGATGGACAGTCCGATGACATCGGCGTCCTCCTGCAGCGCCGCGCCGACGATCTGCTCGGGCGTCTGGCGCAGGCCCGTGTAGATGACCTCCATGCCGGCGTCACGCAAGGCGCGCGCGATCACTTTCGCGCCGCGGTCGTGTCCGTCCAGGCCGGGTTTGGCGATGACTACGCGAATCTTCCGCATCAGATCGACGGTACCTCTTCGTATTCGCCCCACACCTCGCGGAGCGCGTCACACATTTCCCCGACGGTGGCGTAGGCGCGCACACACTCCAGCAACGGATACATCGTGTTGTCCGCGCCGCGCGCGGCCTCCTGCAACGCCGCCAGGGTCGCGGTGACCCGGGCCTGGTCCCGCGTCTGCCGCAGGCCGCGCAGCCGCGCCAGTTGCCGGCCGGACGCCTGATCGTCGATGTAGAGAATCGGAAACGGGGCCTCGTTCGCATCGACGTACCCGTTCACGCCGACGATGGTCTTGTCCTTTTTCTCGACCGACTGCTGGAACCGATACGATGCCTCGGCGATCTCGCGTTGCGGGAACCCCTGCTCCACGGCCGCCACCATGCCGCCCATGCGGTCGATCGCGTCGAAGTACTTGTAGGCGCCTTCCTCCATGTCGAGGGTCAGGCGTTCGATGAAGTAGGACCCGCCCAGCGGATCCACGACGTTGGTGACGCCGCTCTCGTGCGCAATCACCTGCTGCGTGCGCAACGCCAGGGTCGCGGCCTCGGCGGTCGGCAACGCCAGCGCTTCGTCGAGCGAGTTGGTGTGCAGGGAATTGGTGCCGCCGAGCACCGCCGACAACGCCTGCAGCGCGGTGCGCACGACGTTGTTCCAGGGCTGCTGCGCCGTCAGCGACACGCCGGCCGTCTGCGAATGGAACCGCAGCTTGAGCGACCGCTCGTCCTTCGCGCCGAATCGCTCCCGCATCACACGCGCCCAGATCTTGCGCGCGGCGCGATACTTCGCGATTTCTTCGAAGAAGTCGCTGTGCGCGTTGAAGAAGAACGACATGCGCGGCACGAACTCGTCCACGTCCAGGCCGGCGTCGATCCCCCACTGGACGTACTCGATCCCGTCGCGCAGCGTGAAGGCCAGCTCCTGCAGCGCGGTCGCGCCGGCCTCGCGGATGTGATACCCGCTCACCGAAATCGTGTTCCACCGCGGCACGTCGGTCGCGCAGAACCGGAAGATGTCGGTGATGAGCCGCATCGACGGACGCGGCGGGAAGATGTATTCCTTCTGCGCGATGAACTCTTTCAGAATGTCGTTCTGAATCGTGCCGGACAGCGTCTTCCAGTCGGCGCCCTGTTGTTCGGCCACCACCAGATACATCGCGAAGATCATCGGCGCGGGCGAGTTGATCGTCATCGACGTCGTGATGTCGCTGAGCGAGATCCCCTCGAACAGGCGCTCCATGTCGGCGAGCGACGCGATCGACACGCCGCACTTGCCCACCTCGCCGAGCGACAGCGAATGGTCCGGATCGCGCCCCATCAGCGTCGGCAGGTCGAACGCCACGCTCAGACCCGTGCCCCCGGCCCGCAGCAACTGTTTGTAGCGCTCGTTCGTTTCCTCGGGCGTTCCGAACCCGGCAAACTGGCGCATCGTCCACAACTTGCCGCGATAGCCCGTCGGATGAATCCCCCGCGTGTACGGAAACTCCCCGGGCGACCCGATGTCGCGCGCCAGGTCCAGGTCCGGCAGGTCATCGCTCGTGTACAGCCGGTCGATCGGCCGGCCGGAGATCGTCGTAAACGGTCCGGCACGTTCGGGCGACTTTTCCAGCGTGGGTGCCAGCACGTCCCGTTCCCACCGGGCTTTGGCCGTGTCGGCCGAGACGGGTTTCATGACGGTCAATTATATATGCAGCAACAACTTATGGCCCGTTGGCCGTCCAATTGACTTTGCTTCGGGACCGTCAGTAATCTCGGGCGGATCGGCCACGGGCGAAGTCCTTCGCCTGTGGCATTTGTTTCGCGGAGAGCCCTTATGTCGTCAGATAACAGCGTCTTCGCAGCCATGCTCGAGCAGTTCGCTGGCGCGGCGCGCCTGCTCGGACTCGACCCGGGCCTCTGGAAGATCCTCACCCACCCCAAGCGCCAGATCATCGTCTCGTGCCCCGTCATGATGGACAACGGGCAGGTCGAGGTCTTCACCGGGTATCGCGTCCAGCACAACATCGCCCTCGGCCCGGCCAAGGGCGGCATCCGCTACCATCCCGACGTCACGCTCGACGAAGTCAAGGCACTGGCCGCCTGGATGACCTGGAAATGCGCGGTCGCCGGCATTCCGTTCGGCGGAGGCAAGGGCGGCGTGATCTGTGACCCGGCCACCATGTCCCCCCGCGAACTGGAAGCGCTGACCCGCCGCTACATCGCCGAAATCGCTGACGCCATCGGCCCGGACAAGGACGTGCCCGCGCCCGACGTCAACACCAACGCGCAGACGATGGCGTGGATCATGGACACCTACAGCATGCACATCGGCGTGACCTCAACCGCGGTGGTCACCGGCAAGCCGATCGAAATGGGCGGCTCCCTCGGCCGCCGTGAGGCCACCGGCCGCGGCGTCATGATCACCACGCGCGAGGCGGCAGCGCACCTCGGCTTCGAGATCGCCGGCGCGACCGTGGCGGTGCAGGGCTTCGGCAACGTCGGATCGGTCTCAGCCGACCTGCTCGCCAAGGCCGGCGCGAAGATCGTCGCGGTCACCGACTGGAAGGGCGGCCTCCACAACCCCCGCGGGCTCGACATCCCCGCGCTCCTGGAGTGGACCGCGCAGCACAAGACCGTCCACGGCTTCCCTGGCGCCGACCCGCTCGACCGGTCCCGGATCTTCGAGCTCGACGTCGACGTGCTGATTCCCGCGGCACTCGAAAATCAGATCACCGCAAAGAACGCGCACCTCATCAAGGCCAAGGTCATTGCCGAGGGCGCCAACGGCCCGACGACCCCCGAGGCCCACCAGGCGCTGCACGCGCGTGGCGTGTTCATCATTCCTGACATCCTGGCCAATGCCGGTGGCGTCACCACGTCGTACTTCGAGTGGGTCCAGGATCGCCACGGCTACTTCTGGGAAGAAGACGAAGTCAACCTGCGCCTCGAGCGCAAGATGGTCGAAGCCTTCAAGACGGTGCTGGGGACGTCGATCCAGTACCAGACCGACATGCGCACCGCCGCCTACATCGTCGCCATCAACAAGGTGGCTACGGTGACGAAGCTGCGCGGGATGTATGCCTAAGACGTGCTCGGGTGCACCAGAGCACGTCTGATCCCTACTCTTTCTCTGTAAACGCGGACCGCAGCATCATGCTGGCCGCGATCAGGACGACGACCACGACCAGCCACCGGAGAGTCGTAATGTCCATGCTCTTGACGATCAACGCGGCAATGAGCACCGCCGGGATCCCTCCGAGCGCGAGGGCCAACGCGGGCCGCAGGGAATACGCCTGCCGCTGAACGAACTTGGCGCTGCTGATCGGCATGAGAAACGCGCAGGACCCCATCATGATCGGGAAAGCCGCCGCGGCGTTCATGCCCAGCAAGCCGACGAGGATCATGCAGGGTGCATAGAGACCGATGCCCAGCGTCATCAGCGCGCCCAGCGCGAAGTTCCCGGCGAGCCCGAGGACGAGTTTCATGCCATCGAGACCGATGGTGCCGGCCTCAGTCCCGCCGCCACCGAGATTCCGCCACGCAAACAGCGCCGCCGCCACAAGCAGCGCAAACCCCATGCCCATCTGGATCTTTTTCTTGGGCCAGCTCGACACCACGCCAGCGCCGAGCCAGGCCCCGGCGACGGCGGCCACGATCATGAGAATCAACGTCGTGGGTTCAACCTCGATCGCGGTCGTATAGATGAACGCCTGGGTAATCGTCGGCAGCGTGTGTCCGACGTTCAGTGTGCCAGGAATCAAGCGATCGGGCACGACCTTGAAGAACTTGTAGATCGCCGTCGTCGGCGCGAAGGATCCGATGCCGAGCGTGTCAAAGAAGTTGGTCACGAAGCCGGTGCCCAGTTCCAGCGACGATTCAGCCGGCTTTGCCCTGGTGACCGCGCTCCACCACATCGCGAGGTAGAACGCCGTGAACCCTGCCAGCACGGCAAGCAGTGCCCCGAGGGGGGTCGTGAAGAGACTCAGCATGGGCCGGGATGCTACCACAGAGGAGATGGCAGAGATGAGGAGGTGGCCGAGATGGAGAGCTGGGGAGCTGGGGAGCTGGCGGAGGCGGTCAGCCGGTGACGCGAAAGGCCACCAGCCTGCGTACCGCGCCGGCGTCAGCCGACGAGGCGGCTTCGAGCAGATAGTCCCCTGGCGGCACGCCGCCCAGCGACACCTCGGCTTCACTGCCGCCATCAGGACGCGCGGTGACGGGCCACTCGGACATGGCCGTGCCGTTGCGATTGAGCAGACGCAGCACCGGAGCCGCCACCCCGGGGCCGTACACCTCGAAGCGCACGAGCAGGCGCTCGGCGCGTGAGAAGGTGCGGCTGGTGGCCGGCAGGGGATCGGCGGCCGCCTTCAGCGTCTGCACGTCACGCGCGGTGCGCGCGCGATAGAGCCGCAGGGTGGTGACGATCGGCGCCGTGCCCGTCAGGTCGGGCAGATCGAGATCGCGTGTCTCGGTGTCGAGCGCCTCGCCGTTGGCCGTCTCGGCCACCAGCCGGAGGCGGAGGCCCCCGGGGGGCGCGGCGAACACAATGCGTCCCGCCACCCGTCCGGTGGGATCGGCGACCCGCTCGACGCGGCCGCGGTACACAAGGGCACCGGCCGCCGTGCTCGCCGTGACACTCACGCGGTCCGGCACCGAGGGGCCGGTCGTGCGCAACGCCTCCCACACCAGGGTCACCGCCGTGCGTCCGTCGGGATGACGATCGGTCGCCACCCAACTGCGAATCACGCGGCCGGCGGCTGGCTCGGCGATGGCATCGAAGGCCTCCTCGACCTCGGCCGGCCTCGTGAAGGCCGGCGCCGCCGCCCGCGCCACATCCTCGGCCGAGTACGCCCAGTACCCGTTGCGGGCGCGCACCTCGACGTTCGGGCGTTTGACGGTGACGCGAATCTCGTGAAACTTCCCATCGCGCGGCGCCTCGGTTGACGTGTAGCCCAGCAGGTAGTACGCGCTGCTGTCCCGCAACATCTGCTGAAGCGCGGGCTGCGGATCGTTGCTGTTCACGATGGCCCGGCCATCCGTGTTGTCGGCCAGCACGCGCAGCACATCCATCGATTCGTTGAGGGCACGGCGATCGTCGTCGCTGCTGACATTGTCCGAGATGCCGAACTCCGACGCCGCGAGGCCGCGGGGATCCATGGTGTAGATCGACGTGTTGCTGCGGCTGGCCTCGACAAAAATCCGTCGCAGGTAGTCAAGCGTCGTCGACTGGTCCGCCATGCGGGCCCGGTCCGCCGCCATCTGTTCCTGGAGGTTCTGTGGCGGCAGCGCCGCGCCGCCGCCACCGCCCCCGAACAACCCGGTCGTGCGCGCGCCCCGCGGCACCCGGCTCAATAATCCCTCGCTGACGTACACGATCGTCTTGCGCCCGTCGCGCACCGTGCCGAGGTGCACACACAACCCCTCGAGCGCGCTCGTCACGATCTGATTGCGCAACAGCTCGATCTGGTCCCGTGACATGTAGCGGTACACCTCCTCGACCGGATGCCGCGGGGTGTAGTCGAACTTGCGGCCCTGGAAGGCCATGATCTGCTGCGCCGTGGCGTCGTGATTGCGCGAAAACGTGAGCGCCGTCGTCGGCAGGAGCGGCGTCATGATGGCGACCAGGTCGCGCGGGTTCAGGGTCCGCACGAATCGCGCGAGCTTCTCGCGGATCGCCATCGCGTTGCCCAGACGCGTGTGGTAGTCATCGAGAAACACCACGATCACCCGGACGTCGTCGCGCGCCAGTTCCCGGGATTGATCCTGGAGCGACCGGATTTCGCGGTTGCGCGCCGGGTCGACGTCCTGGCCGTCGTCAATCTGGATCAATTTGAAGGAATCAACGGTCTGAACCTTCTTGTTCTCGCGGATCTCAAAATCCCCGGCGGTCAGGTCGGTGACCGGCCGCCCCTGCCGGTCCGTGACGATCACATCCACGCTGACCGAATCGATGCGCGCCACAAAGATCGGGCGCTGCGGGTCCTGCGGCGGGGGCGCGACGCTCTGCGACTGCGCGCGGCCGTCTCCGGCCGACACACACCACAGGGCCAGCAGCACCCACCACCCGGAACGAGGAGACCATCGCGACATGAGGGAACCCGTTCCCATGATACCCGGCCGGGGCCTGCGGATCGCCAGGGAAACGTTCACGGAAACTCCAGCGCGCCAGACCTCCATGTACGTCCTGTCGGCGCGGCGCCGGATGGTAACATTGGCCCGCGATGACTCCCTTGACCACCCTCGCCGAAGACGAAACGTTACTCCGCCAGAGCGTCCGCGAGTTTGCCGAAGCCCGGGTCCGTCCGCTGGTCCGCGAGATGGACGACCACGCGAAGATCGAGCGCCCGCTGATCGACGACCTGTTCACGCTCGGCGTCATGAGCGTGGAAGTGCCCGAGGCGCATGGCGGCGCGGGAGGCACCTTCTTCCACTCCGTGCTCGTCGTCGAAGAGCTTTCGCGCGTGGACCCGTCGGTGGGGGTACTGGTTGACGTGCAGAACACCCTGGTCATCAACGCGATTCTGCGCTGGGGCACACCCGCGCTGCAGGCACGGCTGCTGCCGCGCCTGGCGTCGGCCACGGTCGGGGCCTATGCGTTGTCGGAGGCGGGCTCTGGCAGCGACGCGTTCGCCCTGCGGACACGCGCGCGCGAGGCGGGCGACGGGTACGTTCTCAACGGCCGCAAGCTGTGGATCACCAACGCCAACGAAGCCGACCTCTTCATCGTGTTCGCCACGGTGAATCCCGACGCCGGGTATCGCGGCATCACCGCTTTCATCGTCGAGCGCGGCACCCCGGGGTTCACGGTCGGCAAGAAGGAAGACAAACTCGGCATCCGCGCCTCAAGCACCTGCGAGTTGATCTTCGAAGACTGCCAGGTCAGCTCAGCGGACCTCCTGGGCGAGGTGGGCAAGGGCTACAAGGTGGCCATCGAAACATTGAACGAAGGGCGTATCGGCATCGGCGCCCAGATGCTCGGACTCGCGCAGGGCGCGCTTGAGCACACGATCAAATACACGCGCGAACGCCAGCAGTTCGGCAAGGCCATCGCGGACTATCAGGGCGTGCAGTTCCAACTGGCCCGCGCGGCCACCGATGTGGAGATCTCGCGCCTGCTGGTCTACAACGCCGCCCGGCTCCGGGATGCCGGCCGGCCGTTCCTGACCGAGGCCGCGATGTGCAAGCTGCATGCGTCGGAGGCCGCGGAACGCACGGCCTCGCTCGCGGTGAATCTGTTCGGCGGCTACGGGTTCGTCAAGGACTACCCGGTCGAGAAGCTCTATCGCGACGCGAAGATCGGACAGATCTACGAAGGCACGTCGAATCTGCAGCTTCAGACGATCGCGAAACACATTCTGACGCAGTAGTGCGGCGTGCGTCGTGCGGGAACACCCTTTTCATTCCTCCTGCTGCAGCTTGTCCAACCCCGTCGGCCACGGCACGCCTCGGCACTTTCGTCACAGGGGTGGACACATGGAGGCATCTCCACCCCTCCATGTGAAGTGGTGTCGCCGTTCGAACAAACTCCGTCGACAAAGCAGAGGGCCGGGCCGCGGGGGCGCGACGGCCCCGGGGATGTACAGCCCCGGCGGCGCCGAACCTGGCTGCATCGCGCCCGACCCGAAGGACAATGCGGAGCCCATTTTCACCGCGCTGACTGCTGAGCTGAAGGTGCTGACCGACAACGTCGACCGTATCCTCACCATGGAACTCGCGGCGTTCAACGCAGAGGCCACGCGGCTGAAGCTGGAGGCAGTTCGAGGAAGGTGACTGAGGTGGCTGAGGAGTTCACCTCTGCCATCTCAGTCAGCTCAGTCAGCTACAGTCAGCTCAGCCATCTCAGCCATCTCAATGAACTCCGTGCCCCATCTGCAGCAGGTGCGGGTCGGCGCCGAGGCGGCGGATGGCCATCTCCCAGGTGACGGCCGGGGGGATTTCGAAGATGAGGTCGAGGTCGACGGGCGCGATGAGCCAGGCCGACTCGGCGAGTTCGTCATCGAGTTGGCCGGCCTCCCAGCCTGCGTACCCGGCCAGGACCAACGTGCGGCGGGGACTGGGGTTGGTCTCAAGGGCCTGACGCAGCAGGGTCGGTGACGCCGTCAGATAGAGCCCGCCGCCGATCGCCTTGTGCTCCACCTCGGGCTGGTGCGCCGTCAGAATCCAGCCGCGTTGCGGCTCGACCGGACCGCCGATGAGCAGGGGCAGACGGTTCGGTCGATTCAGGGGCGGCTCAAACTGCACCGCTTCGGCCGCACCCACGTCGGAGGGTCGATTCACGACGAGCCCCAGGGCGCCCTCGGGACCGTGTTCACACAGCAACACCACCGTGCGCGCGAAGTTCGGGTCGGTCAACTGCGGCATGGACACGAGCAAGACGGGCGCCAGCGACATGCCCTGATCTTACCGCGCCTCTGCCTGTGTGTCTGCCCACGCGATCGCGTCCCGCACCACCTTCGCCTTCGCCGACGGCTGCGAAGCCAATGCCGCCAACGCCTCCTGCCGGGCCGGCGGCGGCAGGGACGCGGTGGCGTACGCCAGCGAGCGACGCACGCGATGGAGCCCGGCGCGCTTGATCGCGCTGCCCTTCAGGTGCCGCACCCACGCGTCATCGGTGAGCTGACACAGGTCGATCAGCTTCGGAAACAGCAGCCCTGTTCCCGGCTGCCACGCGGGGTCGTCGCTCACCGCGGCGCGCCGGTTCCACGGACAGACGTCCTGACAGATGTCACACCCGAACACCTGCGCCGACACGGCTGGCCGCAGCGAAGGCTCGACGGCGCCCCGCACTTCGATGGTGAGAGAGGTAGGTCATCTCGCCCGCCCGCCCCTGGGCGATCCACTCGGCCAGCCGCGCGAGCCTGGGGTGCCGTTCGGCCCGCGCGATGCCGCAGAGGTCGAAGCCGATCCCGGCGGCCCGCGCCTTCACCGCCGAGGCCGTCAGGGCAGACATGGTGATTGACGATTTGTTATTTGCGGTGCGCCAGTCTCCTGAGCACGCAGGGGAGAATGCCGCCGTGGCGGTAGGCCACCAGTTCCTCGGGCGTATCGATGCGCACGGCGACCAGGCACTCGGTGATCGTGCCATCGGGCGCCGTGGCGCGGACGGACACGGTGCCGCGCGCGGTCAGCGCCTCACCCGACCCGAGCAGGTCGAACACTTCGTCACCGGCCAGGTCCAGCGCGTCAGGCGATTCGCCGTTGCGGAACTCAAGCGGCAGCACGCCCATGTTCACGAGGTTGCTGCGGTGAATGCGCTCGAAGCTCTCGGCGATGACAGCCTTGACGCCCAGCAGCATCGTGCCCTTCGCCGCCCAGTCGCGCGACGACCCGGATCCGTATTCCCGGCCCGCCAACACCACGAGCGGCACGCCAGCGGCACGGTAGCGCTCCGACGCCTCGAAGATGGAGAGCACCTCAGGCCTCTCTCCAGCCAGATACATCGTCCATCCGCCCTCGGTGCCTGGCGCCAACTGGTTCCGGAGCCGCACGTTGGCGAACGTGCCGCGCACCATCACTTCGTGGTTGCCGCGACGAGCCCCGTACGAGTTGAAGTCTTTCGGTTCCACGCCCTGCGCCATCAGATACGCGCCTGCCGGGCTGTCTTGCCTGATCGAGCCGGCCGGCGAGATGTGATCGGTCGTGATGCTGTCGCCCAGCAGCGCCAGCACGCGAGCCCCGGAGATCTCGACGGGCGCGGCCGGTTCGTGCGTGAGACCCTCAAGAAACGGCGGCCGGCGGATGTACGTCGAGCCGGCCTCCCACGCGAAGCGATCACCGGTCGGCACCGGCAGGGTTCGCCAGCGCGCATCCCCCTCGAACACCGACGCGTACTGCTCGCGGAACATCTCCGCCGACAACGCCGCCAGCATCGTCTGTTGGATTTCCTGCTGCGTCGGCCAGAGGTCGCGCAGGTACACCGGCGTGCCATCGTGGCCCACGCCCAGCGGCTCGGTGGTGATGTCGATGTTCATCGACCCCGCGAGCGCATACGCGACCACGAGCGGCGGCGAGGCGAGATAGTTCGCGCGCACGTCCTGCTGAATGCGTCCCTCGAAGTTGCGGTTGCCCGACAACACCGCGGCCACGACCAGACCGCGGTCACGAATTTCGTTGGAGATGTCTTCCGGCAGCGGCCCACTGTTACCGATGCAGGTCGTGCAGCCGTAGCCGACGAGGTGGAACCCCAGCGCGTCCAGGTGCGTCTGCAACCCCGCGCGATGCAGATACTCGGTCACGACTTTCGACCCTGGCGCCAGGCTCGTCTTCACCCAGGGACGACTCTGCAGACCCCGTTCGTGCGCCTTCTTTGCGACCAGACCCGCCGCAATCATCACACTCGGGTTCGAGGTGTTCGTGCAGCTCGTGATCGCCGCGATGACGACCGACCCGTGTTCGAGCTGGGTAGCCGTCCCTTCCGCCTGCCCTGAGCCTGTCGAAGAGGTCGAAGGGATCCCCTTCTTCAAATCCCCGAGCGCCGCGGCAAACGAGGCCTTCGCGGCGTCCAGTGACACGCGGTCCTGCGGGCGCCGCGGCCCGGCCAGGCACGGCACCACGGTCGACAGATCCACCTCGAGCGTGTCCGTGTACACGGCATCGGGTGTGGTGTCCGTCCGGAAGAGTCCCTGGGCTTTCGCATAGGCCTCGACCAGATCGACCTGCGAGGCGTCGCGCGCGGTAAACCGGAGGTAGTCGAGCGTCATGTCGTCGATCGGAAACATCGCGACCGTCGCGCCGTACTCGGGACACATGTTGCCGAGGGTCGCGCGGTCGGCAATCGTCAGGTGTTTCAGCCCGGTGCCGAAGAACTCGACAAACGTGCCGACCACTCCCTTCCGGCGCAGGGCTTCGGTAATGGTCAACACCAGGTCCGTGGTCGTGACCCCCTCGCGCAACTGGCCCGTCAATCGGCAGCCGACCACCGGCGGAATCAGCATCGAGCTGGGTTGTCCCAGCATCGCGGCCTCGGCCTCGATGCCGCCGACGCCCCATCCCACCACGCCCAATCCATTGACCATCGTCGTATGCGAGTCCGTCCCGAAGACGGTGTCTGGGTAGGCCAGCGGACGACCGCCGCTCACATCGCGGCACACGACGCGCGCCAGGTACTCGATGTTGACCTGGTGCACGATGCCGGTTTCCGGCGGCACCACGCGGAAGTTGTGAAAGGCATCCTGCCCCCAGCGCAGGAACACGTAACGCTCGCGGTTGCGGTGATACTCCATCGCCGCGTTGAGCGCCATCGCGTCGGAGCGGCCGAAGTGGTCCACCTGCACCGAGTGATCGATGACCAGTTCCACGGGCTGGAGCGGATTGACCTGCTCCGGCCGGCCGCCGAGCGCGACGATGCCGTCGCGCATCGCGGCCAGGTCGACCACGCAGGGGACGCCCGTGAAATCCTGCAGCAGCACACGCGCGGGCATGAACGACAGTTCCTTCTCCACCGGCCTGGTCACATCCCACGAGGCCAGCGCGCGGATGTCGTCGGCCTTCACAAACGCGTCGTCTTCGCGGCGCAGCAGGTTCTCGAGCAGGATCTTCAGCGAAAACGGCAGGCGCGACACCGCGGGGAATCCCGCGGCCTCAAGCGCCGGCAGGCTGAAGTACTCCACGGTGTCGGCACCGACGGCCAGTGATTGACGGGTATGGAAGGAATTGAATGACATGTGACTACGTTTACCTGGCTACGACGAGCCCCACAACCACCGACGGAGAAACACGGGTGCCCGTCTCTGCCAGCGAAATTCCTCCGCGACGTACGACCACTCGGGCCTCGGCGCGGAGCGCGATGCGGCCCCACCACCCTGGTTGGCCGTCGCGTATCCAATATTTTAGTCCGCTCGCTGCGTTGAGCGTCAGACCGTCTTCGAGATACGCGCGTCCGCTGGTCACCTGACGCATCCATCCGCCGCCCGCGCGCAGGTAGGGTTCGACGCGCCCGCGACGCGCCAGCCGCCACACGGCGGCCCCTTCCACGGCGTACTGCTGCACGCCCAGTGCCGCGGTCGTGGGAGCCGCGCCTTCGACGTCGTTCGTGATCCGGCTCTCCAGGTCGGCGCGCGAGAACGTGCCCGTCACCCCAAACGCCCAGCGCTGCCGCCACCGCACGGCGACATGGGCTTCGGCACCCACCGCCGCGCGGATGCGGTGACGTGCCTCAAACAGTCGCACCGTGCCACCGGCCGGATCGATCAGGTCTGCCGACGTGGTGCCAGCCGAGGCGCCCCCAGTCCACGCGCCGGCCACGGTGACTTCCACTCGCGGAGGTGCCGGCGGCGTCTGCGCCGAAGCCACCGGCGCCAACAGCACCACGCACGTCGCACCACACACGCCGCACGCCGCCCGCCGCACCCCGCACGCCGCACGCCGCACTACTTGGGTCACTTCGCGACCACTTTCAGTTCCACGCGAGGTCCGGACCCGCCCAGTGGCACGGCCACCAGGCGTTCGAAGTAGGCCGGGCGGAAGTTGAGCGAGAACGCCGGGTGGTTGTCAAAGAAACTGTCGACGTCGGCGTCATCCAGCGGCTCCACGCGAACGATGTAGATGCCGGGTGTTAATCCGCCAATGACGAAGTCGCCCTGTGCGTTCAGGGAGAAGCCTCCGATCAGGTCGCCGGTCCGCGTGTGGAGGGCGGTGACGTGCCCGCCAAAGACACCGCTGCCCTGGAGGGTGACGCGTCCGCTGATGCTGCCCGTGTCCCGCGATGTCGATGTCGTCCTGTACGTGTCGGTGATGCCGGCGCGGTCGTCGGCCTCCAGTGTGCGGTCTTCGATGTTGCCGGCCGGATACGCGATGGGAAACATCACGGCCCGTTTGCCGAGCACGCGGCGTCCGCCCGTGGGCCTGATCTCGGTTTCACCCAACGCGGAATGACCCAACCCCAGCAGATGCCCGACCTCGTGGAGCGCCACCGACTCGACATCAAACCGGCCCGACGCGCCTCCCGGCGCCACCGACCAGTCGAACGTCGTGTTGAAGAAGATGTCGACCTCGACGATCTCGCCGGTGCGTTCGTCGACCTCGAACGTGGCTGCCCCCAGCGTCCGGTCCAACTCCGGGCGCGCGCGAAAGCCGATCACCGACACGCCGTCACTGGCGAACGGCTCGGCCGACGTGAACCCACCGAAGCGATGCTGGATCGCCATCCGCGGCACCGACGCCCACGACGTAAACGCGCGGCCGATCGCCGCCTGCAGTTGCGGCGCCGTCACACCCGGCACGTCACGATTCGTCACGTAGTAGTCGATCGGACGCGTCCACCGCAGCGTCACCAGACCCGTCGCCGTCCGGACGGCCAGCGTCAGATACGCGTGGACGGCCGGCGCCAGCAGCACCATTGCCACGACGGCCGCGAGCAGGGAGGCACGTGCGCGGCTCATCGGACGTCGCCTCGCGCAGCCGCCTGCACCAGGGCCACCAGCGACTCGAACTCGGTGAGCGGCATCGGTCCCCGACGCGTGTCGCCTCGGATCACGCGTCCGGTGGCGGCGGTGGTCACACCCGCCACCACGGGCGGCGCGACCACGATGCGGCGTGTCAGTGGGTCGAGGGCAATGCGATAAAGGCCCGACGAGAGGCCGACGGGCCACAGGGTATTGCCGCGCGCGCGTTTCAGAAAAAAGACCGCCTGGTCGCCCAACGCGACCCTCGGCGCCCCCGGCACCATCGTGCGGTAGCGCCCCAGCGTGCCACCCGGCAGCCGCATCGAGACGAACGGTCCGGCCTCCCCCTTGAGCGTCGCGTCCACCGCGATCGTGACGACGGTCTCGACTTCGCCCCGGTCCGAGCGCACCGCGCGCACATCCGTCACGCGGCCACGGATGACAACGGCCGCGTCGGCCACGACTTCACGAAACTCGGCGGAGAGCAACGTGGACGCCGAGAGAGAGGCGACCGTGAATCCCGTGAATCCCACGATAAGGACCACGGCCGTTAGAGGCCAGGGGTGGACGAGGTGACGCACCATGCCTCAAGTCTAGACGGTCGCGGGCGGTCACGTCCCTCGTCGAGCCCTCGACGGACTGCTGACGCTGAGAGCCTTCGCCTCTACCGGCCCTTCCGGCCTGCGCGTGCCACTGCCTGATCCAGGGCCGGCACCAGATCGTTCTGGGCCAGGGCCGACTCGAACAGCTCAAGAGTCTTTCTGGCGCGCGCGGTGTCTACGCCCGCCTCCTGCACGCGCAACAACATGACGACGTCCTCGATATCCTTCGGCCGACCGGCCAGCACCTTCATCACGACAAGGTCCGTGACGTCGGCCACCGGCACTGCAACCCCGTCGATGAGGCGCCGATCGGCACGCGTGAAAAATTCGTCCTCAATGCCAGGACCCGCCAGCACCACGTCGACCGGCAACCCGGTCGCCTCGTGCACGAACGGCAGGACACGACTCTGTTCGATGAAGGCAGGATCGTTGATGCGCGGTCGAAAGCCGCGCTGTTCGAGCTCCCCCACGACGGCGGCCATCGGCAGTCGATCGGGCACCCGCGCCGTGACGTCCACGTCACCCGTGAGGCGCGCGACGCCGTAGACGATGGCGGCCTGCGCCCCGAACAGGTACCACTCGACCTCGAGGGCCGCGAAGGCCAACCCGAGATCGGCGAGCAGATCAGCGACGGGTGAACGCATGCGCCGCGCGATCCAATCGATCGCGAACACTCTGGTGATGGGCGAGATCCTCGGCACGGTCGGCGGCTGAGGGGTACCCCGGTTGCACCGCCCGCATGTGCCGCAGAAGCGCGACGGAGGCCAGCCAGGCGGGCTCCGAACCGTGCTCGCGGTACTGCTTCGTCCAGTAGTCACGCTTGCTCTGCTCTGCCGCGCCCCAGTCGCGCCGGGCAAAACGTCTCAGGTCTTCAGGGGTCACCTGTTCATTGTGCAACACTCGCGATGCACGGTGCACGGGGGCTCGGGGGCACCGGTGCTCACGTGCTCACGTGCTCACGTGCTCACGTGCTCGGGTGCTCACGTGCTCGGGTGCTCGGGTGCTCTCGTGCTCGGGTGCACGAGAGCACGAGAGCACGAGAGCACCCGAGCACTATTGTCGGCAAGCGCCAAGCACTGCGCGAGCCGCGCGCTCGCTCGCCCCTGGGCCGCCGAGTTTCTGAACCACCTCGGCCAGATCCCGGCGCATTGCCTCGGCGCGCGAGGCGTCCGCCAGCAGCACGCGCGTTTCCGCGGCGATGCGCTCGGGCGTGCAGGCGTCCTGGATCAGCTCCGGCACCACCTGGCGGCCGGCGACCAGGTTCACCATGCCGTAGTGGGCGAGGCGCACCACCCGCTTGCCGATCGCGTACGTCAGGCCCGACACGCGATAGACGATCACCATCGGGCGGCCGTGCAGCGCCGCCTGCACCGTGGCTGTGCCCGAGGCGGTAATCACGACGTCGGACGCCGCCAGCACATCGTCGGCCGCGTCCGGCAGGATGCCCACCGGCACGGACGCCGCGCGGAGGGCCTCCAGCGGCGCCAGCCACGCGTCGTCGAGCGCCGGCGCCCGCGCGACGAGAAACTGCACGCCAGGCCGTTCGCGCGCGAGCTGGCGCGCGGCAGCCGCCAGCGCCGGCACCAGCAATTGCACCTCATTCGCCCGGCTGCCCGGCAGCAGCGCGACGATCGGACGGGCGGGGTCGAGCCCGGCCGCGCGGCAGGTTCCCTCGCGGGTCCGCGCAGGCACCGCGAGGTCGATCAGGGGATGCCCGACAAACGCTACGGGAATCCCGGCGTCGCGATAGATCGCTTCTTCGAACGGAAAAATCACGAGCATGCGGTCGACGTACCGCTGGAGGGTCTTGAGGCGGCCGGGACGCCACGCCCAGAGTTGCGGACTGATGTAGTAGACGATCGGGATCCCGAGCGCGCGGATCCGCGGGAGCAGCCGGAAATTGAAGTCAGGAAAATCAATCGCGACAAACACGTCAGGACGATGGGCGCGCGCGGCGGCCGAGAGCGTGCCCAACATGCGCCACGATTTACGGAGCACCGAGAGCGCCTCGGTAAGGCCCGTGACGCTGAAGCCGTGGTAGTCGCCGATGAGATCCGCGCCGGCCGACGCGAGGTGCGCGCCGCCGAAGCCGGACACCGAGAGGCCGGGCGCCTGGGCGCGCATCGCCCGGACGAGCGCCCCGGCATACAAATCGCCGGACGCCTCGCCACACGAGATCAGCACCCGGCGGCCGCGCGGCGGGTCAGTCACGCCGATTGGCCGTCGGCTTGCGCAGCGTCGGGGCGCTGAGGTCGAGATCCGCGAGCGGGATGCGCTCGAACTGCTCGAGGCCGAGCGCTTTCAACTGATCGACAAACGTGGAGGCGTCGCCCACGAGCACCACCGACAGGCGGTCGGGAAACAGGACCTGTTTCGCCACGCGCTGAATGTCGGCGACCGACACCCGCTCGACGTCGTCGCGGTACGACCCGAGGACTTTGGGATCGAGGCCGAAAAAGAGCTGGTTGAGCACCTGCACGGCGATGGCCGATGGCGTTTCGATCGTCAGCGGAAAATTGCCGGACATGTAGTCCTGCGCGCCACGCAGTTCGCGCGGATCGACCGGCTCGCGCTGCAGCTTGACGAACTCGTTGATCGTCAGCCGCAAGGCTTCGCCCGTCGACGACGAACGCGTGTCGGTTTCGGCGATGAAGCTGCCGCCGTGTTTGTACGCGCGGAAGACCGCGGAGGCGCCGTAGGTCAGGCCGCGATCCCCGCGCAACACGCCGAAGAGCCGGTTGGCGCCTTCGCCGCCGAGGATGCGCAGCGCCAGATCGACCGTCACGTAGTCGTCGTGGGTGCGGCTGACGCCGAGGTGCCCCACCCGGATCTCGGTCTGCACCGCGCCGGGCCGGTCGACGACCACGACCCGCCGGGTCGGCGGGGGCGGCTCGTCGAACGTGGCGACCGGCACGTCGCGTCGAGGCCACGAACCGAACGCCTGCTCGGCGGCGGCAAACGCCCCGGCCGTCGTCAGGTCACCCACGATCGCCAGCAGCGCGTTGTTCGGCGCGAACCAGGTGCGGTGGAAGGCCACCAGATCGTCCCGCGTGATCCGCTGGATCGCCTCGACCGTGGACGGGCCCGGGCGCCCGTAGGGATGGAACCCGAACACCAGCCGATCGATCAGCGCGTTGGCAATGTATTCCGGGTCCTCGGCACTCACGCGAAGGCTGGAGATCGCGGCCTCCTGCTGGCGTCGAATCTCCCCGGGCGCAAACGCGGGGCGCTGCGCGATGTCGGCCATCAGGTCGAGCGCCAGCGCCACCTGGTCTTTGATGACCGCGCCGCTGACAAACGTCAACTCGTTGCCGGCGCCGACTGACAGCAGTCCCCCCGCCGATTCGATCGTGTTGGCGATCACTTCCGATGACCTGGTCGTGGAGCCCTGATCCAGAAGCGCGGCCACAAACCCGGCGACGCCCGGCCTGGCAGGCGCGTCGTGGGCCGCGCCCGCGCGAATCAGCAGACGAACGCTGACAGACGGCTGCTCGTGGTGCGGCACGACCAGCACCTGCAATCCGTTCGACAGCGTCTTCAACTGATAGTCGGGGAACGCGACCGGACGGGACGGCAACGGACGCGGGGGCCGCTCGGCCGGCCAGGCGACCGTCTGCGCCTGCGCCGCCGCGCCGCCGGCCACCAGCGCGAACACGCACAATACCCACACGCGACGCAGGGCACTCATCGCGCACCTCCACCAGCCGACGCCGCGCCAGGCAGGATCGTGATGACCAGCCGCGTGTCGGGCCTGAAGTAGGTGCGGGCCACGCGCTGCACGTCTTCCACGGTCACCTTCTGGAACAAGTCGAATTCTCCGTCGGCTGTCGTGATGTCGTCGTGAATGACCACGGCGTGAGCCAGGTGCAGCGCCTTCTGCTGAATCGTTTCGCGGCCGAGGATGTAGTCGCGCGCAAACTGGCGCTTCGCGCGGTTCAGCTCGTCCTGCGTGATCGGCTGCGTTTTCATCAAGTCGATCTGCGCCGTCAGTTCCTTCAGCAACACGTCAGGCGACACCCCGCCCTGCGTGATGCCCACCGCGTAGAACAGATTGGGATGTTCGATGAGCTTCGCTTCCCCGAACGCGGCCAGCGCGAGCTGCTTGTCGTACACGAGCGATCGGTAGATGCGCGAACTCTGGCCGTCGGACAGCACCTTCGCCAGGATGTGGAGCGGATACGCGTCCGGATGCCCGTCGAACGTGATCGGATACCCCACCACGACGGCCGGCAGCGGCCACGGCTGGTACACGGTAAATCGGCGCTCGGCCGTGGGAGTCGGCTCCTTCGGGATGTCGCGCGGCACGGGCTTCCCTCGCGGGATGCGCCCGAAGTACTGCTCGACCAGCGCCGTCGCCTGCTTGGAATCGAAGGCGCCGGTCAGCGTCAACGTCGCGTTGTTGGGTACGTAATAGGTTTCGTAGAACCCGCGCACGTCCGAGATGCTGGCCGCTCCCAGGTCGGCCATGCTGCCGATCGTCTGGTGTTTGTAGGGGTGCACGGTGAACGCCTTGTCGAAGATCACTTCCGAGAGCCCGCCGTACGGCACGTTGTCGACGCGCATCCGGCGCTCTTCTTTCACGACTTCCCGTTCACTCAGAAACTTGTCCTCGCTGACCTCCAGCGACGCCAGGCGATCCGCCTCGAGCCACAACACCAGCGGCAGATACTGCGAGGGCACGGTCTGCCAGAAGATCGTCGCGTCTTCGTCGGTCGACGCGTTTGCCTGGCCGCCGATACTCGTAATCCACGAGGGGTGCTGATCGGCGCGCACGTTCTTCGAGCCCTTGAACATCAAGTGCTCAAACAGGTGCGCAAACCCGGTGCGGCCCGGCTTCTCGTCCTTGGATCCGACGTGATACCACAACGACAGGTGCACGATCGGCGTCGAGTGATCTTCCAGAAAGACCACCTGCAACCCGTTCGGCAGGGTTGTCATCGTGTAATCGAATTTCGGGGGCCTGACGATGGTGTCTTGAGGCGTGGCGCCCGAGAGCAGAAACAGGGCACTGGCCAGGACCAGCACCCGCGCGCGAAGTGTTCGGAGCATTGCCCCGATTATAGCTGCCCCGTGTCGCCGCGACGGAATCGCACCACCCACCGGCGCCACAGGCCGATCGGAATCGCCGGAATGCCGGCATACGTCTGGCCGCCCGCGAGATCGCCCAGCACCGCCGACTTGGCCGCCACTCTGGCGCCTCGCCCCACGCGCACGTGATTGGCCACGCCCACCTGGCCCGCCAACACCACGTCGTCTTCCAGCACCGAGCTGCCGGCAATGCCCACCATCGCCGCCAGCAGGACGTTCCTGCCGATCTTCACGCCGTGGGCGATCTGGGCCAGATTGTCGATCCGGGTGCCCGCGCCGATGCGCGTCTCGCCGATGGCCGGCCGATCGACGGTCGAGTTGGCGCCGATCTCCACGTCGTCTTCGATGATGACAAGTCCGATCTGGGGAATCTTCTGGTGGGTGCCGTCCGTCCTCGTCGCGAATCCAAACCCGTCGCTGCCGATGACCGCGCCGTTCTGCAGGACCACGCGACGGCCGATGACGACACGGTCGCGGACCGACACGTGCGCGTGGAAGAGACAGTCGTCGCCCACCACGGCTTCGGGGCCGATGACGACGTGGGGGTGCAGGACCGCGCGGGCGCCCACGCGGGCGCCCGCGCCAATAACAACAAAGGGGCCGATCGAGACGGCCTCGCCAAGAGTGGCGGTCGGATCGATCGACGCGAGCGGACTGATGCCCGGCGTCGCCACGAGGGGCGGCGAGAGCAGCGCCACCGCGCTGGCACAGGCCACGTACGGCGTGGCCGTTCGCAGGATCGGGCACGGCGCCGACGTCAACGTGTCGTCCGCCAGAATCGCGGAGGCCTTCGTGGCCGGGACCTTCGGGGTGTATTTGGGATTGGCGAGGAAGGTGAGGTCGCCCGGACCGGCCTCCTCGAGGCCGTTGACGCGGGTGATGTTGACGTCGGCCTCAGCAGGAGTGCCCTCAAAGCGGCAACCGAGGTGCTGGGCCAGGGCTCCAAGTTTCACGCCACGGAGGATACTACGGCGCCACGCCGGGTCGATCCCCGGGCGGCCGGGGCGATCGACGACCGAGGCGTCCGCGAAGTACGGTCGACGCCGATACGTACAGACGGTGAGACAGTAGCGGGACCCGCCCGAGTACGTGTCAGTGCGAAGGCGATGCGGCCGACTCATGGCACGGGACAACAGCAAGACTTGCGCCAGGTGTCAGGCCGGGTCGATCGGGTGCACGCCGGGTCTGAAGACCCGGCGGATCCCTCAGGAGGCCGGCACCACGCGGCGCACGAACGCGGCGAGGCGCTCGAGGCCGAGCGCGGCGGCGATCGCGTCAACCCGCGCCTCCCGCTCGGCGCCTGTGAGCGTCAGGGCGGCCTCCAGGTCGTTCAACGCGCGCGACGGCACGCCGGTCCACATCGTCACGTGCATCCCCCGCTGTGCCCCGCGCAGCGAGAAGTAATGCCCGACACTGCGGAAGATGAAGTAGTAGGCCAGGACGTTGGGCCCTGGAATCACGGCCAGGGGCGCGGAGGCCACCACGACGAGCGCGCCGACCACACACCAGAACCGGTGTTTGCCGAAGTCGCGACGAAACTCGTCCACCGCCCACGCCACCGCGCGGTCCGACGGCATGAGTTCCGGGTGGAACAGGCGCGCCGCGTCGGCGTGACGCAGGCTCCACAACAACCGATGTTCGGCGACGGCCTCCGCCAGCTTCCGCCGCAGGAGCCGCCCGACACGGCTGTCGCCGGCACTCCCGGTCTGGGCGCCCTCCTGACTCGCCGGGTCTGAAGACCCGGCCTCCATCCGGTGCTGTTCGGCTTCCCCCTCGGCGAGCGCTTCTCTGAAGCGCTGGGCCCAGCGCGACCACAGCGACGGACGTGCGGCGTCATCGGCGTCAGGCGCGTCCGAGGTGGACGCAGCGGACGCCGACTCGCAATACAACTCGAAACGTTTCTCCCCGCTGGCCGTCGCCGGCCGGACGGGGATCAGAAAGACGTCCATCGTGTGACCGTCTCACCCGCGTGGCGTCAGCGCCGGATCGGGGCCGGGCGACCGCCGCCGCCAACGGGCAGGGCCGGGCGCCCCGCCTCGATCCACGCACTGTAGACCGCGCTCGCCACGGCCGATGCCGCTTCGTTCATCCGGCGCTCGGCGATCGGCCCCGCGCCTTTCAGGAACACGTCGAAGTACGCCGCGTCGTAGAACTCGCGCTCCTCGATGGCCTTGAGATCGGCCGCGAGCACCGCCGCGACCAGTTGCTGGCTGTCGATCACGGTCTTGAACATGAAGTCGCGGAAGCCGGGGATCGGTACCGCCTTCACAGGCGCCCACTTCCAGATCTTCGTGTGGCGCAGCACCAGTTGTGATTCGAACCGCGAGTGAATGCCCCGCTGATTCGTCATCTGGCCGTCGTAATTGATCGTTCCGTGAAACGGCACGTGCGCATCCTCAATGTAGTGCGCCAGCACGGCCACGAGGTACCGCGCGTTGTCGGCCGCGTACGGCGCGTTCGGTTTGCCGATGTCCTTGAACATCGCGACCAGCCGGTTGTACACCTCTTCGGCGCGCCACGGCAGGCGACCGTACCGCGTCGCCGGGCCGATGCCGAACTTCTCGACGTAGGCGTCGTACTCGCGCGGCACATGCAGGAACGGCGGCACCGCGTCTTTCTCGAAGTCGATATCCAGGAAGTGATTCGGCGGCTCGTCGCCACGCTCACCCTTGAGATCCATCGCCCGCCACAAATCGGGATCGACCGAGTGTTCGGCGATAAACGCCTTGTGTGGTTCAAAGAACGGCTTGATCCCGGCCGGCAACCCGTCAATCGCATGCGCGGTGATGAGACGGTGCACGTCCATCCCCCATGCGCCAGTTGACGCCGTTGCTCCGATGATGACCGCCACTGTCCCCGCCGCCGCTGTGAGCCGTGCACGCATAAGCCCATGCTAGCATCCGGAGGTGATGGCTCCGAAGGAGACTCACGGATTCGACGCCGACACCATGACGCGGGTGGCGACGCTGGCGCGCCTGGACCTGACCGAAGCCGAACGCCAGCAATTCTCCGCCCAGCTCACGACGGTGCTCGACTACGTGGCACAACTCCAGACCGTGGACACAACGGCGGTCGCGGCCACCTCCCATCCGCTCGCCCTGCCGACGGCCTGGCGCGAAGACTCAGCCACACCATCGCTCGATCACCAGGCGGCGCTGGCCAATGCCCCGGACGCCGATCGCGCGGCTGGCCTCTTCCGCGTGCCCAGGGTGATCGGCTGATGTCCGCGCGCCCGTCCGTCACCGGCCACATCACCCAGGTGCTGGCCGCCATCGACGCGAGTCAGCCGGCGCTGTCCGCGTTTCAGCACGTGGCCCACGATCGCGCCTTGAAACGCGCCGCCGCGCTCGACGCCGCGCCCGTATCCTCCGGCGCGCTGGCGGGTCTCGCCATCGCCCTCAAAGACAACATCGTCGCGCGCGACCTGCCGACGAGCGCGGGGTCGAAGATTCTCGACGGTTACGTCTCGCCGTTCGACGCGACGGTCGTCGAACGCCTCGAACAGGCCGGAGCCGTCATCGTGGGAACGACGAAGTGCGACGAGTTCGCCATGGGATCGTCCACCGACAACTGCGCGTATGGCCCGGTGCACAACCCGTGGGACCTCAGCCGGACGCCTGGCGGATCGAGCGGCGGGGCGGCGGCAGCCGTGGCCGCGGGGCTGGTCCCGCTGGCACTGGGGTCGGACACCGGCGGGTCCATCCGTCAGCCGGCCGGTCTGACGGGCGTGGTGGGTGTCAAGCCCACGTACGGGCGCGTCTCCCGTTATGGCCTCATCGCGTTTGCGTCGTCGCTCGATCAGATCGGCCCGTTGGCGCGCACGACACGCGAGGCCGCGCAGGTACTGGAAGTGATCAGCGGGCACGACCCGCGCGATTCGACGTCGGCCACGCAGCCGGTGCCCTCCTTCACGGCCGCGTTGTCGCGAGAGGTCCGCGGCCTGAAGATTGGTGTGCCGCGCCACCTGCTGACCGGCGACATTGACGGAGAGGTGCGCGCGGCGTTCGACGCGGCGCTCGACGTCGCGCGATCGCTGGGCGCCGAGGTGCAGGACGTGGCGCTCCCCCACACGCCCCATGCCATCGCGGTGTATTACCTCATCGCCACGGCCGAGGCCAGCGCCAACCTGGCGCGGTTTGACGGCGTGCGCTACGGCGCGCGCACATCAGCGGCCGATTCGCTCGCCGCGATGTACGCACGCAGCCGCAGCGAGGGGTTTGGCGCGGAAGTGAAGCGGCGCATCCTGCTGGGCACGTACGTCCTGAGCGCCGGGTACTACGACGCGTATTATCGTAAGGCTCAGCAGGTACGCACGTTGATCGCGCAGGACTATTTCAGAGCGCTCGAGTCGGTCGATCTGATCGCCCTGCCCACGAGCCCGGTGCCGGCGTTCCGTCTCGGCGAACGCGTCGACGACCCGCTCAAGATGTATCTCGCCGACGTGTTCACGGTGGGCGCGAACCTCGCCGGCGTGCCGGCGGTGAGCGTCCCCTGCGGCTTCACCCGCGACTCGTTGCCGATCGGGCTCCAATTCATCGCCCGTCCCTGGGACGAGGTGACGATGCTGCGGATGGCGGATGCGTATGAGGCCGCCACGCCGTGGCACGAGCGGCGGCCGGCCGGGGGCACATGGAGGATTGGAGGACTGGAATAGAATCGAAGGGCTGATGGCTGAAATGCGACGTGAACGGGAGGCGACGGAGCTCGCCGATGACGCGCGGCTCCTGTTGAACGAACTTGACCGGGACGTGCCGGGGGCCGCGGCGGCGACGGGCGAATGCCGGCCCTCGCTGGACGTGGTGGATACGGCCACGACCGTGGAAGTGGTGGTGGACGTGCCGGGCGTGCCCGCGGGCGCGCTCCGCGTCGTCGTGCGCCGCAACACCGTGCTGGTCGTCGGCGCGAAGGTCGGCACGGCGATGCCGGCCGACGCGCGGTTTCATGTCGCCGAACGCAGCCAGGGCCGGTTCGCGCGCGCGGTGCGGTTGACCGGCGCGGTCGACGCCAGTCGCGCCAAAGCGGTCGTCCAGGCCGGGCTGCTGCGTGTCAGCCTGCCGCGCATCGACGATCGGCGCGGCACCCTGATCACGATCCCTGTGGAATCGGCATGACCCACGTGCTCTTCATCGGCGACATCGTCGGGCGCCCCGGCCGCGATCTGCTGCGGAAGGGCCTGGCGGCGATCGCCTCGCATCACAATATCGACCTGGTGATCGCCAATGTCGAAAACGCGGCGGCGGGCCACGGGATCACGCCGGACATTGCCAAGGATCTTTTCGAGTACGGCGTGCACGTCATGACCGGCGGCAATCAC
>JBCKZS010000016.1:0-46163 GCA_038918905.1 Vicinamibacterales bacterium
TGAGATCACCGAAGGGCGTGCTGCCTGGCGAGGACACGAGGACAAGCTCGACACGGCCCTGGCGCTGCTTTCCGACGACGAACCGTATTCGCTGCGGCACTGCGAGCCCCCACCTCTGTGGACCGTGGTTGGGAACGAGGTTGCGGCGGCTTGGCGAGCAGCCAACCCGCAACATCCGATGTCTGATGACAAGCGGGCCTCGGCCAGGCGCAGGGCTGCCAACGAGATCCTCGCAAGGGCCAGATTCGTGCCGGAGGCGTTCACGAAGGCGCGGCAAGAGTACCTGCATCGATGCCTCACCGACTGCGACGCGGGCATCCGTTACGATCTGCTGAGGGCCGTGGGGTTCCTGAACGACGGTGGCGCAGTTGCCACACTTGAGGATTACGCGAGACTCGAGACCGAGGCGCCCGACTGCAAGGCGATGGCCATCGCACTTTTTGGCCGCTTCAGCCGTGGCAACTCGTGATCTGAACACTTCGACGAGATCGCTCTATGAAACGACTCGGCCCTCGTGGTCCGTTGTAGTAGCGTCGTCGCATGAAGGTGCGGGAAGTGATCCGGCTGGTCACAGACGATGGCTGGGCGATGGTCAGCACGGAAGGGAGCCACCGTCAGTTCAAGCACCCGACGAAGACGGGCCGGGTGACCGTGAGCGGCAGTCTGGGCGACGACATGCCCAAGGGCACGCTTGCCTCTGTGAAACGGCAAGCTGGATTGAAGGGATCAAAGTCATGAAGACACTTCAGTATCTCGTGCGGATCAACCGTGATCCAGGCAGCGATTGGGGAGCGTCCGTTCCGGATCTTCCTGGGTGCGTTGCAACGGGGAAGACGATCGACAGCGCCCTGCGGCGGATCGCACGAGGCATCGAGCTTCACGTTCGTGGGCTTCGCGAAGACGGGCTTCCAGTTCCACGACCGAATCATCGTACCGTCACGCCTCGCCGGAAGACACGGCAGATCGATTTCTACGCGACAGTGGAAATCGCGGCCTAACATCGCGCTGGAGCCGACGGCGCCGAGCTGACGTTGGCGCGCCGCGGCTCAGCGCTATCGTTCGGCGGACAGGCGTGTCTGGCGAAGAGCTACGGCTTGATCTGCGGCCCTCGACGGCGGCGAGCACCCCAGAACGCCCGGCCGACGACTTCCTGTTCGTCGAAGGTGTAGTAGAGATGGCAGGCCTCCAGACCTTCATGTGAATTGAAGGCCGTCCTCCAGGTCTCCAGCCCTCCATGTGAAGGATCCTACTCCCACATCCGCACCCAGAAGCGCACGAGCGCCCAGACACTACTGGCGTCGAGCCGCGTGGTGGCATCCGCGTGCGAGATGGTTGGCGTGAGCAGCCACTCGACACGCGGCGTGCCGGCCCGTTCGAGATAGGCGGCGACGCTGGGTGTTTCGGTGTGCGGAATCACGTCGTCCACCGCACCGTGCACGAGGAACACCGGGACGCGAGGGGCCGGGGAGCGCTCAGGCGACAAGGCTGGCGCGCCGCCGAGGGTCTCCGCCAGCGGCAGCAGACGCAATCCGATGCGGGAGGCGTCGCGCGCGCGGACGTCGCGCATCACCGCGCGCGCCGGTTCGGGCAGGGCCTCTTCGAGCCGACGCGCGCTGGCCAGTGCCGCGTCGCGGCCACCGGCCATCGAGGCCTCAAGGAACACCCGAATCGCGCGTTCGAGTGGCGCCACCTGATCGGCAGGAACCAGGTGGGGGAGGGCGCCCAGCAGCAGGAGGATGGCGCTGTAGTCGTGCGCGGGTTGGACCGTGCCGTCAGGCAACAGGCCCGTGCACACATAGCGAATCACCCGCGGCAGGTCCCCGTGTCCTCCAAACGACACCACACGATCGATGCGGCCGGCGACGCCGGGCCGGCCCGCGGCCACCAGGGCCAGGCCCCCGCCAAAACTGATCCCAATCAGGCTCACGCGACCGTCTGGCGCCAGCGCCGAATCACGGGACACCCACATGACCGCGTCCTCAATCATGTCGGTCGATCGCGGCGTGATGCGCAAGTCGCGCAGGTCGGGCAGGGGCAGACTCACCACCGTGCGCCCCGTGGCCGCCAGACGTGTCGTCAGGTGCGACAGGCGCGGTTCGTCCACGCCGCCGGGGTGCAGGCCCGGCACCACGATCAGGGTGCCCTGCGAGCGGCCCTCCGGCTGGTAGACGCGTCCCGCGATGTGGCCGTATCTGGTTTCCACCGCCACATCGCGCGTGTGGACCGCCCGCACGCGCGCCGGAAGCCAGCGCCGGACGGCGAGATCACGACCCGACAGGTCGATCACAAACGCGGCCGCGGCCACGTACGGCGCCGCCATCCAGGCGCCCGCCGCCAGCACCAGAGCCCCCGAGCACCCGAGCACCAGAGCACCCGAGCACCCGAGCACCCGAGTACGGGTGCGCTTCTTTCGCCTCGCGACCATGCCGTGAATAATAGTGGAGTGTTGATCGCAATTGATGGACCATCCGGCGTGGGCAAGGGCACGGTGGCCCGGACGATTGCCGCCGCCCTGCAGTACCAGCACGTGGACACCGGCGCGATGTACCGCGCGGTCGCGTGGCTGGCCCGTGAATTGAACCTCGACCTGTCGGACGCCGCGGCGATCGCCGCGCTCGCCGAACGCGCGTCGTTTGAACTCTCATCGCGCGTGACGATCGACGGCCACGACGTGACCGCGGCGATTCGGACGCCTGACATCGACGCGGGCGCGGCCGTCGTCGCGCGGCATCCTGACGTGCGTCGCGTGCTGGTCGGGCGTCAGCGCGAGATGGGACGACAGGGCGGCGTGGTCATGGAAGGGCGCGACATCGGCACGGTCGTGTTTCCCGGCGCCGAGGTGAAGGTCTACCTCGACGCGTCGCCGGACGAGCGCGCGCGCCGGCGCGCGCTGGATCCCGCGCACGCGCCGGGTGGCAACGCCGACCCGCAGGCCGATCGGATGGGCCACGTCGCGCAGGCGCTGCAGGCACGCGACCACGCCGACCGCACGCGGGCGGTATCGCCCCTCACGCGCGCGGACGACGCCGTCTACATCGATACGACGCACCTGCCAATTGACGCGGTGGTCGCGCAGGTCATGGCGCTTATTTGTCCTCGGCTTCCTTAGACGCGGGATTGAGTTCCCACCGGTGCGCGTCGCGCTCGGTGAGTTCCGCTCCTCCCATCAATTCCTCGTCATCCTCGTACACGATGCCCAGGGCCTTGCCGATGTCGTCCACGCGGTCCTGGTCGGGCGTCATGTTGTCGCCGCCCGGCGCTTCGTCACCCACCGCGTAGGCGTCCTGCCACTTCGCGTCCACATCACCGGCCGTCAACTCGGGACTGCTTTCGGTGTGTTTGATCAACTCGGACCGAAATTCGTCGTGGCCCGAACGCGCCGAGTTCAGGAGGCGCGTGTCCGGACTCGTGCCCGAGAAGGCCTCGGCTTCCACTTCCGGCAACCGGCGCCGCTGCCGATCGAGCCGCGGCGGCCGCGGCGCCGCGAGCGGGGGCGTCTCGGCGGTTGGCCTCTTCGGCGCAGCCGGCTTCTTCGCCGCCACGGCCGTTCTCTCGCGGACAACTGCCGTCGGGCGTGTGATGGCCTTGGCCCTGGTGGTTCGCACCGGCTTCCTGGCCCTGACCGCCTTCTTCGGCTTCGCCACCCTCGTCGCCGTTGCCGTGCTCTTGGGCGCGGGTGCCTTCCTGGGCGTCACCGCTTTCCTGGCGGCCTTCTTGACAGCCTTGCTGGCTATCTTCTTTTTTTTCATTGACTTACGTGCCGCCTTCGCCTTCGTCCGGGCGGGCTTCCTGGTGGCGGACGTGCTGGAGCGTTTCATTTTCCTGGCCATGATTCAGTCTCCTGGACGACGCGTGCGGCCCCGTGTTTTGGCGCGTTGTAGCGGGGCGGTTGTTTGACCTCTGGTCCGTAAGTGACGGATAATTCTCTGCTTATCGCAATTCCGCGAAAGCATACCGACAGCCCGTCGAAGCTGGAATTCGACCCGGAACGCCCGCAAAGGGGGCCCCTGACCGCAATGGGAACTGTAGAAGAGACGACGAAGACACACGGCCAGTCCGTGCAGAAGCCGCGACCGGGAAAGACAGGCTTTTCCTCAATGCACACCGACCCTGACATGGACCCGCAGGAGTACGCGCGTCTGTTGGACCTTTACGATACCAGCTTCCGGAATCTCGCGGAAGGCGAGGTGGTCAAAGGAACGGTGGTCAAGGTGACGCAGACCGAAGTCGTGGTGGATGTCGGATTCAAATCCGAAGGGGTCATCCCGATCGAAGAATTTATTGACGAGACCGGCCAGGTGGCGGTGCAGCCGGGCGACCTGGTGGACGTCCTGCTGGAGCGGACCGAGGATCGCGAAGGGTACGTCGTCCTCTCGCGTGAAAAAGCCGAGAAGATGAAGATTTGGGACGAGGTCGAGAAAGCCTTCCAGGATCGGAAGGTGGTCATCGGCCGCGTCATCGAGCGAATCAAGGGCGGACTCGCCGTCGACATCGGCGTGCGCGCGTTCCTGCCGGGTTCGCAGATCGACGTGCGACCCGTGCGCAACCTGGATGCCCTCAAGGGCCAGGAACTGCGCATGCGCGTCATCAAGGTCAACAAGAAGCGCGGCAACATCGTGCTCTCGCGCAAATCGCTGCTCGAAGAGGAAAACGCCGAGAAGAAGAAGGTCACGCTCGACACCCTCGCCGAAGGCAAGACCTTGCGCGGGTCGGTCAAGAACCTCACCGATTACGGCGCGTTCATCGACCTGGGCGGCATCGATGGCCTGCTGCACATCACGGACATGTCGTGGGGCCGCGTGACACACCCGTCGGAAGTGGTGAAGGTCGGCGACGACATCGACGTCATCGTCCTCAAGTACGACTCGGCGACCGAGCGCGTCTCGCTCGGCCACAAGCAACTGGTCCCCGATCCGTGGAGCAACGTCATGGAGCGGTATCCGGCGGGCATCCGCGTGACGGGCAAGGTGGTCAGCCTGACCGACTACGGCGCGTTCATCGAGCTGGAGCCCGGTGTGGAAGGCCTCATCCACGTCTCCGAGATGTCGTGGAGCAAGCGCATCAAGCATCCGTCGAAGATGCTCAATCAGCAGGATTCGGTTGAGGCGATGGTGCTGAGTGTCGACCCTGTCGCGCGCCGCATCTCGCTCGGCCTCAAGCAGGTCGAAAGCAATCCGTGGAACGAGCTCACCGACAAGTACCCCATCGGGACGACGATCAACGGCAAGGTGCGCAACCTCACCGAGTTCGGCGCGTTCGTGGAAGTGGAAGACGGCATCGACGGCCTGATCCACATCTCCGACATGTCGTGGAGCAAGATCAAACACCCGTCGGAAGTGCTCAAGAAGGGCGACGACGTGGAGGCGCAGGTGCTCAGCATCGACGCCGAGAACCAGCGGCTGTCGCTGGGCCTCAAGCAGTTGCAGACGGGCATCTGGAAAGAGTTCTTCGACAAGAACCACGCGGGCGATGTGGTCGAAGGCAAAGTCGTGCGGCTCACCAACTTCGGCGCCTTCGTCGAACTGGCCGAGGGCATCGAGGGCCTGATTCACGTGTCGGAGTTCGAGTCGGCTGCCGGTGGGGACAGGCTGGAGTTGAAGACCGGCGAGGCCTACCAGATGAAGATCATCCGCCTCGTGCCCGAAGAGCGGAAGATCGGCCTGAGCATCCGTGCCCTCAAAGACGAACAGTACCGCGCCGACTGGGTGGCCTACACCGATTCGAGCGGCCGTCCTGAAGCGACATTGGGCGACCACTTCAAGAACCTGAAGTAGGCGCGACGGCGCCCTGTATTACAGTCGAACCATGGATGACCATCCATGGGAGGCCGGCCGCGGTGACGATGCGGAAACCGTTCGCGTTTCCGGGCGCCATGTCAACTTCTTTGGCAATGCCAGCCAGTTGGTGGCCAACGCCAAGTACTCGACCGTGTTGCGGGGCGCGGGGTTCGGCTACGAGCATCCCTGCCTGTTGCCGACCGGCGGGTCGCTCAGTGTCCGGGCTGGCGCGTGGTGGACGAACGAATCGCCCTCGGCCTGGATCCCGTGACCGGCCGTGGCGAAGGCACCGTCGCCGGGCTGGACACCCCGGGCGATCCGCACCGCGGCACGGTCCTCGCCCTGCACGGCGCGCATGTGGCGCCGTGGTTGGGCGGATCCTTTCACTGAGCAACACGGCCGAGCGCGGGATCTCCGGCGTCACCGTCCAGGTGCGCATCCAGGGCACGGCCGCGGAACCCGTTCTGATGTTGTCGAGCACGCCGTCGCTCGATCAGGGCGACATCCTCGCGCTGGTCGTGTTCAACCGCCCGATGAATCAGCTCGGGGAGTCGCAGAAGGTGTCGTTGGCCGCGCGGGCGGGAGCCCTGGCCGCGTCCGCCCTGGCGACCCCCATCGCGGACTCGGTCGCCCGGGCGCTGAATCTCGACCTGTTCGAAATTCAGACGGGCAGCGCGGGGGCCGGCACCACCGTGGTCGTCGGCCGCCAGGTCAACGAGCGGCTGTTCGTGGGATTCCGCCACGAATTTGGCGGCGAGGGCGCCAATCGGCTCACCTTCGAGTACCGCCTGACCGAGTTCCTCAGGCTCGTGTCGTCGGTCGCCCCCGGGGGCCAGTCGGTCAACCCGTCGGCGCGAAACGAGACGGCTGGCCTTGACCTGTTCTTCGTCATCCGCCGGTAGCGCCTGCCGTTTGACCAGCCGCCGGTAAGTATCGGATAATTCAGCGCTTAGCGGATTGTGATTCCCTGCGCTCATGACCAAAGCCGAACTCGTCGAAGAAGTCTCCCGGGTCTCAGACCTCACCAGGAAACACTCCGAGGTCATCGTGGAGAGCGTCTTCCAGAGCATCGTCGACGCCCTGCACCGGGGCGAGAAGATCGAGCTTCGGGGGTTTGGCAGCTTCCGGCTCCGCCAGCGCGACCCCCGGAAGGGCCGCAATCCCAAGACCGGGGACAAGGTCGATGTGCCGCCGAAGAAGGTGCCGTACTTCAAGCCCGGCAAGCAGCTGAAGGATCTCATTAATCAAGACCCGGGGCCGGGCCCCGACCCACCGGGGCTTGACGACGATCGTGACGAGTAGGGCACGGCCATGGACCGGTTGTGGACCCCGTGGAGGCTCGCCTACGTGACCGCCGTCAGCAACGACAGCCCATGGTGCGTCTTCTGTACGGCGCTCGCCAACGGGGACACCGAACCGCTGATCGTCTACCGCGGCGAGACCTGTTTCGTCATCCTGAACCTGTATCCCTACAACAACGGCCACCTGATGGTGGTGCCCCATCGTCACGTCGGGCGCCTGGCCGATCTGACGCCGGCGGAACTCGGAGAGCTGATGCGCCTGACGCGGGTGGTCGAGATGGCGCTGCAGGAGCGGTATCAGCCGCACGGGTTCAACATGGGGCTGAACCTGGGGAAGCCGGCCGGCGCCGGCGTGCTCGACCATCTGCACATGCACGTCGTGCCGCGGTGGAATGGCGACACCAATTTCATGACGGTGGTGGGCGAGACGCGCGTGTTGCCCGAGGATCTGGCGCAGTCGGCGGCGCAGCTCCGGCCGCTGATCGCCCGCCTCGCGGACCAGGGGGAGTCCTGAGGCCATGGATTTTTCGAGTGACGCGGGGCAGGACCAGTTTCTCGATCGGGTGCGGCAGTTTGCGAGCGAGGTGGTGGCGCCGCGCGCGGCCGGCATCGATGCGAGCGGGGCGTTCCCGCGCGATCTGGTGCAGCAGGCCGCGGCGCTGGGGCTGACGGGCGCCACGCTGCCGGCCTCCGTTGGCGGCGCGGCGTTGTCGTATGCCACGTATGCCGCGGCGCTGGAAATCGTCGCCGGCGCGAGCGCCACGCTGGCGGTGATTCTGTCGGTCACCAATTCGCTGGTCGGCGAGCCGCTCGCGGAGTTCGGCACCGGCGAACAAAAAGACATGTGGCTGTCGCGGCTGGCGCGCGGCGAGGTGCTGGGCGCGTTCGCCTTGTCGGAAGCCCAGGCCGGGTCAGACGCGGCCAATCAGCAGACGGCTGCGCGCCTCGACGACCGCGGGTATGTGCTGTCAGGCCGGAAGGTCTGGGTGGCGAACGCCGAAGTCGCGAGCGTGGCGATCGTGTTCGCCGTCACGCAACCGGGCGCGCGCGGCCGTGGGATCAGCGCGTTTCTCGTGCCGCTCGACAGTCCGGGCATCACACGCCTGCCGTCGCCGGATTCGCTGGGTGTGCGCGGATTGGGGTGCAGGGATCTGGTGTTTGAGGACGTGCGGGTGGGCCCGGCGTCGCTCCTGGGCGACAGTGGTCGCGGGTTTCGCCTCGCGATGCGCGCCCTGGAAGGCGGGCGTATCGCGATTGCCGCGCAGGCGTTGGGGGTGGGACAGGCGGCGCTCGACGAAGCGGTGGCCTACGCCCGGCGTCGCGAAGCGTTTGGTCAGCCCATCGGCAACTTTCAGGCGATTCAGTTCCAGTTGGCGGATCTGGCGACCGACCTGGAGGCCGCGCGGATGTTGATGTGGAAGGCGGCCGACGCGCGCGACCGCGCGCCGCGCGCGACGGTCGAGGCCGCCATGGCCAAGTTGCAGGCGTCGGAGGCCGCGCACCGGGCGGCCGATCGCGCGATGCAAATCCTGGCGTCGGAAGGGTATCGCCGCGGCTCGACGATCGAACGCCTGTTCCGCGACGTCCGCGCCGCCGAGATTTATCAGGGGACGTCCGAGGTGCAGCGCATGATCATTGCTGCACATGTACTTTCGTAGTGCGGCGTGCGGCGTGCGGCGTGCGACGTGCGTTCGTATGCCAACCCTCCATGAGCACATGGAGCGTAGGAGCACTGGAGGTTGCGTGTGTTAACAGCCGCCGCGCCTGTCCGCGATCCGGACCGGGCCCACGCTCTTTGAAAGATCCGACCACTTTCGGGTGGCTTGCTGGCGGCGCCAGGTGTCCAAGTCAGCCAACCGCGCGTCAATCCGCGGCTGACAACCGCTGGCATCCACGAATGACCCGGAGGGGCGTCTGATCAGTGGCGTTACGTTGTCTGACAGCGCATTAATGAGGAATTGGACGGCTATGCCGTTTGAGGCACTCGCGACTGACGCCTCGGCCGCGCTTGCGGTGCCGCACGCGCGGTGGGGAGCACCCACCTCGACCTCGACAAACTGGCCGTGGTCGTCCTCGCCAATGGGTGCCGCGCTCCTGAAGGAGCATGGCGGATCAGCGCGTGATGATGTGCTGCAGGAACTGGAGGGCGCGCGGGTCGCGCGACTGTCCCACGCCTTGCACGGCTTCGCGCCGGGTCGTGATCGCGAGGGGTGTGGTGGCGGGGGCCGACGCCAGGGCGATCAGCGCCGGAACCGCCGACGGGTCGCGGTGAAGCGCGATCCCGCGCACGGCCGCGCTGGCGATGCGCGTGCGCACGTCGTTGGCCATCGTCTCGTCGGTGGCCAGCGCGTTCAGGAACGCCACGCTGTCGGCGCCACGGACGCCGGTGAGCCAGCGCACCGCGCGTCCCCCCGCGTCCACCGGGCAGTCATCTGACAGCAGCCGCACGCGTTCGATACGGCGTTCCACCATCCGCACGAACATCGTCAACTCCGTGCCGGCTTCCAGTTGCACGGGACCGCTGGGTGCCGGGAACCGGGGCGGCGTCCAGGGGTCGTCAGGGTTCGTCGGTTCCATACGGCACCCGCGCACGGCCTGAGGCATGTCGTCGTTGTAGCAGGTGCAGCAGAGGCTGCGCTCGCCGTCGACCATCGGCACCTGCCACGCCACCCACATGGGGTCGGTGGCCTGGGCCGCGAGGGTGGCCACGTCGCGCGCGAGCGACGTGGCCGCGCGGGTTTCGACCAGGCCGTTCTGGATCCGCGGCGTCTGCGCCAGCACACCCACGGCGACCATGCCAATCATCAGCGCCATCACGCCTCTGGCCATCACGCCTCCCGGACCTTCGGACCTTCCCTTCGACTCGCCGTTGGCTCGCTCAGGGCAAGCGGACCTTCGGACCTACTTGATAATCTCGAGCATGTAGTCCATCGCCGCCTTGTTGCGCGTCATGTTGGACAGACGTGTGACGATGTCGCGTTTGAGGGTCATGTTGGTTTCCTTGCGCGCGATGGCGACCAGCGCCTCGCCGTTCTGCTGGCTGGCCAACACCTGGATGATGAATTTCTTGTTCTCCACATCCTGTTCCCGTCCGTAGAGGTCGGCGAGGACACTCCCGGACTTGTCGAAGCGCATGTTGCCGAGGCTGCGGATGGCGCGCCGGCGCACCTCGACGTCCTTCTCGGTGCGGACCACGTCGAACAGACGGTCGGAGGCGCCGAGTGAGCCAAGGCGCGACAGGATCGCCATCCGCAGGTCGCGGTTCTGTTCCTTCTGGTAGAGGCTCCAGAGCTCCTGTGCGGCGCCCGTGTCGTCGGTCCGGCCGCCGGCGGATGTCGCCAGCGCCCTCTCCGGGGCGAGAACTTCCGTCGTCGTGACTCCGGTATTGCCGGCCAGTGTCCTGGCTCCGAAGCCGACGTACGCCGTGCTTCCGGAGGTCGTCCCCCAGGACGAGATGACAGCCCGCTTGATGTCGGGATCCTGCGTCGATTCGTAGATCTCCCGCAGTTCCGCGCTCGTCGCGCGCTGTCGGCCTCGCGTCGCCAGATACTGGATGGCCGATCGCTGCAGGTCTGGGTTGCCACCGCCTTTCGCGAGGTTCATGAGGATCTCTCTCGCGCGCGGCTGTGCGCTTTGCGCCAGCACGAAGATTGCGCGTTGCTTGATCTGCAGCGGGTTCGCGCCCGTGAGCACGCCCTCAAGCAGCGGCAGCGCGCGTTCGGGATCGGTGTGCTGCAAGGCGTTCAACGCCAGCAACTTCAACTCGTCGTTATCGGCGGCTTCGGGACGCACGGGTTGCCCGGCCGACTGCCGCACGGCCGCGTCGAGCGCGCTCGCGTCCTTCAGGTAGCGGCTCTGGGGATGCGCCTTGCGGAGCTCGGCCAGGGTCGCGTCGTTGCCGCGGCCCAGACGATAGAGGGCGTAGGCCTTGTGATACAGGGCCGCGTCCGCGCGGTCGCCCCTGGCCGCAATCACCTGGTCGAAGCGAACGATGGCAGTGTCGTAGTCGCGGCGTGACATCAGGCTCAGGCCCGTGTCGTAGGCGTTGCCGGATGTACTCGCCAGGCCAAACGCGTCCAGCTGATCGGCCCACACCCGGAGGGCTTCCACCCGGCGGAGGGCTTCATCGACCAGCGCGGTCATCGGGATCGGTGGCGTCGGGGGGGCGGGTGGCACCGGGGGCACCCCCTGGGCAAACAGGGTCGCTGGCATCACCAGCACGGCAGCAGTCAGTATCAGTCGTGTCATGGGTCTCCCTCACTGACAGTGGCGAGTGTTCGTTGACGCTCGCGGATGTCGCCGCTCAGCACGCGCACTTTGAAGAGCAGGTCGTCTTCTTCGATGCGTGCCCGCAGGGCGTCGAGGTCTTCGTGTATCAGTGCTCCAGGGCCGCGGGCGATCTCGACGAGCACCCGTTCCAGGTCTTCCAGAATGGCGGCCAGTTCCAGATTGCCGGTGTGCGTCGCCGTCTGCCGATAGAGCCGGCCGGAACTCACCAGGTCGTCCGCCGTATCGCGCTCGAAGCCCAGACGCACCGCGTCGGTCGGCGGGGCGTTCATGAACTCGACGAGCAGCAACTCGCTTCGTTCGAGATGACCGTCCATGGCCACGAGCAGCGCCCGCTCCGACTGGGCCGCCTCCGCGGCCGGCCCGATCGGCCCGGTCGGCATGTCCGGCGCCGCTGGCGTCCAGAGGCGGCCCCCGATCACCAACGTCAGCAGCGCGGCGGTCAGGACGCCCGCCGGAAGCCAATACCTCGGCGCCCACCAGCGGGTGTGGGGTGCCGGTTCGCCGATGGCCGCCTGCACCCGGGCCCACATCACCCGCTCAAAGTCGGCGGGCGGGTCGGGCACGGCGGCCGCATCCACCGCCGCCAGCGACTCCCGGATCTCCTGCCACACCGGCTGGCAGTCGGCACACGTCTGGACGTGTTCTGCCAGCCGCGCTTCCTCGTCCGGCGCCGTGTCGCCGTAAAACAGCAACACGAGTTCGTCTTCGGTCGGATGCCACGGGGCCGGACGCCCTGACTGGTCGTGGCTCATTCCTGCGTGTTCCATGTGCCTGGCCTCTGTTCCGCGGTCGCGACAAATGACTGCATCGCCGCCCGCATTTTTTTCACCGCGCGGAAGATCGAGTGTTTCGTCGCGCTGGTCTTCATCCCGAGCGTGTGTCCGATCTCCTCGATCGAGCACCCGTGGTAGTGCCGCATCAGAAATGCGGCCCGTTCGTTCTCCGACAGTCCGCCGAGCGCGTGGTGCACCCGCGCGCCAATCTCTCCCGCATACACCAGGTCATCCATCGTCGGTCCACTGCTCGCGGGCGCCAGCCGTTCAAGCGCCGCGTCTTCGGTGGCCACCTCCCGCCGTGGTCGGGACCGCAGGTAGTCCACGGCGCAGTTGAACGCGATGCGATAGAGCCAGGTTGAGACGTTCGAGCGCGCCTCGAACCGGCTCAACTGCCGAAACGCCCGGATGAACGTGTCCTGGACGATGTCTTCCGCGTCCTCGGCGCGGCCCGTCATGCGAAACGCGAGTCGATACAGGGTGCGGCTGTGCCGGTCCACCAGCACGCGAAACGCCTCCTGGTCTCCGCTCTTCGCCTTCGCGACGGCGGCCGCGTCATCCAGAGGCATCTATTGGTGTTCGACGGTGGAGAAGGCCGCGCGGTTAGGGCCTGCGGGACAATAACCTGGCCATTCTGGCTGTCGAGGCGCCCGGCCACCAAGGCGCGAGGAGCGCGCATACCTGGCGTATGGAAGCGACGAGCAACGCAGGCGGTCGGGCGCCTCGACAGCCAGAATGGCCAGGTTATTGTCCCGCAGGCCCTTAGGCAAGCATTTCGCGGACCATCTCCCCGATTCCGTCCTCGATCGGCGGTGTGGTGTAGCGCAGGTCCTGAATCGCGGCGGAGCTGTCGAGAGGCCAGTCGTGCTGGAAGATTTTGACCGTGGCCAGGGTGAGCTGTGGGGGGCGTCCGAGGAGGGCAGTGCGGGCGTGTTCGACCAGCGCGGCTGGATACCCGGTCCATAGCGGAAGCCGGCGGGGCAGGGGCGTGCCCTCGAGGTCGCGGAGCACCTCAAACGGACGTATCTGCGGCAGGTTGGGGCCGCCGACCTCGTAGGACGGCCGCGGTGAGGGGTGTTCCAACGCGGCGACGTGCGCCTGCGCCACGGCGTCAACCCACGCAAACGACCAGATCCGATCGGCGCCGAGCAGGCCGGGCAACCGGCCTGCGAGGTGGTCGGCAATCAGACGTCCGACCAGGTTGCCCTCCGACAGCAGTCCCGGGCCGTACATCACGCCGGGGTAGAGGGTGACGAGGGGGGCGCCGGCCGCGCGGGCGCGGGAGGCGACCTCGTCGGCGAGGGTTTTGGTGCGCTGGTAATCGTTGGCGGCAAGCGGTGTCGCGCGGCCGCGGGGCGGCCGCGCGAGGAACGAGGACGTGTAGACCATGCGCTGGAGGCCGTGCGTGCGCACGGCCTCCAGCGCGTGCCGCACGCCGCCGATATTGACGTCGTCAAAGTCGGCGGCGCGGGGGCGCCAGACGCTGACGAGCGCGGCGCTGTGGCAGAGGGCGTCGCAGCCGCGCGCGGCCGCGACGAAGGCGTCGCGGTCGCGCACGTCGCCGTGAACAGACAAGACACCCGACGTCGTTTTCGGCGCCCGCGCGAACACCACGGGCACGTGTCCGCGCGCGACGAGCGCGCTGACCAGCGCCCGCCCCAGATACCCCGTTCCGCCCGTGACCAGGACACGCACGGCCACAGTCTACGTCGGCGTGCGGCGTGCGGCGTGCGGCGTGCGACGTGCGGCGTGCGGCGTACGCAGTGCGCAGTGCGCAGTGCGGAGGGGAAAGCGGGCCCTATAATGGTCGGAATGTTTGGGCGCCAGACCTCCGGATCCGTGGTGTGCGTGTCGTGTGGCTACCTCGTCGGCGTCAACGATGACCGCTGCTACAACTGTGGCCGCCGCAATCCAGGACTCTGGGGGTTCGCGACAGCCGTGCGGCGCCTGGGAAGCGACCTCGGGTTTGTGCCGTTCGTGATCGGCTTGTCGGTGGTGATGTTCGGCCTGACGCTCGTCGCGTCGCGCGGCAACATCATCGGCAGCGGCATGTTTTCGCTGCTCTCGCCCAACACCAACAGCCTGCTGCTCTTCGGCGCCAGCGGCGCGGTGCCGGTGTTTTATCTGGATCGCTGGTGGACCGTGTTGAGCGCGGGCTGGTTGCACGGGGGGCTGCTGCACATCTTCTTCAACATGTACTGGGTGCGCCAGCTCGGGCCCGCCGTGTCCGATCTCTATGGGCCGGGCCGCATGGCGATCATCTACACCGTCGGCTCCATCGTGGGATTCGCCCTCAGTTCGTTTGCCGGCGCCTACTTCGGCTTCATGCCACTGCAGATCCTGCAGGGCGCGCAGCTTACCGTCGGCGCGTCGGCGTCGGTCTTCGGCCTGCTCGGCGCGCTCGTGTATTACGGCCGGCGGACCGGCTCCAGCGCGGTGTACAAGCAGGCACTGATGTACGCCGGGATCATGTTTATTTTCGGCCTCATCATGCCCCGCATCGACAATTACGCCCATGCGGGCGGGTTTCTCGGCGGGTATGTCGTCGGCCGCCTGCTCGACCCCCTGACGCCCGAACGTGTCAACCACATGGTCGTGGCGCTCGTGTGCCTCGCGCTCTCGGTGTTGTCGATCATCGTGTCGGTGGTGCACGGCCTGATGCTCGGTCCCTGAAGCAATGCGAAAGCCCGTTGTCCTCATCACTGGCGCCGGCGGCGAAATCGGCCACGGCCTGATCGATCGGCTCGCCCACGACGGCACCCGTGCGATCGTCTCCCTCGACCTGGCGCCCCTCGTTCCCGCGCTCGGCAGGAAGGTGGCGCGCGAATTCACCGGGTCGGTCCTCGACAAGGGGCTGCTCGAGCGCGTCCTGTCCGAGTTCGAGGTGGACCTGGTGTTCCACCTGGCGGCGCTGCTGTCGACGCGATCCGAGTTCTCGCCGGTCACCGCGCATGAGGTCAACGTCGAAGGCACGCTCAACCTCCTGGAATTCTCGCAGCACGAAGCCGAATCGCACGGACGTCCCGTCACCTTCCTCTACCCGTCGTCCATCGCCGCGTATGGGCTGCCGTCGCTGGTCGTGAAGGCCAGCGCCGGCCGCGTTCGCGAAGATCAGTTCACGCATCCGACCACGATGTATGGGTGCAACAAGCTGTATTGCGAACAACTCGGCGCGTATTACGCGCGGCACTACAAACAACTGTCGTCCGAGCCACAGGCGGGGCGGGTGGACTTCAGGGCGGTGCGCTTTCCCGGCTTGATCTCGGCGATGACGGTGCCGTCGGGCGGAACCTCGGACTACGCACCCGAAATGATTCATGCCGCGGCGCAGGGCGACGCGTACGCGTGTTTCGTCCGCCCCGATGCGCGGCTTCCCTTCATGGCGATGCCCGACGGTGTCGCCGCGCTGCTGCAACTGGCGGCGGCGCCGAAGGCTGCGCTGACGCAGACCGCCTACAACCTTGGCGCGTTTGCGCCGACCGCGGCTGAGGTGCGCGACGAAGTGCTGCGCGCATTCCCCGACGCCGCAATCACGTTCAAGGTGGACGAGAAACGCCAGGGCATCGTCGACTCCTGGCCGGCCGATGTCGACGACTCTGCCGCGCGCCGCGACTGGGGCTTCGCGCCACAGTACGACTTCATCCGCGCGTTCCGCGACTATCTGATCCCCACGATCAGGGCAAGGCATGGGGAAGGAAAGACAGAATAGGAGGCCGGGTCTTCAGACCCGGCGTCATTGGGGAGGCACTACGCGTTCGTGAAACCCCTTACCCTGAGCCTTCGTACACAGGGTCGGGTTCGATGTGTGGTGCCGGCGGGCCACCCGCGTCGGCGCGACCGGAACCCGCCAGGCGGCTGATCGCGCGCACGGTCATGTCGTGCGTGCACAACATCTGACACGACAGGCGCACGCCGGTCAGCCCCTTGGCCGCCAGGACCGTGCGCTCGGCCACCGTCATCTGTGCCGGTTCGCCGATCACAAACTCCACCCGGCAGGTGGTGCAGCGCGCGCGACCGCCACAGGCGTGCAGTTGGTCGATGGCCGCGTCCTGCTCCAACGCCAACACCAGGCGCTTGCCCGCCTCCACCTCAAACGTTCCGACACCTTCAACGGTCAACTTCGGCATAAGGCTCCCAAATTAACGACACCAACGGTGATGCCGGCGATCAGGTCATGCCGGAACGTCACCAGGTCGTAATGACGAAGCGCGATAATGGATTGTGGCAGCCAGAGAGAATGGGCGGGCATGGTACCTGTCCTGAGATGTTAGTCTCTCCTGAGCCAAAGGGGAAACCATGCGCCGGTATTCAGGAACGATCGCTGTGTGGGGACTGCTCGTGGCAGGCGCTCTGGCGGCGCCGCAGGACCCCACCCAGCCGACGCGGTGGTTCAAGGGCAACACCCACACCCACTCGCTCAACAGCGACGGGGACAGCACGCCGGACGACGTCGTGCGCTGGTACCGCGAAAAGGGGTACCAGTTCGTGGTGTTTACCGACCACGAGTTCATCACGCCGGTCGACGGCCTCAACGCCGTGTTCGGCGCGGACGGGAAGTTCCTGGTGATACCCGGGCAGGAAGTGACCGGCCGGTTCAACATCACGCCGGTGCACGCCAACGGCCTGGGCCTGACCTCCGTCGTCATGCCACGCACCGGGACCTCGGAACTCGATGTGTTGCGGAAGAATATCGCGGCCATTCGCGGGGCTGGTGGACTGCCGCAGATCAACCACCCGAACTTCGGCTGGGCGTTGACCGCGGCGGATCTGGCGCAGGTCGAGGGGCCGGCGCTGCTGGAAATCTGGAACGGGCATCCCACCGTGAATAACCTTGGCGGAGGCGGGGTGCCGAGCGCTGAAGCCATGTGGGACGCCGCGCTCACCGCGGGACACCGGATCTTTGGCGTGGCCGACGATGACAGCCATCATTTCAAGCGGTTGGCGGATCCAGCCGCGGCGGCGCCGGGGCGCGGGTGGGTGGTCGTGCGGGCCGCGCGGCTGGAACGCGACGCCATCCTCGACGCCCTGCGGCGCGGTGACTTTTACGCGTCGACCGGCGTGTCGTTGTCGGATGTGCAGGCCTCGCCCACCGAGCTGCGCATCGTCATTGCGCCGACCGCGTCGAGCCGGTATCGGATCGAGTTCGTGGGCGCCGGAGGCCGCGTGCTGGCGGAGGTGGTGCAGTCGCCTGCGGTGTACACTTTCCGGGGCGATGAGCGTTACGTGCGCGCCCGCGTCATCGAGTCGAACGGCAGGATGGCGTGGACCCAGCCTGTCTTCCTGCAGTGATTGACCCAGGGTTGATCGTGCACGCGTATCGGCAGGGCGTGTTTCCGATGGCGATGGAGGACGGCGAGATCGGCTGGTTCTCGCCGGAGCCTCGCGGGGTGCTGCCGCTTGAGGGGTTCCGTGTGTCGTCGCGGCTGGCGCGAGTCGTGCGGTCGGGACGGTTCGAGGTGGCGGTGGACCGCGAGTTCGAAACGGTGATGCGCGCGTGTGCGGCCGATCGCGAGGAAGGCACCTGGATCAGCGACGAGATTCTGGAGGCCTATGTGGCGCTGCATCGGATGGGTCTGGCGCATTCGGTGGAGGCGTGGCGTGACGGCCGGCTGGCCGGCGGGTTGTACGGCGTGCACCTGGGCGGGGCGTTTTTCGGCGAATCGATGTTTCATCGCGAGACTGACGCGTCGAAGGTGGCGCTTGTTGGACTGGTCGACCGGATGCGGGCGCGCGGCCTGAGGCTGCTGGATATTCAGTGGGTCACGCCGCATCTGGCGCAGTTTGGCGCTGTCGAGATTTCGCGGCGGGCGTACCTGGCGCGGTTGCGCCGGGCGCTGTTGGTGGAGTGTGAATTCCTTTAAGGAGGCAACGTGGCAACAACGAGTCAGATGGTGGGGCTGGTGTTGATGGTGATCGGCGTCGGCGGGTATGTCATGACCGGCATGGTCAGCGTGACCGCGCTGATTCCCGCGGCCTTCGGGCTGGTGATCTCGGCGCTGGGGTACTACGGCCGGCACGAGGCGACCCGCAAGACCGCCATGCACGTGGCGATGGTCGTCGCGCTTGTCGGCATTCTGGGATCGGCCACCGGCTTGCTGGCACTGCCCGCCCTGCTCACGGGCGGCGAAGTCGCCAGCCGTGCGGCGACGTTGTCGCGCAGCGCCATGGCCATCATTCTCATCGTCTACCTGATCGCGGGCATTCAGAGCTTTCGTGCAAATCGTAAATCGTAAATGTTCAGTGAACCGTATACGGTTCGCTGAGCGTGAACGGCGCGATGGTGGCGTCGAAGGCGTCGCCGCCTGGCGTCACCATCTGATAGGTGCCCTGCATCATGCCGAATGGGGTCGAGAGCGGGCAACCGGATGTGTAGGTGAAGGACTCACCGGGCGCGAGGGTGGGTTGCTGGCCGACGACGCCTGGGCCGCGGACTTCTTCGATGCGGCCGCTGCCATCGGTGATGATCCAGTGGCGGGTGAGGAGTTGCACGGTCTCGGCGCCTTCGTTGGTGATCGTGATCGTGTAGAGAAAGAACCACTCGCGATCGGCGGGGTTCGACCGTTGGGCGGCGTATTCCGAGACGACCGATACGCGCACCTGGCGGGTCACGGCTTCGGACATGAAGGCGCCGTTCGTGGACATCTAACGTGATGATGAACGATCGAGACAGCAATGAGCAAGCCGCGGCGGCAGGCGTATGCGCCGGCTGCGCGTATCACCGGTGGATCACCAGTGACCGCGGATCCCGATTCCTGCGGTGCGAGCGGTCGCGCACCGACCCGGATTACCCCCGGTTTCCCGTGTTACCCGTGCGTGCCTGTCGCGGGTGGGCGCCGGTGAAGGCGGGGGGCGACGACGCGCCGCGCTAAAATGACTGCAATGCACACGATTCAGCCCGCCCGCCTCAAACCCGGAGTCTCCCTCGCCGACATCCCCGCGCCCACGCCGGTCGAAGCCGGTTCCACCATGGTGTTGCGCGGGCGCGCGTTGATCATGTGGGACCTGAAGGCGCCGGCCGGCACAACGAAACTCGACGCCATTGACACGGACCAGATCACGCCGGCGGCCGACTGCGTGTCTGAAAGCCTTGAAACGCTTGACGAACGGTGGAAGGCCGGCTCGTTCCGCCACCTGATGCCGGATTTCCGCGCGCGGGTGCACCGCGGCGAGACGTTTCTCATCGCGGGCGACCGGTTCGCGATCGGGTCGTCGCGCGAGATGAGTCCCGCCGGGTTGAAGGGCGTCGCCGAGGAAGTGGGCCTGGAACTGGTCGTCATCTGCGGCCGGAACATGGGCGACATCTTCCGCCGCAACGCGTTCAACCTCGGCCTGCACGTGGTGCAGTGCCCGGAGGCGGTGACCGACGCGAAGGATGGGGACGAGTTCACGTTTGATCCCGTGTCACGCGCGATTGCCAATGTGACGCAGGGGAAGGGCTACACCCCGGTGCCGCTGTCGTCCAAGGAGGAAGAGATTCGCCGCGGGGGAGGGATCTTTGCGGTCGGGCGCCGTGAGTTCCGCGCGTCGGTCGAAACGCCGCCGTCGCTCGATTGGCCGGACGCCGCCCTGGCGGACGGCATGACCACCACCGAACAGATCATCTGGGCGCACCGCGTGGACCGCGACCTGTCGCGCGCCGACTGCACGCCCGGCGCCACTCTGCGCGTGTACGCGGATCTGCTGCCGGCCTCGGACGGGACCGCGCCGTTTTCGATTCACACGTTCAATCAGATCACCGGCGGCGCGGCGATCGATCCCAGGCAGGCGGCCGTGGCCAACGACCACTTCGTCTTCACGGGCAGGGAAGACGACGACAGGCAGACGTCGATCGGTCGCGCGTTCGCCGCGATCCACGGCATGAAGAAGCCGTACTACGCGACCCCGGGCGACGGCATCTTTCACTTCTACTTTCCGGAGCAGGGCCTGGTGCTGCCGGGGCAGTTCATCCCGGGCGCCGATTCACACAGTCGCGCGTATGGCGCGTACGGCGCGGTGGGCATCGGCGTCGGGTCCACGACGCTCGGGTTCGGGTGGTCCACTGGGTACATCTACTTCACCCTGGCCAACCAGCGCCGCGTCAACTTCATCGGAACGCTCAACCCCTGGGTCGGCGGCAAGGACATCGTCCTCGAACTGCTGCGCCGGTGGGGCGCGAAGCAGTCGCAGGGCATGTCGGTGGAGTTTGTGGACGCGACGCGGCAACTGCCGATGGTCTCGCGCAACACGATTGCCAACATGATGGCGGAGGCCGAGGCGCTCAACGGCATCTTCGCGCCCGACGAGACCACACGCGAGTGGTACCGCGCCAAGGGCATCACCGGGTTGCCGTATCCGCTGGTGACGCCCGGGGCGAACGCGGTGTACGCACTCGACGAGGTGTTCGATCTGTCGGACGTGGCGCTGATGATCGCGAAGCCGTTCAGCCCTGGCAACGCGTTTCATGCCGACGAGGTGGCGCGCGAGCGGATCACGTTCGACAAGGCGATGATCGGGTCGTGCACCAACGGCAGTTACGACGACCTGCTGCAGGCCGCGCTCGTGTTGCGCGCGGCGCGCGGCGGCGGCCGGGTGAAGGCGGTGACCGACTTCAAGGTGTTTCCGGGGAGCGGCGGTGTGGGCCGGCAGATCGAGACCCCCGACGCGCGACTCGACGGGGAGTCGATCGCCGACGTGTTCCGGTCGGTCGGCGCGGTCATCCGCCAGTCGTGGTGTGGTCCGTGTTTTGGTCAGGGCGAAGACGCGCTGTCGCCCGGCCAGCGCGCGATTACCTCGTTCAACCGCAACTGGCAGAACCGCATGGGGTACGGCGGCGAAGGGTACCTCGCCAGTCCGTCGGTCGTCGCGGCTTCCGCCATGCTGGGCTACATGGCGGGGCCCGAGGAGCTGGGGATCACGTGGCGTGCGGATGTCTTTGCGGTCTGAGGCTGAACTAGTGCTCGGGTGCTCTCGTGCTCGGATGCAGCGAGCACGAGGGCACGAGAGTGGATGGCGGGCAGGCGCGGAGGAACTTGATTATGCGATATGCGCTCGCCGTCATCGCGGCAACCGTGTGCGTCGCTCACGGCTCCGCTCAATCTCAATTGCCCGCAGTCACCCTTACCCAGGGTCAGGTCATCACCTCAAGTATAAAGATCAAACCCGGTGTCTACCGCCTGCCTGGTGCAGAGGGGAAGGCGGCGGTCACGGTGCGTGGCTCGAACATCACCGTTGACCTGACCGGCGTCACCATCGAAGGCGGCGAACCATTTGCGGATCCTGATGGCTACATCGGCACCGGCATCGAGATCGATGGTGGTGACCATGTCACCGTGCGCGGCGCCACGATCCGCGGCTACAAGGTGGGCATTCTCGCGCGCAAGTCGCCGTTCCTGCATCTGACCGGCCACGACCTCAGCTACAACTGGAAGCAGCGGCTCTGGTCGGGCATCGAGAAGGAGAGCCTGCTCGACTGGATGTCGTACCACGACAACGAGAAGGACCAGTGGCTGCGCTTCGGCGCCGCGATCTACCTCTCCGAGTGCGACGACGCCGAGGTGGATCACAACAGGGCCATTCAGGGGCAGAACGGCCTGATGGTGACGCGGTCGGCGCGCCTCAAGGTCTGGAACAACACGTTTTCGTGGTTGTCGTCCGTCGGCCTCGGAATGTATCGCACGACCGACAGCGTCATCGCTCACAACACACTCGACTACGCGGTGCGCGGCTACAGCCACGGGTTCTACTACCGCGGTCAGGACTCGACGGCGATCCTGATGTACGAACAGTCGAGTCGCAACATCGTGGCGCACAACTCCGCGACTCACGGCGGCGACGGGCTCTTTCTCTGGGCAGGACAGTCCACGATGGATACCGGGCAGGGTGGCGCCAACGACAACGTGTTCTACGCCAATGATTTCAGCCACGCGGTCGCCAACGGGATTGAGGCCACCTTCAGCCGGAACCGGTTCATCGGGAACCGAATCGAGGATTGCTGGCACGGTGTGTGGGGTGGCTACAGCTTTGACTCCGAGTTCGTGAACAATCGCTTTGTGGGCAATGACGAAGCCATCGCCATCGAACATGGGCAGAACATCTCCATCACGGGCAACACGTTCAGCGGCGACAAAGTAGCGATTCGCCTGTGGGCGAATGCGACGCAGGATCCCAATTGGGGATACCCGAAGACGCGCGATACGCGCAGTCGTGACTACCTGATCAAGGTCAACACATTCGAGACCCACGAGACCCTGCTCGACGTCAATCGAACGAGCGGCGTGAGCTTCACACTGAACGGCGTGCGCGGCACCATCGGCGCGCTGATGAAGGGCGGCGCCGACGTGACGGGGCTGCAGTGGGACGCCGCGTCCTCCGCGACGCCGCCCAGGCCTCCGCGGATGCCGGCGGAGGACGAATGGAAGCCCCTGCCTGGCGGCATCGACACCCGTATCCCCGAAGGCGCCCGCCGCGGTCGCTCCACGATCATCGTCGACGAGTGGGGTCCGTACGATTACCAGTCGCCGAAGGTGTGGCCGGTGGGCAAGGCGACGGATCGGCCGCTGAAGCTGCGCGTGCTCGGGCCTGAAGGCTCGTGGCGGCTGGTGTCGGCGCGCGGCGGCTCGGTGAATGTGAACAGCGGGACGGTGCCTTCCGAAATTACCGTGACGCCGTCCGGGCGCGGTGCCGACCTGCGCCTCGTGTTTGAGTACATCGGCGCGGAAGTCATCGACCCGCGCGGTCGTCGCACGCCGGCCGGGCAGCCCCACCAATTCAGCTACGAGCTGTTTGAGCCGGCCATCGGGTGGCAGGCGCGATGGTGGACCTGGGACGAAAACGCCGACCCGCTGAAGGCGCCAGAAGCGTTCGCCGCGCGGCTGCGCGAGACGCCCATCCTGACGCAGTCGGTGCCGCGCTTCGACCTGATCGGCGGGCGCGCGTTGTTGCCTGAACTGCCGAACGACCGCCTGGCCCTGCGCGCCGAAGGCACGGTGATCCTGCCCTCCGGCCAGTACGAACTGGTGACCATCACCGATGACGGCATTCGCGTCTGGGTGGATGACCGGTTGGTGATCGAACGATGGGACATCCACGGATCCACCGTGGACCGTGTCCCGCTCACGTCCGGGCGGCACCGCGTGCGGCTGGAGTACTTCGAGGCCACCGGCTGGGCGGAGCTGAAGGTGTTCTTGAGAAGACGATAGTGCCCGGGTGCTCTGGTGCTCGAGCCCCGCCGACCGTCGGTGGCCACGTCCTCGGTCCTGCTACACTGGCCAGCGGAGGTTCCTGAATTGATGAAACGTGTACTGGCCCTCGCGGCCATCGCTGTTGTTGTGTTCCTGATGCCGGTGGCGCAGTCGGCCCCGGCCGCGCAGGCGGGCGCCCAGGCGCCGGCCGCTGACCCGAACGCGTGGACGATTGATACCAATCACTCGGCCGCGAACTTTGCCGTGAAGCACCTGCTGGTCTCCACCGTCCGTGGCACGCTGGGCCCCGTCAATGGGACGGTCTGGTACGACGGCAGGAACGTCTCGTCCATCCGCGCCGACGTCACCATCGACGTGAAGGGTGTCAACACCGCGAACCAGAACCGCGACAACCACCTGCGCACCGCCGACTTCTTTGACGTCGAGAACCATCCGACCATCACCTTCAAATCGACACGCACGGCGCCGGGCGCCGGCGGCGCCTTCAAGCTCATCGGCGATCTGACGATACGCGGCGTGACGAAGGAAGTGGTACTCGACGTGGAAGCCCCTTCACCCGTCGTGACACGTCCCGGCAGCGGCGGCGGCGCGCCGTCGTACGTGGCGGGCACGTCAGCCACGACGACGCTGAACCGCTTTGACTACGGGTTGCAGTGGAACAGCCTGATTGAAGCCGGCGGCGGAGCCGTGGTCGGCGCCGACGTGCGCGTCACGCTCGATCTGGAGTTGACGCGCCGTTAACGGCGCGCCAGTTCCAGATCGGCGCAATGGTGCCCTTATCGCAACAACGCCTGCATCACCATCTTCACCAACCCTTCGCCGTTGTTGATGGCGAGGGTGATGCCGATCGTCGCCACCGACACCATGCTGATGAGCTTGATGAGGATGTTGAGTGACGGGCCCGACGTGTCCTTGAACGGGTCGCCGACGGTGTCGCCGATGACCGCCGCGCCGTGGCGCGGGTTCTTGGAGTCTTCCTTCCTCGCGACCCTGTTGCCCGAGGCGTCGACGTAGTCACCGGCGGCGTTCTTCAGATACTTGCCGCCCAGCTCGCCCGACTCGATCCACTTCTTGGCGTTGTCCCAACTGCCGCCCGCGTTGGCCATGAAGATCGCCATGGCAAACCCGGTCGCCAGGCCGCCGGCGAGCATGCCGATGACGCCGCCGACCCCGAACAGAATTCCCACGATGACCGGCACCACGACGGCCATCATCGAGGGCACCACCATCTTTTTCAGCGCGCCGTCGGTCGAGATGTCCACGCACCGCGCGTAGTCGGGCGTGGCCGTGCCTTCCATGATGCCGGGGATCTCGCGGAACTGCCGCCGCACTTCCTCCACCATGACCAGCGCCGCGCGGCCGACCGCCGTCATCGTCATCGCCGCGAACACGAAGACGAGCAGCGCGCCGATGAACATGCCGCTGATCACCATCGGGTCGGTGAGCGAGATGGTCTGGAGGAACTCCGCCGACGTCCGGCTGCCCTGCGCGAGCGTGGCGAACGTGGCGATAAGGGCCAGCGCGGTGAGCGCGGCCGACCCGATGGCGAAACCCTTGCCAATCGCGGCCGTCGTGTTGCCGAGGCTGTCGAGCGCGTCCGTCCGCTTGCGCACGTCGTCGCCCAGATGGCTCATTTCGGCGTTGCCGCCCGCGTTGTCGGCGATCGGGCCGTAGGCGTCGGTCGCGAGCGTGACACCGAGGGTCGACAGCATGCCGACGGCCGCGAGCGCGATGCCGTAGAGGCCGAGCGAGGGTTCCGCGAAGCCGCCGGCCAGACCGTACGCCAGCGCCGTGGCGACCGCGATCGTCACGATGGGAATCCACGTGGACATCATGCCGACGGCGATGCCGCTGATGATGACCGTGGCCGCACCCGTGGCCGACGACTCGGCAACTTCCTGCGTCGGGCGGTACTCATACGCCGTGTACCGTTCCGATCCCATGCCGATGATCAGGCCCGAGACCAGGCCCACGACCGAGGCCAGCCACACGCCCCACCAGGTGGCGCCGGGGATCTGGTTGTAGACATCCGCGAAGCAGATGTAGCAGATCACGCCCGCGACGATGGCCACGCCGATCGACGCGACGTTGACACCCTTGTGCAGCGCGTGCAGCAGATCCTTCAAGCTCGCGTTCTCCCGCGTGCGCACGAACTGGCCGCCGACGATCGACAGGAAGATGCCGGACGCCGCAATCGCCACCGGCGCAATCACCATCGTCCAGGCCGCATCGGGGCGCTGCAAGCTCAGCGCGGCCGCGGCCGCCAGCGCAATGGCGGCCAGCATCGAGCCGAGGTACGACTCGTAAAGGTCCGCGCCCATGCCCGCGACGTCGCCGACGTTGTCGCCGACGTTGTCGGCAATCGTGGCCGGGTTGCGCGGGTCGTCTTCAGGGATGCCGGCTTCCACCTTGCCGACCAGGTCGGCGCCGACGTCGGCCGCCTTCGTGTAGATGCCGCCGCCCACGCGGGCGAACAGCGCCACCATCGACGCGCCCATGCCGAAGCTCACCATGACCTGGCCGACCAGCGCCGGCTTGTCAGGTGTGAGCACCGCGAAGATGCCCAGCCAGGTGGCGATGAAGAGCAGGCCGATGCCGACCACCGACAGGCCCATGACCGAGCCGGCCTTGAACGCCACCTGCAGACCGGCGTTCAATCCGTTCTTCTCGTCGGTGCAGGCCCACGCCGTGCGGCTCGACGCGTGGGTCGCGATCTTCATGCCCGCCCAGCCCGTGTAGAAGCTGCCCAGACCGCCCGTGACGAAGCCGATGAGGATGAACACCGTCATCATCGCGCCCCCGTCCTGACGGAAGAGATCGTAGTTGGCGCCGAAGGCCACCAGCACGCCGATGACGATCAGCACGGGCACCACGACCTTGAACTGCCGGTTGAGGTAGGCCATCGCGCCGTCGCGCACGTAGCCGGCAATTTCCTGCATGCGGTCGTTGCCGGGCGACGCCTTCATGACGTCGCTGCGGTACTTCATCGCCATGACGAGGGCCGACAGCCCGCCGATGAACCCGAGCGCCAGCATGTTCCAGAACGTGCTGGTCACCGGCGTGGCGTTGGGCGCGCGTGCCGCCATCGGGGCCTGGTCCACCTGGGGCGTGGCCCACACGGGGCCTCCGAATTCGCCCTGCAGCGCGAGCAACCCTGCACACACGATCCCCGCCAACGCGGCGACCGCGAGCCCGGTCTTCCAGCGCGTCCGATTCCTGCTTGCCATCAGTCTCTCCTTGATCATCCGAGTCATTCGTGCGCCCGCCCTCCTGGCCACCCACACGCGTCGCAGGAGGCCGGGTCTTCAGACCCGGCATATTGCCCTTGAGGCGATCCACCAACTATCCCGCCGCCCGGTCAGGCCGGCCCCGACCGAATACAATGTCGGCCATGGTCCGCATCGTCCTGTCAGTGGGGGTGGTCGTTGGGGTCTGGGTGGCCAGTCCGGTCGCGCAAAGTTACGTGCCGCATCGGGTATTCGATACGGTCACGGCACAGTTTACCGATTTTGAGGTCATGCTGGCAGATCTCGTGAAGGCCGACGTGGTCTTTGTGGGGGAACAGCACGGCGACCGGAACAGCCACCGCCTGGAACACGCCCTCCTGGAGGGCCTCGCGGCCCGGCGCGACGCCGTGGTGCTGTCGCTGGAGATGTTCGAGCGGGACGCGCAGGTCCCGCTGGACCAGTTCCGTCTGGGGCACCTGTCGGAAGCCGAGTTTTTGCGGGTGTCCCGCCCCTGGCCCCGGTATGCCACCGATTACAAGCCGCTGGTGGACCTGGCCATCGACCGGAAGTGGCAGGTCCTTGCGGCCAATGTGCCCCGGCCGATCGCCTCGGAAGTCGCCAGAACGGGTGTCGCCAGCCTGGGTGGGAAAACCGACGAGGAACGGGCGTGGTTCGCGGCCGAACGGTTCTGTCCGACCGACGATGAGTACTACGGCAGGTTCAAGGAGGCGATGGGGTCACACCCGAGCATGGACGAGCTGGCGCGGTACTACGATGCCCAGTGCCTAAAAGACGAGACCATGGCCGAGTCGATCGCGCGGACCTGGCGCGCGGCCGCGGCCGACGGCACACCACCGCTGGTCGTCCACTACAACGGCGCGTTCCACAGCGACTTTGGCCTGGGCACCGCCTCACGCACGCAGCGCCGCCTTCCCGATCGGCGGATGGTCGTGGTGACCCTCCTGCCGGTCGCCTCCCTCGACGAGCTCGCGCCCGGAGGCGACGACCTCAAACGTGCGCGCTACCTGGTCTACACCCGGAAATAAGGGGATCTTGCAGATACGGGCGTGTTCTCCCAGACCGTCCACCGACGTCGACGGCATGGAGTGCGTCAACCGTTCTCGCTGAGAACGTTCACGCCGGTCAGTTGGAAGTGCCGCGCAGCCTGCAGCATATGGCGGTCGTTCGTGTAGACCTCTTGAAAGCCATGCTCCTCGGCGCAGGCCAGGTGCAGCGCGTCACCGGATCGGAGGAAGACCGTGCCCGGAATGTCGAGGACGGCTTTGCGGGCCTTTTCCACCAGTGCAGACGTCACACCAAACCACTGCCACACACCGTTTTCTCATCCTCGTCGAAATCCTTCAAGATCGCCGTCATCTCCCGGCGAGTCACGTGGTGCTCTCGGACGTGTCGCGTGAGGATCGATGCAAACTCCAGTCGGGCCAGTTCGCAGGATGCGAGGCCGTCCGCGCCATAGGCTACTTCGCGAACTCGATCCGCGCCCGGCTCGTTGAGGTAGCACTTGGCGATGTACGCCGCGTCGAAGTAGATCATCGATCCTCGCGCAGCTCGGACTGGTACACAGCGGAGTCGACTGGGATCTTCGACCGTTTGCGTATCGCTGCCTCGCGGTTGGGGAGAGGCCGGCCGGTCACGGACGCATCAAATGGTTGAAGCGCTGCGACCCGGCGACCGCGATCGGTGACCACGATGGGACCTCGACTGGCAGCGTGACGAACCCAGCGGCCGGTCTTGAGGTGCAAGTCACGGATAGAGATCGTCTTCATGTGCACATTGTGGCACATCGTACCAACGAAGTGACCTGCGCGTACGGCTGAGTCTGAGAACAGGGGTCAGGTTGACTCAGGAGGCCCAGTCCGGCCCGCGGACGGCCGCTGCGACGATCACGATCAACGTGGGCCCGTCGTGCGTTCGCGCGCGCTACCTGCGTCTACACCCGGAAATAGGAGGCCGGTCTTCAGACCCGGCCTGTCGCCGGACCTGAAGGTCCGGCCTCCTGAAGGCCGGCATGTCGCCTACCGGCCGAGCCGTGCCGGCAGCTCGGCCACCACGTATGTCATGACGGCGATCGCGGCCGCGTTGTCGGACATCTGTTTCGGCGTGATGCGTTCGATCGTGTCCGCCGGCGTGTGGTGGATGAGGAAGTAGTCGCCGCGCACCAGGTGCGACATCATCGGAATGTTGCCCGCCTGGCCGGCCGGACCAATATCGGCACCGCCTCCGCTGGGGGCGATCGTGTCGGCGCCCAGTGAGGACAACAGGCTCGCGATGGCCGTCACCGTCGCGCGGGCGCTGTCCGGTCCCGTGAAGCCGAAGCCGGCCGGGTCGAACACGCCGCCGTCCGATTCCAGCAGCAGCACGTGGTCCTTCAGTGCGTCCATGTGCTGATCGCGGTAGGCGTTCCCGCCGCGCAGGCCGTTTTCCTCGTTCGTCCACAACACCACGCGCACCGTGCGGCGCGGCCGCAGCCCCAGCGTCTTCATGAGGCGCAGCGCCTCCCACGTCACGATGCATCCGCCCCCATCGTCGCTCGCGCCGGCGCCGACGTCCCACGAGTCGAAGTGTCCGCCGGCGACGACGACTTCGTTGGGGAACTCGCGTCCGACCAGTTCGCCGACGACGTTGAAGGATTCGGCGTCGGGCTCGAAGTGCGCCTCCATCGAGAGGCGCACGCGGATGCGCACGCCGCGGTCGTGCAGGCGCTGGAAGCGTTCGGCGTCTTCCACCGGAATGGCGGCCGCGGGGATGGCAGGGGCGTCCGGCGCGTAGGTGGTGGCGCCGGTGTGGGGCGTGCGCAGGCCCACGGGTCCCACGGATCGCACGAGCACGGCGATGGCACCGTGGCGCGCGGCGCGCGACGGTCCGGTCGCCCGGTACTGGACCGTCGCGCCGTAGTTGGTGAAGGGCGCGTTGAACAGCACGATCCGCCCCCTGACTTCGGCCGACCGCGCGTCGAGTTCGTCGAAGGTGCGGATGACGATGACGTCGCCGACGAGGCCTTCGGGGGCGGTGCCGACCGAATGGCCCAGGCCCAGCATGACCAGCGGCTGTGGAATCGGCTCGATGAGTTCGAGGCGTTCCTTGCCGCGCACCCACTTGGGCACGAGCACGCGTTCCTTGCGGACGTTCTCGAGTCCGTCCTTCTTCATGGTCTCGACGGCCCAGTCGATGGCGCGTTCGAGCCCGAGGGAGCCGGAGAGCCGCGGGCCGAAGGTGTCGGTCAACTCGGCGAGGCGTTGCCAGGCGAAGTCGGAGGACTGGGATTCGGCGATCAGCCGTTGCGCCGGCGCGCGGTAGGGATCAAGCCAGGCGGGCGTCTGCGCGGCGGGCGCCGACGCGCCCAGCGCCACGCCGACCAGCAGCATCAACAACACACGAGACAGTCGCATCGAGGACCTCCGTGAAACGGGTGCGGGGAGAGTGTAACTGCTGAGGGCCCGGCGCGGGTCTGCCGGCCGGGTAGACTGCCGGCCAGGTAGACCCGTGACGCACGTAAACGAATGCGCACGTCCACACCGGGCACGAAGGTGTCGCTGCTGGAGCCGGGGACGCAGTTGCAGAAACTGCGCGGTGCCCACGCCCCGGAGTACGCAGTAATCTCACGTACGTGTGGGTCACTCGGCGGTGAGAAGGATTTCAACGTGCCGATCATCGGCAGCGAGCAGATGTACCAAGCCCTGAAGTCGCAGGGCATCGACACGCGGCTCGTCGTCCATCCGGGGCAGTTTCATGGGTTGACTCCCGAGCTATCCGCGGGATCGCTTGAACGGTACCTGGCGTGGCTCGACAAGTACCTCAAGAAACAGCGGGCCCCTCGCCCTCCCCGACGAACGCCAGGGGAGGGCAGGTTCGCGGGCGTGTTCAGCCGCGGACTCCCGTCTGACTACTGTCGTTCCCCACTCTCCGTCGTGTGGCGGAGCGTCAGTGCGACGAACGCGATGCTGAGCACGCAGCACGCGACCATCGTCACGAAGACGCCGTTCCAGTCCCAGCGGTCGGCGATCCAGCCGACGCCGGTGCCGGCGATGGCCGATCCGAACACGTAGCCGAAGAACCCGGTGAACCCCGCCGCCGTGCCAGCCGCCTTCTTGGGCACGAGGTCGAGGGCGTGCAGGCCGATCATCATGATTGGGCCGTAGATCAGGAACCCGATGGCGATGAGCGCCGCGTAGTCGATCCATATGGGGCCGTTGATGTTGAGCCAGTAGACGACGACCGCGACCAGCGTCAGGGCCATGAAGAGGATGGTCGCCGGCGCGCGGCGCGCCTTGAAATACTTGTCCGAGAGCCAGCCGCAGGCGATGGTTCCCGGAATCCCCGCGTACTCGTGGAGCGCCCAGGCGGTGCTCGACTGCTGAAATGAGAAACCCTTGGCTGTTTCGAGGTACGTGGGAATCCAGTTCAGCACGCCGTACCTGACGAAATAGACGAACGCATTGGCGACGGCGATCGCCCACAGGTGCTTGTTGTTGAGGACGTAGCCGAAGAAGATCTCCTTGAAGGTGAGGACCCGCTCGTGGTCCGCGGTATACCCTGGCTGGTAGTCGTTCTTGTATTCCTCGATCGGAGGCAGGCCGCACGACTGCGGCGTGTCCCGCAGCAGGAAGAACACCACGACCGCAATGACAGCCGCCACGACGGCGTTGAAGTAGAACTTGGCGCCCCAGTCGTGGAACAACACAAAGCCGAGGAGCGCGAAGTTGGCCATCAGCGCCCCGCCGATATTGTGCGAGACGTTCCAGGTCGCCACGGTGAGGCCGCGCTCCTTGGTGCTCCACCAGTGCACCATGCTCTTGCCGCAGGGCGGCCAGCCCATGCCCTGCACCCAGCCGTTGATCGTCTGGAGCACCACGACGAGCGCCAGCGAGGACCAGATCACCTTCATGGTCCCGGACGCGAAGATGATCGCGGCCGACAGCAGCAGCCCCAGGGGCAGGAAGTACTTGGGGTTGCTCCGATCCGAGACCGAGCCCATCAGGAACTTGGAGAGTCCGTAGGCGATCGACAGCCCGGTCAACGCCGTCCCGAGCATGGCCTTGGAGTACTCGGGGTACTCCTTCAGCAGGTCGGGAATGGCCAGGGCCATCGTGTTGCGGACGAGATAATAGCCGGCGTAGCCGGCGAAGATGCCGACGAACACCTTCCGCCGCAGGCGGCGGTATTCGGGGTCGACGGCGTCGGCCGGCAGTCGCGGCGCCTCGGGCGCCGGCTTCAGACATCCGAACATGAAGGGTGTGCTACTTTCTCGGGAACTGGTCGGGGTTGTCGGTAAAGACCGCGTCGACCCCGAATGTGTAGAGGAACTGGTCCATCTCTTCGCGGACGGTCCTGCCGGCAGGCTGACCGGCCGAGCGGAACGTGTAGGGCGTCACCGTCAGCCCGGCCTCGTGCGCCCATGTCACGATTTCGGGTTTGCCGGAGATGATGCCTTTCGCCGGGCCGATGCCGCTGGCGAACGTCTTGATCTCGGCCATCTTCTCTTTCGTCAGCCACAGGTCGCGGTCGCCATCGGTCACCAGGAACACCAGCGGGAGCTTTACACCCATTGCCACCATCTTCTTGAGACTCTCCGCGCTGAACGACTGAATGATCACGGGGGTCTTCGGGTCGGCGCCCGGCGTGTCCAACCCGTTCTTCCTGAGGACGTCCATCACCAGTCGTTCCATGTCGAAGCCGAGGCTGCCGTACACGTCGGGAGCCTTCATCTCCGGATAGATCCCGGCCTTCCCCTTCATGAGGTCGATCGCTTCCTGAAACGTGAGGACTTTCTCGCCCTTGTACTTCGGATCGAACCAGGATCCCGCGTCGAGCTGTTTGATCTCGGCCAGCGTGAAGTCGACGACGGGCCGGCCCGGCAGCGCGCGGCTTTCCCCGTCGAGCGGGCGGCTCCGGCCGGGGAATATCTCCTCGGCGTTCGTCGTCCTGTCCAGCGTCAGGTCGTGCAGGCAGACAAGCTGTCCGTCCTTGGTGATCTGGAGATCCTGTTCGACGAAGTCCGCGCCCTGTTCCATCGCCAGCCTGTAGGCGGCGGCCGTGTGTTCGGGCGCGTACGCCGACGCGCCACGGTGGGCGACCAGCAGCTTGCCTTTGCCCTGGCCGTGGCCGACGAGCGCGAAACCGAGAGCCACGACGAGCACCACCAGGCAGACGGGAACCAGCGAGTGTGCAATCCGACTTGTAACCATGAGAGTCTCCGTTCGGGGGGGGGAGCGAAGGGCAGACCGTCCCCAGCGGGCGGATTATACCGTGGCGCGCGGGACGCGTCACGTACAACCGGGCGCGGGACCACCGGACGCGCGGCGCCGCGTCAGCGAGCCGCGCGCATCGCTTGCGCAGTCGTGCTCGACGTCGTCTGAATTGTCTTGACAATCTACACGGTCGGTGCTGGTATCTGCCTGTGTCGACCTGCCCCTACACGGGCAACGGCCTGTCCGCCGGTTGACGGGCTCGTTATCAGCGAAACCGGTTTGTATCCTGCGAGTGCTCAAGGAGGGATTATGAGGTTCTGCGCGAGGGGAATGTGTGTGATCGTGCTCGTGTGTCTGGCAGCGTGGCCGGCGTTCGCGCAGTTCGAAACGGCAAGCGTGCTCGGCACAGTCCGCGACTCCAGCAATGCGGTGGTTGCCGGTGTGACGGTCACGCTGACCAACACCGAAACCGGGATCAGCGCGACGTCGACGACGGATACGCGCGGCAGCTACGAATTCTTCACGGTGCGCATCGGCACCTATCTGATCACGGCCGAGAAGCAGGGCTTCGCCATGGCCATGGCCGACAACGTCAGGGTCGTGATTGGCGCACGCCAGCGCGTCGATCTGACGATGGCGGTGGGACAGGTCACCGAGACCGTGCAGGTCATGAGCAACATCATCCAGCTCGAGACCGAAACCAGCCAGCGCGGTCAGGTCATCTCGCGGCAGCAGATCGTCGAGCTGCCCCTGATCGGTCGCGAATACGCGGCTCTGGTGCTCCTGACGACGGGCGTGCGCCTGTCGGCCCTGAACACGGGGTCCGCGGCGACGGTTCGCGAGGGGTCGTTCAATGTGAACGGCCTGCGCAGCACGCTGAACAACTTCCTGCTGGACGGCGTCGACAACAACTCGTACGGGACGAGCAATCAGGGGTTCTCGAACCAGGTGATGCAGCCGTCGCCGGACGCGGTCGCGGAGCTCAAGGTCGTCACCAACAACAGCTCGGCCGAGTACGGGCGCAGCGGCGGCGCCACCATCAACGTGGCGTACCTCGCCGGAACGAACAAGCTGAAAGGCTCGATCTGGGGGTTTAACCGCAATGATTCCCTGACCGCGGCCGGGTACTTCAAGCCCGTGGACGGCAAGAAGCCGCCGATGGACCGCAACCAGTTCGGCGCGGTATTCGGCGGGCCGATCATCAGGAACAAGGCCTTCTTCTTCGCCGACTACGAAGGCTTCCGGCAGACACGCGAGCAGGTGGCGTTCGCAACAATCCCGGACGCTGCGCAGCGCCAGGGCATCCTGACCGTGCCCGTTCGCGATCCGATCACCGGCATCGCATATGCGGCCGGCACGGCCATCCCGATGACGACCTTCGCGCGCAAGGTGCTCAACGACCTCCCGGCGGCCAACGTGCCCGGTTCGGCCAACAACTACACGACGCTGCAGGAGTTCACCCAGGACAGCAACAAGTTCAACGTCAAGGTGGACATGCAGTTCACGCAGCGGCTGAACGGCTTCGCGCGGTTCGGCCAGCGTAATGCGGACTACGTCGACGTCCCGGTGCTGCCGCTGCCGTCCGGCGGCGGCGGCAACGCCTTCACCATCGTGCGCAACAAGCAGTTCGCCACGGGTTTGACGTTCATCCCGAACGACCGCTCGTTATTCGAGTTCCGCTTCGGCTACACCCGGGCGGAGGGCGGCAAGAACCCCTACGCCCTCGGCACGCCGGGCGCGCTCGAGGCCTACGGCATTTCGGGCCTGCCGACCGACCCGCGACTCTCCGGCGGCCTCCCCACGCAGTTGATCAGCGGGTACAGCGATCTCGGCCGTCAGGCCACGAACCCGCAGTGGCAGTACCCCGAGGTGTTTGCGCCCAAGGTCAACTACATGGTGATGCTGGGCCGGCACTCGCTGAAGACCGGGATCGAGTTCCAGCATATCCGCACGGAAGTGCAGGACGTCAATCCTCTCTACGGTCGCGACGAGTACGCCGGCCGGTTCACGCGCCCGGCCGGCAGCACGAGCACGGACAACCAGTACAACCTGGCTGACTTCATGTTCGGCCTGCGCAGCCGGTTCTCGCTGGGCAACGTCCTGGTGGCGAACGTCCGCCAGAACATGTACTTCGCGTACGTGCAGGACGACTTCAAGCTGAACAAGAAGCTGACGCTCAACCTGGGACTGCGCTACGAGTACGGCACGCCCCAGTGGGATGCGAACAACATCCTGTCGAACTTCGACCCCACGACCAAGACGATGATCATGGCGAAGGACGGGTCGATCTACGACAGGGCTTTGGTGAACCCCGACCGCAACAACTTCTCGCCGCGTATCGGCTTCGCGTACTTGATGACGGACAAGATGGTCGCGCGCGGCGGGTACGGCATCAACTACGTGCACTTCAACCGCGCCGGCGCCGGCAACATGCTCATGGTCAACGGCCCGCAGGTCATCACTGCCGTCGTTTCGCAGTCCAGCCCGACGGCGGCCACCTTCCGGCCGACGCAGGCCGGCTACCCCGCGGGACTCGTCGATCCGTCGAGGTTCAACCCGCTGGTGGCCAACATCACCTACATGCCGAAGGACGACAAGACGGGTGAGGTGCACAGTTGGTTCGTCGGCCTCCAGCGCGAACTCTTCTCGGGCACGTTCCTGGATCTGGCGTACGTCGGCAACAGGGGCAAGAACATGCTGTTGTTCGCCAACTACAATCAGGCGGAGCCGAACAACCCCCAGGGCACGCTGCCGCTCGCCGCGCGCCGCCCGATCCCCGAGTTCGGCGACATCACGTACGCATTCAATGGTGGCAAGTCGGAGTACCGGGCCCTCCAGGTGCGCTTCGAGACCCGGATGAAATGGGGTCTGATGCTGCTCAGTTCGTACACCTGGTCACGCTCGCTGGACAACGGCGCGGGCTCGCTCGAAGGCCCGAACGGCAACAGCCCGGCGCCGCAGAACCTCTACGACCTGGACGACAACTACGGCTACTCGGCGTACGACCAGCCGCACAACAGCACGACCAGTTTCGTGTTGGAACTGCCCTTCGGCGAGGGCCGCAAGTTCATGAATGACGTATCGCCCGTCATCGACACGCTGCTGGGCGGCTGGCAGATGAGCGGCATCTTCAACGCCTGGAGCGGTGACCGCATCAACCTGCGCTACAGCCCGCCGACGTCGTTCCAGGTGTCGGGCATTACGCAGGACTTCCGCGGCGCCAACGAGTACCGGCCGAACGTGGTCGGCGACCCCCGCGCCCCGGCGGGCGAACGCTCCATCACCAACTACTTCAACAAGAGCAACGTCCTCCTGCCGACGGATCCGAGCCGGCCGTTCGGCAATTCGAAGCGCAACAGTGTGCAGGGGTACCCGTCCTACCAGGTCGACTTCTCCCTGGCGAAGTTCTTCGCGCTGCCCTGGCGGTCGTCGAAGATCCAGCTGCGCCTCGAGGCGTACAACCTGCTCAACCGGACGAACTTCAACGCGGCCAACAGCAACCGGAGTTCGGCGGCCTTCGGCACGATCACCTCGGCAAGAGATCCGCGGGAGATCCAGATCGGCGCGAAGTTCATCTTCTAGAACGTCTCCGGCCTCACGGCCGCGGCGTGCATCTCTCCCGTGCGAGCCCGATCACATCCGGGTTCGCACGGGTGCTTTAGACAGCGCCGGCCAGTCAGCCCAGGCGTCCATCGCCCCGTCCTTCTCTTCCCCGCAGGTGCATATGCCCGTGATCCTTGCTCTCGACCAAGGCACCACCAGTTCGCGCGCCATCGTCTTCGACCACGCGGGGCACATCGTATCGGTGGCCCAACAGGAGTTCCGGCAGATCTTCCCGAAGGCGGGCTGGGTGGAACACGACCCAGAGGAAATCTGGACCACGCAACTGGCTGTCGCCCGGCAGGCGCTCGAGCAGGCCGGCCTGTCGGCCGCCGATGTCGCCGCCATCGGCATCACGAACCAGCGCGAGACCACGGTGGTCTGGGATCGCTCGACCGGCAAGCCGATCCACAACGCCATCGTCTGGCAGGACCGCCGGACGGCCGGCTTCTGCGACTCGCTGAAGGCGGCCGGCCACGGACCGGCGATCCAGCAGAAGGCAGGCCTCGTCATCGACGCGTACTTCTCGGGGAGCAAGCTGCGCTGGCTCCTCGACAACGTGCCGGGCGCCCGTGCGCGTGCCGAACGCGGCGAACTCGCCTTCGGCACGATCGATTCGTGGCTGACCTGGAAGTTGTCGAACGGATCTCTCCACGTGACGGATGCCAGTAACGCCTCCCGTACGATGCTCTACAACATCGTCACGGGCGACTGGGATGACGACCTCCTCGGGTGGCTGGGCGTGCCGCGGGCCGTGCTGCCAGTCGTGCATGGATCGGCCGAGGTGCTGGGCTGCACGGCCGACGGGCTGTTCGCCGGCCGCATTCCGATCGCGGGAATCGCCGGCGACCAGCAGGCGGCGCTCTTCGGGCAGCAGTGCTTCGAACGCGGTCTGGCCAAGAACACGTACGGGACCGGCTGCTTCATGCTCATGAACGTCGGCCGCCAGCCCGTCGCCTCGAAACACCAGTTGCTGACCACCGTCGGCTGGCGTATCGGCGCGAACACCGATTACGCGTTCGAAGGCAGCGTGTTCATCGGCGGCGCGGTGGTGCAATGGCTGCGTGACGGGCTGGGAATCATCTCGTCTTCCGCCGACGTCGAAGCGCTTGCCGCCTCCGTCCCGGATTCCGGCGGCGTCTACCTCGTGCCGGCGTTCACCGGGCTCGGGGCGCCGCACTGGGATCAGTACGCGCGCGGCCTGGTTGCCGGCATCACGCGCGGCACCACGAAGGCGCATCTGGCGCGGGCGGCACTCGAGGGAATCGCGTTTCAGGTGGCGGACGTCCTCGACGTCATGAAAGCCGACTCCGGCGTGACGCTGGACGAACTGCGCGTGGATGGGGGCGCTGCGGCGAACGGGCTGCTCATGCAGTTTCAGGCCGACATCCTCGGCGTGCCCGTGGCGCGCCCCAAGGTGATTGAAACCACCGCGCTCGGCGCGGCCTTCCTCGCCGGGCTGGCTGTGGGCTTCTGGTCGTCGCCCGCAGATCTGCGCCATGCCTGGGAAATCGACCGGCGCTTCGAGCCGCACATGAGCGCGGACGAAGCCGCCTCGCGGCGGCGGCGCTGGACCAAGGCTCTCGAACGCGCAAAGGAGTGGGAAGACATCGTATGAAACGCTCGTTGATGGTCGATCGGGTGCGGGATCGACAGGCCCCCTGGGATTGCGTGGTCATTGGCGGTGGCGCCACTGGCGTCGGCATCGCCGTTGACGCCGCATCGCGCGGGTACGACGTGCTACTGGTCGAACAGAGTGACTTCGGCAAGGGCACGTCGAGCCGCTCGACCAAACTGGTGCATGGCGGCGTGCGGTACCTGCAGCAGGGCAATGTCCCGCTCGTGATGGAAGCGTTGCACGAACGCGGGCTGCTCCTGCGGAACGCGCCGCACCTCGTTCGGGATCTCGCGTTCGTCGTGCCGAACTACCTCTGGTGGGAAGCCCCGTTCTACGGCATCGGCATGCGCGTCTACGACTTGCTGGCCGGCAAGCACGGGTTCGGGCGCTCGCACGTCTTGACCACGGAGGAAGTGCTCCAGCGGATTCCGACGCTCGAGCAGGAGGGCCTGCGCGGCGGCGTGCTCTACCACGACGGCCAGTTCGACGACAGCCGGCTGCTGATCGATCTGGCGCGCACCGCGACCGAACAGGGCGCCTGCCTGATCAACTACGCGCCGGTGATCCGGTTCGAGAAAGACACCGGCGGCTACGTGAGCGGCGCCGTGTTCCAGGACCTCGAGTCCGGCAACGACCACGTGGTACGCGCGAAGGTCGTCATCAACGCCACCGGAGCGTTCTGCGATGCCGTGCGCCACATGGACGATCCTGAGGCGCGGCCGATGATTTCTCCCAGCCAGGGCGTACATATCGTCCTCGACAAGCGGTTCCTCGGCGGCGACACGGCCATCATGGTTCCGCGGACGCGGGACGCACGCGTGATGTTCGCCATCCCCTGGCACGATCACGTTGTGGTAGGCACGACGGATACCCCCATCGCCGAGGTGTCGCTCGAGCCGAGGCCGCTCAGCGAGGAAATTGATTTCATTCTCGAAACCGCCAGCGGCTACCTGTCGGAGCACCCGACCCGCTCGGACATCCTCAGCGTGTTCACCGGCATCCGCCCGCTGGTCAAGGCCGGAGACATGGGCAATACGTCAGTGTTGTCGCGCGAGCACACGATCCAGATCAGCAAGTCAGGGCTGCTGACCATAGCCGGGGGCAAGTGGACGACCTACCGCCGCATGGCTGAAGACTGCGTGAATCATGCCGCCACGCTGGCCGGGCTCGACGAGCGGCCCTGCGTCACGCGCGACCTGCGCATCCACGGCTACCATTCGAACGCGGCCCAGTTCGGCTCCCTCGCTGACTACGGCCAGGACGCCCTCGTGATTAAGGGGTTGATCGAGGACCGGCCCGAACTCGACGCCGTTCTCGACCCCGCGCTGCCGATCCGGGCGGCGCAGGTATACTGGGCCGTCCGCCACGAGATGGCACGCACGGTTGACGATGTGCTGGCGAGGCGGACCAGGGCGCTGTCGCTCAACGCCAGGGCGGCGATCAGGATGGCGCCGGTCGTCGCGCGCCTGATGGCGGCCCAGTTGGGGCGCGACGAAACATGGCAGGCAATCCAAGTGGCTGAGTTCAACGCGATTGCGGAAAGGTATTTGGCTGTATGAACGCACTGCTGGCTGAACTGATTGGCACCGCCATCCTCATCGTGTTCGGCACGGGAGTGGTGGCCAACGTCGTCTTGTCGAAGACGAAGGGCGGGAACTCCGGCTGGATCGTCATTACGTGGGGATGGGCAATCGGCGTATTCGTGGGAGTCTTCTGCTCCCAGGACTACAGCGGCGCGCACATCAATCCCGCTGTGACGCTCGGGCTGGCGATTGGTGGGAAGTTTCCGTGGGCCGACGTCCCGGGATACGTGGCGGCACAGTTCGCGGGCGCGTTCCTCGGGGCCGTCATCGTCGGACTGTTCTACTACGAGCATTTCAAGATCACGGACGACCGCGACGCCAAGCTGGCGGTGTTCTGCACCGCGCCCAACATCCGGTCGATCCCGCAGGCGTTCTTCTGCGAAGTCGTCGCAACGGTCTTTCTCGTGTTCCCCGTGTTCCTGATGACGAGCCCGTCCCTGATGTTGCCGGGCGTCGGCGGTGCAGCCGCGCAGGCAGTGCCGATCGGCCTCGGGTCGATCGGGGCGCTGCCGGTGGCGCTGCTCGTGCTGGGCCTCGGCCTCGCGCTGGGCGGAACGACCGGCTACGCGATCAACCCCGCCCGTGACCTGGGCCCGCGTCTCGCGCATGCCGTGCTGCCGCTCGGCAAGAAGCGGGATGCCGACTGGAGTTACGCCTGGGTGCCGGTCGTCGGCCCGGTCGTGGGCGGCGCGCTGGCGGCACTGCTGGCCATGCTGCTGCTCTAGCCGTGGCAAGGCCGGGCGTCACGCCGACACACGCACCTGCCGCCCGATCGCGAGCCCGTCCTTGCGCGGATCTGAGCCTGCCATGAGCACCCCCCCGGCCATCGGATCGATGGGGTTCACTCCCCGTCGCAGGCCGGCTACAACGACGACACTGTCCGCCGATGACACCAGGCCGCGCCTTGACCGGCGGATGTCATCCGAGGTGCAGATGTACGGACGCCGATGCTGTTGCGAGCGTTGCCGACATAGCTGGCGATCCACGCGCAAGACCTCCGCCGTCGAGTCCAGCCGATGCACCGCTTTGGAGATCACGCGACCGCAGACTTGGGATTCCCAGGCGTGGTACACCCCCGACCCGGTCTTGGCCCATTCCTCAATCAGCACTCGGAGTGGTCGGCCGGCGAGATCGGCGCGTCGTTGCAGGAACCGGTCGAAGCGTAGCAGACGGGCGGTGTCGGTGTCGTACCGGTAGCCGAGCGACTTCATCCGGGCGACATGCGCTCGCAACAGCTCGCCGACGAAGCTGCCAAACGGCGGGACGCGCGTCTCCGCCGGCCGCGCGTGCTGGCCATGACGACACGTGTCCGGAAAGACCTCGACGACGGCGTGTACGCGCTCGATCGGCACCAGCGGCCGGTGGTGTCCGGGATGTCCGAGTTGGCCCCCGGGCGTGCGTCGACTCTTGTGACGACGACCGCGCGCGCGCTGGCGGCCCGCGAGGCCATCGGAGGAGGGCGGCTTCGACGTGGTCGTCGAATTCTGCTGGCGCAAGGCGAGCTGATGCGCTAAATCCGCAATGCGTTTGACCAGCGCTGTGATGTGCCGATCGCGCTCGGCGAGTTCGCGACGGAGCCGCGCAATCTCCTGTGTCAGGCGCGCGTGCGCGTCGCGTTGCTGCGCTGATCGGTGTCGCACCGGGGACCGGCGAGCCATGCCCCAGACGGTACGCCAATCGGCTCACATTGTACAGCCCCCCTGAACTGTTACGTCTGAGAACGGGGATCATGTCGACTCGGGACGGCCCTGCCAATACGGCTTCTCGTCCGACTGAGTGGCATGCGGGATGTCACCCGGCGTCAGAACACGCCGCCGGCGAGCATGGCCTCGGCCACCTTGGCGAACCCCGCGCGGTTGGCGCCGTCGACGTAGTTGATGCGCCCATCGCGCCGGAGGCCATAGTCCACGCAGCGCTCGTGAATGCGCGTCATGATGGCGCCGAGCCGTTGGTCGACTTCCTCGCGGCTCCAGGACAGGCGCTGCGCGTTCTGGCTGATTTCAAGGCCTGACACCGACACCCCGCCGGCGTTGGCGGCCTTGCCGGGTCCGAAGGCCACACCGCCGTCAATCAGCACGTGCGTCGCATCGAGGGCGGTCGGCATGTTCGCCCCTTCTCCGACCGCGAGGCACCCGTTCTTGACGAGCATCTCGGCATCCTCGCGTCCGATCTCGTTCTCGTGCGCGCTCGGAAACGCCACGTCGCACGGCACCGCCCACGGTCGCTTGCCGGCGTGGAACTCGCACGTGAAGCGATTGGCGTACTCCTGAATGCGGCCGCGCCGGACTTCCTTGAGGTTCTTGACGAAGGCCAGCTTCTCCTCGTCGATGCCGTCCGGATCGTGGATGAACCCGTCCGAGTCGGAGAGCGTCACCACCTTGCCCCCGAGCTGTTGGACCTTTTCCGCGGTGTAGATCGCCACGTTGCCCGCGCCCGACACGACGCACGTCTTGCCGGCGAGCTCGTGGCCGATCTGATGGAGCATGCGCTCGACGAAATAGACACAGCCGTAGCCGGTGGCCTCGGGTCGAATCAGGCTGCCGCCATAGGACAGGCCCTTGCCGGTCAGCACCGCATTGACGTGGCCCGTGATGCGCCGGTACTGGCCGAACAGGAAGCCGATCTCGCGTCCACCCACACCGATATCGCCCGCCGGCACGTCGACGTCGTCGCCGATGTGCCGATAGAGCTCGGTCATGAACGCCTGACAGAAGCGTTCCACCTCGGCGTCAGACTTGCCCTTGGGATCGAAGTTCGATCCGCCCTTGGCGCCGCCCATCGGCAGCCCGGTCAGGCTGTTCTTGAAGATCTGCTCGAAGCCGAGGAACTTGAGCACCGACAAATTCACGGTGGGATGGAATCGCAGCCCGCCTTTGTACGGACCGATGGCGTTGCTGAACTGCACGCGGTACCCGCGGTTGATCTGGATGTCGCCGTGGTCGTCAACCCAGGTCACGCGGAAGATGACGGTGCGGTCCGGTTCGGCGAGCCGTTCGAGGATGCGCGCCTTGCGGTACTCAGGGTGTTCGAGGATGAACGGCACCAGCGATTCAGCCACTTCGCGGACCGCCTGATGAAACTCCGGCTGGTCGGGGCTGCGCCTGGTGAGCCGACTCATGAAATCGTCTACCGCCTGTGTGGACTCTGCACTCGTCGTCACGGGAACACCTCGCAAGACATGGGCCCACGGACTTCCCGCAGGCCCGCGTATGCTAGCACCGATGCTCAACCGGCTGACACAGTTGACGCCGGGCGCATCCACGATGAGTCTCACACCAGGGACGCGCCTCGGCCCCTATGACGTCATCTCGCCGCTCGGCGCCGGCGGCATGGGCGAGCAGGGACGACGACGGACGGGTGAGGTGCTCCGCGGCCAGGCATCAGCGTCCCCCGGATCTGGGTCCATTGCCGGCCACGGTGGCGCGGCGGGTCGCGCGGGTGTTGGCCCGGCACGGTGTCCCTGACGGGACGGAAGGGTTCGACCCTGAGGACCCGTGGGCGGAGGAGATGCCCGTGCTGGGCGGGGCTGGCCGCGGCGTCTGTGCGCGGCGTGGCGGCCCTTGGACCGCGGGCTGGGGTGGCGGTGCGCCGGTGGGGCGTGCCCCTCGCCGACACGGACTCGCGGACGCCGGGCGAGTGGCGGGCCCACCTGCAGGGCTTCGACCTGCACGCCGGCATCGTGGTGCGGGCGGACGCGCGCGACCGCCTCGAGCGCCTCGAGCGGCTGTGCCGCTATGCGCTGCGGCCGGGGGTGGAGGACGCCGGCCGAATCCGACGTGGGCCGCGCTCATGCAGCGGCGCTTCGGATTTGATGTGCTGGCGTGTCCGCGGTACCCGGGGCGGCTGACGCTGGTGGCGCTGATTCGGGACCCGGCTGTCATCAGCCGGATTCTTCGGCATCTGGGTCTGTCCGATGTGGTGCCGACCCTGCGGCCGGCACGCGAGCCACCCCTGCCGTGGGAGGACGACGGCGAGCGCGCGTGGGCCGGCGAAGGCTGAAGAAACCCAGGACCGACATGGCGTGGTTGCGCCGTGGGTGGGTGCCAGGGATGGCCGGCGGTGTGCCGCGGGCCTCCGTGTCCTCGGGCCGGATGGGGCGCAATTTGACGAAACTTCCGCTTGAGAGCTGCTGTGCGCGTGTATGCTGGCGCCGTGGGCGCGGTTGATGTGCTCCCTGTGTCTGAGAAGGGGGATTCTGTCGTCTCGGGAGGGCGCTAATACGGCTTATCGTCGAGGTGCATGGCTGGCTGGGCGCGCCGCAGATGCTCGACGGGCTCGGTCTCGCCGAGACGACACCCGGGCCGCTGATCATGGTGCTCCAGTTCGTCGGCTTCATGGGTGGATGGAATCACCCCGGCGCGATGGCGCCGTTGCTGGCCGCGACTTTGAGCGCCGCGTTGACGACCTGGGTCACCTTTGTGCCGTGTTTCCTGTGGATCTTCGTCGGCGCGCCGCATGTCGAGCGGTTGCGCGGACGCGAGCGGTTCAACGGCGCGCTGTCGTCGGTCACCGCGGCCGTGGTCGGCGTGGTCCTCAACCTCGCGGTGTGGTTCAGCGGGCACATCCTTTTCCCCGAGGGCGGAATCGCATGGTATTCCATCTCGATCGCCGTCACGGCATTTGTCGCGATGCAGTGGCTGAAGGTGGGGATCATTCCCGTCATCCTCGGCGCGGGCGCGGCGGGATTGCTCGCGCTGCTCGTCTGACGGCTGCGCCGGCTACATCCCCACTTCACCCGGCGGGCCGTCGCCGCCCCGGCGCTTGAGGTGATCCTTGCGGCGACTTTGGGAACTAGAGGGCGTTCTCCCCGGGCACACGGCGCTGGCGGTAATATTCGTAGTCCGGCACCAGCCGCTCGTAGGCGCCGTGCATCAGCGGCGAGGAGATGATGAAGTCGGCCGTCGCGCGGTCGCATGCCACAGGCACGTTCCAGACGACCGCCATGCGCAGCAACGCCTTCACGTCCGGGTCGTGCGGCTGGGGCTCGAGCGGGTCCCAGAAGAAGATGAGGAAGTCCAGTTTCCCCTCGGCGATCATCGAGCCGATCTGCTGGTCGCCGCCGAGCGGACCGCTCTGCAGCTTGTTCACGGCAATGCCAAGGGAGGAACAATCATGCGGGCGGCGGCCTCAGGAGCGCGTGGTGGACCGGTTCTACGACCCGGTGCAGAAGGCGTTGCGGGCGTTGAAGCTGGTGCGGCAGGGCTGCGCCGCCTTGGCCGCCCGACATGAGCGGATCCAAGCCACGGGCCGGGCGCGCCATAGCCGATCTCGCGATGCGGCTATGGCGCGCCCAACTCGTCATCCGCCAAGCGCGGTGATGATCGCCCGGGCCGCGTCGATGAGGCTCTGGCCTTGCGCCGGCGTGAGCCTGCCGGTCCTGACGAAGGCGCGCACCTGGTTGATGAACGCGGTGAGGGAGTCTATCGCGCCCTGTGTGTCGCCTGCGGCAAGCGCGGCCAAGGCAGCGTTCAGCTTGGCCTGAAGCGGCTGGCCGGCGACGGGCAAGCGCGCCCCCCCATCCACTAAGGCCTGCACCGCGGCTTCGAGCGCCTGAATTTGCTGCGCAGGCGCAACCCCCGTAATCGCCAGGTTGTGGCGGTAGCCCCCGGCGACGGCGGAAAAGGTTCCGGCAGGGGTGCCGCTCACCTCTTGATTGTCGTCAATTCCCCAGGAGACGAGGGTTCCGTCCGTGCGGAGCGCCACGCTGTGATAGCCGCCCGCAGCGACGGCGGTAAAGGTTCCGCCATCCGCGTTGGGGCCGCTCATCTGGCCAAAGCCGTCCCATCCCCAGGAGACGAGGGTTCCGTCCGTGCGGAGCGCTAGGCTGTGATGGACGCCCGCGGCGACGCGGGAAAAGGCTCCGGTGGTCGGGATGCCGCTCACCTGGCCAGCGTTGTCCCGTCCCCAGGCGACGAGGGTTCCGTCCGTGCGGATCGCCACGCTGTGATAGCCGCCCCCAGCGATGGCGGAAAAGGTTCCGGTGGTCGGGGTGCCGCTCACCTGGCCATTGTCGTCAATTCCCCAGGAGACAAGAGTTCCGTTCGTGCGGATCGCCACGCTGTGAAAGCCGCCCCCGGCGACGGCGGTAAAGGTTCCGCCATCCGCGTTGGGGCCGCTCACCTGGCCCTCGCCGTCCCGTCCCCAGGAGACAAGAGTTCCGTTCGTGCGGATCGCCACGCTGTGATAGGCGCCCGCAGCGACGGCGGAAAAGGTTCCGGTGGTCGGGGTGCCGCTCACCTGGCCTTGGACGTCCCATCCCCAGGAGACGAGGGTTCCGTCCGTGCGGAGCGCCACGCTGTGATGGACGCCCGCGGCGACGCGGGAAAAGGCTCCGCCATCCGCGGTGGGGCCGCTCACCTGGCCATAGTAGTCATTTCCCCAGCCGGCGAGGGTGCCTTGGGCGTGGGCGAACGGCGCGGCGGCGCCGATGACGAGTAGAGCGGCGAGGGCCGCGAGGTTTCGAGCTGTGTTTTTGAATGTGAACATGAGTGTTTCTCCTTCTGAGAGTCCTTTGCGACGATCCTCACCTTCCGACGAGCCCGCAAGTGCGGCCCAGTCCAAGCGCGAAGGCGAACACCAGCGCCAATGACCCTCAATACCGTTTA
>JBCKZS010000017.1:0-45675 GCA_038918905.1 Vicinamibacterales bacterium
TTCCACCGGTGCGGAACCAGTCCCTTGAACGCGGTTTCTAGCTGCCCCGTCCACTGTTGACCCGCCTCCTGAACGTTCTTCCGCGCGTGCTCGATGAACGCCTTTTTGAATCCCTCGGCCGAGAAGCCCTGCTCCTTCGACCAGATCGCCCACTGCCGGATCGAATGAACGTAGTCCAGCGGGTTGCCGCCATCCGCCTTCAGAAGACCGGCCATCTCCAGCTTTTGGGCCGCCTGCAGCACGTTTCTCAGCGGCGCGAACTGCTGCTGCAACTCGGGCGACGCAATGCGGAATACCGTGCCGAGCGACGGCGGCTGGCGCAGGAACTCCACGCAGTACGCATTCACCTTCGCGGTGACGGGGTTTCTGGCCGCGATCTGCGCGATCTGCCGCTGGACCTCCTCCTGCGCCGCGCGCGTGAGCGGCTCCACGATCAGGCCCTCGCCGGAGAGGTCGATGGGCGCCGGTCCTTCGTTGAGCACCTGAATGTTGAACGCTTCGCCCGACGACGTGCCAAGGCTGGTCAAGAAGACGCGGACCCGTGAGCCCGCCGAGCCCGAAGACTGATTCGCCGACTGCTGCGTCGTGGCAGCCGCGGCCGGCACGGGCGCCAGCCTCGGTGCGGGCGGCGGCGCGCCATCGACGGCGCGGAACATCGCAGCCGAAATCGTGGGCCGCGCAAAGGGCGCGCGGATCACGTTCCAGAGGTTGCGGGCGAAGAACCGGAGATCGGGCGGCGCCTCGAGGGCGCCGCGTCGGGGATCTCCGACCGCAGCGGCGGGGCGCACGGACAGGCGGAAGGTGATGATCATCAACTGCACGAGAGGATTCCGCGCGGTTCTGGCGGTGGGCGCCGTGACGCCAAGATAGTTGGTCTGCGTGGTCAGATCCACAAATGTGTTCTTGCGATCCTGTGTGTTCTTGCTCTCCTGCTCGCGCTCCTGCGAGATCGTGAACACGATGCCTTTGAGAGATCTCCAGAGCGGCGCGGAGCCGCCGGCCATCACTGCTGTGGTCGACGTTGGCCCACCGCCGCCCGGTTCGGATGCCGAAGGCGCCGGATTGGCGCCGCGGCCTCCGACGTTCGTGGCGGACCGTGTGCCAGGCGGCGGTTCGAGGGCCGTTTTGGCGGCGGCCGGATCCACGGTGCCGGCGGCCGCGCCAGGCGGCGGCTCGAGCGCCGTCTTTACCGTGGCGGGATCGACGTTCGTGGCGGACCGTGTGCCAGGCGGCGGTTCGAGGGCCGTTTTGGCGGTGGCCGGATCCACGGTGCCGGTGGCCGCGCCAGGCGGCGGCTCGAGCGCCGTCTTTGCCGTGGCGGGATCGACGTTCGTGGCGGACCGTGTGCGCGGAGGCAGCGGCGCGTACGTCGCAGCGCCGGGCGGCACGTCGGGCAGGCCGTCGGGAAAGCCCTTCTTCACCCTCTCCCAGAAGCCGGGCGCGAACACCGGCTCAAGATTGCTGAAGCTTTCGAACTCGCGCCACTTGTAAATCTCGTCGCCGTACGCCTGGAGCTCGCGCAGCAGCGCAATCTCCTCGATCGTGAGGTCGTCAGACAGACGCCCTTGCGCTTTAAGCGTGACCCGCGTGTCGAGGCGAATCAGATCCCCTGTATTGCGTGTCACGACGTTGTTCGGCGAGACATTCGGCGAGACCTCATCGAAAGCGTCTCTCATCCCCTTGTCAATGAACACCACCTCATTTCGCGCGTTCACTTCGAGCGTGCGAATATTGCCGCGCAATTCATTGAACGCGGTGTGGGAGCCCTGGTTCGCGGAATCCACCGCCCGCCTGATCGCCGCGTCCACCTGCTCTTTCGGCACGCCGCGCTTGAGCCCGCCTGCCGCGATGTCGTCGATGTCGGCGACGCCCGACAGGAACGTGTTCGCCTCCGCCACGGGATTGTTCGGATTGTTGACGATGCTTTTGTTGTACTTGAGTTGTCCTTTGGCGTCCGCAACCCACGCATCGATCCGGCTCTCGTCGAGGCCGTACTTCTTGGCCTGTTCGCGCGCGCGGCGGATCGTGTCGTCGATCGCGCCGGACGAACGCGACGTCGTTGACGCCGCATTCGGCGCCTCAGCGGCGGCCCGGTTTCCTCCACCTGTGCCAGGCGGCGGTTCGAGGGCCGTTTTGGCGGTGGCCGGATCCACGGTGCCGGCGGCCGCGCCAGGCGGCGGCTCGAGGGCCGTTTTGGCCATGGCGGGATCGACGTTCGTGGCGGACCGTGTGACACCAACCGGCGGTGGCGTCGGCGCCGCGGCGGGCCCGGGGGCCGCACCCGGTGCCGGTCCCTTCACCACTCTGATGCCGTTGACACCCTCGAGCACCAGCCCGCCTAGTGCCATGACGAACTCGCCGCGCTCGGCGGCGACACGGTCTTCCGCCGTGATGATCTTCGTATAGCCGGTGACCGACGCCAGATTCATTGCCTGTTCGGCGTCGAGCACGGCGATCACGAGATCGTTGCCCTCGCGAACCACCTGAATGGCCGCCGCGCCGCCGGCGATGAGCGGTCCCACGCCGGGAATGATCCACGCGCCGCCCGCCACCACGTTCAAGCCAAAGTTGGTGATCTCGGTCTTCATCGCCTTGGCGCCTTGGACGGCTTCGTACCCGCCCTGGGCGGCTTCACCGAGCTGCCGCGGAAGATCCGATCCGTAGGCGAGCCCGGTGGCGGCGGCCGCCGCGCGCGTGCGGTCGTACTTCGGACCGCCGAACTCGTTCAGCCCCTCGACGGTGTTGACACTGGCGGCGCGTGTGGCTTCCGATCGGGCTTCGTCGACGGCTTCCTGCAGGTACGGCCTGGCGAGGTCGACGTACTCGCTGTTCGGCGCGTCGGACGCTAGCTCGTTCATCAGCGACTTGAACAAGAAGTCGTCGGGCCAGAACGTATTCCGCTCGCCCAGGCCGAGGAGCGGGTACCGATCGAGCGCCTCGAAGAACTTCTGCCGCCGCTCGACGAAGTTGCCGTACGCGGTGTCCCTCGCTCCCTGACGGATCGTGTCGGCGCCGGCCTTGTCGCTTTTTTCTTCGAGCTGCTGCGCGCGGCGCATGTCCCGCTCGTACTCGAATTTCTGATCGACCCTCGGGTTCCGGCCCTGCATGATGCTGATGTTCAGTTCGGCGCCCACCATGTTCTGGTACGCGCTGTCGACTGCCCCCGCATCCCGGCGCAACCTCACCACGACGTCGCTCAATTGCTCGGGCGAGTTCAACAACTTGTCGAGATCGTCGGCGAGCGTGTTCAACTGCGACACGTACGTGTCGCGCACGTGGATCTGTGCCATCACCACTGTATTGGTGGCATTGGTCGGCACGTTCTGGGTGACGGTGAAGGTTCCGCGCCCGGACCCGCTGCGGACGGAGGTGGTCTTGGTCGTCGTCACCTTGCGCGCTTTTTCTTCGAGTTGCTGCCGCAGCGTGTCGTTGTAGCTGGGCTGCGGCGGCGAAGGTGGCGGCGCCGACGGCTGCTGGGCGAGCGCGGCGCGGCCAGCGCCCGCAACAGCCGAGAGGACGATGAGGGCGACAAGCACAGGTGTGATTTTCATAAAAGCTCCGCGTCAGCGCGCGATCTGCTGCTTTGCCCGCAGCTTCATCGCCACCAGCTCCTCGCTGGACATCCGGGTCATTTGCTCCGAGGCCGGCAGCCAGGCCCACTCGGCCGGCGCTTGTTCGATGTACGGCGGCAGGACGCGCTCGCGGTAGGCGACGGCGAGCGGACGGATTTCCGGTTCGCAGCGCTGTTCTGGTTTCAGCATGTCGGGCTTCTGCCCCGTGTCCCACCACACCTGGCACGGTCCGGCGCCCGCGATGCCGTCCGTGCCCGTAGGCGACGGTCTGCCGCCCGCGATGCGCTGCGGTCCCGTAGGCGGCGGCGGCACGGCGCCCCTCTGCGCGCCGAGGTCGTACTGCACCTGATAGTGGTCGCGGCGCGGCACGCAGTCGCCCTGTCTCGCATGAAAGACGACGATCTCTCCGGTAATGCGCTTGAATGGGCGCGGGGTCGGGACCATCGGATCGACGTAATAGAAAAACGGGTCCGACTTGATTTCGCCTTTCACGATCGTCGTGCCTGGCTCTGCGGCAACCGTGCAGCTCTTATCGATGAAGCTCAGGTTGCATCCCGGCGCATCGAAGGTGAGCTCCGCAAGGCCGTTCACGAAGACGCTGACGATCTGCGTTGACTCGCACAGGTTCTCGATCGTGAGCTCCGTCGTGTAAGGGAAGCCTGACGACAGCGGCTCGAACTCCCACTTCCAGGCTTTGTGATCCACGTCGGCTGCGTCGGCGCCGGGATCTTCAGGCTTGGGGCGGTTGCCGGGGATGAACACCTGTCCAGACGCCTCCACAAAGAGCGTGCCGGCAAGCACCAGAACGGCGAGAGCCCGCCCCAGCGGCTGATTCGTGTGAAAGGCCATTTGATTTTGTCCAACGACTATGCTACACGAGTATGCTACACGAGTCGCAGGACGCGCGGTAGCCCGGTATTTCTGTTTCATTACTCTGGGAGGATCGATGCACTCTTCAGCACGAATTGCGGTCGGCGGCCTGTTTATAGCGCTTCTCCTAGTGGGGATGCCGGACCGGGCTCAGGCACAGGTTCAGGTAACGGCGCCGTCAGGCGTCGACATCTTCGTAATCGCCGCGAAGCCCAAGGTTCGCGTGGCCACGGTCGGAACCGACGGTACCGCGAACGTGGCGGCCAATGCGACGGCGCCCGGCACCGAGCTGCAGGTGGTGATCGTGCGGTGCGCCGGCACCATGTCCATCGTTCTGATCGAACGCGGCCGGACAGATCCGGACTGCGAGAACGCGCCCGCGGGTGAGCAGCCGCGGTGCAACTGCGACCCCAGCGGCGTCTTCATCGTGTGGGGCCGCGACACTGCGATCACCGTGAGCCAGTCCGGCCAGGTCACGCTGGGCGGCGGCCAGACGACGACGGCCGGCGGCGGCTTCGGCGACATCGGCTGGATTGTGGACATCGACGTGGCGCGCGCGTCACAGGCTGATGCCGACAACAATTGCGACGGGTTGAAACAAGGGTTAGGGGCCGAGGGGTTCAACGTCGCGTGTACCAGCGATGGAACCGTCCGCGCGTTCAGTGCCGATGTGGGTGTCACGTTCGCGAGGTTCTTCGCCGTGAAGGTGGGATATTTGAGTCTCGGCCAGGTCACGATTGACGCCACAGCCACAAGGCCGCCCGTCACGTTCACCGCCGACGGGCACTTCGGCAGCGCGCGCGGCGTGACGGTTGTCGGCGCTGTGCGCGTGACGGCCGCCGGTCCCGTGGTCGTATTCGTCGAAGGGGGCGTCTGGCGCTGGTCAGCCGCTTCGGGCTCGCGTTTGGAAGTGCGGGTGAACAATCAGCTAGAAGCCAGCGAGGACCTCGCGCAGGACAACAGCAGCGTCGACCCGATCGCCGGCGCCGGCGTTGAGTACTGGTTCACGCCTCGGATTGGCGTGAGCGGCGGCGTGCGAGTTGCGTGGCTTGGCGCCAAATCGACCGGGCCGGAAGGCGACGTGGACAAACGGTTCACGGTGCTGTTCGTCGGGCTGAAGCTCGGATGGCGCTGATTTGAGACGAGTGGGACCCGCACTGCACCCCGAGATGGTCAGATGGCGCTATCTTGACCAGAGAGACGATAAGCCGTATGAAGGGGCTTTTCCCTGACATAACCGTCGCTATCAGACGGCGGGTGGGTGTACTTCACTGGCCGTAGGGACCGGCAGCGACCCTACGACACTCATCTGTACCGCGTGAGCCTGACAGGCGGCGGGATGGCTCGCTTGACCGAGGCCACCGGCCGGCACGAGGTCCAGTTCGCTCCGTCAATGGAGTTCTTCCTCGACACGCATTCGACGGTGGACCGGCCCCCCGTCGTCGAGCTGCGGCGCGCCGACGGCACGAGGCTCCAAACGCTTTCCAGCGCCACTGTCGACGGTCTCCCCGCGTGGAGGAGCCATCCCCCCGAAGAGTTCGTCGTGAAGGCCGCCGACGGGTCGACCGATCTGCACGGCGTGCTTTACAAGCCTCGCGATTTCGATCCCGCCAGGAAGTATCCGGTGATCGAGGTGATCTACGGGGGCCCTTGGGGTAGCACGATTCCGAAGGGGTTCACCGATTACCGCGCCTATTTCGGGCTGGCCCCGGCGCTGGCCCAGCTGGGGTTCATCACGTTCATCGTCGACGCGCGTGGCACAGGGGGCCGGGGCCGCGAGTTTCAGCGCATCGCCTATGGCGGCCTGGGCCGTCACGAGATTCCCGACCACGTGGCGGCGTTGAAGCAGCTCGGTGATCGGCGGGCGTATATGGATCTGAGCCGGGTGGGAATCCTGGGGCACTCCTTCGGCGGCTACCTTGCCACCCGCGCTTTGCTGCTCGCGCCAGACGTCTATCACGTCGGCGTCGCGTCTGCCGCTCCATACGTCCCGGAATCGGGCCCCCCCCTTCGAGTTCATGTTTCCGCCGCGGGATCACAGGGAAGCTTATGAGTACGCATCGAATCTTCGACTGGCGGGCAACTTGAAAGGCAAATTGCTCCTCATCCACGGCACCAGTGACACGGAGGTGCCTTTCTCGCACACGATGAAGATGGTGGAGGCGCTCATCCGCGCCGGCAAACCGTACGACCTGATGGTCATGCCGGGGGTCGGCCACGGCAGCAGGAGCATGCCATCGTACTGGGCGGACACGATCCGCCGTTACTTCCAGGAACACCTGAAACCCTAATTCGGAAGGCGAGAAATGAATCTGCAAAAAGTCGCAAGGCATGCTTTTCTAATCGTCGGCTTGGCGGTGATCGCAGTGCCGGCTCACGTTCAGGAGGCATCACAGGCCGACCTGCGCCAGCGGAAAACCGTCTTCGACTCCGAGGCCGCCTCCCGCGAGATCCTCAAGCTCGAAGAGGAGCGTGTCGAAGCCTACCGACAGGGCGACATTGCTGAACTTGAGCGGCGGTTTTCGGCTGACTACACCATCAGCGACGCCTATGGCGAGTTCGGCAGGCGAGACGAGGCCATCCGCTACCTGCGCGATGAATATCTTCCTTCCAATCAGCGCAACGATGACATTACGATAAGGATCTACGGTCCGACTGCGGTGGTAACCGGGCGCACCGTCACCAGCTTTGTCGTAAATGGCTGGCGCGCCACGAACCATGCGCGCTTCTTGAGGCTCTGGATAAAGCAGCCCGATGGGTGGCGCAATGTCGTGTTCCAGGGGACGTTCGTGCTCAGGCGGTTTTCCGAGGAGCCGCAACCACCGCAGGTCATATCCAGCCGCAGCGCCGGTGTGCCTCCGGCCGCGAGCGGACGAAGCGGCGACGCCAAGGGGGAGGTACTGCGACTCGAGGATCAGCGGTTGCGGGCTCTCCGCCAAAACGATGCCTCTGCGTTAGAGCGCCTGCTGGCTCCTGAATATGTGTTCGTTGACCCGCTGGGAGTGGAACGCACCAGAGCGGAAATTCTGGCGGGCATCGCCCGCGCCAGCGGCACCCGCCGGTCAGGGCTGCAAGATGATGGCGTCGAGGTACGCGTGTACGGAAACGCCGCAGTCGTAACAGGCCGCACCATCACACGCCTCCCCAACCCCGAAAGAACGACAAGTACGCGATTTACCCGTGTTTGGATCAAGCACGGTGACAGCTGGCGGCTGGTGGTGTACCAAGCGACTCACGAAATTGCGCGGACAACGCAACCCCCGACGGGGTCGGGGCAGGTCGACGACTCGACTCGTCGAGCAGAGCGGGAGGCGAAAGGGAAGCAACAGTCTAAGGCCTTTGTCAACTGGGCTCGAAAGAACGCAATCCCGATCGCCACGACTGAGCCGGGGAAGGGCTTCAAGGACCTGCAACCGATCAAAAAGATCATCGACGATAAGCCGTATGAAGGGGCTTTTCCCTGACATAACCGTCGCTATCAGACGCTGGGCACATTATCCGGAGCACATCATCCGTCCCCAGCAGGGCCAGGTCGGCGTTGTCTTTGGGCAACACGACGCGTGCCCCAGCGAGCCTGGTCAGCTCTTTCTGGAGTTCGGCGAACGCGAACAACGAGAAGGAGGGCGTCACCATGTCGAGCCGATGGCCCGGGGCGAGCCACGGCCGGATGAGGTCAATGACTCGCTGGGTACCTGTGTTACTGACGAGCTTCAAATGGGGAGCCTCCCTCTCTGGGGCGCTGCTGGATTCTAACGTATGCGGCACCCGTGACAGGGCAGGTCCGACGCGATCAAGAATCCGGGCACGCTGACCCGCCCTGTCAGAGGGACGAGGCAGACTCCGAGTCGACCGAGATGAGGCGTCCTGGCTCCTGACAAAGCGATTGGGGAAGATGTTGTCCAGAGCCTGGCCGAGTCGTACGCCGACGAGAACGCCGCGCTGAAGGACGAGGTCGAGTCACTCAAAGTGCAACTGGCGCAGGTACGAGCCCAGCGGAGGGTTCGCCAGCCCCGATTCTCCTCGCCCACCGAATGCTGGAGGTCACAAAAGACCACGGGCCCGGCTGTTTACCAGCCGCGCCCGTGGTCGTGCGGCGGCGATGGCGGCTCGTCCGGCGCGATGTGCACCGCGCGGCCAGGTGAGGTAACCTCAGCCCATGTCCGATGCCCCGAAGAGCGCGCTCGAACTGGCGCTCGAACGCCTGAAGAAGCAGGATGCCGACGCCGGCATCGAGCAGACACCGTTGAGCGACGAGCAGCGCGCTGCGATCGGGGAAGCACGCAGCCGGTGCGAGGCCCGCGTGGCCGAGCGGCGAATCATGCACCAGTCGCAGGCGGCCGCGGTCTTGGATCCGCAGGATCTGGACCGTCGCCAGGAAGCATTTCGCCGCGACATCGCGCAGTTCGAGTCAGACCGCGACGCCAAGATTCGCGCGATTCGCGACCGGGCGTCTGTCTCGTAACACTGTCTGGGCGTTTCCTCGAGGCCACGCAGGCCGGCGAGCCGTGTGCGCTCCAATCGTCGAATGACGACAACCCGCCAGCGCACCGCCATCATTGAGCGTGAAGACGACTCCTGCGTCGCGCTGTGCCCGGAACTCGACATCGCAAGCCAGGGCGAGACCGTGGAGGCGGCCAGGACGAATCTCATCGAGGCGCTTGAACTCTTCTTCGAGTCCGCGGATCCGTCCGAGGTGGCTCGGCGGCTGCACGGAGAACATCGGTCAGATCGTCCATCTCCCGCTGCAGCTCCAGTTCTGGAGACGGCGGCGGCGGCTCGTCTCGGCGCGACGCGGACGTCGCGGTAGACGTCGAAGCCGGTGCCCGCCGGGGCGGAGTGGTCGTGATCCTACGGACGCAATAGGCACTCAGGCCTCAACCACGGTTGCCGCTTGAACGTAATAACAACTGTGGTTACACTGGCCTCATGGTGCTCGAGCTCAAGCTTCGCAGGGTCGGCAACTCGGTCGGCGTGGTTCTCCCCAAGGAAGCCCTGGTCCATCTGAACGCCCGGGCTGGCGACACGGTGTGCGTGACGGAGTCGCCCGACGGCGGACTGCGACTGAGCGCGACGGATGCAGAAGTGACCCGGCAGTTGAAGGTCGCCGAAGACGTGATCCGCCGTTATCGTCACACGCTCCGCGAACTGGCGAAGTGAAGCGCATCGTCTGGGTGCAGCGCGAGACGGCCCTGGCCCTGCACGGTCAATTGCTCTCACAGTTCGGTGGCGCCTCCGGCCTCCGCGACGTGGGACTATTCGAGTCGGCTCTGGCCCGACCGGAGAATCTCGTGGCCTACGGCCGGCCTACCGTATTCGAGCTCGCAGCAAGTTATGCCTTCGGCCTCATCAAGAACCATCCATTTGCCGACGGCAACAAACGCATCGGGTTCGCGGTCGCGGCCGTGTTCCTTCAGCTCAACAAGCGCCGGCTGAACGCCACCGAGGTCGACGCCATCGTTCAGACGCTCGCGCTCGCCGCGGGGAACATTCGCGAGGCCGATTACGCCGGCTGGCTCGAGCGCACCTGCTGAAACCCGATACTCCACACCTGCCGGGCGCCCGTGGTCGTGTGTTAGATCTCCGATTCCGAGGTCTGCTATTCGCCCTCGTCGCAGCACATGTAGTCCGCGTCGGTGAGGTCGTCCATCTCGCGCTGCAGCTCCAGCTCTTCCGGAGATGGCGGCGGTGGTGGTGGTGGCGGCTCGTCCGGCGCGATACGCACCGCGCGGTAGACGTCGAAGCCCGTGCCCGCCGGTCCCTCACGCGAGGGGCTCACTTCTGGTACACAATCTCGCCATGTCCACTCGATCTCTGATCACGGGCCTTGGTGTGCTGTTGGTCACAGGCGTGCTGGCGGGTGCCGCTGGCGAGGCTCTGAGAGCCTCCGCCCAGTCGCCCTGGACGATCGACCCGGCGCTGTTCCAGGAGCTCACCTGGCGCAACATCGGGCCGCTGCGGGGCGGGCGCACCAAGGCGGCGTCGGGCGTGCCCACGCAGCCGCACACCTTCTACGTCGGCGCGGTGAACGGTGGCGTCTGGAAGACGATCGATGCCGGACGCACCTGGAATCCGATCTTCGATGACCAGCCCACCGGGTCGATCGGCGCGATCGCGGTCGCCGAGTCCGATCCGAACATCATCTACGTCGGCAGCGGCGAAGGCATGCCACGGCCGGACCTCTCCACCGGTGATGGCCTCTACAAGTCAACCGACGCCGGCCGCACGTGGACGCACCTCGGATTGCGCGACGGCCAGCAGATTCCCCAGATCGTCGTCGACCCCGGCAACCCGAACCGGCTGTTTGTCGCGGTGCTCGGACATCCGTACGGGCCGAACACCGAACGCGGCATCTTCCGCTCGCTTGATGGCGGAGCCTCGTTTGAGAAGGTCCTCTACAAGGACGAGAACACGGGCGGCATCGACATCGCGCTGGATCCCGTCGACCCGAACACGATTTACGCCGTGATGTGGGAGACCCGCCAGGGGCCGTGGGAGAACGGCGTGTGGACGGGTCCGGGCAGCGGGCTCTTCAAGTCCACGGATGGCGGCATGACCTGGCGCGCGCTCACCAGCGGACTTCCCACGTTCGCGGAGGGGCTCGGACGCATCGGGGTCACGGTCGCCCCGAGCGATCCCAGACGACTCTACGCCGCCGTCGATGCCGGTCGCAACGGAGGCATCTTCCGATCCGACGACGCGGGCGAGACGTGGACACGCGCCAACAGCGACCCGCGCGTGGTGGCGCGACCGGCCGACGCGGCCGATGTGCGCGTCCACCCCACCAACCCCGACATCGTCTATGTGCCGACGATCGTCGCGTGGAAATCCGTGGACGGCGGCCGGACGTTCACCGCGTGGCGCGGCGCGCCGGGCGGCGACGACTATCAGCGCCTGTGGATCAATCCCACGCAGCCGGACGTCATGCTCATGACCGCCGACCAGGGCGCGATCGTGACGCTCAATGGCGGCGACACGTGGAGTTCCTGGTACAACCAGTCGACGGCGCAGTTCTACCACGTCAGCACGGACCATGCGTTTCCCTACCGCGTGTGCGGCGGCCAGCAGGAAAGCGGCTCGGCCTGCGTGCAGAGCCGCGGCGACGATGGCCAGATTACGTTTCGCGAGTGGCACCCGGTGGGCGTAGAAGAGTACGGGTACGTCGCGCCCGATCCCCTCGACCCCGACATCGTCTACGGCGGCAAGGTCACGCGGTACGATCGGCGCACGGGACAAGTGCAGCACGTGGGCCCGCCGCGGGACCCCGGCTATCGCACGCTCCGCACCGCGCCGATTCTGTTTTCGCCGCTCGATCCACGCACGCTGTTCTTCGCGTCGAACACCTTGTGGAAGACGACGAATGGGGGACGGAACTGGACGCAGATCAGCCCGGACCTGACGCGGCCCACCTGGGACGTTCCGGCGAGTGTCGGCGCATACCGTGACCGGCCAAACGCACAGCCCACGCGACGAGGTGTGATCTACACGATCGGGCCGTCGTATGTGGACGTCAATACGATCTGGGCCGGCACTGACGACGGCCTTGTGCACATCACGCGCGATGGCGGCACGACGTGGACCGACGTGACACCGCCGGCCGTCAGTGCCTGGCAGAAGATCTCGCTCGTCGAGGCCTCGCACTTCGATGTCAACACCGCCTACATCGCCGTCAACACCCTGCGGCTCGACGACCTGCGCCCGTACATCTACCGCACCCGCGATGGGGGCAGGACGTGGACGCCCGTCACCAGCGGCCTGCCCGATGGCGCCACGATCAACGTCGTCCGCGAGGATCCCGTGCGACGCGGATTGCTGTTTGCCGCCAGCGAACTTCAGGTCTCGGTGTCGTTCGACGATGGGGACGCGTGGCAGTCGTTGCGGCTCAACATGCCGGCGACGTCCATTCGTGACCTGGTGATCAAGGATGACGACCTGGTGGTGGGCACCCACGGCCGAGGGTTCTGGATTCTCGACGACTTCACGCCCTTGCGGCAGATCACGCCCGCCGTCGTGCGGGCGGACGCGTACGTGTTTCGCCCGCCCGCGGCCTGGCGCTTCCGCTGGAACAAGAACACCGACACGCCGTTGCCGCCTGACGAGCCCACGTCACCCAATCCCGTGGATGGCGTGACGATCAGTTATTACCTCGGTCCCGATGTGACCGGTCCCGTGGCGCTGGAGATTGCGGAGGTCGAGGGCGCGGTGATCCGGCGGTATTCCAGCGACGACCCGGACGAGCCACCGGTGGCCAACCCGAACCTGCCCGACTCCTGGATCCGCCCGGCGCGGAAGCTGTCAGCCGCGCCTGGCCTGCATCGCTTTGTGTGGGATGTGCGGTATCCGCCGCCGGCCGTCACCGCCTTCAGTTATGGCATCGCCGCGGTGCCGCGCAATACGCCGAAAAGTCCGCAGGGCATCTGGGTGATGCCGGGCCAGTACCAGGTGCGGCTGATCGTGGGGGGACGGACGTATCGGCAACCGATCCTGGTCAGGCTCGATCCACGGGTGAAGACACCGATCGCCGACCTCGCGCTGCAGTTCACGTTGTCAAAGGCGATCGACGACCTGATGCGGCGGCTGATGGCCGCGCGCGCAGGCGCGACCGCGGAACAGCTCGCCGACATCCAGCGCGTGTACGCGCCGCTGCCTGGCCTGCTCGCCACGCTGCAGGGCGCCGACGCGCGGCCGACGGCCGCAACGGAAGCTGAGGTGATGAGGTGGCTGAGGTGACTGGCCAAAATGAGCTCGTAGCTGATTACGGAGCAATCAGCTACGAGCTCAGCCAAACGTGATGCCCTGCGCCAGCGGCAGGTGCTCCGACCAGTTGACGGTGTTGGTCTGGCGGCGCATGTAGGCTTTCCAGGCGTCGGATCCCGACTCGCGGCCGCCGCCGGTTTCCTTCTCGCCGCCGAACGCGCCGCCGATTTCCGCGCCCGACGTCCCGATGTTGACGTTGGCGATGCCGCAGTCCGACCCATGCGCCGACAGGAACTCCTCGGCCCGGCGCATGCTCTCCGTGAAGATCGCGCTCGACAGGCCCTGCGGCACGTCGTTGTGCATGGCGATCGCCTCGTCGAACCCGTCGTACTCAAGGACGTACAAAATCGGCGCGAACGTTTCCTGTGTGACGATGGCGGTCTGCGCGGGCATGCGGATGATAGCCGGTTCGACAAAAAACGGACCGATGTCGGGCCGGCGCTGCCCCCCCGCACACGACCTCGCCGCCCTCGGCTTTCGCCTGCTCGATCGCCTCGCACATGCGGTCCACGGCCTGCATGTTGACGAGCGGTCCCATCAACGTCGCGGGGTCGAGCGCATGGCCGATCGGCACCTGCCGGTACGCTTCGGTCAGCCTCGCGACCAGGCCGGCCGCGATCGTCTTCTGCACCAGAATCCGCCTCGTCGTCGTACACCGCTGGCCGGCCGTACCCACGGCGCCGAACACGATCGCGCGCGTCGCCAGATCAAGCCGGGCATCTTCACAGACGATGATCGCGTTGTTGCCGCCCAGTTCGAGGATGCTGCGGCCAAACCGTCCCGCGACCACCTCGGACACGTGACGACCGACCGGCGTCGATCCCGTGAAGGAGATCAAGGGGACGCGGGGGTCGCGGATCAGGCGCTCGCCGACCGAGCTGCCCTTCCCCACCAGAAGTGAGAAGACTCCGCTGACCCCGTGGTCGGCCATCACGCGGTTGGCGATGTGCTGCACCGCCACGCCGCAGAGCGGCGCCGACTCGGCAGGCTTCCAGATGACGGGGTCGCCACACACGGCGGCCAATGCGGAGTTCCAGGCCCACACCGCCACAGGAAAATTGAACGCGGTGATGACGCCGACGGGACCCAGCGGATGCCACTGCTCCATCATGCGATGGCCCGGACGCTCCGAGGCCATGGTGAGTCCGTACAACTGGCGCGAGAGTCCGACCGCGAAGTCGCAGATGTCGATCATCTCCTGCACTTCGCCGTGGCCCTCCGCGCGGATTTTCCCCATCTCGAGGCTGACCAGATCGCCCAGCGGTTCTTTCATCTCGCGCAGGGCGTTGCCCAGGTCGCGCACGAGATCGCCGCGTTTGGGCGCGGGCCGTTCGCGCCACTCCGCAAAGGCCGCCGCCGACGCACCCACCACCAGGTCGCAGGTCGCTTCGGACGCCAGCCTGACACTGGCGATCGGCTCACCGGTGGACGAGTTGATCGACACGATCCGTCCGGACTCCTCGTCCCGCATCCAGGCATCCACACCTGTGCAGGCCCCCGCGTTGACGTCTTCAATCCCCAGGGTCCGCAACAACGCCTTGATATCGGCCACAGGTCACTCCTTCCGCGCCTCGCGCAACCGCTTACGTTACCTCATTGGGTGGTGAGGTGGCTGAGGTGGTGAGATGGCTGAGGTGGGACACAATATCCCGAATGGTCTCCCGTGGCGCTCCCGTGCTCGCTTGTGGCTCTTTCGTCCTCCTCGCCCTTCTCCTGACGCCGTCACCTGCAGCCGCCCAGTGGTATGCCGGCGTGTATCTGGGGGCCAATACGACCCGCCCGGCCGATATCACCCTCAAGGGGGATGGCTACGACGCGACGTTTCCCGGGGTCGAGTTCAAGGCGGAGCCGTTCACCTCGCCGCCGTATTACGGCTGGCGGCTTGGGCGGTTCTTTTCCGGGACGCGGCGCGTGGGCGCGGAGGTCGAGTTCATCCATCTCAAGGTCATCGCCAATCCCGATCAGTTGGGCCCGGACGTGCAGCGGTACGCGATGACACACGGCCTCAACTTCCTGGTGGCGAATCTGGTCTCCCGCGTGCCCATGGGGCGCTCCGCGTACGGCGATGCGCCATACGCCCTCATCAGCCGGATCGGCGCCGGCCTCACGTTGCCCCACGCGGAAACCACCATCTTCGGCGCGTCGCAGGAGCAATACGAATACGCGGGCCTGGCCGCCCATGCGGCGATTGGCCTCGACGTGCGCCTCAAGGGACGATGGTCGCTCGTCACGGAATACAAACTGACGTACGCACGGCCTGAGATCACGACCGCGCACAACGGCACGGGACGCACGACCACACTGTCGCACCATCTGGCGTTGGGGTTCGCATTCGGCCTGTCGCGCTGATATCCTCCGCGCGTGCTGAACCTGACCTGGGCCGCCGCCGTGGCGGTCACCGCTTCCGCCATGGTGCCGCCCGCACAGGCCCCGACACCGCCCCCCGCACCGGACGACGAACGGCCGCTGACCCGGATCGTTCAGAACCTTGGTCGCGACCTGCGCGACTTCCCCTCGATTGACACCGTGATCGTGCTGGGCGCCGGCGGTGCCGCCGCCACGATCGCGGGCCGATCCGACCACCGCGTCAATCGGTGGACGCTGGACCACGCGGCCCCGTCCTTCACCGCCATCGGCCGGGTCGGCGGCGACGGATGGACGCAGGGCGGCATCGCCCTCGGCACCTGGGCCCTCGGCCAGGCCACGGGACATCGGCTCACGGCGCACGTGGGCAGCGATCTCATTCGCGCACAGATGCTGAACGCCGTCACCACGCTGGGCCTCAAAATCGTCGTGGATCGTCAGCGCCCCTCGGGCGGCAGCCACGCGTTCCCCTCGGGGCACACCTCGGCGGCGTTTGCCTCGGCCGGTGTGGTGCACGGGCACTTCGGATGGAAAGCGGGCGTCCCGGCATACGCCGCCGCGTCGTTTGTGGGGTGGACGCGCGTGCGCGACCGCATGCACTGGGTGAGCGACGTGGTGTTCGGCGCCGCGCTCGGCCTGGCCGCGGCGCGCACCGTAACGGCCGGTCACCGCACCCGGTCGTGGACCGTCACACCGGTCGTGACCACCGACGGTGTCGGACTCTGGGTGACACGCGCAGGGCGTCCCCAGAGCCGCACGCGGTCGTCCGGCGCGCGATAGAGACGGTCGCCGGGGACGACGCCGAACGCCTCGTAGAAGGCGTCGACGTGCGAGAGCGGACCGTTCGCGCGGAACTGCGGCGGCGCGTGGGGACTGGTGCCGATGGTGTACCGCACGAAGGCCGCGCGCGACTGCGAGCGCCACATCCGCGCCCACCCGAGGAAGAACCGTTGATCGCCGGTCAACCCGTCAACGACCGGCGCCTGCCGTCCCTGGAGGGAACGCCGGTACGCGAGGTGCGCGATCGCCAGGCCGCTCAGGTCGCTGAGGTTTTCGGCCAGCGTCAGGGCGCCATTCACGGGCACGCCGGGCAGCGCCTCGAACGCGTTGAACTGCCGCACGAGCGTCGCGGCCGCCCCCTGAAAGGCCGTCACGTCGATCACGTGGCCCACCTCGTGGCCGACCACGGCGCCAATCGCGCCGAAGTTCACGGCCTCATCCGCGTCAGGATCGAAATACGGCGGTTGAAGGATGCCGGCCGGCAACACCACCTCATGTGGCGCCGGGCTGTAGTACGCGTTCACCGTCTGCGCCGTTATCAGCCAACCGCGCGGGTCGCGCGACTCGCGGTGCCGGGCCATCTGATTCTGGTTCTCGAACGCCCGCGCGCGCCGGATATTGCCGACGAGATCGTCCGGCCGCACCTCGAAGCCGGAGTACTCGCGCCAGCGCTCGGGATACCCGATGCGCGTCGCGATGGTCGACAGACGCCGCACTGACGCCGTCTTCGTCGCCGGCGGCATCCACGCCGCGTCACGCACGGCCTCGCGAGAGGCCGCCAACACCTGCGACACAATCGCCTCCACCCGCGCCCGCGAGGACGCCGGAAAGTGCCGGGCCACGTAGCGGCGCCCCACCGCGTCGCCGAGGAACTCGCTCACGAGCGACACGCCGCGCTTCCAGTGGGGCCGGGGCGCCACCTGCCCCGTCAGCCGCGTCCCGAAGAACTCGAACCGCGCGTCCGCGAACGCGCGCGGCAGATACGACGCCATCGCCGTCAGGAACCGGCCCAGCAGCCACGCGCGGGTCGTCCGGATCGGCGTCGCCGCCATCGTCTTGGCAAACGCGCGAAAGAAGGACGGCTGGGCCAGCACCAGGGACGCCGCGCGATCGAGTCCCTGCGGACGTGCCCACGCGCGCCAGTCGAATCCCGGAAAGTCGCGGTCGAGGCGCGAGACCGTCACGGCCAGCGGCTGGCCTCCCGACGCCGGACTCCCCGCGCCCGGCCACTGCGCCGCGGCCAGCCGGATCTCAAGGTCAACAACCGCGCGGGCATCGATCGCGGCGTCGGCATCGTGGGCCCCCGCGGCCACAAACAGCCGCGCCAGATACCGGGCATAGTCCGCTCGAATCTCGACCATCGCCGGCTCGGCGCTGAGGTAGTACGCGCGGTCAGGCAACAACGTGCCGCCTGGCTCCACACGCACGACCGGCGCCGGCGCGACACCTTCTGTCATCCCCACCACGGCCTCGAACGGCCCGCCCGCGGCGACCGACGACAGGTACCCTGCCACGGCGGCGAGGTCACCCGCGTCCTCGATGCCGTGGATGCGGTCGAGATCCGCCCGCACCGGCGCCAGGCCCAACCGTTCAACCGGCGCGGGGTCAGCAATGCTGCGGTAGAGATCGACGATCTGCCGCGCCTCCGGCCCGCGACGGGACGCCGGCTGCGCGACGAGGTCGTCGACAATCGCGCGGATGCGATGCTCGACCAGATCGACCAGCTCCACCGAAGCCGAGTAACTCACCCGATCGTCGGGCAGCGGCACGGCACGTTGCCACTGAGCGTTCGCGTGGTGAAACAGATCGTCTTGGGGCCGAATCGACGGATCCAGGCTGGCAGACGGCACACCCGATCCGCGGGGCGGCGTCTGCGTGAGCGTCTCAATAACGCCGCAGGCAAACACAAGAAGGACGACATGGAGGATTGGAGATCTGGAGCCAGGCCCTTCAAACACCTTCCTCCCGGGTCTCCAGGACTCCATGTGAACGTCCCTCTGTCTCGGACGACCGCCGTCAGCCCGTCGATCCGAACCCGCCGCGTGACGGCGCGGCCGCCCCGTCCCCGTCCTCGATCTCCACCCGCGCGAACGGCACGACCACCCCCTGCGCGAGGCGTTCACCACGCAACACGGTCACCGGCCGCTCAGTGACGTTCATCACCTGGATCTTCAACTCGTCGGTGGGCCCGCGGTAGTCGCTGTCGAGCACACCGACGCCGTTGGCCACCACGAGGCCGCGCTTGAGCGGGGTGCTGCTGCGCGCGAAGATGCCGAGAAAGTGGCCGGCCGGCACTTCGACGACCAGCCCGGTGGGCACGAGGACGATCGCGCCTGGCGCGATCGTGAGCTCCGCGTTGGCCGCGAGATCGAACCCCGCCGCGCCGGCCGTCTGGTACGACGGCAGCGGCACGGCGGGATCAAGCCGGTGAATCCGCACGCAGGCTACCTGCCCCCGGCCGGGGGCGGCGCGGTAAGCTTGAACAGGCCCGAGACATCACGGGTGCCGCGTTCAAGGAACGGCACACCCTTCTCCATCCACTCCGGCTTCGGCTTGCCCAGCAGGTAGTGGTCGAAGAACTCGTCCTGGTGCACGGTCCAGTGTTTCATGTTGTCGCGGTTGCGCAACCCGTGCAGCTCGCCGTTGTAGTTGAAGAAATACGCTTCCTTCCCCAGCCGGCGCAGCGCCGAGAAGAACTCGATCGCCTGATACCACGGCACCGCGTCGTCGGCGTCGTTGTGGATGGTGAGATACGGCGTCCGCACCTTCTCCACCCAGAAGATCGGCGAGTTCTCGATGAACTGCAGCGTCGCATCCCAGGGCGGCGCGCCGATGCGGCTCTGGGTTCTCTCATACTGGAACGCGCGCGACATGCCCGTGCCCCAGCGGATGCCGCCGTAGGCGCTGATCATGTTCGACACGGAGGCGCCCGCCTGCACCGCCGCGAACATGTTCGTGCGCGTGATGAGATGCGTGATCTGATAGCCGCCCCAGGAGTGCCCCTGGATGCCGACGCGTTTCGGGTCGATGTACCCCCGCGCCAGCACGGTGTTGACGGCGGGGATGACGCACTTCTCGGCATCCTCGCCCGGATACCCGGTGTTGTAGATGATGTCCGGACGCAACACGACGTAGCCGTTGCTGACGTAGCGCGTCACGTTGATGCTCGTGCCCACGCTGGGCGCCGAGAATCCGTGCAGGCCCTGTGACAACTGCTCGTAGATGTACACCATCAGCGGATACTGCTTCGTCGGATCGAAGTTCTCCGGCTTGGTCAGGATCGCGCGCAGCTTGATGCCGTCCGCGTTGTAGTAGTGGATCACCTCCGACGTGCCCCACACGTACTCGGCCTGCTGCGGATTGGCGTCCGACACTTTCCGCATGTTGCCGAAGTGGCCGTCGCTGACCCACAGGTTCGGGAACTCCTCGAAGCGCGACAGCGTGAATACGAGCCGGTCCGCGTGCTTCGCCTTCGTCACGGCGCCAAACGACTTGTCAAGCATCACGATCTTCTCGGGCGCCGCCGCGCCGGTCGCGGCCACGCGGTAGAAGCCGGACGCCCGCGTGGCGTCGTCGGTCGTCGCCAGCAGGACGGGCGCGTTGGTCGGAATCGCGCGCTGCTCCGGGTCAAGGGACCGATAACGGAACACCAGGCCCTGCTTGCGGCCTTCACCGCCGGTCACCAGACGCGCGTTGCTGCCATCCGGCCCCACCTCCCAGATGTCATACCGGTCGTAGAGCCAGACACCGCGGTCGCCCTCGGTCCAGCCCGCCGATCCGTAGGACCCTGGCAAGCTCGGCGAATCGTGGCTTTCGTTCACGAACCGCACACTGATTCGCTCGGTCAGGTTCACGCGCAGGCCATCCGACACACGGTGGCTGAACCAGTGCCCCTTCGTGTCGTCGAAGAAGAGCACATAGTCGCCGCCCGGCGACAGCGAGGCCCCAGGGCCCCACTTTTCAAGCAACTTGCGCCGCTGACCATTCCGCAGGTTCACCAGGTACACGTCGGTGTAGGTCCGGTCCCACGACACCTCCTGCTGATACGGCAACGGGGACGTGCCCAGTGCGCGCTCGGGATGGGTGCCGGGGCTCACGCTCGGCAGATCCGGTGTCGCGAGCTGGACGAACCGCTTGTCGCCCAGGTGCACCACTGCGCGGTAGCTGCGGTTGCGCTCCTGCGTCGCGCGCACGCGTTGCATCGGCTGCAGCAGCGGATCCTGGTAATGCCACAGGTCCACGTTGATCGGACGCCTGGCATTCGGCTCGGCGGGCGGCGGTGGCGGCGGTGCGGTGTTCAGCCGGATCTGCTTGCCGTCGTCGGAGAAACTCGGCGCGCTGTCGTGTACGACCATCCCGGCCGGCATGCCACGGGTGGCGCCCGACACCAGCTCGGTCGCCGCGTTGTCGCCGGCCTTCCAGTAATAGAGGCGATACGGCGACACGGGTTTGTCGTACTCCGCCTGATCGCTCAGAAACGCGAGCTGCGCCCCCGCGTCGTCGAACGCGGGGCTCTTGTAGTTGCCGCGCCCGGTCTGCAGCGCGCGCGTCGCGCCGTCGCTCATCTGGCGCGCGAACGCCCCGTCCTTCGCGGCATCGGTCGAGGACACGGCATACGCCAGCCACGACCCGCCCTTGTTCCACGCAAACGACGAGACTTCGGTGAGCGTGATGTCGGCGCCGGTCGTCAGGTTGCGGATGATGAGATCCGACCCCGGGTCCTTCCGCTTCTCGGCTGGCGCGCCTGGCGCGGCGGGTGTGGCGGCCTGCGCCGCTTCTCCACCTGCCGGCGGTGTGGCCGGTGCCGCGCCACCCGCGCGTCCCGCGCCACCGCCCCGGGCGCCTCCGCCACCTGCACGACCTCCGCGACCACCAGCCGCCGGCGGGCGCCCCTTGTGCAGCGCCACCCAGACGGACGACTCCGGCGCGAGTCGAATCGTCGATATCTGCTCCACCGTCGTCACCTGCCCGCCCGGCAACGCCATGATGCCGGCCGAGTTTCTGGCGGCCGCGTTCGCGCCGGCCCCCTCGCCCGCTTCTCCACCTGCCGCGGCGGGCGCCGCGGCACCGCCGGCCGCCTCGTCATCATCGGTCTTGGGCGGCACGATGGTGAACAGCACAAACCTGCTGTCGGGGGTGAAGGTCGGCGCCGATCCACGCGGATGGCGGAACTCCTGTCCCGACGCCAGATTGCGCACGACCAGCTCGCCGTCCTCCCCCTGCGACGTCAGGGCATACGCCAGCCACTGACCATCGTCAGACAGACGGGTCCCGCCGATCGACCGCCAATAGTCGACGGCGTCGTAGCCCAACGGACGCTTGGCTGGCGATTGCGCGCCAACCGGGAAAGCGCTCCACGCCACAAGCGCCACAACGATGAAGACCATGCCGAAGAGTTGCTGCTGCAGCCGCTTGCTCATAAATTCTCCTTGCGCATCGGGATCTCGGCCGAGCCGAAATTGTCGGGAAACCGGCTGTATTATCGCGCAATCGACAGCAGACGCAAGGCGGAGGATTGAGGATTGAGGATTGGGGATTGAGGATTGAGGATTGAGGATTGAGGATTGGGGATTGAGGATTGAAGATTGAGGATTGAGGATGGATCAATCAAGGGCGATGGAAGTTGGATGGCGGGTCGTGGCTGGGGTGGCGCTGGTGGCGACCTCGTGGGTGGGTGGGGCGCAGGAGCGGCCGCGCGCGCGGGATCTTGGCCTCGCGCCCGGCGCTCTTGAGCCCGGGCCGCTGAACGCCATCACCGACGTGGCCGGCGTGCTGGTCGGCCAGACGACGGTGATCGAAGGCGAGCGGGTGCGCACCGGCGTCACTGCGGTCCTGCCCCACGGGGGCAATCTGTTTCGCGACAAGGTGCCCGGCGCCGTGTTCATCGGCAACGCGTTTGGCAAGTTGGCGGGATCCACACAAGTGCGCGAGCTGGGCACCATCGAGACGCCGATCGTGCTCACAAATACGCTGGCCGTCGGGACGGCCGTCGACGCGGTGGTGCGCTGGACCCTCGCGCGGGACGGCAATTCCAACGTGCGATCGGTCAACGCGCTGGTCGGCGAAACCAACGACGGCGGTCTCAACGACATTCGCGCGCTGTCGATCACGCGCGCCCACGTGGAGAACGCGATCTCGTCCGCGCGCGGTGGCCCGGTAGAGGAAGGCGGCGTCGGCGCGGGCACGGGCACGATCGCGTTCGGCTGGAAAGGCGGCATCGGCTCGGCGTCGCGCCAGGTGCGACGGGCCTCAGGCGAAAGCGGCGCGGCCGACCGCCCCTACTGGACGGTTGGCGTGCTCGTGCAGAGCAATTTCGGCGGGCGGTTGACGATTGCCGGAGTGCCCGTGTGGCGCACGCTGTCGCCACAAGGACCCGGCGGCCGCGGCGGCGGGCCGGACTCCGGCCGTGACGCCGACGGCTCCTGCATGATCGTGGTGGCCACCGACGCGCCACTCGACGCCCGTGACCTGGAGCGGCTGGCCGCGCGCGCGATCTACGCGCTCGCGCGCACGGGCTCGACGTATTCCAACGGCAGCGGCGACTACGCGATTGCGTTTTCGACCGCCGTGGAGAACCGCGTGACCGCGGGCGGCGGTCCGCAAGCGCGCGCGTTCCTGCCGACCGACGCAACGAGCGCCCTCTTCGAAGCCGCGATGGACGCGACCGAAGAAGCGGTCTACAACTCACTGCTGCGCGCGACGGACATGACCGGGAATGGGCGCACAGTTCGCGCGCTGCCTTTGGACGCGCTGAAGCGATTAAGGATTGAGGATTGAGGATTGTGGGAATGCGGATGGAAAGGCCGGATTGCGGCAATCCTCAATCCTCAATCCTCAATCCTCAATCCTCAATCCTCAATCCTCAATCCTCAATCCTCAATCCTCAATCCCCAATCCTCAATCCCCAATCTCACGACACTTATTTGATCTCGATCGTCTGCGTGGCCACGCCGCCGCGGGTGGACCCGACCGTGATCGTCACAGGGCCGGCGCCGCGGATCGTCCACGACAGCGTGCGCTGCTCGCCGGGCTTCAGCCAGCCGATGCCTTCGCCGATGCGTCGCGTGGCGTCCGGGTCGGGCGCGCCGCCGCCGCGACCCGCGCCCGCGCCACGACCCCGCCCGCCGACGCCACGACCGCCGGCCGGCGCGCCGGCGCGCGTCACGGTCTGACTGGCCGCGTAGTCGATCGACACCGTGTCTTCGCGGACGATCTTGACGCGCTTGGCAATTTCGAGTGCCGTCGGAATCCCGCCTTCATTGGTGACGGTCACCGTAAGTTCGGTCGCGCCCTCGCCGGCCGGCCTGGCGGTGGCCGACACGATCTTCACCTGGGCGAGCTGCTGCGCCAGGTAGATGTTGAACATCGCCTCGTTGCGCGCCCACTTCTCGAGCATCTCTGGCGGCGGGTTCTGCGACCAGAACTTCGGATTCCACCCTCCGACCTCGACCTCGCCCAGCGTGGGATGCGACGTCCTGGTCCACGGCTGGAAGTCGTGCCTGCCGGAGCGGTTCTTGTCGAGCCACTGGAGGCGCTCCCAATCGTCGGACTGGCCGTCGCCATTCAGGTCGGCCTCGGGCAGGCGCCCACCGTCCCAGATCTCGTTGCCGTACCAGACCGCGCCGTAATAGAGGTAGCCGAAGTCCGGGCCATGGCCGAACAGCGGCGAGCCGGGTGCGTCGGGCGACGGTGCCGCGCCGCCGCGGCCACGATTCGAGTAGTTCCAGTACGTGTCGCCGGCCCACGGGTACCCGGTGATCTCCAGCCCCCGCTGGTCGAACTTCTTGAGAATCTCGAGATCCTCGGGGAACACGGATTCTTCCGACTTCGAGGTGGACGGGCCGCGCAGGATCATCGGCACCGACGTGTCGAGCGACTGCACGATCCCGACGTGCGGATGCCGCATCAGGAACGCAAACACCGCCATCGTCTCGGGCTCCGACAGCGGGTATTCGCCCGCGCCGCCCTGCGTCCAGCCCCGGCCGGTTTCCTCGGTCATCGGCCGCCAGTTCTCGGGATAGTTGCGATGCAGGTCAAGCCCGCCGATGCCGTCTTCGTTCACGCGGCCATCGGCGTCGTTGTCGTACCCTTCCGTGAACATGAGGTATGCACCCTGCCCCAGGGGCACGTTCAGCATCAGGCGCCCCTTCGGATCACGTGGGTCGATATTGGCCGACCCCTTGCCGGGGCCCACGTACTGGCGCATCTGACGGATGAATCCATCGCCGTCGAGATCTTCCGCCGGGTCCTCATCGATGAGCCCATCGCCATCGCTGTCGTACGGGCGCACGGTCGACCGCAGCGTCTGCGCCGTGTAGTGGTACACGGACGCCCCGTCCGGGTTGTTGTGCGGCTTGACGTAAAAGGCCCTGGTGTCGACAAGCTTCGTCATGTCCGGATCCTTGCCGTAGTTGGTCAGCAGGTGATTCGCGAAGTACAACGTCGCTTCAATGCCGGAAATCTCGCCAGAGTGGCGCCCACCCTCAATGAACATCGCGGGCTTGTCCGTGTGACGCCCCGTCCGCTTGTTCGTGATGGTGATCTGCCAGATCTCGCGGCCTTCCAGCGACTGGCCCACCGAGTACAGGTCCACCAGCTCCGAATGGTCACGCGCCCACCTCTGGAGAATGGCGGTCGCTTCCTCATACGTGTGGTAGTGCTGGAAGTCCACCTCGCCCGCCTTCAGGGGCTTGACCTGGTCGTAGTGCACGCGGGGAAACACGGACGGACCGTCGCGATGCCCGCCGCCGACGCGGTACATCCTCGCGTCAATTCCAGCCGTCGGGCCCTGCCCTCCCGCACCCGCCGGAGCCTGTGCGCCCGCCCGCGCGCCGCCTGTCCATACCACGGCAGCAATCGCCACCGCGCTTCCAATCAATGTCAGTGTTCGTCGCATTGCAATCCTCCCCACCTCAGCCACCTCAGCCACCTCAGCCAGCTCCTAAGCCGACCCTTCCAGCAGCGGTTCGATGCGCTCGAGCCGCGCGCCCTTGCTGTCACACACCGCGAACTGGCTGCCGGCAGTCGGCGCGTACAGCGCCACGCCCGCGTAGTCGCCTTTGGCGTTGATGATGTAGAAGTTCACGTTGAAGTTCGGCAGGCCGCGTTGGTTGAGCAACCGCGTTTCGATCGTGTTCCCCTGAATGCGCCGGCACGCCTCAAGGCCGGCATCCTTCGGATGTTTCCCGCGGCGCATTTCTTCCACGATCAACATCGAACACTGACTGAACAGGTTGGCCTCACCGCGCCCGGTCGACCCGGCCGCGCCCACGTTCCCATCGACGTACAGCCCCGCGCCCAGAATCGGCGAGTCGCCGAGACGGCCCGGTATTTTCCAGGCCAGCCCGCTCGTCGTCGTGACCCCGCACACTTCAGCTTTGGCATTCACGCCGTTGCAGTTGATCGTGCCGTAGATGTGGTTCTCGTCCACGAAACCATCGGCCACCATGCTCAGCATCACGTCGCGCAACGCGGCCTCGCGGCGATTGGGATCCAGATAGTGCAGCGGATTGCTGCGGCGCTTCCACTCGAGCCAGGCCGTCCGCGACCGGTCCGTGTTCAGGTCGGCCTCGATCGTGAACCCCATGTTGCGCGCGAACGTCTGCGCGTCCTTGCCCACAATCAGGTGATGGTCGGTCTGGTCCATCACGGCCTTCGCGACCAGCGACGGCGTGCGCACGCCCTCGAGGGCGCCGACCGCGCCCGCGCGCTTCTTCGGCCCGTGCATCACCGACGCATCCAACTGCACGACGCCGTCGGCATTGGGCAACCCGCCGTACCCGACGCTCGTATCCGCCGGGTCGAGTTCCACGATGTTGACGCCCGCGATCAGGGCCTCCAGCACATCGTCGCCCGCCATCATCGTTTCGTAGGCGGTCTCCACGCAGGTTTTGGTGCCGCCGTTGCGGAACCGCTGCCCGTTGGCCGACGCCACGACCACCGGTCGTACACTGCCCTGCACACGCACCCCCGGCGCCCCGCGTTCCGCGACCCCGCCCTCGGCCTCTGCAGCCTCTGCGCGGGGCCCGGCCGCCGCCGCCAATCCTGCCATCGCTGTCGTCGCCATGAAATCCCGCCGATTCATTCCAGTACTCATTTGCGCCTCCGGAGAGGCACAGTCTACCTACTTGAGGTCCAAAAGGTCCAAGGGTCCAAAGGTCCAGGGGCGCGGTCTGATAGGATTCCGGTTTTGCATGTCCACCAGGACTCGTTCCATCTCGCTCGATTCGGTCAGGGCCGCGGCCACGCGGATTTATTCCGTGGCGGTGCGCACGCCAGTCATCCGGCTGGATCCGATCGATCGCGACGCTCCGGAAGTTTTCCTGAAGCTGGAGATTTTCCAACCCATCGGCTCGTTCAAGCTGCGCGGCGCCGTGAATGCCATCGCGCAACTGCCGCCCGGCGCGCTGGCCGAGGGCGTCTGGACGGTCAGCGCGGGCAACGCCGCGCAGGGCGTGGCGCTGGCGGCGCGCGAAGCCGGCACCCGCGCCTCGGTGCTGGTCATGGACACGGCGCCGGCCACCAAACTCGCGACCATCGAGCGGCTCGGCGCCACCATTCACACAGCTTCGTACGAGGAATGCTGGAAAGCCGTCGAGGACCACGGCTCGGACCGCATGACCGGCCGGTTCGTGCATCCGTTTGACGATGACGATTTCATCAGCGGGAATGGCACCACGGCGCTCGAGATTCTGGAGGACGTGCCGGATGTGGACGCGGTCATTGCGTCCATCGGCGGCGGCGGACTCCTCTCGGGCGTCGGCTGCGTGATGCGCGCGTTGCGTCCCCAGGCCAGGGTCTATGCGGCGGAACCGGAAACCGCCGCGCCCCTCGCCGCGTCGTTCGCCGCGGGGCACGCCGTCCGCTTCGACCGGTGGACGGCGTCGTTCGTCGACGGCGCCGGCGGCAAGTCGGTGCTGCCCTCGATGTGGCCGTTGCTGCGGCAATGGGTCGACGCGTCGGTCGTCGTCTCGCTCGACGACACCGCTCGGGCGATGCGACTGGCCGCCGAACGGTGCCACATCATCGCGGAAGGGGCGGGCGCCTGCGCCATCGCCGCCGCGTCGTCTCCCCTCGTCCGGGCGGCCGGCCACAGGAAGATCGTGGTCATCGTGTCGGGCGGCAACATCGATCTGTCCCGGTTCTGTTCGCTTGTCACCGCATGACTCCACCCGATCTGACCGCCCTGCCCGCACGCCTGTCGCGCCTGCACGATCTGGCCCTCGATTTATCGTGGACCTGGAGCCCGGCCCGCGAAGTCTTCCGGCTTCTCGACTATCGCCGCTGGCAGCAGGCGCGGCACAACCCCGTGCTGATGCTGCGGCAGATGGAGCTCGCGACCCTGGAGCGCGCGGCCAACGACACCGACTTTCTCGCGGTGTACGACCGCGCGGTGACGGCCCTCGACCACGTCCGCGCCACGAACGGGAACTCGCGCACCTACTGGCACACGCAGGTGACGGCCCACACCGATGGCGTCGTGGCGTACTTCTCGGCCGAGTTCGCGCTCCATCAGTCGCTGCCGATCTACGCCGGCGGGCTCGGGGTGCTGGCCGGCGACCACTGCAAGGAAGCGAGCGATCTGGGCATCCCGTTTGTGGGGGTCGGCTTCATGTATCCGCAGGGGTACTTCCGGCAGCGCGTGTCGCCCGAGGGGTGGCAGTTGGAACAGTACGAACGGCTCGACTGGACGAACGCGCCGATCGTGAAGGCCCGGACGCGCGACCGGAAACCGTGCGTCGTGCAGGTGCCGCTGGGCACCCGCACGGTCCTCGTGCAGGTGTGGGAAGTGCGGCTGGGCCGCGTGCGCCTGTTGCTGCTCGACACCGACCTCGAACAGAACCAGCCCTGGGATCGGGAGTTGTCGGCGCGGTTATATGGCGGCGGACAGGACACGCGCCTGCAGCAGGAGATCATCCTCGGCTTCGGCGGCGTGCTGGCGTTGCGCGCGATGGGCCTCACGCCCGAAGTCTGGCATCTCAACGAAGGCCACGCGGCGTTTGTCATCCTGCAACGCCTGCGCGACCTGCTGGCGAACGGCACGACCTGGAACGACGCGCTCGTCGAGGTGCGCCGCACGACGGTGTTCACCACGCACACGCCGGTTCCGGCGGGCCACGACGCGTTCCCCTTCCATCTGGTCGAGCAGCACCTGGCGAGCTGCTGGGGATCGATGGGCGACGATCGTGACGACTTCCTGGCGCTGGGCACGTACGACAACGGCGCGGGACCGCAGTTCAACATGACCGCCCTCGCGATGCGATCGGCCGGCGCCATCAACGCCGTGAGTCAGTTGCACGGTCAGGTGACCCGCGAGCTGTTTGCGCCGCTCTGGCCCGATCTGGCCGTCGACGATCGGCCGGTGGGCGCGATCACCAACGGCGTCCACGTGCCGACGTGGATCGCCGCCGGCCTCTCCCGCCTGTTCGACCGTCACCTCGGCGCGCAGTGGCGCGACCGCTACGACGAGCCCGACTTCTGGGCGCGGGTGCTCGAGATTCCTGACGAGGAACTGTGGGCGGTGCGCCAGACACTGCGGGAGGCGCTGTTCCAGTTCATTCGCGAGCGCGCCCGCGAACGGTTCGCCGAGGAACACGCCGGCACCGCGCGTGTCGTCGCGGGCGGGGCGATGCTCGATCCGCACGCGCTCACGATCGGCTTCGCGCGGCGCTTCACGGGGTACAAACGCCCCGACCTGATCTTCCGCGACGTTGACCGTCTCGTGCGTCTGATGACGGACTCGCGTCGGCCCGTGCAGCTCGTGTTTGCGGGCAAGGCCCATCCGGCCGATGAAGCGGGCAAGCACCATCTGCAGCACATCTTCCGCCAGGCCCTGGACCCCCGCTTTGGCGGACGCGTCGCCTTCGTCGATGACTACGACCTGCACGTCGCGCACCTGTTGGTCCAGGGCTGTGACGTGTGGCTGAACAACCCGCGCAAGCCGCTCGAGGCCAGCGGCACCAGCGGCATGAAGGCCGCGATGAACGGCGTCCCGCACCTCTCCATCGGCGATGGCTGGTGGGCGGAAGGGTACACCGGCACCAACGGCTGGCTCATCAACGGCGGCGTCGAGTCCGACGACCTGGCCGCGGTGGACGACGCCGACGCCGCGGCGCTGTACGACCTGCTGGAACAGGCGGTGGTGCCGGCCTTCTACGAACGGTCCGCGCGCGACCTCCCCACCCGCTGGCTCAGCGTCGTGAAGCAGGCCATGGCCACCGTCACGCCCCGGTTCAGCACCCGGCGCATGATGAAGGACTACATCGAGCGGGCGTACGCGCCGGCCTTCAGACGGTAGAATCAGACTCATGTCACGAAAGAGCACAGAACCCGTGCGGTGCGCTTTGTGCAGCGCCAAGGACGTGGTGGAGCCTCGCGGGGACGAACGCTACTGCCGCGACTGCTGGGAGAAAAAGATCGCCGTCGAAGACATCGTCGCGCGCGAGTTCACCCTGAAGCGGTATATCCGGGCCCAGAGCGCCGAGAAATACCTCGTCTATCACTCCACCCAGAAACGCCCCGTCGGCATGATCGTGGTGATTGACGATGGGTTCGACCTGTTTCTGACCGTCGTGCTTTACCCCACGTTCGTGTGGGAGGACCCGGCTTACCACCTGGACAAGGACCCGGAACAGCGATCGTTCGCGGAGATTCTGGTGGATGTCGTCGCCGCCGACATCATCGAGCCGTGGGGGGGCGGGAAGTGGCACCTGGAAGTGTTCCGGTCGACGGCCCCCGAACCTGAAGACTGGAACGGCGAGATGTAAGGCCCTGAGACGGCCGGGTCGAAACTTTGCGCCGCGGCCCGGCGTCCAACCCGGCAGGACAGTCGGGTATACTTCGGTTCGGCGGGGCTGAAGCCCCGCCCTCCGTCAATTGAAATCAGGTACAGGTAGAGGAGCAGAGAGCAATGTCGAATCGCAAGGCCACGTTTTTTTACGGATTCCTCATCGCCGTGGCGTCGCTGGCCGCGGGCATGGTGCTGGCGTCGCGGCTTGATTTCACGCCAGCGTCGTTCGCCCGCACGGTCAACGTGCCAGAAACGAACAGCGAGCCGCTCGATGGCCCCATTAATGCCGGCACCTTCCGGAACATCGCGGTGGCGCAGAATCCAGTGGTCGTCAGCATCCGCACCACCACACCGCGGCGCGCACGCGCCGGAGGCGGCGGATTGCTCGAAGAATTCTTCCAGATTCCCGGCCAGCCGCGCGGCCGCCAGCCGCAGGCACCCGAAGCGCCACCCGCACGCGGCGCGGGCAGCGGCTTCATCATCGACAAGGCGGGGTTCATCCTGACGAACAACCACGTCGTGGACAACGCGACGGGCATCGAGGTCTTTCTGTACGGGATGGTCGAGGGCGAAGCTGGCCTGGCGGCCAAGGTCGTCGGCCGCGACGTCTTGACCGACAGCGCGCTGCTGCAATTGACCGACAAGCCCAGGCACCCGCTCACGGAGGCGAAGTTCGGCGACTCGGCTCGGCTGCAGCCCGGCGACTGGGTGATGGCGATCGGCAATCCCTTCGGATTCTCGAACACGGTCACCGTCGGCGTGGTCAGCGCGGTCGAGCGCACCAGCGCGGACCTGCGTCCGGTGCCGGGCCGCGATCTCGAGATGATTCAGACCGATGCGGCCATCAACCGCGGCAACTCCGGCGGGCCCCTGCTGAACGTCCGAGGCGAAGTGGTCGGCATCAACACCGCGATCATCTCCGACCAGAGCGGCGGCAACCTCGGCATCGGGTTTGCCGTGCCGATCAACACGGTGAAGGAGATCCTGCCCCAACTGCGCACGGGCAAGGTCGTGCGCGGCCGGATTGGTGTGACGGTGTCGAGCGTGCCGATCGCTCCGGAGGATGCGCGGGATTGGGGCCTGTCCTCCAGCGGTGCCGCGCTGATTTCCACGGTCGATCCGAAGGGACCGGCGGGTCTGGCCGGCATGAAACCCGACGACCTCGTCATCGAATTCGGCGGCAAGCCGATTCGCAACAGCACCGATCTGATCAACATGGTCACCCGTACGGCCCCAGGCACCAACGTGCCGGTGAAGGTCATACGCGCCGACAAGCCGGTCACGCTCACCATCAAGATCGAAGCACTGGACCTGGCGGCGGAAGCCGGCGCCAATGAGCCCGAGCCCGAACCGGCGGCCACGCCGGACGCGCCGACGGAAACCGGGATCGGTGTCGCCATCGAACCGATCACGCCGGCGGTCTCGCGCCAGTTGCGCATGCCCCAGGGACGCGGCGGCGCGGTGATCGCCAGCGTGGATCCGTCCAGCACCGCGCAGGGGCTGCTGGCCCGCGGCGACGTCATCATCGCCGTGAACGGCGTCCCCGTGTCGTCGGTCGACGAGGTGGCCGATCGGCTGGAACAGACCCGCGCGGGCTCGCTGATCCGGGTGCTCGTGTGGCGTCAGGGCCAGGAACAATCGGTGGTCGTCCGGAAGCGCTGATCGCCGTTGGCACTGGAACAGGAAGTCAAGCTCAGGTTCGACACCATCGAGGCGGCCCGCCACGCAATTCAACGCGCTGGCGGCCGCCTCGTGGTCGCTCGACGCCTCATCGACGACCAGCTCTACGATCGGCCCGGCGCGCCTCTGCAAGCCGCGCGCTCCACCCTGCGCATCCGCCGCGACAACGGCCGCGGCATCCTGACGTTCAAGGGGCCCGTCCTTCAGGGACCGGTCAAAATCCGGGAAGAAATCGAAACCCCGGTGGCCGACGTCATCGCCCTCGAAGCCATCGTCGCGGCCCTCGGGTTCACCGCCTGGTTTCGGGCACAGAAATATCGTGAGGAGTTTGCCGTCGGCGCCGCGCACGTGGCGCTCGATAAGACGCCGATCGGGGTGTTTGTCGAGATCGAGGCCGCGCCCGACGCCATCGAAGCCGTCACGCGCGCGTTCGGCCGCTCAACGAGCGACTATCTCCTCGGCTCGTATCAGTCACTCTTCGTCGAGTGGGCGGCGGCGCGTGGCCTCGACACCTCGCAGATGGTGTTTTAGGAGGCCGGGTCTTCAGACCCGGCGTATCGGTTGCAGCCTGGGTCACCGCTCGGGTGTAAAGACGCAGTCGGTCGCGACCGTGCCGGCGGGAACGACGGCGCCGGCGAGCACGATACAGCGTTCGAGGTGCGCGCTGGGGCCCACCGTCGCGCCAGCCCACACGACACACCGATGCAGGCGGGCGGTGGGATGGATCGACGCCCCCGTCCCTTCAACAACCACCTCACGCTCGTCGCCTGCCACCTCAAAGACCGCATTGAGGTAGTCGGCCGGCGTGCCGACATCCAGAAACGGGGCGTCGACCGGCCACACGCGGATCGCCCCAGGCTCTTCAAGGACCAGGTCGCGATAGATGCCGGCCACGGTCTCAGCCGACGCGCCGGGCGGCACCCGGTCGAACACCGCCGGATTCACCACCTGCACGCCGACGAAGTGCCACGTCTGGTCGGTGTGGCCTTTCTTTGCAAACCCCGTGACTCGGCGCTCATCGTCAACGCGGATGCCGTTGTAGTGATCGAGGCGTGGGTTGGGCACGACCGCGAGGGTCACCTGCGCTCCAGACGCGCGGTGCGCGCTCAGCATTGGCGCGAGCGGAACATCGGTCAGCGTGTCGCCGTTGACGATGAGGCAGGGACCGGCCAGCTCTGGCCAGAGCGTGAGCGCCTGTCTGGGTCCGCCGGCGGAGCCCAGAATCACGGGTTCCCAGGAATAGCGCACGCGCAACCCGAGGTGCGCGCCGTCGCCCACCACTGCGGTGATCGTTTCGGGCCGGTGGTGGAGATTAAGGACCACGTCCCGCACGCCCTCGTGACGGAGCCACCCGAGCACGCGTTCGATGAGCGTCAGCCCGGCCACCGGTACCGCCGGCTTGGCCACGTACCGGGTAATGGGATCGAGCCGGAAGCCGAGTCCGGCGGTGAGGACGACGGTGGGCAGCATGCGCGCCTCGATCGTATAACGAGGCTACCTGCTTGGCTGAAGAAACAAGGCGCTCACAGCGCGCACTTCAGGGAAAAGCGGCTTTCGGGCGCGGTCCTCCCCGACCGCGCCATGCAGTTTGTGGTGGAGCCTCCCGCCCGCGAGCTGGACGAGCGAAGGTGCGAATGTAGGCCACGAGTGCGTCGATCTCCCGCAGGTTCAGCGTTCGTCCCCACGGCGGCATCTGCGGCGACCGCCCCAAGGCCAGACTGCCCCGGGCAATGATGTCGGCGAGCTCGCGATCGCTGCGTGCCGCCTGCAGATCGAGGTTCGTGAGGTCGGACACGACAACCAGGAGATTCGAGGCATTGATGCCGAAGCCGTCGCCTTCAGCCCCATGGCAGAACGTGCAGTAGCGCTCGAAGAGGAGGCGCCCGGCTTCCTCGTTCCGGGAAAGGCGAGGCACGGGGCCTTCGCCCGTGGCGTCGGTCGCTGGCCCGGACGCGTGGTCGCGTGCTTGTGCGGGGGATTCACCTGCCTGGCCAAGGCATGACAGCGTGCTGCCGAGGCCCGCTGCGAAGACCGCGAGCAGAAGGATCCGCCGGACGCCCATCCCGGGAATGTGCCTATCGTGCACTGTAGAGTTCCTTCTCCTTGAGCGAGAGCAGGAACGCCGTGATGGCTCGCGCGTCCGCATCGACCATCTCGTACACGGGCTCGCGAGCGCTCGGGTCGAGTTGCCGCGAGTTCCGCAGCCACGCGTAGATCCAGCCTTCGGTCAGCCGCTCGGCCGCGAGGGTGAGGTCGGGACCGACCGCTCCTCCCGTCCTGCCGATCTGGTGGCACGCATCGCAGGCGTAGGTCTTGTAGTAGAGGTCGCGGCCGCGCTCGATCAGCGCGGGCGTGGCCTCACCATTCGTCAGCACCCGCTTGGGCACCCGCGGGTCGACCAGCACGTTCTCGATGTACCGCGCAATCACGTCGATCTCTTCGGGGCTGAGCCGAAACCGCGGCATGCGCTCCTCGAGGTAGGGGCGGATCGTGTCGGGCCGGTCGAGAAAGCGCCGCAACCATTCCGGGCGGACGCGGCTGCCCTCGCGGGTCAAGTCGGGGGCGAGCGATCCTCCGCGCCCGCGGATGGAGTGGCACGCCAGACAGTTCAGATCGGCCACGAGCTCGCCGAACCGGCCTTCCGGCTCGTAGGGATTCGGTCCCGGGACGTCGCGCAGATACCCGGCCGGCGGCTTGGCCTCGCTGAGGCTGGCGAGGTAGGTGAGCAGCGAGAAGCGCTCGTGGTCAGAGAATCCGTAGTCGGGCATCTTCAGGCCGTCGCGAAAGCTGCGAGGCTCGCGAAGCTTGGCTTCGGTCCACGCGCGCCAGGTGCGCGACACGTCCCGGCGCACGCCGAAGTCGAGCCGCTCGGCGTCCTTGTCGGCATACCCGGTCAACTCCGCGCCCACGCGCCCGGCTTGCTCGAACGCGGGCATTTGGTGGCACCCGAAGCACCCATAGGCGCGCACTAGCCTCCGTCCTTCCTCGGGCCGACCGGGGACCGATGGGCCCGGAGGCCATGCGTCTTCGTCGAAATCCCGAAGCTCGGACCAGAGGTACGCAACCAAGTCGGCACTCTCACGGTCGCTGAAGCGGTAGCGAGGCATCTTCGTGCCCGGCTGCACGGCTGCCGGAGCCTGGAGGAACGCCGCCAGCCACGGGAGGCGGACCTTGCTGGCGACCCGCCAAAGATCCGGGCCGATGGTCCCGCCGCGCCCCCTGACGGCGTGGCACGTGATGCAGCGCGATTCCTTGAACAGCATCTCGCCGCGCGCGACCGCGCCGCGAGACTGGGACACCGGTTCTCTCGGTGCCGACAGAAACTCCGTGGTCAGCGACAGGAGGAACGCCGAGAGATCGGCGATCTCCTGATCGCCGAGCAGGAAGTTCGGCATGCGGGTCCTGGGCAGATAGGCTCGTGGATCACGGAGCCACCAGGCCAGCCACTCCGATCGAACTTTCGATCCGACGCCGGCCAGGGCCGGACCGATACGAGTGGCAAAGACGCCTTCAACCTCATGGCAGCCGTGACAACCCGCTTCAGCGAACACACGACGGCCCGCGGTTGCGTACGGCTCGCCGGGCACGGCATCGCCGCGATGGCAGACGCCGCATCGCCCGCCGATGAGGTCTTCAGACAGCAGCGGTTCCCGCCAGTGCGGGACCTGACCGTGAGCCGCAGGCAGGCGCGTGGCACGGCCCTGGCCCCCGTGACAGACGGTGCACCCGAATCGCTCCGGCGGATGCTCCTGGAGGTAGCGGCCGACGTGGCTCCGCAGCGGCTCTGGGGCTTGCTCGAAACCCGCGCGCGTCGCCCCGATGTGGCAGCTCGTGCAACGGTCGACGCGATTGAGGGGCTCGATGAGCAACTGCTGCACCTCGGCCTGCCGGCGGCGCGCGGCCGCCAGATCCGCGCGAGCCAGGGAGAGCGGCGCCTGAAGCCTGGCCAGCATCTCCCGCGCGGCGTCGAGTTCCGCGGTCATGGCACGCATCCGGCGGCTGGCCTCGTCGCGCCGCACCGCCGCGCGATCACGCTCCTTTGCGAGCGCGTCAAGTTGTCCTCGCAGCTCGTTCAAGCGGACCCGAATCCGCTCCCGGTCCGCTTCGCGATCGGCCAGCAGGAAGTCACGCTCCACCCGCTGGTACTCGGCCCGCTGGCGCTGCAGCGTGTCTTGTAGATCAGAGACCAGCCGTTCTGCGCGGTCGACATCCTGCCGGACCTGTTCGTAGGCGCCTGTCTGCTGCGGTCCTTGCAGGGTCCGCTCGGCCGCTCGCACACGCGCCGAGAGGTCGCGCACCTCGCGCTCTCGTTCCTGCAACTCCTGCTCCGCGGCGGTGACCGCGCGCTCGGCGGCCAGTCGCTCCAGCCGAAAGAACGCGCGTTGGTGCTGGCGCCAGGCGGGATTGGCCTCCAGGACGACCAGCACGACAAACACAAGGGCGAGGCCCGTCCCGGAGAGGGCAGTCCACGCGCGAAACGAAAGGCGGGGGCGCATGGAGACCCGCGTCAGATTCGGAACCAGGGGGTCACGAGGACGTAGTGCACGTGAAACGCCAGTCGAAGCAGCATCTTGATGGGCAACGCGAACATCCCCAGCAGGCAGAGCATGAGGACGACGTAGCGGGTGCGACTGAACTGCCCGACCAGCTTGGGCCGAAGCCGGCGAGGGAGGTACAGGCCGATGCCAAGGTACGTTGCGATCGCCGCCAACCCGACCGGCCATGGAAAGTTCCAGGTCTTTTCGTACACGGGCTTGTGCACCTCCCAGCTTTCCCAGGGCCAGTACCACACCCAGCCCGGACCGCGGAGGAACTGCCCGATGATGATCAGGCCGATCCAGAGAAAGAAGCCGAACAGGAACGCCGAGCTGACATACCGGCGATGCCGGAGGTCATAGGTGCCGACTCCCAGGGGATTGGGATCAACGTACGGCAGCAGCACGAGGCCCGCGATGATCACGCCAGGGATCATGACGCCGGCAATCCACGGGTCGAAGTACACGAGTATTTCCTGCAGGCCGAGGAAGTACCAGGGCGCTTTGGCGGGATTCGGCGTGTCGGTCGCAGAGGCGAGCCCCTCCAGCGGAGCGTTGACCAGCAGCGACCAGACATGGAGCGCCAAGAGCGCCACAAGGAGCGCGAGGAACTCGCGCGCAACCAAGTGAGGCCACACCTCGACCACGGCCGGAGCCGCGTTCTTCGGGGCGGTCTTTGCCGGAACCGTGTCTTCCGGCTGGCCTTCCGCCATCCCCGTTGCCACCTTGCTGCCCCCGCCGAGGCGACGAATCGCCGCTGCGGAGAATTTGTCCTTCCGAATACGCCAGAAGTGCACACCTACGAGCACGGCAGCGGCCAGAGGCAACGCCAGGCAGTGGAGCACGTAGAACCGGATGAGCGCGCTCTGGCCCACCGTGCTGCTGCCGAGGATGAGAAACCGAAGATCGTTGTCGTAGGTGACCAGGCTGAACGGCCCTTCCGCACCGAAGAACGGGGTTGCCGTGGCCATGTTCGTCCCCACCGTGATCGCCCAAAACGCAATCTGGTCCCACGGCAGCAGGTATCCGGAAAAGCTCAGGAGAAGGGTCAGGACGAGCAGCAGCACGCCGATGACCCAGTTGAACTCGCGAGGCGGCTTGTACGCGGACGTGAGGAAGACGCGCAGCATGTGCAGCCAGACGGTGATGACCATGGCGTGCGCCGCCCAGCGGTGCAGGTTGCGCAGGAACTGGCCGAACGGGACGACGAACTCGATGTCCTTCATGTCGTCGTAGGCGCGCCGCGTGTCGGGCACGTAGTAGAACATCAGGAAGATGCCGGTGAGCGTCAGGAGGATGAAGAGCAGGAACGACAGGCCGCCCAGTCCCCACGTATAGCTGAACCGCAGCCCGCTCGCGGGCATCGTCGTCGGGTGAAGATGAAGAAAGAGGCTACTGCTGACCTGCAGCAGTCGATTGCGCCTCGTATCTTCGTACCCGTGCCGGAAGATCGAGCGCCATGCCCGTGAAGTCGTGGCCTTGGACCGTGCGCGTGCAAGCCACTCGCGCCAGCGTCCCATCTCAGATCCTCAGGAGTGCGTCCGGACTGTTCCACTCGCCGCGTTCCTGGCGATAACTGCGGCTTCGGTCCACCAGCAGTTGTCCATCTTCCGCCAGCGCGATGCGGAACCGCTCCAGGGGGCGCGGCGCCGGGCCTTCGAAATTGACGCCCGATCGATAGAACCCGCTGCCGTGGCACGGGCATTTGAACTTCTCTTCGGTCTCGATCCAGTTGGGCGTGCAGCCCAGATGCGTGCACTTGGTCGAGAGGGAGTAAAAGCCTGCTTCGGTCCGGACGATCCAGACGCCGTGCTTTTTCTTCCAGCGCTCGCTGACCTCACCGACGGCGTATTCGCCAGGGAAGCCTGCCTTGAACACGGGTGGTGGTTCGAAGGTGACGCGCGGGGACAGCATCCGAAGCGACGCGCCAACCATCGCGGTGACGGAGCCGAGAAACGTCCACCACGTCACTTTAACGAGCCAGTGACGCCGCGGCATCCAGAGGTTGCCCGCCGTACCCACTGCGGGAGGCGCCTTGCCGTCGCGGTCGAGATCGCCGCGTGCCGTCGTGTCATCTACCACCGACACGCTCCTCTTACCGTGACTGTCTAGTGGTAGGACGATCCGCCTCAACAGCTACGGGCAATTGTCTTCGCGCCAGGCGTGCCACAGGATCGCGGCCGTCCACGCAATGAGTAATGTCAGGGGGATGACGGCTTCGTTCATGTCAGCGTCGAAGTTCGATGTTGAGCTGCACCGTGTCCCTGTCGCGCACCGCGACCTGCGTGCAGTGTGCCTTGAGCTCCGGTCGCCACCCACACACGTCGTAGGTTCCGGCGGGCGCGTTCCGCAGCGCGTAACTGCCGCCTGCGGCCACGTGCGCCACATATGGCGTCTCTGTGACGACGATGTAGGCGGACATCTCCGCGTGGACGTTGCACAGGAGCTCGACGACGCCGGGGTTGTCGAAGACGACGTGCTTGGTGACGCCCTTGGGATAGGTGCCGAGGTTGAACCGCTTGACCGGCGACGGCGAGAAGACGTTGTGCCGGACCTCGTCGTTGTTAGGGAAGGCCACCTGCGTGCCAACCACCACAGGCAAAACGAGGGGATCGAAAGTCAGGCGGACCTGATCCATGATCGCCCTCGTCGTCGGACTGAAGGTGCGCCCGGGGATCTTCGCAATGTAGACGACCGCGCCCGCACAATCTCGGACGCCGCGGCACGTCACTTTGCCGCTGATGGTGGCCGTGTCAGCGAGTGGGCCGTTTCCCAGGAGCGCCGCGCCGCAGGCCACCATAATCAGAGCTGTTTGGAGCGGTCGCCTCATGTGCGGTTCTCCCGTCAGAAGAGAATGTCGAGGCGGATACGGGCGCGGCTGTCCCCGCTCAACGTCTTGGTTCCTGCGGTCGACGAGGTCTTCAAGAACGATTCCCAGTCACCGACGACGCGCACGTTGGCGCGGATGGCGATCACGATGGCAGGGACGACGCGCTTGATATCCTGGGCTTTGTCCCGATCGATGGACTCGTACCGGACGGTTCCTATAATCCAGGGCTTGATCACATACTCCGCCGAGACGAAGGCGGCCGTGAACTCGGTGCTCGTGCTTGTGGCGGTCATCGTGTCGCGGCCGCGCATGACGGCACCGAACAGATTCAAGTCGCCGATGAGCGCGTCGACGTCGGCACCGGCGCGCCAGAAGTCATCTGTCTTGCCGCCAAAGAGCCCTGTGCCTTTGTAGCCGATCACGCCCACTTTCACCGACTGGTCGCGCCAGTTATTCGTCTGCTGGAGCTCGCCAGCTTCCTCATTCGAGCCGCTGACCCCGAAGCCGCCGAACTTGTAGGACAAACGGGAGTAGACGTCCTTGGCGGTGTTGTTGTCCGCGAACGGGCCGTTGCCGTTGACGACGCCAACGGCGTACTCCACGCCCCCCTTGCCGTTTGAGCCGGTCTTGGCGCCCCAGAACTCGAAGCCGGCCTGGCGTGCCTTGAAGTCGAGCCCTCCGGAGACGTTGCGGAATTCGGTGGGGAGGAAATCCGACGGCGTCAGGCGCCGCCAGAACCGCGAGAAGGGAACCGCGCGCACCTCAAACCGCCCGACGGTGAGGTTGGCGAGCGTCGTGCCCCCGATCTGGTCGAACTGAACGAACGCGCGCGCGAGGTCGACGTTGTCGCCGGGCGTGATCTCGAGTTCGGCGAAGTACGATATGCCCTCGCCGGCCGTGCCGCCGGCCAGGATCTCAAACTCATTCGGGAAGACGAAATTCACCTTCGCCGCTGCGGTTGGGTTCACCACGACGTCCGAGAAAATCCGGAACGACACAGGCGGCACGCCTGGAATCGCGCCGGGCCACACCGCCTCCGGCCAGACCTTCTTCCACGCCGGCGCACCGAGCGGGATGTCATGTGACTTCACGAGCTTCAAGTCGTTGGGCGGGATGCGATAGCCGTTGTTGCGGAACGCCATGCCGAACGGGTTCAGCTTGGGAATGATCACATGGCACGTCGTGCACGAGGTCTCGTACCGGCGGGCGAATGCGGGGATGCCCTCCGCGCTGGCAGGCAACAGAACGAAGGCGGTCGTGGCGAGGCAGATTCCGGTGATCCAGCGTCTCATTGAAACTCTCCTTACGGGAAGCCCGGTTGAACGCGTGTGGCGTCCGGCTATCACTCCCTTGGCTGGTCTCGTTCATTGCAAGCCGGCTGCCAGACGCGCCGTGCGCCCAACTGCGGGTGCCCCCGTCGCGCAAGTTGTTGTCGCAGTGACGGTTGGCGACACACCGACGCGACGGAAGGACAGCGGCCGGCCCCGCGGGACCGTCACGCGGCCGTGACACTGTCACGCGGCTGCGACAGGTCAGACCGGCAGTCCGGGGTCTGCCGCACGTCGATGCGGGCCGGTGCGGCGGAAGGCGTTTGCGTCGAGCCCGTGTCTGGCGAGCAATCGATGGAGGGCGGTACGCTTGAGGCCCGCGCGGGCGGCGGCCAGCGAGATGTTCCCACCGGACTCCTCAAGGAGAGCCCGAAGATAGGCGACTTCGAATTGCGCAACGGCGCACCGTTTGGCGGCACGGAACGCACCCGATCGGACCGGGCCGGTCCCAAGTTCGGCGAGCGAGAGAGGCAGGTCCGCCGGCATGACCTGATTCGACTCGGTCAGGGAAACGGCTCGCTCGATCACGTTCCGCAGCTCGCGCACGTTGCCCGGCCACGAGTAACGCTCGAGCAGCATCATGGCCGCGGCAGAGATCCCCCGGACGTTCCTGCCACTTCGCTTCGCGAACTCGTTGACAAAATGCTGCGAGAGCAACGGAATGTCGCCCGCCCGATGGCGCAGGGGCGGGATCGGGATCAGCACGACGCTAAGCCGGTAGTACAGGTCCTCCCGTAATCGCCCCTCGCGCACCAGACGCTCGAGGTCCTGGTTGGTGGCCACGACCACCCGCACGTCGACGGGGATCTCGCGCGTGCTCCCCAGCCTCCGCACCACCCGCTCCTGCAGAACCCGCAGGAGCTTGGCCTGGACGGGGAGCGTGAGGTTGGCGATTTCGTCAAGGAAGAGCGTTCCCCCCTCGGCGTGCTCGGTGAGCCCGACGCGGGTCGTCGCCGCACCCGTATAGGCCCCGCGCTCGGCTCCAAACAGCTCCGACTCCAGGAGGGTCTCTGGGAGCGCGGCGCAGTCAAGAGGCACGAAGTGGCGCGCGCGGCGGCGGCTGTTGGCGTGAATCAACCGGGCCACCAGCTCCTTGCCGGCACCGCTCTCACCCGCGATCACGAGGTTGGTGTCCGTATCCGCCACCTTGCGGACGAGATCGAGCAGTTGCTGCATGGCCGGACTCGCGCCCACGAGGCGACTGAAATCGAGGGTCGCTTCGAGTTGCCGCCGCAGTGCGGCGTTTTCGTCGCGGAGCCGGCGGAACTCCAGGGCGCGTTCCACCGCCACTTCGAGTTGCTCCATCGTGAACGGCTTCGGAATGTAGTCAAACGCGCCCTCTCGGGTGGCACGCAGGGCGCTCTCGATTGTGGCGTGGGCCGTGATGATGAGCACGGCGAGGCGCGGATCGCGGCCTCGCGCAAGGCGTGCCAGCTCGAGCCCGTCCTTGCCGGGCATCACAAGATCCGCAATGAGCAGATCGAACGGGTTCCCGGCAAGCAGGGACTGGGCCTCGTCAGAGGATGGCGTGGTCTCGACGAGATACCCGCGCCGGGCGAGGATTTTCCGGCAAGTACTCAGCATGTCAATCTCGTCGTCGACCACGAGGATGCGCGATGGTGCCTGGTTCACCGCTCCCCCCGATTCCGGCGCGGCGGGGCGTCGGCCGTCTCTCTCTTCGGCGGATTCGGCGGATCCGTGGGGCTGTCCGGTGCCTCATCGGGACCCTGGCACTGCCGCGACGCCGCACGCGGGAGCCTGACTCGAAACTCGCTCCCGACTCCAGGCGTGCTGCCGACGTCGATCGTGCCGTCGTGATCGCGAATGATGCCATAGGCAATCGAGAGCCCCAGTCCGGTGCCCTTCCCGGGCTCCTTGGTCGTGAAGAAGGGATCAAAAATGCGATCGAGGTGCGCGGGCGAGATGCCCGAACCTGTGTCTCGGATCACGATCTCCAGTTCACCTTCTTCCGGTCCTGCGGATGTACTGACCGTGATCTGTCCGCCTGCAGGGGTCGCGTGCGCGGCGTTCGTCAAGAGATTGATCAACACCTGCTGGAGGCGATCCTCATCACCGCAGACAGTCGGCTCTTCCCGCATGAACTGTCGTTCGAGCCGAAGGCCCTTTTCGAGGATCATCGGGTGAACCAACTCGATGGCGGCCTCGAGCGCGGCGTGAACGGCGACGGGCTCGCGGCACACCTGAGCGGGCCGTGTGAACGTCAGGAGGTCTTTGACCGTTTTCGCAATCCGCTGGGCCTGCCGGCCGATGGTGGCGAGGTCGTCCCAGATCGCCGCATACCGGGGATCGGTCTGGGTCACCGAGAGCAGATAGTCCGACCGCGCCACCAGAATCCCGGCGGGATTGTTGATCTCGTGGGCGACACCGTCAGCCACCCCGCCGATCGCTGCCAGCCGCTCGGTCACCGACAAGCGACGCCGCGTGCGTTCGAGTTCCTCATACTGCCGACGGATGGTGCGATCGGTCGCGACGACCAGCATGCCCGTCACGATGCTGGCGACGCTGACGAACAGGGTGAACAGCAAGAAGACGAGCTGCATCTGCCAGCCAATGCGGTCGTTGATACGCCCCAGGCTGTGGCTGAGCTCCACACGCCCGATCGGCTCCCCGGCCAGCACAATGGGCACGATCATCAACGAGGCGACGGCGAAATCCGCCGGACTGACGAGCGGTGGTGTCGCCCGGTCTCCGGTCCAGAGTTCCTGCCCGATTTCCCCGTTGTCGTTGATGGAGAGTGCCATGGTCCGGCCGCGCAGCGAGACCTGCACGCGGCGCAGATCCGGGTACCGCCCGAACTCCGCAACAAGCTTGCGGGTGATGTCTTCATGTGTCAGGACCTGATCCGGGGACTCGTCCTGTCGTGTGTAGTACAGCGTGTGGCCCCGCACGAATTCGGCGAGGTCTTCCAACTCGAGGGCGGCGAATCCGACGAACTGCCGGCGTTCGATCTCCGCCACCACGAGGATCAGGCTGCTGGCCAGGACGACGAACGTGAGGTTGAGGCGCAGGAAGAACCGCAGCGACGTTTGCTGGCTGTGCCGCTCGAGACCCAGAGCCAGCAGGATGAGCGCGGTCAGCGTGGCCAGGTGCTCGATGGCCCATGCCAGCTCCGTGGCGGCCGGCTGCCCTGCCCCAAGGCCGGCGGCCAGGCGGGCGAGGGCGAGCAGCAGGAACGCGGTCGCGGGCAGGCCGCCGGCCCGGCCTGTCAGGAGCGCGCCCAGCACCAGTACAGCGGCTTCAGCCGCGCATGCTGTCGTGAACGGGACAATGCTGCGGACGCTCAGGGGCGCGTCGACGGGAAAACGCATCGCCACGAGGATCAACAGGCCGAGTGCAGTCGCGCCCACGAACGCCGCCCATCGGCGCTTTCCCTGTGTCAAGAGATACCCGGCCACCAGGCTGCTGGTGCCCAGCAGTCGCACGGTTTCCGCTGCGAACAGCAGCGGGAAGTGCCCTGGCTCGACCGAGGCCGGTGGCCACATGGCGAGGCGGCAGTAGATGGCGCGGCCGGCGAAGGCGGCTGTCATCAGCGCAAAACCCGCCGACAGGGTCCGGATCGCCAGCGGTGACCCGTCGCGCGGCTCGCGCAGTTGAATCCAGACCAGGACCACGAACGCCAGCCCGCTCAGGACCAGCTCGAACAGAATCAGGATGAACGTGCCCTCGGGAGAGAATGAGAACAGCATGGCTCACTCGGGAACGCGCCGCGCCGACAGGAGGCGGCCACCGGCATGCCAGAACGACGCGGTCAATCCTACCGCAAACCGGGCACACATGATTCCGGGGGCGCCAAGGACCACCCAGGGCAGGCCGTCTTCCTCCGCGGATTCGACCCGCTGCGCGCCCCGCGGCGGTGCTGAGCCTGACGCTCGAAACCGGGAGAGGGAGGCCCGGATGGCATCGACCGATCGCGCACACAACTTTGGAGGCTACCTGATGCGGCGACACTGTGACGGAGCGAGCACCGGCCCAGTGCCGGAGGCCGACGTCTGCGTCCTGCCCTCTGGCCCGCTCACGTCGCTCGCCGGCCGGCAAACGCGCTTGTTTTTGGCTGGCGCGCGGCGCCAGGTCGCGCACCGCGCAGGAGGCGGTCAAGCCGATCGTCCAGGTCGCGCATGGCCACCACGTCGATGCCGTGACGAAGCGCATACGACGTGTCACCCGGATAGATGACGAACAGGTGGTCGAGCTTGAGATCCTGCTGAGCGATGACCATCGACCTGGTCACCATCGGCGCGTCGCTGTACTTCACCTCGAACCCGATCCGCCGCCCTCGCACAAACACCAACAGATCGAGTTCCGCCCCGGAGGACGTCGCCCAGAAGTACGCGTCGCGGTCTCCGGTTCGACGCAACACCTGCTCGATCACAAACCCCTCCCACGAGGCGCCAATCTTGGGATGGGCCTCCAGGGCCGCGAACGCCGGCAACCCGAGGAGCGCGTGCAACACGCCGCTGTCGCGCAGATACACTTTGGGCGCCTTGACCTGCCGCTTGCCGAGGTTCTCGAACCACGGCGGCAGTTGGCGGACCATCAGCGCGCCGGACAGAATGTCGAGGTGCCGCCTGATCGTCGTGTGCGCTTCGCCAAGCGAACGCGCGAGTTCGGAGGCGTTCCAGATCTGCCCGTGGCAATGCGCGAGCATCGTCCAGAGCCGCCGCAGGACGGCGGCCGGCACGTCGACGCCGAACTTTCGAATATCCCGCTCGAGGAACGTCTGCACAAAGTCTTCGCGCCATCGTCGACTGGCGTCGTCCGACGCCGCCAGAAAGGCGCGGGGGAACCCGCCTCGCAGCCACAACCGCCGGAGGGCGGGGACGCCCACCTCCCGGAGGTCGAATCCCCCCATCGGCACGAACGCCACCCGGCCGGCGAGCGATTCCGCGCTCCTGCGAATCAGGTCAGGCGACGCGCTGCCGAGCAGCAGAAAACGCGCGCGGGTCGGACGCCGATCCGCCAGGACCCGCAACAGCGGGAACAGATCGGGCTGGAACTGCACCTCGTCGATCACCACCAGTCCCCGCAGCGGCGCCAACGTCGTCTGCGCCTGAGCCAGACGCGCCACGTCGACGGGGTTCTCGAGATCGAACAGGTGCGCCCGCGCGCCGGCGAGGCGTCCCGCAAGCGTGCTCTTGCCGCACTGGCGGGGCCC
>JBCKZS010000018.1:0-44780 GCA_038918905.1 Vicinamibacterales bacterium
GGACCCCGGGGTGCTTCACCGCGACGGCCGCCACGCCAAGCGACTGGAACGCCATGGTTTGACGACCCCCCTGTCCAGGGGGAGTCAGAAGGCGTCAGAGGTGGTCAGAGTTGGTCAGAGTTGGTCAGAGCTGCTCCAGGCGCGTGACCAGAACGTCGAGGTGGTCCACCACCGCCTGCACCGTGTCCGGCTGCGACAGATCCACCCCCGCGTTGGCCAGTTGGACCATCGGGTGGTCGTTGCCGCCCGCCGACAACATCGCCAGATAACGCGACCGCGCCGCCTCGCGGTCGGGGGCCGGCCCCGTCATGATCTCTTTCGACAGGCGCGCGGCTGACGCGAAACACGTGGCGTATTGATACACGTAGAACGGCGTGCTGAAGAAGTGCGGAATCCTCGCCCATGTGGCGGGCGACAGGGGCTCCAGATCGACCGCATCCCCGTAGTAGGTCTCGCACAGATCCTTGTAGAGGCCGTTCAACACGTCAGCGGTGATGGGTTCGTCGCGTTCCACGCGCCCGTGCGCCTGCAGCTCGAAGTCGGCGAACATGACCTGCGTGTAGAACGTGCTGGTGATGTTGTCGATGGCGTGCTGCAGCAGCACTACCTGCTCGTCGCGGTCGGCCGCGTGCGCGAGCAGATGGTCGAGCAGCAGCGCCTCGTTGAGCGTGGACGCCACTTCAGCGACAAAGATGGTGTAGTCCGAGTACACGAACGGCTGGGTCTCGTGCGACAGCATCGTGTGAATCGAGTGGCCCATCTCGTGCGCCATCGTAAACACGTCGTCCAGCGTGTCGGTCCAGTTCATGAGCATGTACGGGTGCACACCGTAGACGCCGGCCGAGTAGGCCCCGCTGCGTTTGCCGTCGTTTTCATAGACGTCGATCCAGCGCTCCGAAAATCCGCGACGCACACGCGCCTGGTAGTCGGCGCCCAGCGGCGTGACGGCCTCGACAATCGGCGGCAGCATCGCCTGATAGTCGTACCGCCGGGTCCACTCGACGATCGGAATCGAAAAATCGTAGGGGAAGTACCGCTCAAGACCGAGCGCGCGGCGACGAAGGCGATGGTAGCGCCGCATGGGTTCGGTGCCGGCCCGTGTCGTGGCAATCAGATTCTCGACCACCGACGTCGGGATGGCGTTGCCGTGCAGGGCGGCGTCAAGCGAGCTGGCGTAGCCGCGCGCGCGCGCCTTGAACCAGTCGCGCTGGCAGACGCTGTGATAGAGCGACGCGTAGGTGTTCAGGTTGGCGGCGTACGTGCCGTAATGGGCGAGAAACGCCTGCCGGCGATCCTCCTGGTTTCGATGGGTCGCGAGCACCGCGCGGTACTGCCCGTAGGACATCGTGACGCGTTCCCCGGTGCTGAGCGTGACCTCGGGGAATTTGGCATCCGAGGTCGACAGCGCCCAATAGGCCTCGGTGGGCGCGTCTGTCACCCGGGCGCCCAGCGCCAGCAACTGTTCGCCCTTTTCGTCGAGGACGTGTTCCTGCAGCCGGTAGACCTCTTCGATGGCAAACCGGTACAGGGCCAGGCCGGCATGCTCGTCCAGCCACCCGCGGACGGTCGCGAGGGGAACGGTCAGCAGCTCGGGACTGAACCACGAGGACGCCTGCTGCCAGCGGGCAAACAGGGCCTCCACCTGCTGTTTCCGGGCGTTGATGGTGTTGTCGCGCTGGTCCTCGTCGTACCTGAGCGACGGGTAGAAGTGGACCCGATGTGCCAACTGCCCGAGCGCGTCGCTGAGCTGAAACGCTTTCAGGAGCTGTTCCGGGCCCTGGGCCAGCGTGCCCTTGAGCGCCGCACACTCATCGATCCGCCCCTCAAAACGTTCACGGTCGGCGGCCCAATTGTCCCAATCCGGGTAAATATCCGACAGGTTCCACATGTATTCAGGAGCGATCTCGGCGCGGGTGCGGGATCGGGGCGCGGCACTGATCGTCATACGGACCGATCATACCTGCCGATCTATAATCCCGGCACCCACATGACAGGCCGTAGTGGGTCGCCATCGTTGAGCAGGAAGCGTCGCTTCCGTGCCACGGCCTGTCACGTGGGATACCGCGGAATCCCGGCACCCACGTGACAGGCCGTGGTGGGTCGCCATCGTTGAGCAGGAAGCGTCGCTTCCGTACCACGGCCTGTCACGTGGGACGCTGCGGAATCCCGGCACCCGCACATCACCTTGGAGGTTGAATGGTCAGGCACTTGCGATTCCTTGCGTTATCCGTGCTGGTTCTCAGCGTGGCGTTTGCCGGTCAGAACGTGTTCGGTCAGGCAGCGGCCCAGCCGGCCGGCCCGGCCGATCCGCTCGACGCGCTGCACTTCCGCTCGATTGGTCCGGCAACGATGTCGGGCCGGATTGCGGACGTCGCCGTGTACGAGCCCAATCCGTTCATTTATTACGTCGGCACCGCCCACGGCGGCGTGTGGAAGACGGTCAATAACGGCACGACGTTCGAGGCCCAGTTCCAGAACGAAGGGCACCTGTCGATTGGCGACGTGACCGTTTCGCAGACCAACCCCGACCTCGTGTGGGTGGGCACCGGCGAGTCGAACAACCGCCAGAGCACGTCCTGGGGTAGCGGTGTCTACAAGTCCACCGACGGCGGCGCGACCTGGACACACATGGGGCTGCCCGAGTCGTACCACGTCAATCGCATCCTGATTCACCCCAGGAACAATGACGTGGTATTTGTGGCGGCGACCGGCGCGCTGTTTGGTCCCGGAGGCGACCGTGGCGTGTACAAGACCACCGACGCCGGCAAGACGTGGAAACTGGTGCTCAAGGGCGATGCCGACACCGGTGCCAACGATCTGGTGATGTCGGACATCGACCCCGACTTGATGTGGGCCTCGATGTACCAGCGCCGGCGGACGCAGTGCTGCATGAACGGCGGCGGTCCCGGCAGCGGAGTCTTCAAGTCGACCGACGGCGGTGAGACGTGGGCCAAAGTCGAGAACGGATTGCCGGCCGGCGACCTGGGTCGTATCGCCATCGACATGTTCCGCCGCAGCACGACCATCCTCTATGTGCTCGTGGAAACCCCCGCGGCTCCCGGTGGCGGGCGGGCGGGCGGGGCGCCTGCTGGCGGGCTCGCGGGTGGCGCGCCAGCTGCCGCTGGACGCGCGGGTGGCGCGCCAGCCGGTGGTGCCGCGACCTCGGCGCAGGGCCTGTACCGATCCGACGACGGCGGCGAGACGTTCCGCCAGGTCAGCACCGCGAATCCGCGCCCGATGTACTTCAGCCAGGTGCGGGTCGATCCCAACAGCCCCGACATCGTGTACATGGGCGGCGTTGGCCTCCACATGTCAATTGACGGCGGGCGGTCGTTTGAGACCGACGCGGCGATGACGACGCACGATGACGTCCACGGAATTTGGGTCAACCCGGCCAATTCCGCCCATATCCTGCTTGGCCATGACGGCGGCATGTCGGTGTCGTATGACCGCAGCCGCACCTGGCAACAACTGCCGAACCTGCCGCTGGCGCTGTATTACCACGTGAGCGTCGACCACTCGCGGCCGTTCCGGATTTGCGGGGGCCTGCAGGACAACTACAACTGGTGTGGTCCGAGCGCCACCCGGTTCACACGCGGCATTCTGAACAGCGACTGGTACCAGGTGCAGGGGGGTGACGGCTTCGTGGTGCTCATCGACCCGCGCGATTCCCGCTACGTCTACAGCGAATCGCAGAACGGCAACATCCAGCGCAAGAACGCCGTGACGGGTGAATCGACGAACATCCGGCCGAACTTCCAGAACATCTCGCCGCCGGCGGCCGACGGGGCGCCGCCCTTCCGGTGGAACTGGGACACGCCGATGATCTTCTCGCCGCACGATCCGAGCGCGCTCATCGTGGCGGCCAACAAGGTCTTCCGCTCCAACGACCGGGGCGACTCCTGGAACGTCATCAGCCCCGACCTCACGACCAACGCCGATCGCAGCGAGATCGCGGTGATGGGCAAACGCGGCAGCGAGATCCGCATCGCCGCCAACGACGGCATCTCGTTCTGGCCGACCATCGTGTCGCTCGCCGAGTCGGCGAAGCAGCCCGGCGTTTACTACACCGGCACGGACGACGGCGTGGTGAGTGTGTCGAAGGATGCCGGCAAGACGTGGACGCGCATCACCGAGAACATCCCGGGGTTCCCTGCCGGCGCGTGGGTGTCGGAAGTGGTGCCGTCGCGGTTTGATGCGGGCATCGTCTACGTGACGGTCGATGCCCATCGGCTGAACGACTACAAAGCGTATGTCTGGGTGAGCAATGACTTCGGCGCGACGTTCCGATCGGTCACCACTGGCATCGAGGGGCAGGTCGTCCGCACGATGATTGAGGACACGAAAAACCCGGACGTGTTGTACCTGGGCACCGAGACGGGCCTGTTCATTTCGCTCGACCGGGCAAAAAGCTGGCGCCGGCTGAAGGCCAACCTGCCGACGGTGCGCATTGACGAGATGGTGATCCATCCGCGCGACAACGCCCTGGTGCTGGGCACCCACGGGCGCGGGGTGTGGGTGCTTGATCACGTCGAACCGATTCAGGAACTGGCGGCGGCGCAGGCGGCGGCCAACGACGCGACGCTTTTTTCCATCGGCCCGGCGCTGCAGTGGCGCGCGATGGATCACCAGAACGACGAGTTCTGGGGCCACCAGACATTCATCGGCGAGAACCCGCCGGCGGACGCGATCATCCAGTTCCATCTGAAGAAACCCGTCGGGGTGCTGGCGCTGAAGATCACGGACACGGCGGGCCGGTACATTCGGGATCTGGCGGTGCCCGCGAACCGGAACCAGCCAGGTATTCAAACCGTCTGCTGGGACATGCGGGTCGATCCCGTACCGGCGGTTGAGGGCGGTGCCGCCGGAGCCGCAGGCGCCGGGTTTCCTGGCGGTCGTGGCGGCGGGGGCCGACTGGGAGGAGGCGGGCGTGGCAGCGCGGTCCCGGGTGTGCCGCAGCTGTTGCCACCGGCCGGCAGCGCTCCCGTGAATCCGTGCGTCGGCGTCGGCGTCGGTGGCGTCGGCGGTGGTGGTGGCGGTGGTGGTTTCGGAGGGTTCGGTGGCGGCGGCAACGCCGGACCCTGGGTGTTGCCCGGCATGTACAACGTCTCGCTGACCGTGGACGGTCGCAGTGTCGGCACCAGGACGATGGAAGTGGTGCTCGATCCGGACCATCAGTTGAGTGACGCGCAGCGCAAGCGGTACTACGACATCGTGATGGACCTGCACCAGTTGCAGGGGCGCGGTGTGGGAGTGGCGAACGCGCTGATGCCGCTCTATACACAGATGACCGAACTGGCCGGCAAGATCGCCGGCATGGCGACTGTGCCTGATGCGGTGAAAACGCAGTTTGCCGCCGTGCGGAAGGAGTTCGACGCCGTGCGGGTGAAGTTCGGTGTGCCTCCGCCGCAGGGCGGTGGCGGCGGTGGTCGCGGCGGGTTTGGTGGCGGCGCCCCGGCCGGAGCGCCCGAGAACCTGCTCGGCCGAACCGGCACGATCAAGGGGCAGATCATGGCGTTCTACGACATGCCCAGCGATGCGCTGATGCGCCAGTATACGGATGTGCGCGTGACGCTGCCGCGCGCGATCGCTGAAATGAACGCGTTCCTGACGCGGGCCAACAGCCTGAGCCAGGCGCTGGCGAAGAGCGGTGTCACGCTGACGGTGCCGGCGCCGGTGAAGTGATACCCCCGGTGTTCAGTAGGAGCCCGGGGGCTTTGGCCCCCGGGACACTCCGTTGCTGATTCATGTTCCCGCAACCGTGCATGGCCGCGTCCTCGTCGAACCCGACGAGGACGCGGCCATGACGTCCGGGCTGCTGGTCGGCTTCCACGGGTACGCCCAGACGGCCGAAGACATGATGACGGAGCTGCGCCAGATTCCCGGCGCCGCGTCGTGGACGAAGGCATCGATTCAAGGGCTCAACCGCTTCTACCTCCGCGGTGACGAGCGCGTCGTGGCTGGTTGGATGACGCGCGAAGACCGCGAGCTGGCGATCGCCGGCAATGTGGCGTACGTGGACGCGGCGCTCGACCGCGCACTCAACGTACCTCGCACGTCGCACCCCGCACTGGTGTTTGTGGGCTTTTCACAGGGCGTCGCCATGGCGTATCGTGCGGCATTGTCGGGTGCCCGGCCGGCCGCTGGTGTGATTGCGCTGGCGGGGGACATTCCGCCGGAACTGAAGGCTGACGAGGCCCTGGTCTGGCCGAAAGTGCTGATTGGTGTGGGCGATCGTGAGGAGTGGTACTCGCCCGCGAAAGTCGAGGCCGACCTGGCGTTTCTTTCGGCGCGCGGCGTGGAGCATGAGGTCGTACGTTTTGCCGGTGGCCACGAGTGGACGGATGAATTCCGCTCGGCCGCCGGTCAGTTTCTTCGACGCGACGGTACGTAGCGGGGCTTCAGCCGCGCCGTTGTTTGCCTTCGAACAGACGCTCTACAATGGCTTCCTCTCCGGGGTTTCCATCAAGGGCGACACGTTCTTCTATCAGAACCCGCTCGAGGCGACCGCCAGCAGCCGGAACAACACACGCAGCGCGAACGGCGTCTGGGCCAAGGTGTGACGGTGCCGCTCGGCGCCTCGTTTACGACCACCTTCCAGCCGAACCACCTGGGGGGCGTGGATGCCCTCATGGCGACGATCACGACCGACGCATCCGACCGCACCGTGGTGGCGATTCCGTACTTCGCCTGGGCGAACCGCGGCCGTGGCGAGATGGTCGTCTGGGTACGGCAGTAAGCCATCGTGCGGGAGGTTCAGTTCACCATGGCCCTCCATGGTGATCGACTACCGAATCGCCGTCATCACCATCGTCGTGACCGAGTCCGAGCCAATGCGGAGTACGCCGTAGTCCTGGCTCTCCCAGCCGTTGCGCTGCACCACGGCGTACTGCACCTTGTTGATATCGATCAGGCCCAAAGGAACGTACGAATAGGCGCCCTTGGTGTCGCAGTCGGTTGGCTCCCACTCCCTGGAGGCGAAGGCAGGCTGTCCTGTTGAATTCAGGCGGAACCACGCTCGGAACAGGCTGATGCCAGCGCAACCGCGATGCAGACCCGATTGAGGTGTTCTCGCTTCCGGGATCACGCGGGATGCTTCCACGTAGTACGGCGGGTCGTTCCATTCACCAACTTTCCACGCCCCAGTGGCGTGCAGCCGCGGGGTGAGGGGTCCACCGGCGTCCCGTGGTTCCAGGACCTCAAGATGCTGCTGGAGGGCCTCGGCGGGGAAAAACGCCGGGAGCCCTGGCCTCGCGCGCCAGACGTCCCGATCGCTGCTGACGGCGAGGCCCACGATCTCAATCGGGCAGCAGTTGCGACACGACGCCAGCATCGCCGGAAAATCTGTCTCAAGCACCCAGTTCTGCGAGCAGTTGCTGTCGACGAAAGAAGGTCGACGGATGCGCACTTCGTGCGCGGTGCCGGACGCGAGCCACACACGCCACTGCTCCGGGATCGGGAGGCCATGGGTCCAGTCCTTCGGGATCGTCTCCATTGACGCGACTGACGCGATCGAGGCGGCGCTCTTCTCGGAGGGGGCCGGCCAGGCGCCTTGCCACTTCGTCCCGTCGTAAACGGCGAAGGGAATTAACGACCCATTGGCCTGCAAGGCTGCCAGGATAAACGGGTCTGACGACAGCTTTGGAAACCGTTGGTCAGCCGCGCTCCCTGCCATAAGTGCCGCGAGCAGCATCCGGATCAGCATCAGGGCCATGATGGAGGCGTTCAGAGGGAAGGTCAAGCGGCGCCCGCAGACATGTTAAGCTCCGCACGCTCAGCCGATGACCGTCACCTTCTTCAAGTCGCCCGCGGAGTTGCGACGCTGGTTCAAGTCCCATCACGCCCAGGCTTCCGAGCTCTGGGTCGGCTATTACAAGAAGGACTCGGGTCACCCAAGCATCACTTGGCCGGAGTCGGTGGACGAAGCCCTCACGGTCGGGTGGATCGACGGCATTCGAAAGCGCGTCGACGCCAAGCGCTACAAGATTCGCTTCACACCACGGAAGAAAACCAGCGTGTGGAGCGCGGTGAATGTCAAACGCGTCGAGGTCCTGACGAAGGAAGGCCGCATGAGGCCCGAGGGGCTTGCCGCATTCGAGGCGCGGCGAGAGAATCGCTCGGGGATTTACACGTACGAGCAGCGGCCGGTCACCTTGGTGGAGCCCTATGCGTCGCTGATGAAGAAGAACAGGAAGGCGTCAGCGTTCTTCGAGGCACTGCCGGCGTGGTACCGGAAGCAGGTGACGTGGTGGGTCGTGAGTGCCAAGAAGGCAGAGACGCGCCTTGCGCGCGCGGCGAAGCTCATCAAGGCGTGTGCGGAAGGCCGCCGGCTGTAATGCCCGTAAGCAGATTGGGAACAACCATGGAAGTCCACGTAGGGCCATGGAGACGGGGGGCCCGCAGCCGCCGTTGGCGGCTTCCAGGCCCCGCGCCCTCGACGGTCTCCCCGCCTCTCTCCATGCTCTCCATGGTGTCAATTCTCTTTCGTGGCATGATCACCCCAGCGTTATGACCACCAAGTCCTCATCCCGCTTTGATTGGAGCGACCCGTTCCTCCTCGACCAGCAACTGACTTCCGACGAGCGCATGATCCGCGAGACCGCACGCGCGTACTGCAAAGACAAACTGGCCACCCGCGTGCTTGAGGCGTTCCGCCACGAGCGCACCGACGAAGCCATCTTTCGCGAACTCGGCGCCCTCGACATGCTCGGCATCGTCATCCCCGAGAAATACGGCGGCGCCGGACTCGGCTATGTGGCCTACGGCCTCGTGGCGCGTGAGATCGAACGCATCGACTCCGGCTTCCGCTCGATGATGAGCGTGCAGGGCTCCCTCGTCATGGTGTCCATCAACGAGTTCGGCACAGAAGCCCAGAAGCAGAAGTTCCTGCCGAAGCTGGCCACGGGCGAGTGGATCGGCTGCTTCGGAATCACCGAACCCAATCACGGATCCGATCCCGGCGGCATGACGACCCGCGCGAAGCGCGTGGACGGCGGCTACCAGCTCACCGGCACCAAGTCGTGGATTACCAACAGCCCCATCGCCGACGTCTTCATCGTCTGGGCCAAGGACGATGCGGATGAGATTCGGGGGTTCGTGCTCGAGAAGGGCATGAAGGGCCTGACCGCGCCGCCAATTCACGGCAAGGTCGGTCTGCGGACGAGCATCACCGGCGAGATCGTGATGGACGGTGTGTTCTGTCCTGAAGAGAACGCCTTCCCGGACGTGAAGGGAATGAAGGGCCCGTTCACGTGCCTCAACAGCGCGCGGTACGGCATCGCGTGGGGCGCGCTTGGCGCGGCGGAGGATTGCTGGTTCCGCGCGCGTTCGTACGTGCTCGAGCGCAAGCAGTTCGGCCGGCCGCTCGCGGCCAATCAGTTGATTCAGAAAAAACTGGCCGACATGCAGACCGAGATCGCGCTGGGGCTCCAGGGTTGTCTCCGCCTTGGCCGGATGAAGGAAGAGGGCACGGACGCGGTCGAGATCACGTCCCTGCTCAAGCGCAACTCGTGTGGCAAGGCGCTCGACATCGCGCGGATGGCGCGCGACATGATGGGCGCCAACGGCATCACCGACGAGTTCGGCGTGATCCGGCACCTGGTGAACCTGGAGGTCGTGAACACCTACGAAGGCACGCACGACATCCACGCGCTGATCCTCGGCCGCGCGCAGACCGGGATTCCCGCGTTCGCGAACTGAGCCCCGGGTTCACGCTCGCGATTCAGACCGACTCCCATTCCTTCCTGGAGACGCCGCCTTGGCGGAGGATCACCGACAGCAGGTTGACGCTGATGTCGCCCCTATGTGGATTGGGAATCGTGAGCACGACTTCCCCTCGGACCATGAACTCGTGCTTGCCGCCCTTGAAGGGACCGGTGAAACCGAGTCGCCGCAAGGCCGAGACGAGGTCCCGACGTTTCGTCGGCCCCCACGGCGGCATCAGCTCGCCCGTCTGACCTGGACGGTCAACCCGTCAACGGCCGGCACACGGAGTCCTCGTGCGACGCGAACCAGGATCCACGCCTCGATCACCTCGGCCAGTTGCGAACGACAGGCCTCCACCGAGCCCGCGCTGGCAATCACGCCCCGAAGGCCGGGAACCGTGGCACAGAAGACGCCGTCGTCCACGACCTCGTACTTGGCGCGCTTCAAGGCGGCGGCAATGTAGTTCGTGATCATGTGGGCATTGTACCGCTGCGCTCCGAGTTCGGGGAACGGGTGGGCGAGTCGTCTGCCGAAGTATCACGGGCCCTCCCGTTGACAGTGGAGTGGATGCGTCTGGTGAACGAGGCGCGCGGGAGCACGGCCGCCCCTACCTTCGACGCATTCATCGATGCACACCCCGCTGGTGTTGGCGATTGCCGTGATGTTGACTCGAATCATCCAGGGCAGAAATCCGGTCGCGTGATTTGGATCGCGCTCCCTATGCCCGGACCACCTTCGCGATAGGATCACCCGCGTGGGTGGGCGCCTTTCCGGAAAGATTGCCGTGGTGACCGGCGGCTCGCGCGGGATCGGCCGGGCCATCGTCGAGAAGTTCGTGGCTGAGGGCGCCACCGTGGTCAGCCTTGACCTGACGACGCCCGAGGACGACCTCGCCGCCCATCTCCGCGCCGATGTGACAGACGAGGCCGCCGTGCAGGCAGCCATGCAAGAGGTGGTCGCGATGCACGGACACATCGACGTCCTGGTCAACAACGCCGGCGTCAACGCCTACTTCGACGCGGCCACGATGACCGAGGCCCAGTGGGACCGCGTCTTCGCGGTTGATCTGAAGGGCGCCTGGCTGTGCGCGAAGCACGTGTTGCCCGGCATGAAGGCGCGACGGGCGGGATCGATTGTCAATATTGCTTCGATCCATGCGTCACTGACCATCGCCGGCATGTTTCCCTATGCCGCAGCCAAGTCGGGCCTGGTAGGACTGACCCCCGCCTGGCGCTTGACTATGCACCGCACGGCATCCGCGTGAATGCGGTCTCGCCCGGTTGGACCCGCACACATCTGGTCGAAGAATGGTTCACACTTGGATCTCTCGCTGGCGCAGATTGCGGCGATCCGTCAGGCCATCGATGCGCCGATCGACTTCTATGTGGAGAGTCCGGACGACTTCGGCGGCGCGGTGCGGCACGACGAAACACCCACGGACGGATGTTTCGTGGCGCCCGATCGGCCGGGCCTTGGTCTCGCGCTCAACCACACCGCTTGTGAGAAACACCCGCGCACGGGCGGCCGCATCAAGCTGTTCGAAGAAGGCTGGGAACGGCGTCAGGAATAACACCCATGGACGTCACACTCGCGCTCGACATCAGAACGGAACTCGGCGAAGGCCCGCTGTGGGATGACCGCCGGCAGCGGCTGCTGTTTGTGGACATCGTGCGCGGGCAGGTCCACGAGTTCGACCCGGTGTCGGGTGCCGACCGCGTGGTGACGTTTCCGTGGCCCGTCGGTGCCGTGGCGTTATGTGAACGCGGCGACTGGTTGCTCGCGGCCGCCGGCGGTTTCTTTCGCGCCGATCCCCAGACGGGCGCGACGAGTCTGGTGGCAGCGGTCGAAGCCGACCTTCCCGGCAATCGCATGAACGACGGCTACGTCGACGCGCGCGGCCGCTTCTGGGCCGGCACGATGGGCATGAACCGCGTGCGGCATGCCGGCACGCTCTATCGGCTCGACCCGGACGGGTCCGTGCATCCGATGGTGACCGGTGTGTCCACGTCGAACGGCATCGACTGGAGTCTCGACAACCGGACGGCCTACTACATCGACACACCAACGGGGCGCATCGACTGTTTCGACTTCGACCTCGCCACCGGCACGCTCACCAACCGTCGTCCCTTCGTCGAAATCGCCTCTGCCGACGGCTCGCCAGACGGCCTGATCGTCGACGCCGGCGGTTTCATCTGGGTGTGCTTGTGGAAAGGCGCCGCCGTGCGCCGCTACGCCCCGGACGGCCGCCTCGACCTGGTCATCCCCACGCCCGCCGCGCAGACAACCAAGTGCGCGTTTGGGGGCCCGGACCTCGACGAGTTGTTCATCACGTCCGCGTGGACAGGGTTGAGCGACGCCGAACGCGCGAGCCAGCCGCTCGCGGGCGGCCTGTTCCGCTGCCGCCCCGGCGCCAGGGGCAAGGCCGCGCACCGGTACCTGGGATAAGCGACCCGCCGGGTCTGAAGACCCGGCGATGCGGCTAGCGCACGCGCGACGGCTGCTGGTTGCCCTCAAGGTTCATCTGAATCGCGGCCATGAACGTTGCCGCGATGAGGCTGAACCCCGCGTCGGTCGGATGCAGGTCGTCGTCGCCGATATAGCGATGGAGATCGACGTTGAGCGCCGCAAAGACATCAACCAGCACCGCGCCTCTGGCCGCCGCCAGCGCTTTAACCTTATCGTTGAACGAGGGAATCAGTGCCGCGACGGCACCGCGGCGTCGCACGCCATCCGCCCGCTGGGGCGGGATGGTCGCCAGAAACACCTGCGTGCCTCGCCCCATCGCCTCGCCGATCATGCGATCGAGCGCGGGAATGCCATAGGTGATGCCGTCTTCCAGACCGAAGAACAGATCGTTGGTGCCCTCCATCAGGAGCAGCACCTGCGGGTTGTACCGCTGCAGTTCCTCCCGCAGCCGCACTTCGCCGGATTTGCGGCCCTCCGGGCTGAGGGCCGCCGCGGCGACCTCGCCGGGCATTCCCGCGTTGATGAGGCTGAGGTTCTGCACCCGGTAGCGGGCCAGGAACAGGTCGTTCAGCTTGAACGGATACGAGTGCGACAGGCCCAGCGAGAAAAGGCCCGGCAGCGGATTCGAAATGGTCCCCTCGGTGATGCTGTCGCCAAACGCGAGAAACGACGTCCTGGACACCTGCGGTGCCGGGCGTACGGTCACCGTAAACCCGCAGGAGGCCTGTCGCGCGATCGAGTCGGTCGCGGTGCACGTGACCGTCGTGGTGCCCACGGGAAACGCGGCGCCTGGCAGGGCCGAACACACGACACTCACCGGCGGAGCACCACCGACCGACAGCGGGAACGCAAACTGCACGGATACCGGGCGATCATCAGGTGACGTCGTGGTGACCGACGACGGGCACGACACCGTGGGCGCGCTGGGGGGTGGCGGTGGCGGAGCCGTGGGCGACGATCCGCAACTGCCCAGGCCCAGGGCGCCGAGCACGATGAGGAGGGGACTGACGGTGCGCAAGGGTGTCCGAAGGTATCAGAACGTCTGGAATGGCAGCAACTTGATCCAGTCGGCGACCAGATCGAGCCAACGGTCGCCGACCGGCGTGCCACGGCGCTGGATGAGCGAGTGGTCACCCCTGTCGACGAGGTGGAGCGTGGCCGACGGGAGCTCGTCGATCAGATCGCGCATGTCGTCGGGGATGCCGAAGAGAAAATCGAAGGTGACGACGCGGACACCGCGGTGTTCGAGGCCGTCGGCGACGTGGCGCATCCAGGGGTGTGCGCGTCCGGCGCCGGCGCCGTGGGCCAGCACCAGTGTCGGCGTCTGAGTCATCGTCATGGGCGGTCGTGGCGGGCGCGGATGGCCCACTGCAGGCGCAGTGTAGCCGCGCCGGGTTGCCATCTTGGAATCGATAAATGTAGATTAGTGGATATGAAAACGGCTTCGGCCCTCATGCGGTTGCTCGGCGATGAGGCGCGTCTGCGTCTGCTGCGGCTGCTGGCCCGTGAGGCCCTGAACGTGACGGAGCTGACGGCGGTCCTCGGGCTGGCCCAGTCGGGCGTGTCCCGGCATCTGGGACTCCTGAAGGACGCGAAGCTCGTCGCCGAGGAACGGTCCGGCCATTTCACCTGGTATCGACTGGTCCCTGACCTTCAGGCCGGCACCGGTGCCTTCGCCACGCTGTGGCCCTGGCTGTCGGCGACGTTCGAGGCCTCCACGCCGGCGACGAAGGCCGACGATGCCCGGCTGGAAGAGGTGAGGCGGGTGCGGCGCGAGAACTTCGACCAGCACGGGGCGGGGAACGAGCGCAGCCAGTTGGTGCCCGGCCGCAGTTGGGCAGCGTGGTCGCGGGCGTTGGGGCTGTTGCTGCCCGCGGTGGATGTGGCCGACCTCGGGTGTGGCGAAGGGTATCTGACCATCGAGGCGGCCCGGTGGGCGCGAAAGGTGTACGCCGTGGACCGTTCGCCGGACGTGCTCGGACGCGCGAAGCAGATGGCGATCCGGAGGCGTGTGAAAAACATCACCTGGAAACGCGGAGAACTCGAGAAGGTGCCGCTGCCGGATGGCAGCGTTGACATCGCGATCGCATCCCAGGCGCTGCACCACGCCAACGAGCCCGCACGGGCCCTGGCCGAAGCGTGGCGCATCCTCAGGCCGGGCGGCCGGCTGCTCGTGCTGGACCTGCGGCAACACGACGAGGCGTGGGTGCAGGACACACTCGGCGACCAGTGGCTGGGCTTCACGCCGGACGGCCTCGAGACTTTGATTGAAGCGGCAGGATTCACCCACGTGACGGTGCGCGTCGGCGCGCGCCGCACCGGCGATCCGTTCGCGGTGCTGATCGCCGCGGGAACCAGACGACCATGACGACACTCGACCAGTTGCTGCGTGAACGGATCCTCGTCCTCGATGGGGCGATGGGCACGATGATCCAGCGCCACAAACTGACTGAGGCCGACTTCCGCGGGACCCGCTGGGCCACGCACACCCACGATCTCAAGGGCAACAACGATGTGCTGGTCCTGACCCGGCCGGAGGTGATCGGCGGAATCCATCGCGCGTACCTTGAGGCCGGCGCCGACATCATCGAGACCAACACGTTCAGCTCCAATGTGGTGTCGCAGCGCGACTACGGGCTTGAGTCTGCCGTTTACGACCTGAACCTGGCCGGTGCCCGGCTGGCCCGCGAGGCCGCCGACGAATACACCGCGAAGAACCCGGCCAGACCCCGCTTTGTCGCCGGGTCGATTGGCCCCACCAACTGCACGCTGTCGATCTCGCCCGATGTGAACAATCCGTCGTACCGTGCCCTGACGTTCGACCAGTTGAAGGACGGCTACCTCGATCAGATTCGCGGCCTGATCGACGGCGGCGTCGACTTTCTTCTCGCGGAAACCATCATCGATACCCTCAGCGTCAAAGCCGCCATCGTCGCCATCGAAGAAGTCCAGGCCAGGAAGGGCGTCCGTCTGCCGCTCATGATCTCGGTGACGATCACCGATCGCAGCGGCCGCACGTTGTCGGGGCAGACCATTGACGCGTTCTACCTGTCGATCGAACATGCCCGGCCCTGGTGCGTGGGGATCAACTGCGCGTTGGGTGCCACCGACATGCGGCCGTATCTCGACGAGCTGTCGCGGCAGGCCGAGTGTTGGGTCCACGCCTACCCGAACGCCGGCCTGCCCAACGCGTTCGGCGAGTACGACGAGCAGCCGGAGGAAACGGGCCGGTTGCTGAAGGATTTCGCCGAAAGTGGCTTCGCGAACATTCTGGGCGGCTGTTGCGGCACGACGCCGGAGCATATTGCGGCGATCGCGCGCGCGCTGGCGGGGGTGCCGCCGAGGAAAAATGAACTCGTAGCTGATTTGCCGCAATCGACCAAATCAGCTACGAGCTCATTTACCCGCCTCGCCGGCCTTGAACCTCTGGTCATCCGGCCGGACAGCAACTTCCAGATGATCGGTGAGCGGACGAATGTCACCGGGTCCAGGAAGTTCGCCACGCTGGTCAAGGACGGGAAGTGGACCGAAGCCGTCAGTGTGGCCGTTGAACAGGTGCGCGGCGGCGCGAACATCATCGACGTGAACATGGACGAAGGCATGCTCGACTCCGAAGGTGCCATGACCACGTTCCTCAACTACATCGCCACCGAACCGGAAATCGCCCGGGTGCCGATCATGATCGACAGTTCGAAGTGGTCGGTGATCGAGGCCGGGCTCAAGTGTGTGCAGGGCAAGTCGGTTGTCAACTCCATCTCCCTGAAGGAAGGGGAGGACGACTTCCTCTACAAGGCTCGCCTCGTGCGACGGTACGGCGCGGCCGCGGTCGTCATGGCGTTCGACGAGACGGGCCAGGCGGACACGACCGAGCGCAAGGTCGACATCTGTCACCGGGCCTACCGGCTGCTGACCGAACAGGCCGGCTTCGATCCGTCGGACATCATCTTCGACCCGAACGTCCTGCCCATCGCCACGGGTCTGGAGGAACACAACCGGTACGCGATCAACTTCATCGAAGCCACGCGGCTCATCAAGGCGACCTGCCCCGGCGTGAAGATCAGCGGCGGCATCAGCAATCTTTCCTTCTCCTTCCGCGGCAACGACATCGTCCGCGAGGCGATCCATTCCGCGTTCCTGTTCCACGCCATCAAGGCCGGTCTGGACATGGGCATCGTGAATGCCGGCCAGTTGGTGGTCTACGAAGATATTCCGGCCGACCTGCTCGAACACGTGGAAGACATCCTGTTCGATCGTCGTCCCGACGCGACCGAACGGATGGTCGCCTTTGCCGAACAGGTGAAGGGGTCTGGCAAGAAGCGCGAGACGGATCTGACGTGGCGCGAGAAGCCCGTCGAGGAGCGGCTCTCCTTCGCCCTGATCCACGGCGTCGTGGACTTCATCGAGACCGACACGGAAGAAGCGCGCCAGAAATGCGCGCGTCCGCTTGAGGTCATTGAAGGCCCGCTGATGGACGGTATGAAGATCGTCGGCGACCTGTTCGGCGCGGGCAAGATGTTTTTGCCGCAGGTGGTCAAGAGCGCGCGCGCGATGAAACGCGCGGTCGCGTACCTCGAGCCGTTCATGGAGGCCGAGAAGGCGGCGCAGGTCGCCGCCGGGGTGGAGATCAAGCCGCAGGGCCGCGTCGTCATGGCGACGGTGAAGGGCGACGTCCACGACATCGGCAAGAACATCGTCGGCGTCGTGCTCGGGTGCAACAACTACGAGGTGGTGGACCTTGGTGTGATGGTTTCGACCGACAGGATTCTTGCGGCCGCCGTCGAGCACAAGGTCGACCTGGTCGGGCTCAGCGGCCTGATTACCCCGTCGCTCGACGAGATGGTGTTTGTGGCGAAGGAAATGGAACGACGCGGGATGACGCTGCCACTGCTGATTGGCGGCGCCACGACCAGTCGCCAGCACACCGCCGTGAAGATTGCGCCCATGTATTCAGGGCCGACGGTGCACGTGCTGGATGCCTCGCGTGCCGTGGACGTGGTTTCGAGTCTGCTCAGTGCCGGCAGGAGGGACGACTACATCTTGCGGGTGCGTGCCGGGCAGGAGGAGTTGCGCGAAAAGTATGCGAACCGTTCGCAGCGCGCCCTGCTGACCTACGCCGCGGCGAAGGCCAACCCGCTCAAAAGCGACTGGGACACGCTGGAGATCGCGGTGCCGTGGTTTGTCGGCAGGCGAGTGCTGGAGAATGTGCCGCTCGACCAGATCGTGCCGTACATCGACTGGACGTTCTTCTTCTCGGCATGGGAACTGAAGGGACGTTTCCCGGCCATCTTCGACCACCCCGACTACGGTGCGTCGGCCCGGGAGTTGTACGACCACGCCCGGACGCTGCTGAAACGGATCGTGTCGGACGGCCGCCTCAAGGCCCGCGGTGTGTACGGGTTCTGGCCGGCCAACTCCGTCGGCGACGACATCCTCGTGTACACGGATGATGCCCGGAACCAGGAGCTGGCCCGCTTCCACATGCTGCGACAGCAGGAGCCGATTGCGGACGGCCGGCCGAATCGGTCGCTGGCCGATTTTGTCGCGCCCAAAGAGTCGATGGCGCCCGACTACATCGGCGCGTTTGCGGTGACCACGGGTATTGGCGTGGACGAACTGGTCAGGGAATTCGAGCAGCAGCACGACGACTACCACGCGATCATGACCAAGGCGCTGGCCGATCGACTGGCCGAGGCGTTTGCCGAGTACCTGCACGCGCAGGCCCGGCACGACTGGGGCTACGGCAAAAGCGAGCACTTTACGCCCGCGGAACTCGCGGCAGAGAAGTACCGCGGCATCCGGCCGGCGTTCGGGTATCCGGCGTGTCCCGATCACACCGAAACGCGCACGTTGTTCGCGCTGCTCGACGCCCCCGCCGTGGGCATCACGCTGACCGAAAACTTCGCGATGTGGCCCGCCTCATCGGTCAGCGGTCTCTACTTCAGCCACCCGCAGGCGAAGTACTTCAACGTCGGCCACATCGGCCGCGATCAGCTTGAGGACTACGCCCGGCGCAAGGGGATGGCCATCGAGGACGCCGAGCGCTGGCTGGGGCCGATCCTGTGAAAATGAGCTCGTAGCTAATTACAAAGTTGTGAATTGAAAGGACGTCGGGTGTCTTTCTTCCCGACGTCCTTTCAATTCACAACTTTGTAATTAGCTACGAGCTCATTTTCACCGCAGATGCTTCTCCAGAAACGCCCACACGAGATTCCACGAGTCAATCTGCTCGGGTGAGTCGTCGCGCTGCAGCGTCTGCGTGTTTGTGCGGCGGTTAAACGTGTGGCCTCCGCTGGCAGGGCCCGGAGTCGGGTCCACGTAGACCTTTGTCTCCGACAACTGCGGTTTGCGCGCGCGCAACGCGTCGATGATCTGCTCGGCCTCTTCAAAGTTCACGTCGGTGTCGTTGGTCGCGACGTGCACGAGCAGCGGCACCTGCAGTTTATCGACGTGATAGATCGGTGACCGTTCCTTGTAGATCTCCCGCTTCTCGAACGGCAGACCCAGGATGCGTTGCTGCGTTGAGAAGCTGCGCTGGTAACCCGGTCCCTTGTAGGACAGGCGGAAAAACAGGTTTGTCACCGGCACCATGGCGACGGCAGCCTTGAAGGGGTGTTTCCCGCGGAACACCGAGTGCAGCGCGATGAAGCCGCCATGACTCCAGCCCATGACGGCCAGCCGGTCCGGATTCACGTGGGGCAACGTCTTCAGGTAGTCCACGGCGCTGATCACGTCATCAACCTCGTAACCGCCGTAGTCGATGGCCATGTGCAGCGCTTCGCCGTACCCTGTGCTGCCGCGGTACTCGGGCGCGATGATCACGTAGCCCTTCTCGACGGCCTCGCGCACAAACGGGAAATACGAGATCGCCCAGTTGCCGTGAACGCCGCCGTGCACCCAGATCATCGCGGCGCGCGTGCGCGGTCCGCCGGGATTCAACGGCTGGAACAGGTGCGCAGGGATGTCCATGTCCCCCACGCTGCTGCGATAGGTGATCTTCGTGCACGACATGATCCCCTTGCAGGCCTCGGCGTACCGCGCGTCTTCCGCTGCCTTGGCATCAATGGCACGCTGGAAATCGGGACGCGGATGGTCCTCGAAACGGTTACTGACGAACAGTTGCCGTGCGCGGGCTTCGTCAATCGGCGGCTGGTTGCCGCGGCCCTGCCCCTGGCCCCGGCCGGCTGCCACCTGCGGGGCCTGTGCCTGCTGGGCCTGCTGGGCCTGCTGAGCAACGACTGGCAGGAAAGCGACAATGGTCAGGGTGGCGACGAGGAGGATTTTTCGCAGCATGGAGACATTGTAACGACCTCAGAAGTCCTGGTGCCAGCGTCAGAAGGCCGGACCGTCAGGTCCGGCGATCCGCCTGGTCTGAAGACCCGGCTAATCGACCAGGTGCCTGTTCGACCAACTGCTGAAGGGCCGCATCGCCCAGGGCGATCGGGTGCTCGACGCCGGTTGCGGCTCGGGCCGCAACGCGCGCTACCTGCTGCGCGAGGGCCTCGACGTCCATGCCGTCGACGAGAATTCCAGAGCGATCGACGCGTTTGGTGAGCTCGCGCGCGAACTCGGACGCCCACTGACCCCGGAGCACGCGCAGGTGGCACCTCTTGACTCGCTCCCGTTCGCCGAGTCGACGAGCCGCAGCTCATGGCCCTCATGGCCTCACTCGGCGGCCAGCTCCTCGATCCCCTCAAGACCACCATCGTCCACGGGCAACGATCCATGACCACCTGGGTCGTACGCGCGTCTGATGGCATTCGATAGCACCCGAGCACGAGAGCTACTCGAGCACGGGCGCACGTCGTTACCGATTGAGCATCTTGTCCCTGATGGCCTTGAACTCGTTCCCCGGTTTCCACTCGGGGTACGTCACGGCCATGGCCACGCGGTAGCCGACGGCCAGCAGGAGCGTCGCGTCTTCGGCGAGGCCGGCGAGGTCCCAGTCGGGTTTCACCTCGTCTGACGGCGCGTGGTAGTCGCGCCGCGTGAATTCATCGCGTTTCTGCCTGCCGTACCCGTCCGGCTTATCAATAAACGTCGTCCCATCGTCCGTGTACAGCGCCGGGACGCCGACCTTGGCGAAGTTGAAGTGGTCGGAGCGGTAGTAGAAGCCCTTCTCTGATTCAGGGTCCGGGATGAGCGTACGGTTCTGTTCCTTCGCGGCGGCGGCCAGGTAGTCGTCCAGATCGGACGCGCCGAAGCCGACGACCGTGAGGTCGCTGGTGCGGCCCCACATGTTCATGCCGTCGACGTTGATGTTGGCGAGCGTCCGGTCCAGCGGATACAGCGGGAACCTGGCGTAGTACTCCGACCCGAGAAGACCCTGCTCTTCAGCCGTGACGGCGAGGAAGACGATCGTCCGCTTCGGTGCCGGGTCGAGTTTCTTGAACGCGCGCGCCAGCTCGAGCACGGTGGCCGTGCCGCTCGCGTTGTCCATCGCGCCGTTGTAAATCGCATCGCCGTCGCGTGGCGCGCCGATCCCCAGATGGTCCCAGTGCGCCGTGTAGATCACGGACTCGTCCTTCAGGATGGGATCGCTGCCCGGCAGCTTCGCGATCACGTTGTTCGAATCCAGCGTGCGCCTCTCCTGCTTGAGCGTGACCGACGCTGTGGCCTTGAGGGACACCGGTGTGAAGTCGCGCGTGGCGGCGGTCGCCTTCAGCGCGTTGAAGTCGAGCCCCGCGCTCTTGAACAGTGCCGTGGTGGCCTCCCGGGAAATCCATCCTTCGATCGCAGCACGGCTCATGTTCCTGTCCGGCGTCACCAGGTTGAAGCGTTCGCCGCCCATGCCCTGCGCCACCGAGAACGGGTACCCGGCTGGTTCGGTCTCATGAATCACGAGCACGGCGGCGGCGCCCATCTCGGCGGCCTTCTCAAACTTGTAGGTCCACCGGCCGTAGTAGGTCATCGCCTTGCCGCCAAAGACCGCCCGGTCGAGTCCCGCCGCGTCGTTGGCCGGCACGGGCGGATCGTTGACCAGCACGAGCACCGTCTTGCCCTTGACGTCGACGCCTTTGAAGTCGTCCCATTGGAACTCGGGCGCCTGAATGCCGTAGCCGACGAACACCATCTCCGAGTTGGTGAGCGTGACCTCGTCCATCACTCGCCGACTGAACGGCACCACGTCACCCGGCACCCGCAGGGGGACGGTGCGACTGCCCTGACGGATCGTGAACGCCGACGTGACAATCGGGCGAAGGCCGACCAGGGGGACGTTCTGGACGTAGGTGCCGTCCGGGTTCCCCGGTTCAAGGCCGGCGGCCTTGAACTGCGCGGTCAGATAGTCCACGGTCAGTCGTTCGCCCTCGGACCCCGGCGCGCGTCCCATGAAGTTATCGGACGACAGCCGTGTGATGTCGGCCAGCACCCTGGTGGTATCGATATCCGGCAGGTCAGCAAGGGTGTTGGGCGCCTTTGGCGAACACGCCGTGACGGTCAGGAAGAGGGCCAGCGGCAGCAAGGCGTGCAGTTTCATCCCGTCAATCTACATCAGAGACGGGTCTCGGGTAACCTGTCCGACGGTTCTCGCACCCGGCCAGCCCGACAGTGGCGGCGCGGAGTTCTTCGTGTGCGCCACCCCGCAGGTCGCGCTCGACGGGCAGTACACGATCTTCGGCCGGGTCGTTGAAGGCATCGAGGTCGTGCAGGAGATCTCGGCGATCGACGCGGACGCCGCGGGCCTCGCGAAGGAGCGCGTGGTCATCACGAGCGTGACCATTCGCGACACGCCGGCGCCAGTCAAACCGCCATTCGTCGACTCCACGGTGGAGGAGATGGCGAAGCACCGCGCGGTGCTCGATACCTCCGCGGGCGAGATCGAGGTGGAGTTCTTTCCCGACAAGGCGCCCGAGACCGTGCGCAACTTCCTGCAACTGGCGACGGCCGGTGTCTACGACGACACGCTCGTCCATCGCGTCGTCGCGAACTTTGTGATTCAAACCGGGTCGCCGGCGCATCGCCGGACGCCGCTTACCGCGAAGCAGGCCGCGCTCGTTCACAACCTGCCGCCAGAGTTTTCAAACACGCCCAACGTACCCGGCATCCTCTCGATGGCCCGCGGCGAAGACCCGGGGAGCGCGACCACGTCGTTTTTCATCTGCACCGGCGAATGCCGCGGCCTCGACGGTCAGTACGCCGCCTTCGGCCGGGTCGTACGCGGGATGGAGGTGGTCCACGCGATCGCGGCGGTCGCCGTGGAGGGGGAGACACCGACGACGCCGGTCGTGGTGCGGAAGGTGGCTGTAGGTTGGCGGTAGCGGACTCAGTGTCCGGGAGTCGTGACCGAAATTACAGGTGCAGGTTCACCGGGCGTTTCGCCGGCATCCTGCTCAAGCCAGGCGGGCTGAACTCACCGTTCTGGGCGAAGGTGCAGGAGCTTCGGGAGGCGCTCGATGATTTCAAGCGCAGCGGCAAGTACGTCCACGCGTGGCTCGAGTACGCGGGCGACCGCGAATACTTTCTCGCGTCGGTCGCGGATCGCGTGTACCTGCTGCCGTCCGCCACGCTCGACCTGACCGGCATCGCCAGCTACGAGGTGTTCCTGCGCGGCACGTTCGATTGGATCGGCACGTACCCGGACTTTCTGCACGTCGGCGACTACAAGACCGCGGTCAACACGTAACTCGAGAAGGCGTTCACGCCCGCCCATCGCGAGATGAGCGAATCGCTCAACCGCAGCCAGTACCAGCAGCTCGTGCGCGGCATCGCCGACGGCCGCAAGAAGCGTGAAGACGAGGTGCGCGTGCTGATCGACCAGGGTCCGTTCCAGCCCGCAGAGGCGTTGCGCCACGGCCTGATTGACGAGGTCGCCTACGAAGACGAGCTGGACGACCTGAACCCGGATCTCGCCGACGAGGAATTCATCGAGGCCGGGGATTACGCGGCCGTTTCGTGGGACGCGGCCGGGGTGCGGCGGCGATCCACCATCGCGGTGATCAACGCAGTGGGGGTGATCAACTCCGGCGACAGCGGCTTCGACCCGGTCAACGGTCCCGTCGTCGGCTCCGATTCGCTCGTCGAGCACATCCGAGAGGTCCGCGCCAATCGATCCGTCAAGGCGATCGTGTTGCGCATCGACAGCCCCGGGGGCTCGTCGACGGCGTCGGACGTGATCTGGCGTGAACTGTCGATCTCGAGGGAGAACGATCGGCCGATCGTGGTGTCGATGTCTGACCTGGCCGCGTCTGGCGGCTACTACATCGCGCTTGCGGGCGACGCCATCGTGGCGCAGCCGGGCACGCTGACCGGATCGATCAGCGTCTACACCGGGAAGTTCGTGACCACGGGCACGCTGGACAAACTGGGCGCGAACATCGAGGCGACCAGCACGGGGAAGCGCGCCGAGATGAACTCGCCCGATCGCCGTTTTACGCCCGACGAGCGCGCCAAGGTCCAGGAGTCGGTGCAGGCCGTGTACGACCAGTTCGTCGAGCGCGCGGCCGCCGCGCGGCACATGCCGCCCGAGAAGATTGACGAAGTGGCGCAAGGCCGCGTCTGGACGGGTGAGCAGGCACGCGACCTCGGATTGGTCGATGAGCTCGGCGGGTTGTACACCGCGATCGGACTGGCCAAACAGCGCGCGCGGATTCCGGCGGACGAAGAGGTGCGGATGCTCGTCTATCCTCCGCGCCGCAGCTTTTACGAAGTGCCGGCGGAAGAGCTGCAATCGCCGGTTGGGCGCATGAAGGAGGCCTACACGACCGATGCGCTCATCCAGTTGCTCGGGCCGCGTGAGCGGCGGGCCCTGGCGGCGCTGCTGGCGCCCTCGCGGCTCTTCCGATCGGGCCAGGTCCTCGCGCACATGCCGTACGTCTTCGTCAGATGAAGCCGGGGCGCCGCTCGGCCCTCCCCACCCCAGCGCGGCTGCCGCACTGGGGGCCCCGGACCTGGTGCTGGCGGCGCTCGTCGTCCTGGCGGCCACCGTCGTGGTGACGTGGCCGCTCTCTCTCACGCTCACGACGCGCGTCAGTGGCCACTGGCCGGGCGTCGCCACCAGCTAGACGAACCGTCTTTCCCTGACAAGCCAGGAGAGAGGCGGCACTCACACCAGGAGAAGCCGTGGCCAAAACCGGCACGCGGCCGATCAGTCCGCCGGGGCGGCCGCCGCCCCGGCCTTGGCCCTGCGCGCGCTCACGAGGGCGGCCGTCGCCTCGAGCATGACCCACACGGCGGCGACGATGATCAACAGGTCCAGCGCGACCAACACGTAGTTCCCGGCCGCGTACAGCGCCCACAGCTGGTAGACGGCCGAGAGGAACGCCATGCTGGTGACGAACACCATCGGCACCATCGTGTAGCGAGACGGCCGTCCGAGCTTCACGAGAATGACGCTGATGACGAGCAGGGTCATGCCCGCCAGCAACTGGTTGGTCGTCCCGAAGAGCGGCCAGAGCACCATGCCGCCGGTGGCATCGGCGCCGCCCGCCCCGAAGGCCAGGATCAGGCACGCGCCCACGGCGGCAAGCGTCGCGACGGAGCTGTTCTGCAGCAGCGGAATCCGGTAGATGGCACCCCACTCCTGCACGATGTAGCGCTGCAGCCGCACGCCCGCGTCCATCGTGGTAGCGGCGAAGAGGATAGCCATCACCGTAAGCAGCGTCTTGGCGAAGGCGATTGGTAAGCCGAGCGTGGCGAGAATGGTGCCGCCACCTTCCACGAACGCCCTCACGCCTCCCGCGCCGAACGAGGAGTACATGCCGCGCCACTCGTCGAGCGATGCGAAGCCGGCGGTTGCCGCGATGATGGCGACGAGCGCGAGCGCTCCTTCGCCGAGCGAGCCGAGGTAGCCCACGAACCGCGCGTCCGGCTCCTTATTGAGCTGCTTCGATGTCGTGCCCGAACCCACCAGCCCGTGAAAGCCGGAGATCGCGCCGCACGCGACCGTGACGAACAGCAGCGGCAAGAGAGGAGGGGCGCCCGCCGGCACCTCGAAGTTGAACGCGGGTGCGACAACGGTCGGGTTCGCGATCAGCACGGCCGCGTACAGCAGGCCGAGGCCCACGACGAGCTGGATGCCGTTGATGTAGTCGCGCGGCTGCAGGAGGAGCCAGACCGGCAGCCTCGACGCGATCGCGGCGTAGAGAAAGAGGATGAGGATCCACTGCGTGCCCTGCGGCAGTCCGAGCACCTGCTCGGGCAGGATCACCGGAACCGCTTCGCCCAGATAAATGACGGCGTACAGGATGATCGTGCCGACGACGGTGGGCCAGAAGATGCGCACCTTCATCTTGTAGATCAGCACGCCGATGACGAGCGCGACCGCCACGGCGCTCCAGGTCGGGATCACCGCGCTCGGCGTCGCGATCAGCTCCTGCGCGATGACGACGGCAAACACGGCGTTGACCATCAGGAGCAGGAGGAAGATGACGATCATGAACAGCGTTCGCGACCGCCGGCCCACGACCTCTCCGGTCAGCGCGCCGACGGACTGGGCGCGGTTGCGCACGCTGGCCCAGATGGCGCCGAAGTCGTGGACGCCGGCAAAGAAGATCGTGCCCAGCACGACCCAGAGAAACGCGGGCACCCATCCCCAGATGACGGCAATGCCGGGCCCGATGATGGGAGCCGCGCCAGCGACCGCCGTGAAATGGTGCCCCCAGAGCACGACGCGGTGGGTCGGCACGTAGTCGACGTCGTCGCGCATCGAGTGTGCCGGCGTGACGAAGTTCGGATCCAGCCGGTAGATCCTGGCGGCGATGAATTTCGAATAGAACCGGTAGCCGAGGTACATCGCGCCGAGACCGAGGATTACCAGGATGCTTGCGCTCATGTTGGGGCCCTTCCGCAGAAAATTCGCGCGATCATACCTCATTTGCTCCGCCATGCCGGTGGACAAAATTCGTGGATGTCAACGCGAAATAGAAATGTCCCCTGTTTTAACGAAATAGAAATGTCCCCTTCCTCAAGTAATGGCCGGTGGACGCTTGTGGAAAACCCGCTCGGGGGTTGTCCAAGGCGCGGTGGGCGCGGTCTGTGCGTCCACGGCGCCGGCAGCGTCCACGGGCCGCGTCATCGGTGCGCCGCGCGACACAACGCCCGCTCGCGCTCGGCGGCGCGGGTCTCGCGCCGCCAGGGGTGATCCGCGCTGGGCCGAAAGGCCGAGCGCGCCTTCGGCACCGACACCGGCCGCCGCGCGACGACCGTGGCGGGCGGCCCCGCGAGTTCGGTCCACGGGAGGCGGCGGCCTCGATAGCGAATCTCAATCACGCCCGCGGCGTTCTCGCGGACCAGCACCCTGCTGCGGGCGGGCGCGTGCGCGCTTTGACGGCCGAGTTGACATTGGCGCGCCTGATACTGCACCACCCAGTCGTTGGACAGCACGCGCGACGTTTCGATCTGCCACACCGTCTCGAGGGCCGTCCGACTGGGCGCCCGGCGATGAAAGTCCTCCGCGGACGCCGGGGGCTGCGCACACCGCGCATTGTGGTCGGCCCAGTGTGTCGTCTCCAGGAACGCATTCGCCGTCGGGGCGTCGCCGATCGCCAAGCGCCGGAGCTTCTTCACGAGCCGATCCTGCTGCGTGCCATGGTGGCGCTCGACGCGCCCTTTGGCCGGCGGGGAGTGGGCGGCGATGATGCGAATGTCGAGCGCGGCGCACATGCGCCCGAATGGCGTCCGGGGCACGACGCCGGTGGCCTGCTCCTCGACCGTGGGCGCGCGCACGTAGACATTCTTCCAGTCGGTGTAGAGCGCGTGCGGCACCCCCTACTGCTCAATCCAGCCGCGCAGCACGGCGACCGCCGCCCAGATCGTTTCTTGGTCGCCCAGCCGACCGAACGTGCGGCTCGTGGCGTCGTCGACCCGCGTCATCAGGCAGCCCTGCGCCGCGCGATCCTCATACCAGCGATGGACACGGCCATCGAGCTGCACCAGCTCGCCGAAGTGCGCCCTGCGCTCCCGCCGTTGGCGGTGCGGCGACCGCTTCCGCGCGCGGCTCCACAACGCCGACGCGAGCATCCAGCGCCGCAAGGTGTCGTGGTGCACCGTCACGCCGTCTTCGCTCGCCAGATGCTCGGCCGCCAACGTCGGGCCAAAGCGCCTGTCGATCGTCCCGCTGTATTTCGCGGGCACCAGCGCCAGAATCCGCGCGCGCTCGGCCGCGGGCCGCGCGTGATTCGACGGCCGACCGGCGCTCCCGTGGATCAATCCCTTCGCCCCCTTGGCCTTATACCGCCGGACCAATCGCTTCGTGTGCCGAGAGCCCACGTGCAGCAAGACCGCGGCCGATTTCACCGTCAACGTCCCGGCCTTCACCCGCGCCAACACGCCGACGCGCGTCAGTTCCTTCGTACTCATCGCAGTCCTTCCCCATCAACGACCTCCTTGGAGATCGCCAGCGTAGGGGGACATTTCTATTTCGCTCGGAAGGGGACATTACTACTTCGCTACAACAGCGATCCAGGCCAGTGCGGAGCGTTTTGCGGAGGCGCGGTGGGGGACCGTGGTGGAGACGGGGAGCGCGGATGCGGAGGCATGGGTACGGACGCACGGGGGCGCGTGGTTGCGCCGGGCGCTGGGCGTCGCGCTGACGGCGCGGGCGGCGCAGCTGGGGGTCAGTGGCCCGTGTCCATGCGGCGGCGCGCGGGCGTTTCGAGAGCGTCGGCCGGTCCGGGTGCACACGGTGCTGCCGGGCCGCGATGTCGAGACGACGGTGATCGACGGGCAGTGTCGTGCGTGTCAGCGCGGGACGTGGCCGGTGCGGCGCGAGTGGGGCGTCGATGCCGACGGCTTCACGCCGGCGCTGCAGGCGCGGGCGACGTTGGCGGGCGTCGTCGACCCGTACGAGACGGCCCGCGCGGAGTGGCTGGGGCGGATGGTCGGCGTCCGGGTGAGCACCGAGACGATCCAAGCCTTGGTGCGCGACGAAGGGGCGCGCGCGACCGAGCGGCTGGCCGCACCGCCGCCCGACGCCGGCCCGGTGCGCCCGTCGGCGACCGGCCCGCTGACGGGGGGGATCGACGGCGGGATGATCGTCGTCGACCGGCGCTGGCAGGACGTGAAACTGGCGGGCCTCTCTGACACGGCGGATCGCGGGGGGACGCCGGCGCGGGGGATGCTGACCCGACGATCGGTCGTGGCGGTTCGCGGGACGCCCGAGGCGTGGGCCGCGCCGTTGTGGCCGCAGGCCGCGGCGCTTGGCGCGGAGCACCGACGCGTCATCGTGCGTGGCGACGGTGCCCCCTGGATCTGGCCGTCTGGCGGTGGAGCTCTTTCCCGATCGCGTCGAGATTCTGGATTGGTCTCACGCCGACGAGCCCATCAGCGCGGGGGCGCGGGGGCTCTATGGCGAGGGGACCGAGAAGGCCGCGGCGTGGCGCACGACCCAACTCGACCGACTGGCGACCGATCACGTCGACGCCGTGATCGAGGGTCTTCGATTGCTGGCGACGCATCAGCGGAGCGCGACCAACCGGCGGCGGGTGGACGACCTCGCCCGCTCTCTCACGACCAATCGCGAGCGGATGCAGGACCAGACGTTCCGCGCGGCCGGGTCTGCGATCGGCCGCGGCGCCGTCAAGCGTGCGGTCAGCCACGTCGTGCAACAGCGGATGAAACGCGTCGGCATGCGTTGGCGTGCGGCCGGCGCGGACGCCCTGCTGGCCTTGCGCTCAATGTACCGCACCCCCGGCGCGTGGGACCAGTTCTGGACCAGTCGGCGGGTCGCATGAACGGATGTCGGCTGCGCCCCACAGGCCGCCGGACTTGACTTCCTCCGCATGAGGTCCAATAATGTGCGTGCGGTAACGTGCCCTGCGGCGCCAGCTCATGCGTGCCGCGTCTGGTTACGGGTGTGTTGACTGGAGAGGTTGGTCGGGCCTATCGTCCGTCCCGGGCAAAGGGAGAATTATGAAGAGACTGAAGGGATTGCACTCCATGGTGACGGCGGCGGCGCTCGTGGGCCTGATGGCCGTGGGAGCCTCGGCTCTGGCGACGCCGGCAGCCGCACAGGGCCTCACGGGCGACAAGATTCCCACGAGTGCGGGGGATCTGATCATCCACCCGATCCATCACGGCACCTTCGTGATGTCGTGGAATGGCCGCACGATCTACGTGGATCCTGCGCCCGGGCCCGGCCAGGACCGGCAGGTGAGCGCCGCCTCGGCCTTCGCGGGGCTGCCGGCGCCGGACATCATCCTCATCACCGACATCCATGGGGACCACTACAACGTTCCCACCCTCATGGGACTTCCCCGGGGTGCCCGGCTCGTGGCCCCTCAGGCGGTGGTGGAACTGCTGCCGAGCAACCCCCTTCGGGGCAACTCGATGCGGCTCTCCAACGGAAGGACCATCACCGTCCACGGGATCCAGATCGAGGCGGTCCCGATGTACAACCTGACCAAGGATCGGCTGCAGTATCACGATCGCGGCCGGGGTAACGGCTACGTCCTCACGATGGGAGGCGTGCGAGTCTATATCGCGGGCGACACCGAGGACATTCCCGAGATGCGAGCGCTTCGGGACATCGACGTGGCCTTCATCCCGATGAACCTGCCCTTCACCATGACCCCCGAGCAGGCCGCGGACGCCGTGCGGGAGTTCCGGCCCAGGATCGTTTACCCCTATCACTACGGGAAGAGTGACGTCGCTCAGTTCACCCGCCTCGTGGGAAGCGATGTCGGCGTCGAGGTGCGCGCGCGGAACTGGTACCCGTAAGCGGGACGCCTGCCACCGATCGGTAACGCCGTCCACACGAAGCGATGTGAAGGCTTTTCAATGGAGTCAATGATGATGCGGAAGCCAAGGCCATTCGGGGCCGCACTGATGACGGGCGCGCTGCTGGTTCCGGCGGTGCTCGTGAGTCTCTCCGCGCCGGAGGGCCTCCAGGCCCAGGCCGGAGGACAGGATCTGTTCGGGCCCTACCAGGTCGTGACCGGTTGGCCCAAGCCCCTCCCCGACGATGCGCACTCGCACGATGGGTGGACCTGGGGATCGACGGCCGGCGTGTTTGCCGAGAGCCCCGACCGCGTCTGGATCGTGCAGCGCGGCGAGTTGCCCCTGCCGCCAGGCGCGGCGCCCTGGACGCCTTACGGCGCTCTGGACCGCTCCGCGACCGGCACGGTGGCGGCGGGTGTTCCGGACTATCCCCAATCCGGAGGGCCCCGCGCGTGGGAGCGGAAGATGCGCCACGTCATCTTTGCGGTGAACCGTGAGGGGAAGATGGTCAAGGACTTCCTGCACCTGGACCACCTCTTCGACCGCCCGGATGGACGCGGACCACACCAGATCAAGATCAGCCCCTACGATCCCGATCGGCACCTCTGGGTGATCGACGACCTCCTGCACGTGATCTACAAGATCAGCCAGGAGGGCAAGGTCGTGATGCAGCTGGGAGAGCGCGGGGTGCGCGGCCGTGGCCCGAACACCTTCAGCCGTCCCACGAACATTGCCTTCCTGCCGGATGGAACCTTCTACATCACGGATGGCTACACCGGGACCCGCGTGGTCAAGTTCACCGCGGATGGCAAGTTCATCAAGGACTGGGGGATGGCACCCGAGGACCCGGACAACCCGGGTCCGAATGAGTGGTGGGCCCTTCACAGCATCGCGATCAGCAACGATGGCCGCATCTTCGCGATGGACCGCAACCACCAGCGGATGCAGGTCTTCGACCTGGAGGGAAACTTCCTGACCATGTGGTACCTCAGCGAGGATCACTGGCCGCCGGCCCTCCAGTCCCGTCCCTATTCGCACGAGATCTTCCTCGATCGCAAGACCGGACAGGAGTACATCTGGGTCTCGGACGGCGGTACCTACCGCATCCTTAAGTACGATCTCGATGGAAACTACCTCTACGGATGGGGCCAGCCGGGCAGCGAGCCGGGCCGGTTCACCGGCCCACATCAGATTTCGGCAGACGACGAGGGCAACCTCTACATCGCCGAAGTCTTCAACGGCCGCGTGCAGAAGTTCACGCCCAAACCCGGCGCCAATCCGTCCCTGCTCGTTGGTCGCCAGCGGCCACTGATGCGCCGGTAACAGCGGACGGTCCGAACGACCGCATCGACTTCACGATCCGTGGAGGCTCGACGGCGCAGGACTCCCTCCTGTCGCCGTGAGCCGCGACGGCGGCTGCGGGCTCTCATCCCACCCCGCCCTCCGCCGTCGCGTGGATAAGGGCAGAAAGATCGCTACGTGATGCTGTCGCCGAGGCTGCTGGAAATCTTGCGCGACTGGTGGCGGGTGGGCCGATCCCGGCCCTGGCTCTTTCCCGGCAATCGGCCGGAGCAGCCGATCGCCACCCACGCGCTCACGCGAAGCGAATCGCGTGCACAGGCGGCAGGTTCGCCGACACCGTCTGCCACGAATCGCCGCTGTCCTCGCTGATCCACGCCGAGCCGGTCGTCGAGCCGAACGCGAGCGTGGTGCCGCCGCCATCCACGTCGAGCGCGTGGCGGTAGACAAGATCGTAGGCGTGCTCCTGCGGCAGGCCGCGCGACAACGTCTCGAACGTCCGCCCGCCGTCACGCGTGCGCGTCACTACCACGCGGCCGTCCACCGGATACCGCTTCTCGTCCTTGATCGCCGGCACGAACCACGCGGTATCGGAGTCGCGCGGATGCACGGCCACCGCGAAGCCGAAGGCCGACGGCGCCACATCGGCGATCTCCTGCCACGTCGCGCCGCAATCGGTCGAGCGGAAGATGCCGTTGTGGTGCTGCACCCAGAGCACGTCGGGATTCGCTCGACACTGCACGAGCATGTGCGGGTCCTGCACGTTCGGATCGAACGCCCGCTCGGGCGGCATGAACTCGGCGCGCATGCCGGTGCCGGCGAGATCCCACGTCGCGCCGCCGTCGCGCGTGCGCCACACGCCGCCGCACGACACGCCCACGAGCACGTGCGTTGAGTCGCGCGGGTCCACGCAGATCGAGTGGAGGCCCGGATGGTCCGCGCCGCCGCCGAACCACTCCTCGCGGCGCGGGTCGTCCCAGAGCGGGCGGTTCAGTTCCCAGGTGTCGCCGCCGTCGGCCGACCGAAAGAGCCCGCCCGGCATCGTGCCGCACCAGATCACGCCCGGCTCGTCGGCGCCGCCGGGCTGAATCGCCCACACGAGCTTCAACGCCCAGTCGGCGGGCGTAACAGTTCAGGGGGGTGCCCCGGCCAAGGCCGGGGCCGTTTTTCCTGAGAAAAATCGGTCCTTGCCGTTTCTTAGCCCGTGGCGGGTGACCCTCGGATCTGGCGATCTCGCAGTTTTCCTAGGAAAACCGGCGATCCCGAGGCAGACCCCCTGAACTGTTACGTGTCCAGCGGTTTCGTCTACGACCCCGGTCCTCGGCCCCTACGGCGCCCGAGCGCCTACTCCGAATTCCAGGGGTGTCTCAATGTCATTGACAGCGCCCGCTTGATCGAGGATCATCCGAGGAAACAAACGAGGTGGTGCTATGAGCAGAGTGGATCGAACGGCGTCATTCCGGATCGCGGCGGCTGCGGTCGGAGCTGCGCTGGCTGTATGGGCATTTTCGGAAGCCCAGCCGGCAGGGCAGCAGGCGAGTCAGCCGGCAGGGCAGCAGGCAGGGGCGACGACCTTCCGGCTCCTGACCTTCGAGGTTGGATCGAGTGGCCCCCGGCTGGGGACCACGGTGGGGAACGGAACACAGGACGTCGTCGATGTACACAACGCCATCCTGTATCTCCTGACGTCCGGAGCGCCGGAGGGTAAGACTCTGCCCGCGATTCCCATCGACATGCGGTCGCTGATCGAGGCGGGTCCGGGACCCATCGAGGCGGTGAGGTCCCTCCACGGGACCATGACCAAGATCAAGGCAGGCGGCAAGTTCACAGAGCCCGGCGGAATTCATCGCGTATTCCACCCTCACTCCGGGATCAAGTTTCTACCGCCGGTTCCCAACCCGTCAAAGATTTTTGGGCTGGCGGGCAACTACATTCGAAAAACGCCCGACGGCAAGCCCGGCTCCTTTGATGAAGTCGAGTATCCGAGCGCTTTCCTCAAGCCTCCGTCGTCTCTCACAGGCCACGACAGCGAAATCAATCTGGAGGGGTTGCTCACAACGGGTGTGTACGAGCCGGAGCTGACAATCGTGATCGGCAAGAAGGCCATGCATGTACCCGTGTCGGAGGCCATGGACTACGTGATGGGCTATACCATCCTCAATGATGTGAGTTCACGTGACCTCCCTGCGGGTAGGCATACCTCGCAAGGATCGACGATGAGCAAGGGGCTTGATACCTTCAGCCCGTCCGGGCCCTACATCACTTTGAAGGCCGATGTTCCGAATCCGCACAACATGGTGATTGCGGGGGTGATTGACGGAAAGTTACACGAATGGCCGGTGCCCAACGGGAACACGTCGTTTCTCACGTTTACCGTGGCGGAAATAATCGCCTACTACAGCGAACGGATGACGCTGCTGCCGGGCGACCTGATCGCGACGGGTGTGCCTCAACCGTCAATGCAATTTGCGGCCGGCCAGACCGTCGAGCTCACCATCGGGAATCTGGGGACCTTGCGGAACAAAGTTGTCTCGAAGCCTGTGCCTGGGCACAAGAATTTTCCTGCCAGGAAGGTCGCGAAGACAGGATCGGCGTCTGGTCGGTAGGTCTTTCTTCGAGAGCAGAGACGTAAGAAACGGGGCCGACGCCGGCCACCCACGCGTCGGCGGTCGGCTCCCGTGGCATTCCAGTCGGTAGATTGCGAAGGAGATTCACAATGTTGGTACCAGACCGGCTTCATACGACTGTCTTGGCGGTGTTGTTACTCGCTCCCGTAGCCCTCACACAGGAGAAGGGCGGGCAGGAGGAGTTCGGCCACTACGAGCACGTCGCGAACTGGCCTCAGCCTTTGCCAGGCCCAGAGAACCAGGGATGGACCTGGGGGTCAACGGGAGGTGTCTACGCGGAAAGTCCCGACCGCATCTGGATCGGGATGCGCGGTCAATTGCCGCTGCCTGAGAAGGGGAAGCCCGGGGACTCGGTCGGCCTGCACAAGATGAATGCCAACCAACTGAGGCCAAAGACGCGATGGACCAACCAGGTCATCGCCGTGGACCGGGACGGCAAACTCGTTCGCACCTTTGCCCAGCACGACGAGCTTCTGGCCAAGGGAGGGAAGGGACCTCACCAGATCAACATGAGCCCGTACGATCCTGATAAGCACGTGTGGGTGGTCAGCGACAGCGGCCATGCCATCTTCAAATTCACCAATGACGGCAAGCTCGTCATGACCGTTGGTGAAGTCGGTGTTCCGGGAGCGGACGAAGGGCATTTCAACGAACCAACCGATCTCGCCTGGCTGCCGGACGGCTCTTTTGTCGTCGCCGACGGCTATATTAATTCGCGCGTCGTGAAGTTCGACAAGAACGGCAAGTTCCTGACCGCGTGGGGTGACAAGGGAACCAATCCAGGGCAGTTCCAGGTTCCGCACAGCATTGCCGTAGACAAGAATCGCCGCGTGTATGTGGCCGATCGATCGAACAAGCGCATTCAGATATTCGATGAGAACGGGAAGTTCCTGGACATGTGGCCCAATATGACCTCCCCCTACACGATCTTGATGTCGAAAGATCAGCACCTCTGGGCGGGGGACGGTACAACGAACAGGATTTCCAAGTACGACGTGAATGGCAAGTTCCTGTACGGCTGGGGCATCTCCGCCACCATCCGAAGCGGCGCACAGCCCGGATGGTTCGATGGACCGCACCAGATGTCGGTCGATCAGGAAGGCAACCTGTACGTGGCGGAGGTGTGGAGCGGCCGGGTGCAGAAGTTCCGGCCAAAGAAGGGCGCGGATCCTGACAAGCTGGTGCAGTCAGAACTTCGCTGGCCGACGAGCTGACGACGGAGAGACACCTATGAGAATCAGTCTGAGTCTCGCTCTATCGAGTCCCTAAGAGATGGCCAAGGTCGTCCGGTCGGTCACGCCCGACGAGGTAAAAGCCAGGCTCGACGCCGTCAGAGCTCACGCGATCAAGCTGCCGGCGTCGAACGGAAAGAGCGCAACGGTCGGCTTCTGCTGGGGCGGCGGGCATAGCTTCGCGTATGCGGCGCACCAGCCGGAGCTGAACGCGGCCGTCGTGTACTACGGCACCTCACCGGATGCGGCGGCGCTCGCCTCAATCAAGGCGCCCGTTCTGGGACTCTATGGCGGCGCTGACGCACGCGTCAACGCCACAATCCCGCCCGCGAAGGCCGAGATGGAGAAACTCGGCAAAACCTACGAAGGTGCACACCTTCGAAGGCGCCGGACACGCGTTCCTGCGACAACAGGACGGACAGGAGGGGGCGAATCTGAAGGCCAGCCAAGGGGCCTGGCCGCTGACCCTGGCGTTCATACGCAAACACGCGTCGTAGCCCGGTTGGTGACAATGATCAAATGTCGGTTGGCTTCCACGATACGTGCCTCGCTGGTTCTGGCCGGCGTGATCGTCGCGCAAAGCTTGGGCAGCAGTGCGTCCGCACAGATCGAGTTGGCGGCCATCAATGGGACCGTCACGGATGAGAGTGGCAAGCCCTTGCAGGGCGTGACTGTCACGTTGAAAGATCTCGACCGGGGCCGCGAGACCAAAATCAAGAGTGATAAGGATGGCAAGTTCTACCGGCGTGGCTTTCCGGCGGTTGACTATGAGTTCACCGTGCAGCTCGAGGGCTACCAACCCCTCACCAACAAGCTGAGGCTGACCGCCGGTACGGATCAGCACTTCGACTTCAAGCTCGCGAAGATGGCGCCGCCGGGGGCGGCGGAGTTCCAGAAGGGCGTTAAGGCGTTCAATACCGGCGACGCTCAGACGGCCATACTCGCGTTCGAGGATGCGGTCAAGAAGGCTCCGGATCTGCCGGAAGTGCGGGTCAACCTGGCGCTCGCCTACCTCCGCGCGTCACGGACCGACGATGCGATCGCGCAGCTCGAAAAGGCGGCCGCGATGGCGCCCGATCAGCCGCACATTCTCGTCCGGCTCGGGGGCGCCTACGTTGAAGCCCGCAAGAATGACAGGGCCATCGAGGCCTTGGAGAAAGGGTTGGCCGGCCTGCCCGACTTGGCCGATCCGCTCGCGTACGACGCCACCGTCACTTTGGGAGCGGTTTACTTTGCCGTTGGCCAGAACGAGCAGGCTATCGCGCGATTCGAGAAAGCGCTCGCAGCCAAGCCCGGCGCGGCCGCGCCAACGCTCGGTCTGGGGAAGGCTTTCTTCAGTAAGGGTGAGGTCGACAAAGCCCTCAAGCACTTCGAGGCGGTGGTGGCATCGGCGCCCGGAACGCCGGAAGCTGCCCAAGCGGAAGCATTCATCAAAGAGCTCAAGAAATCGAAGACACCAGAACCGGAGGCTTAGCCATGCGATCGACAAACGGCGTTGTGATTTTCATGTTGAGTGTTCTGCTCCTCCTTCCGCTGCCCACCGTGGCCCAGCAGATGGCGGAGATCGATGGAAAAGTGGTCGATCCTGATGGCCTTGGCATTCCCGGGGCGACTGTCAGCGCCACCAACGACGGGACCGGACTCGTGCGCACGGGCGTCACGGGGCCTGCCGGTAGTTACGTGATCAATCAGCTGCCTCCGGGCACCTACACGATCCTGGTCGAGATAAGTGGCTTCTCGCGCGTGACGCGAAGCGGCGTGAAGCTGCAAGCGGGCCAACAGGCCACTTTTGATTGGAAGTTGCGCCTCGGAGCGCTAGAGGAGGCCGTGACCGTCATGGGTGACGCGCCACTCGTAGACCGGAGCAGTAACACGGTTGGTGCCACGCTGAGCGAGCGCGAGATGGAAGAGGTGCCGTCCAATTTCCGAAACTTCCTCACGCTGACGGCGCTTGTCCCTGGTATCACTCCCAGCGCGACGACGTCCAGCTTCGAAGGCGGCAGCGTCTCAGCCAACGGCAGCCCGTCGAATTCGAACGTGTACCTCATCGATGGCATGTACAACAATGACGACCGGCTAGGGAGCAACGCGCCCCAGGTGCGGGTGGTGCTCGATACCGTCACGGAGTATCAGGTACTCGGCAATCAGTACAGCGTCGAATATGGGGGCGGCGTCGGGGCCATCATGAATATGATCACGCGCAGCGGCACGAACACGTTCGCCGGTCGGGTCTATACCTATTTCCGGGACGACAAATTCAACACCCGAAGCGCCTTCCTGAAGGAGGGGGTGGCCAAACCTGACGAGCTAACGCTGCAAACCGGGTTGGCGATCGGCGGCCCGATCGTCCGGAACCGCGCCCACTTCCAATTCTCGTTTGAGAGAGCCCGAGAAATCATGGCGGGATTCAAGGGTATGCCGGCCATCGCCGCACCACTTGCGCGCGATTTCTTCGCCGAGTTCAAAGTCATGGCCTACAACGCCTTCGTTCGTGGGGACCTGCAGATCACCGGAAACATGTTCGCCAGTGCCCGCTACATCGTGGAGACGGCAGCCACCGTGGGCGATGCACACCACGAGGATCCGTCGCTTCCGGACTCCAAGAGACTCGAAGGGGACTACGACGACATCTTCAACGTCTCCGTCACGAACGTGCTGGGCAACCGCGCATCCAACGTCCTCCGGATCGGCCGCATCTCCGAGAAGCTTGCTGGCAGCGGCTCGCGCGCCGATTACTACAAAGAGAAGGTGACGCAGCGGAACTGGTTCCGTGGCTTCGACGGCCGCGACCAGTTCGACATCGGTCAACTGAACACCCACCCGTCCTACTGGGCAGGGAGGGGCGGCGCCGGCGCGTATACGGAAATCTACACGCACACGTTCGACAACACCTTCACCTATTTCAAACCGACCGGGTGGGGTAACCACACGCTCAAGGCGGGCGGTGGCTACAGCACACACGCCGCGGACCCGCGGTCCACAGTGGATTCCGGCAACTTCACCTTCACGACGGATGTGCCGTTCAACCCGGCGATCCGGGCCACGTACCCGACGGAGTTCACAAGTCAGGTCGGGCCGGCGGGCGTGAACACGTTCGACGTGGTGAGTCGGGACCGTCGCTTCTATGGCTTCGTCGAGGATCGGTGGCGTCCAGTCAGTCGCGTGACGCTCAATCTGGGTCTCCGCTACGACTATCAACATCTGACGCCCGACAGCAAGGATGACTTCGCGCCACGCGTCGGCGTCGTGTGGGATATGGCGGGGAACGGTAAGACAGTCATCCGTGGAGGGTTCGGGCGCTTCAACACGACCGTCCCCATTGCGCTGGAACTGGACTTACTCCAGTCGGGTCTGATCACGAAGTTTCCCACGCTCACCATCACCGATCGGAACAGCCCGGTGCTCAATCCCGACATGACGACCGACTCGGCGGGTAACCCTGGCGTAGCGGTGCTTTCAGCGGCCGGTAAGGCCACCCTCAGGGCGCTGCGCGACCAACTCTTGGCCGGCCAGATCTTCAGCCGCGACCCGATAGTCAACGGCAGAGATCTTCAGATGATGTATACGCTCGCGTGGAGCGCCGGGGTGGCGCGCGAACTGGCGGTTGGGATGGCTATCACAGCCGATTACGTGGCTAACGTCTCACGAGACCAGCTGGGCCGAATAGATATCAACGAGCCGGTCAATCGGGTCCGGCCGGGTGTGGCTGTGTTTGATCCGAGCGGAGAGATCATTCCAGAGGTCGCGCGCCGCACAAACTTCCGCCGCGTCACGCAATATCAGACCCGCAAAGAGTTCAACGGCGACTACAAGTCGCTGCAGGTCGCGTTCGTCAAGCGCTACGCGAACCGCTGGAGCATGCGGCACGCCTACACATTGCAGCGTGGCAACTACGTCGGCCTGGGCAACCAGGGCGGGCGGCGGGTCTGGCTTGACGACGACATCCGCGCCGACTACGGCCGCTTTGCGGGCGATCGAAAGCATGTGCTGTCCATGAGCGGAACCGTGAGTCCGTGGAGCACTCTGACGATCGCGGGCACGCTGACCGCGATGTCTGGTAGTCCCATCAATGAAACAGTGGGCCGTGACACGAACAATGACACCGATTCGAACAATGACCGTCCGGTCGCTGGAGTAGACGATTTGCTGATACCCATCCGGTCTGCGCTCGACAGCAAGGGCCGGGCCGTGATCAACGGCCTCCAGGGTCCGGGGAGCTTCAACGTCGCCCTGTCGTTCCGGTATGCGGTTCCGCTGGGGGGCGCCAAGAATATCGACATCTCGGTGGACATCTTCAACGTGACCAACCGCCTGAACTTCCAGAATCCAGTGGGAAACCGCGCGAGTGGCAGCTTCATGGTGCCAAACACGGTGTCGGTCTCGCGCCAGATGCAGCTCGGCGTACGGGTCCGGTTCTGAATCTGACAGCGGACGACTGGGCTGGCCCCGCTGCGGGTCAGCCCAGGAGTTCCCTGGGCAGCCCTGGTCATGTTCGACAGTGCGCGCCGCTGTTGGCGTCCTTTCGATCCACTTCACACCGGCAGAACATCGGCGATGACAGAAACGGGGAATAATATAATATGAGCGGTTCGGGACGAAGCGCTCTGATTCCAGGAAAGGATGACAGTATGGACCAGAAACTGATCGATCTGTACGACGACTACGTCCATGGCGGCACGAGTCGCCGGGAATTCCTCGCCCGGCTGACGAAGGTCGCCGGGAGCACGGTGGCGGCGCTGGCGCTGCTGCCCCTGCTCGAGAACAACTACGCCCTCGCGCAGACCGTCGCCGAGACCGACGACCGCCTGCTGACCGGCCGGGTGGAATACAACGCCGGCGGCACCAAGATGGCCGCCTATCTGGCGCGGCCGAAGGGCGGCAAGAAGCATCCGGCCGTGATTGTCATCCACGAGAACCGCGGCTTGAACCCCCACATCCAGGATGTCGCGCGGCGGCTGGCCGTGGAAGGCTTCCTGGCCCTGGCGCCGGACTGTTTGTCGCCGGTCGGCGGCACACCGCCCGACGAGGCGAAGGCCATCGAACTGATCGGGAAGCTGGACGCCGCCGAGACCGCCGCCCGCCTGGCCGCCGCGGTGCCGTTCCTGGCGACCCATGCGGAGTCGAACGGCAAGGTGGGCGTGGTCGGCTTCTGCTGGGGTGGGGGCATGGCGAACCAGCTGGCCGCGGCGGGCACGTCGCTCAATGCCGCCGTGCCGTACTACGGCGGCATGCAGATCCCGGCGGCGGACGTGCCGAAGATCACGGCGCCGCTCCTGTTGCACTACGCGTCGCTCGACCAGCGCATCAATGCGGGCATCGCCGTCTACGAGGCCGCGCTCAAGGCGAACAACAAGATGTACGAGCTGTACATGTATGAAGGGGCGAACCACGCGTTCAACAACGACACGAACGCGGCGCGCTACCACAAGGAGGCGGCCACCCTCGCCTGGAGCCGCACTATCGCCTTCTTGAAGAAGTACCTGGGCTCGTAGACCCAGCCGGGCATCATCGATGACGGGGCCGCGCGCCGCGCGGTCCCGTCACCTCAATCAGCCTCCGTACCAGTCCGCGCGCCTCATCGAGCGAGACAGCACTTCTTGTACTTGCGGCCGCTCCCGCATGGACACGTGTCGTTGCGGCCCGCCAGGGTCGAGGTCTGCGTGCCGGCGGCGACGACCGGCCGTGTCAGGCGCGCGGGCGGCGGGCTGACTTGCGCGGGCGAGGCGAGTTCGAGCGTGTACGGCAGGCAATGGTTGAAGAAGCTCTTGTATCCGGCACAAAGGTAGTTCAGGCCTTCCTCGCCGTCTGGAGTCCTGATGAAGCGGTCCTTGGGACACCCGCCGTTGCACATGGCCCGGACCTCGCACGTCCGGCAATAGCGGGGCAACGTGTCCAGCTTGGCCTGGCCGAAGGCTCGCTGCGCGGGGCTCTCGAGCAGATCGACCAGCGGAGTCTGCTGGATGTTTCCCAGGCGGTGCGGCGGGTCCACGTAGTGATCGCAACAGTAGAAATCCCCGTTGTGTTCGACGACCGGGATATCGCCGCAGGTTTTCCGGAAGATACACAGCGAATGATCCATCCTGCGTGCGGGCCTGGCGGCCTCCTCGAAGATCTGAACGGTGATCTTTCCAACATCTTGCCGCACCCATTCGTCAAAGACGGCGCAGATGGGCGCGCCGCTCGGAAACTGATCCATTCACCGCTCGGAAAGTAGACCACTTGAGGACCTAAACGGGTGGGCTTGCGGGAACGGTCGTCCCTAGAGTCCGCTGGAGAGGATGCTCAAGATGGACCAAGTACATGTAATCCGGCACAAAGTGCTGGTGGAGGGCCGCACGCAGCGGTCGGTGGCGCGGGAGTTCGGCCTTTCACGGGTGACGGTACGCACGTATCTGAGCCGGGCGGCGCCGGCGCGCCACGAGACGGCGGCGCGAGGCCGGCCGGTGTGGGGGCCGGTGGCGGCCCGCGTCGAGACGCGGCTGGCCGAATCGGTCCAGGGGACAGGCGGCAAGCCGCCGCTGACCGGGACGCGCCTGCACGCGCGGCTGCGCGGTGAAGGCCAGCCGGTCGGTGTCACGCTGGTGCGGCAGGCGGTGGCCGAGTGGAAGCGGCAGCGCCGTGAGGTGATGATTCCGCTGACGTATCGGGCGGGCGACTTGGCCGAAGTCGATTGCTTCGACGTGCTGGTGGACCTGGACGGCCAGCGGCGCAACACCTGGATGTTTCTGCTGCGGCTGATGTATTCCGGCCGCGATGTCGCGTGGATCTATGAGCGCCAGGATCAGATCAGCTTCCTGGATGGGCACGTCCGTGCGTTTGCGCACCTGGGCGGGGTGCCCGCGCGGATCGCGTATGACCATCTGCGGCCGGCCGTCACCCGCATGCTGGTCGGCGGGGCGCGGCAGCTCACGGCGCGCGTTGCCGCGCTCGCGTCGCACTATTTGATCGAGCCGTGCTTCTGCCGTCCAGGCGAGGGCCATGACAAAGGCGGGGTGGAAGCCCGCGGGAAAGCGATTCGGGTGCAGGCGCTGATCCCCATTCCCAGCGGGCCGACGCTCGAGGGGATCAACGCCGCATTGCTCGCGCAGCTCGACGCGCGCGGGGACACGCGGCGGTCGGGCAGTGACGACACGATTGGGGCGCGCTTCGCTGAGGAGCAGCGCGTCCTCCGCGTGGTGGACGTCGCGTTTGTCGCCGACGCGGTGACGATCGCGAGCGTGACGCCGCGGGCGTTGGCGCGGGTCGAGGGCGCGCATGACTCGGTGCCTTGCCGGTGGGCGGGCTTGGATCTGACCACGCGGATCGGCGCCACGACGGTCACGCTGGTCGGCCCCGACGGCCCGCGCATCACCCCTCCGCGCCGGCGCGCCGGCCCACGGTCGATTGACGACCGTCACTCTCTGCCGATGCTCGCGCAGAAACCCCAAGCGGTCCGGCAAGTCTTGCCCGACCTGCTCCGCGATTTGGGCGCCCCATTTCCGGCGATCTGGGATCAGGTGCACGCGGCCCATGGGCCGCGGGATGCGGCTCGGATCTTCGCCAAGATCCTCGGCCACCTCGAGACCCACGGCGCCGGGGTCGTCGTGCCCGCGTTGGAGACGGCCTTGGCTGCGGGGACGCCGCCGCGCTTGGCCTTGGCGCCCGCGACGCGGCCACCCGACTTGTCCCTCGACGCGATCCCGGTGGCGTGGCGCGCGATCGAGGTGGGTGCCGGGTGTGCCGCCGCCGACGACGCGTGGCTGCAGGGGGGTGGCGCATGAGCGCGCTCACCCGCGACTTGATCGTGATGCAGGCGCACGCGCTCACACTGCCCGGACTCGCCCGCGCGTATGAAGCGCTGGCGCGCCAAGCGGGCGACGCGCATTGGCCGTACGAGGACTATCGGCACGAGGTGCTCAACGCCGAGCAGGCGTCGCGCCATGAATCCGTCATGCGCCATCGGCTCCGCGACGCCCACTGTCCCGACGTGAAGACCCTCGACACGTTCGACTTCGCGGCGGTCGACGGCGTCAGTGCGACCCTGATCCCCACGCTCGCGCGTGGCGAGTGGATCACCCAGCCGGCCAATCTGATCCTGGCCGGCCCCATCGGCACGGGCAAGACGCACCTGGCGATTGCGCTCGGCGTCGAGGCCACGAAACAGAAGCGGCGGGTCGGCTTCACCCGGGCCGCGGATCTGGTGCGCCGCCTGATCGAGGCCCGCGATGCGCGCGAGCTGGGCCGCCTGCACCGGAAGCGGCTCACCCTCGACGTGTTGATCATTGATGCGCTCGGGTTTGTCCCCTTCGACCGTGTCGGCGGCGAACGGCTCTTCAACCTGATCACTGATCGCTACGAGCGGCGGGCGACGGTCGTCACCACCAACCTGGCGTTTGCGGAGTGGGTCACGGTCGTTGCGGGCGACGAGAAACTCACGACCGCGTTGCTCGACCGGCTCGCGCATCACGCCACTGTGATCACCACCAAGGGGAAAAGCTATCGGATGCGCCAGCGCCGGGGCGCGGCCGAGGCGTAACACGCGTCCGCAGCCAGGCGGCGCGCGCCGCCTGAAGACCGGCGGATCGCGCCGCCCGGTTGCGGAGAGCCCGAGCCCGGAAAGGAGACAGATCAGACACGAGCGGAGTAGAATGCACGTCTGGCAGGTGGTCCACTTTCCGAGTGGCGGACTGGTCTACTTTCCGAGCGGCGCGCGCAGGCGGTGACCACGCGCGCCGCCGCGCGTGACCCGGGCCTGGCTTTTATTCGTTACCTCACGTCGGCGGCGGCACGGCAGGTCTTTTTGGCCACCGGCGCACAGTAGAGTATGAACGACGTGGACATCGATCATCGTGGCCTGGCCTATGCCGTGGACCGGGTCGGAACGGGTCTGTTCATCCTGGAGTACATGGGCGGAAAACCACGGCAGACGACTAGCAATTAGACAAGGGGGAGACCAGTGACGAAGAAAATCAGCGCCGCCGCGGCGGCATTCGCGTTCTTGTTGACGGTTGGCGCCTTCGCGCAGATGGCGCAGGAGAAGGGCGGCGGCGACGAAACCGGACCGTACGATCTCGTGGCCGGCTGGCCGCAGAACTACTGCGGCGCGGGGCACATCATCGGATCGACCGCCGGCATCTGGGCGGAGAGCCCTGACCGCGTGATCATCTTCAACCGCGGCTGCCTGCCGGAACTGAAGGCGACCGGCAGGGGCGGGGGCGGGGGCGCGTTCATCCCCGAGCGCAACGCGTCCGGGTACGACCTGTCGCAGCAAGATCCGTCACGTCACCCGCGGTGGGATCACATCGTCAACGTCGTCGATCGTAACGGCAAACTGATCGAGTCGTGGGAGCAGCACAACAAGCTGTTCGTCCGTCCGCATCGCATCCTTGTCAGCCCGTACGATCCCGACCGCCACGTCTGGCTCGTGGACGACGGCGCGCACGCCGTCTACAAGTTCACGCGTGATGGCAAAAAGCTCGTGATGACCGTCGGGACGTCGATGCAGCCGGGCAACGACCAGACGCACTTCGCGCGCCCGACCGACATCGCCTGGCTGCCCGACGGCACGTTCTTCGTGAGCGACGGCTACGTGAACACGCGCGTGGTCAAGTTCGACAAGAACGGCAAGTTCCTGATGACATGGGGACAACCCGGCAACCAGCCGACCGAGACGCGTCCGTCGTACATGAATACGGTTCACGCGATCGCGATCGACAAGAATCGCCGCATCTACATCAGCGATCGCGCGAACTCGCGCATCCAGGTGTTCGACGAGAACGGCAAATTCCTCGACGCGTGGCCGAACGTCCGTCGCCCGTAC
>JBCKZS010000019.1:0-43409 GCA_038918905.1 Vicinamibacterales bacterium
CGGTGCACGTTGAACGTGATCACCACACGGCCCTGCATGATCATGCCGGCCTGCGGGATGAACCAGTTGCTTTTCACATGCGTGACGAAGCGGCGCAGCCACCACCCGAAGTCGACGCCTTTCGAGTCGAAGCTGATGAGCGCGTCCTGCTCCTCGTCTCCGCCCGACTCGTTGCTGAAATTGTCGTTCTGCAGATACCGCTGCAGGTTCCTGAGCGAGTTGGCGAGCCCCTCCCCGGCCGACCGCCGCGGCGTCACGGTGGACTGCGGAATCAGCGCCGGCGCATCGGGCCGGAGCGTCGCAGGGTCTGGCTTGCCGGTGTCCGCCGTGCCGTCCGACCCCCCGGGCGGTTCCACGGGTGGCGCACCTTCCACCTTCTCAGGCGTGTTGCCGCGCGACCGCGGCGCGCGGTCGGCCGGCGCGGGTGGACGTTCGATTGTCGTGGCGCGCCGGTCCAGATCCGAAGCCTCCGCCTCGGGCCGCGGCGCGGCCGGCCGCTCGATGAGCGGCTCCATCATTACGAACTGCACACGCTCTCTGGGCTCGGGCGGCGCGTACGGCACGACCTCGCGCGCAAACCAGCTCGCCGGCGTCACCAGGTACGCGATCGTCAGCGAGAGATGAATCACCAGCGACAGCAGGACGCCTTCGCGCCGCGATATGACAGGCGGCACGCTCGGCGTTTCCGGGCGGTGGTCTCCAAAGTCCAGGAACATCAGGGTTCAGTCCGAGTATGACAACCGGGCGCCGGGCATCGTCGCGACATAGAGATAGACGATGCCGAAGGATAAAGAGACGGTGCGGACTTCGGCGAACCCGTTGTCGGTGAGCATGGTGGCGAAGGCGGCGGGAGACGGAAACTGCTCGACGGAGGCCGGCAGGTACGAATACGCGTCGCCGTGCTTCGAGATCAGACGGCCGACGCGCGGCAGCAGCACCTTGAAATACCAGCGATACGCCGCGCGAATCCCGGGAATGCGCGGAAAGCCGAACTCCAGCACCGCCAGACGGCCGCCGGGTCGCAGCACACGCGCGAACTCGCGTGTCGCCTGGATCGGGTCCAGCACGTTGCGAATCCCGAACGCGACCATCGCCGCATCAAACCGGTCGTCGGGCAGCGGCACGTTGGTGGCATCGCCGCGCACCAGGTGCACGCGATCGGTCAGGCCGGCCCTGCGAATCTTCACCAGGCCCAACCGCAACATCCCGCCGGCGAAATCGACACCGACGACATCGCGCGCGCGGCCCGTCTTTGAGGTCACCGCCTCAACGGCGAGATCCGCCGTGCCGGTGCACATGTCGAGGACGTCCTCGGTGCCGGTGAGCGCCAGCTCACGCACGGCGCGCGCGCGCCAGCGCCTGTCGAGTCCGGCGCTGAGCAGGTGGTTCAGCGTGTCGTAGCGACGGGCGATCGAATCGAACATGCCGGCGATGCGCGCGGGATCGCGCGAGGTGGAAACCACTACTCCCCTTTCCACGGCGCGAACAGGTGCTGGTCGAAGCCCAGCGCGTTGAGAATCTTGCCGGCGATGAAGTCCGCCAGATCGTCGATCGTCTTCGGCTTCTGATAGAAGGCCGGCATGGCCGGCAGAATCATCGCGCCGGCTTCCGCCGCGGCGACCTGATGGCGAAGGGCCGGCAGGCTCATCGGCGTCTCGCGCGGCACCAGCACGAGCCGGCGCTTTTCCTTGAGCATCACGTCGGCCGCGCGTTCGATCAGACTGCGCGAGAGTCCCAGCGCAACTCCCGCGAGCGTTTTCATCGAACACGGCACGATCACCATGCCCGTGCAGCGGTGACTGCCGCTCGCCAGCGTGGCGCCAAGATCCTTGTTGCTGTGGACCACAAACGAGCCGTGGCGCACCGCCGCGCCGTACTGCTCTTCGAGCAGGTCCTGCAGACGATCCACCTTCGCGTCGGTGCCGAGTTCATCCATCAGGAGGCGCTTGCCGTAGTCGGAGAACACGATCTCCAGATGGCAACCCGCTTCCATCAGGGCCGCGATCGTCCGGACGGCGTAAATCGCACCGCTGGCGCCGGTGACGCCGACGGCAATGGACGGCCGCTCTGCGGACTGCAGTGAGGAAGAACCTGTGACCATGGACACCTACACAAAATAGACATCGGCCGCAGTGGTCGCCAGAAACAGCAACCCCACCCAGCCATTGAGGTCGAACGCAAACGTGACCTGCGACAGGTCATCGGCGCGCACGAGCGACTGTTCGTAGGCCAGCAGCGCGGCCACACCCGCCACGCCCGCGGCGTAGATCGGACCGAGATCGGCGACCAGGCCCAGCGCGGCGAGGCTCGCGACGGCGATGACGTGCATGCCGCGCGAAATCGCAAGCGACCGCACGATGCCGAACCGCACGGGAATCGAGCGCAGGCCCTCGCGCCGATCCACCTCGAGATCCTGGCAGGCGTAGAGCACGTCGAACCCGCCGACCCACGTGCCGATCGCCAGGCCGAGGAGCCAGGGTTCCCACCCGCCGCGGCCGCCGGCCGCCAGCCACCCGCCCACCGGGGCCACGGCCATGGCGAGCCCCAGAAACAGTTGGGCGTAGGACGTCACCCGTTTCGCCAGCGAATACCAGAACACGATGGCCAGGGCCACGGGCGACAACGCCAGGCACAACGGGCCGAGGTGTGAGGCCGCATAGACAAACGCCGCCGAGGCCACCCCCACGAAGGCGATCGCTTCGCGACGCGACAGCCGTCCGCGCGGCAGTTCGCGCATGGCCGTGCGGGGATTCCGCGCGTCGAACGCGGCATCGGCGAGGCGATTGAATCCCATCGCCGCACTCCGCGCGGTGATCATGCAGGCGACGATCCACCAGACGCGCGTCCAGTCCCAGGCGACTACACGCGTCGCCAGCAGGGCGCCGACCAGCGCAAACGGCAGGGCGAACACCGAGTGGCTGAAGCGGACAAACGACGCGTACGTGCGCAGGCGGTCGATCATGGAATCGTGGTGAGGTCCAGGGGCGCGACATCCTCGGCCGGCACGCCGCCCACCAGATATTCTTCCACATCCGTCCCGCGCGCTCTGGCCGGCCCCGGCAGCGCCACCGTCACCAGTCGCGCCACCCGGCCGACGCTGATCGTGCCGTAGTCCTGGCCGAACCCAAGCGCGTTCGCGCCCGCACGTGTCGCGCTGTCGAGCAGCCGCGCGGCGTCCACCTCGGGCGCCAGGCGACGAAGCGCGGCGAGTTCATCAAACATGTTGAGCGAGTCCACAGAGGCGAGACTGTCGGTGCCCACCGCCACGTCGACCCCGGCCGAGAAAAAGCGGGCGATTGGTGGCACACCCCCACCCACCCGCGCATTACTCCGCGGGCAGGTCACGACGACCGCCTCGGCATCGCGCGCCTGCTCCATCTCATCCATGGTCAGGTGGACACCGTGGACGAGCAAGGTGCCCGGCTTGAGGTACCCGAGACGCCGCAGGTATTCGACCGGCCCACAGTGCGGCGCCTCCCACAGCGGATTCCAGACACCGACCTGCATCAGCAGGTCGCGGAACGGCCCGCGGCCCGTGTGCAGAAACTCCACCTCCTCTGCCGACTCGGCCAGGTGAACCGAGAGGGGCGCGGGCCCCTCGTGCCGGACCGCAATCTCAGCAAACAGGGCCGGGGCGGTGGAATAGGGGGCGTGCCCAACGACCGCGAAATGAGCTCGTAGCTGATTTGGAGCAGACGCCAACAAATCAGCTACGAGCTCATTTGCGGCGCGCACCTGGCCGGCGGGGTCGATGGGGTTGAACCCGAGGAGTTCGTGGAACACGACGCTGTCCATCGCGTCCCTGGCGAGCACGGACGCGGAAACCAGGGTGTTCGAGATGTCGCCAACGAGCACGGTACCGGTCGCGCGCATCGCCGACACGGCGGCGGTCATGGCCTCGATGACGGTCGCGTTCCCCCGGGCGGGTCCCACGCGACGCACCTGCAGCAGTGCCCGAATCCACTCGCCCATCGAGGCGGCTGACGGCACCAGCCCCGCCATCCAGCTCAATTCGAGATGCGTGTGCGCGTTGACCAGTCCCGGCAGCAGGGCGACGTCGCCCAGGTCGCGGGCGGGGGCGGGCGGCCGGCCGTGGCCGACCGCCCGCACCCGCCCGCCCTGCACCGCCACCCAGCCGTGCGCAATCGGGGCGCCCGCCACGGGCAGAACCCAGCGAGCGCGGAGGACCGTCATTCCCCTGCGCGGACGCGCTTGGCCACGGCCGAACGCGCCTCATACGCCTGCAAATCCCCGGCCTCGCCCCCGCGGCCGTCGCGGCGCGCGACCGCCAGCTCCAGCATGCGCGGCACCGCGCGCTCGCGGAACACCGGGTCGCCCAGGATTTCGTAGTGCATGTTCCGCCGCTTCGCCCTGAAGCCCGCGTTCTCGATGTTCCGCACGACCTCGAACTCGTCCATGCAGTACCTGGCGCCGGCCGCGCGCACGACGTTTTCTTCGATCATCACCGAGCCCATGTCGTTGGCGCCGTACGCCAGGCTCAGTTGTCCGACCTTGCCGCCCTGGGTGACCCACGACGCCTGCAGGTTGTCGAAATTGTCGAGCACCAGACGCGCGAGCGCCAGCGTGCGCAGGTACTCGACGCCGGTCGCCTCGATGCCCCCCAGCTCTGTGTGCTCGGGCTGATAACTCCAGGTGATGAACGCGGTGAAGCCACCGGTCTCATCCTGCAGCTCGCGCAGGCGGAACAGATGTTCGAGCCGCTCCTCCAAGGTCTCGACCGTACCGTACATCATCGTGGCGGTCGTGCGCAGGCCGGCGCGATGCGCGTCGCGCATCACGCCGAGCCACTCGTCGGCCGTCGCCTTGTTGTAGCAGTTCAGGAGCTTGCGTACGCGGTCCACGAGAATTTCGGCGCCGCCTCCCGGCACGCTGTCGAGCCCGGCCGCAATCAACCGCTCGATCACGGCAGACACCGGGAGCTGCGACAGCCGCGAGATGTGCAACACCTCGGGCGGCGACAACGCGTGCAGGCGGAACTCTGGGAATCGCGCCTTCACGTGGCGAAACAGATCTTCGTACCACTCCAGCGGAATGTCGGGGTTGTGTCCGCCCTGCAGCAGCACTTGGCCCCCGCCCAGCGCGATCGTTTCTTCGATCTTGCCGATGATCTCGTTGAAGCCCAGCGTGTAGCCTTCCGACGATCCCACCGGCCGGTAGAACGCGCAGAACCTGCACCGCGCCACACACACGTTCGTGTAGTTGACGTTGCGGTCGATGATGTAGGTGACCACCCCCTCGGGGTGCCGCAGGCGGCGCGCGCGGTCGGCCAGGCGTCCGAGCAGCGAGGTCGGTGCCGTCCGGTAGAACTCCCGCGCCTCGTCAGGCGAGAGCCGCCCACCGGCTACCAGTCTGTCGGCAATCGCAGTGACACTCATGACGCCAGCCACATGGTACTTCAATCCCCGGGCGTGGTCTCAGACCGCGGCCGGCCGGGTCACGCGCCACGCCACACCCCAAGCCGTTGCCAGCAGGGCCGCCGCCAGCAGGAACGCCGCCCCGGGCAGGTGCCAATTGGCGCGGGGACCAATGAATGTCGCGAAGGTCAACGTGAACAGGGCTGGTCCGAAAATGCCCGTCATCCCCATGAAGCTGCTGTTGATCCCCTGCAGTTGGCCCTGCTCCGACGGAGACACCACCCGCGTCATCAACCCCTGCACCGACGGACCAAACAGCCCGATCAGGCCGAAGATCGGAATGCCCATCCAGAACCCGCGGCTGGTCTCCGCGAACGCGTAGATCGCAAACCCGGCCACCCCTCCGGCCAGCCCCGTGAGCAACATCCGGCGTTCGCCGAACCGCGCCACCAGCGGGCGCACCAGTCCGCCCTGCACGATCACATTCATGACGCCGACGGCCGCCAGCGTGAGTCCCGTCACGCGCGCGTCCCAGCCGTATCGATAACTGCCATACAGCACGAACACACTCGCCAGGGCGTGATGCGACAGGTGATACAGCACGTTCACGCTCGCCAGGCCGAACAATCCTGGATGGGCTCGCAACAATCGCAGCGACCCCAGCGGATTCGAGCGGTGCCACGAAAACGGTTTGCGCCGTTCGACCGGCAGCGACTCCGGCAACACAAAGTACCCATACGCCGCGTTGGCCAGCGCGAGTCCGGCCGCGACCCAGAACGGCAGTCTCGGATCGACGGCGCCCAGAACGCCGCCCAGCGCCGGGCCCAGCACAAACCCCAGCCCGAACGCCGCGCCGATCATTCCGAAACCCGCGGCGCGTTTCTCGACCGGCGTGACGTCAGCGATGTACGCGCCGGCCGTTGAAAAACTCGCGGCCGTCACCCCCGAAATGATGCGCCCGAGGAACAACCACGCGAGCGTCGGCGCCAGCGCCATGAGGATGTAGTCGAGCCCCAGTCCGAAACACGACAGCAGGATGACGGGCCGCCGGCCAAACTGATCCGACAACGTGCCCAGGATCGGCGCGAACACAAACTGCATCAGGGCCCACACCGTGCCGAACAACCCGAACATCAGCGCGGCCATGGCCGTGTCGCCGCCGAGGAATGTCTCGACCAGCTTTGGCAGCACCGGGATGATGATCCCGAGCGCGAGAATGTCGAGTACGACGGTGATGAAGATGAAGATGACGGCCGCGCGACGCGGCGCCGCTGGCGACAGGGGCGCGGACGCGGACGTCATGACGCGGCCGAGGGCACGGCAGGTGGCGCGGTCGCGAAGAACCGCACGTCGGCCGACTCGGCAATCACGCCGACGGCCGCGGCCTCGTGGTAATACGCGCGGAGGCCGTCACGCATCCGGTCGCTCAGCCCGAACTGGATGTGCTCGCGCAGGTACTGCCGGGCCAGGGGCTGTCGCGCGGGCGTGTCTGCCACATACGCGTCAGCGATGGCGTCGGACGTGGCCACGCCGGTGTCACGCGCGGTCTGCAGCCGCCTGACGATGTCCGGCGACGCGGCGTCGGGCCGTCCGGCCCAGAACGCCCAGACGAACGGCAGGCCGGTCATCTCCGTCCATGACGCCCCCAGGTCGATCTTCTCGGCCCCCAACGCGTGGTGATCCGCGAACAGCGCCGCGTCGCCAATCACCAGCGCGGCGTCACAGCCGGCCAGCATGGACGCCAGGTCTGGCGCGTGCCGCGTAAAGGTCGGCGCGATCTCGAATCGCCGCGCACACAAAACCCGTGTCAGCGCCACCGACGTCCGCGAACTGGTGTCGAGCGCGATCGTCCGCACGTCCCGAATCGGCCGGCGCGTAAACAACGCCACCGACGCCACGGGGCCTTCCGACGCAATCGACACCCCCGGCACCACGCAGTCGCCCGGGCGATCGTGATACGCGATGGTGGGGATCAGGCCGAGGTCGATCGCGCCCGCGTCGAGCAAGGTCGCGCACACCGCGGGCGAATCGAAGCGAAGGCCGAACACCGGGTCGCCGGCGCCCCCAAGGCCGCACACCAGCGGCCGCGCGTTGAGATAGTTCACCGACCCGAGCCGAACGGTCACCGCACCAACTCGAAGCGCCCGTCACGCGCCGCGGGGCTCGCAAAGGCCCCCGTGATCTGCCGTTCGATTTCCTCTCGCGGACTTCGCCGGTGGCCCAGAGCCAAACTGTCGAACGCGGGGACGTTGTCCAGGTCATCCGCGCCGTACGCAATCGCCACCTGCGCCAGCTTGGGCCCGCGGGTTGCCCAGTCGACCTGAATCGACGGCACGTGCGGACACATCAGTCTCGCCACAGCAATCGTCCGCACGTCGTCATATCCCGTGGACGGCGCTTCGGCGTCGTCTGCGACCGGCAGCGGCGCGAAGGCCTTGAGGGCCGAGGTCTCGCGCTGAAGATCGGCGACCTTCTCGATCAGCCCGAGGAAATCGAGGAGATCGACACGCGCCTCGAGTGTCACGACTGTCACGGCGCGTTCGACGGTCGCCCGCCACACCCCCAGCCCCCCGTGCTGCAGGGCGCGCACGAGTTCGGCCGGTTCTTCAAGCTGGTCGATGGGCAACGACGCGACCGCGACCAGTCCGGCGTTGTGCAGTTGGCGGGCAAAATCGGCGAGCACCAGATGATCACCTCCCGCGAGGTCCACCAGGTCCGCAACCGAGAATCCTGTGACGGGGATCGTGCCCGCCACCTGCGCCGCGGCGCGCACGTGCGCACAGGCCTCCGTGATCGACGACGGGCGCGTTGTCAGACGCAGTTCGCGCGCCTCGCCAAGGTCGGTGGGCACTTCGGACGTCGACACGGTCAGGACCTGTCCGTAGGTCACCCGATCGCCGTGGCACGCGCGGCGCGCGGTTTCGCCGAGGATCCCGACACTCACGAGGTCCGCGCAGCCAAGCACACGCTCGGCCTCGGCGCGCGTGAACGGTTCGCCGGCGGCGGCTTTTGGTTCCAAATCACTCAGCACCATGTTGGATTTTCATTCAGGCGAATGGCCTCGGCCACGCGGGTGGCCAGCGTCAGCGCGCGGAACCCATCCTGACCGGTGACGCGCGGCGCGTGTCCGAGGCGAATCGCGTCCACGAAGTCCTGCAGTTCGCGACCGAGCGGCTCGCCCTTCTCCACCGGCACCGCACCGCCCTCAATCGAGGGCCGTTCGCCCGGTCCCGGCACAATGCGCCACACGTCGAGTTCCTGGTCGCCGTAGTCCACCGACACATACATGTTCCGCTGGAAGAACCGCACCTTGCGCACCCGATCGCGGCTGATGCGGCTGGCGGTGAGGTTCACCGTGCACCCCGACGCCAGCTTCAGTCGCGCGTTCGCGATATCGACCCTGGTCGACAACACCGGCACACCGACCGCCTCCACACTGACGACCTCCGACGGATCGATGGCCAGCACGATGTCGAGGTCGTGAATCATCACGTCGAACACCACGTCGATGTCGAGGCTGCGTTCGTGAAACCCGCTCAGCCGGTGCACCTCGATGAACCGCGGATGTGTCACCAGCGGAATCGCCGCGGCCACGGCCGGGTTGAACCGCTCGGTGTGTCCCACCGCCAACACACACCCGGCGCGGTCGGCCAGCGCCAGCAGCGCCTCCGCTTCGGCGAGCGTGGCGGTCATCGGCTTTTCGACCAGCACGTGCACACCCGCGTCGAGGAAATCGCGCGCCACCGCCAGATGGTCCACGGTCGGCACCGCGATGGTCACGGCATCCACCAGCCCGACGAGCGCGCGATAATCGGTGACCACCTTCGCGCCAGACGTCGCGGCCGCGGCCTGGGCGCGTTGCAGCGAAAGGTCGGCCACCCCCGTCAGTTGGGCGCCGGGCATGGTCGACAACAGTCGCGCGTGGTGCTTGCCGAGGTGTCCCACACCCACCACGCCGATGCGCACCGCCTGACTCACCGTTCCCTCCCGACGACGACGAGGCCGGCGGCGTTGGCCGCGTCCACAAACGCGTCCCCGTCGACGACGAGGGTTCTGCCTGCGTCGATCGACAACGCATCCGCGCCAGATTTCTGCATGGCGCTGATGGTCGCCACACCCACCACCGGCACGTCAAACCGCATGTCCTGCCTGGGCTTCGCGACTTTCACGATGCGCGTGCCGCGGCCGGCCAGCGCGCCCGCCCTGGCGATCGCGGCATCCGTGCCTTCCATCGCCTCCACCGCCACGACGGCGCGGTCCTTGACGATGATGGTTTGCCCGATGTCGAGCCCGGCGACGGCATCAGCCACCTCATACCCGAAGGCGAAGTCGGCCTTCATCGAGTCGTTCGGCTGGCCGGTCGTCAGCACGCCAGGACGCGCGAGCAGGTCGGCCAGCAGCTCGGTCGAGTCCATCAGCGTGATGCCGTGATCCTGCATCACGTCGGCGATGGCCGCGATGAGGGCGTCGGTGTTCTTCGACTTCAGACGGGCCAGCACCGACAGCAGCGTCATGTCGGGCAGCACGCCGCCGAACAGCTTGACGTGTTTGACCTGCCCCGCCATGACGGCGCGGGAGACCCCGGCGCTGGTCAGGATTTTGATGCACGTGCCCAGATGGCCCAGCGGCACCCAGGTAAACTGCACCCCGCCCAATTCCGTCGCAAGCGTTTCAAGGTCGGGGAACGCTTCGCCCTCCACGGCCACGACGACCACGTCGTGCCCCAGTTGGCGGGCGGCGCGGAGAATCAGGAAGGGAAAGGAGCCGTTCCCGGCAATCAGGCCCAGCGGCATCGGGGCGATCTTACTCCCGGTCGGCCCCATCCCCGAGTTTGCGGGATGGGCGGCGGAGAATCACGCCTCGGGAGCCGGCCTTCTGGATGAACTCCACCAGGTAGGCCACTTCGGGCGCCTGCAGCGTGGGGTCGCCCTCAATCAGCTCGATCGCGCGGCTGGTGTTGTGGTGAATCAGGTGACGATAGGCCCGGCGCAGCTTGCCGAGCAGCTCGCGCGAGAAGCCGTGGCGCTCAAGGCCGATGCTGTTGAGGCCGTAGATCCGGGCGCGGTTGCCGACCGTCTTGGCGTACGGCAAGGCGTTGCGCGTGACCACCGTGTACCCGCCGATGAACGCGAACTTGCCGACGCGGCAGAACTGGTGGACGCCGGAAAACGCGCTGATCGTGGCGTAGTCCTCCACCGTGACGTGGCCGCCGAGGGTGGCCGCGTTGCCGAAAATGGAGTGGTGCCCGACGTGGCAGTCGTGCGCGACGTGGACGTAGGCCATGAAGAGGTTGTGGTCACCAATCGTAGTGATGCCGCCGCCCCCGGCCGTGCCACGGTGGATGGTCACAAACTCGCGGAACACATTGTGGGCGCCGATGACCAGCCGCGTCGGCTCCCCCTTGAACTTCAGATCCTGGGGCGCCAACCCGATGGACGCGAACGGATAGATTTCGGTGGCATCACCGATGTCCGTGCACCCGTCGATCACCGTCGACGCGCCGATGCGACAGTGCCGCCCGATCGTCACCCGCGGACCGATCGTGGCGTACGGCCCGATGACGGTGCCTTCCCCGATGACCGCGCCGGGGTGCACCACGGCGGTCTCGTGAATCGCCGGCGCCTCGACGCTGAGCGCGTCCGGCGTCTCCACCATCATCACGAGGTCCGCTTCCGCCACCACCTGCCCTTCTGACGAGGCGACGGCGGCGATGCGCGCCAGGGGCCCGCGCCGGGCACTGAGACGGACGTCCAGTTCCAGACGATCCCCCGGCACGACCTGACGCCGGAACTTGGCGTGGTCAACACCGCGCAACGCCACACGCTCGCGCCCCTGACCCGTCCCGCCGGGCCCACTGGGCCTGCCGGAAACGTCGAGCAACAGGAGCGTCGCCACCTGCGTGAGGGCCTCGATCATCAACACCCCCGGCATCAGCGGCGTGCCGGGAAAGTGTCCCTGGAAGAACTCCTCGTTCACGGTGACGTTCTTGACCGCCACGATCCGTACGCCAGGCTCGTGGGACAGGATGCCGTCAACCAGCACCGACGGGTAGCGGCACGAGAGTCGCTCGAGGAGGGCGAGGACGTTCATCGGTGACAGGGTGATCGGCGGCCGGACGATGTCAGGGCGGGCAGGACCGCGGACGCCCGTCACCAGGCCTGACATCACCGATCGCGGAAGGAACCTACTTCTTGGCGGGAAACTGCACGTCGACGCGTTTGACGAGCTCCGGTGAGAGATTCAGGCCGGGATACACGAATACCGCGCCGCTGTTCCCCACGTCGAACACCGCGTGCAGGTTCATCTCCTTGGCCAGGGCCTCAAGGACGGGCAGCACCTTGCGCTGAAAGTCCGCCAGCAGATCCTGCTGCAGCGCCTGGACTTCCGACTGGGCTTCCTGCTGCTTGAAGGTCAGCTCGCGGCCCAGGCGGTCGATGTCTTTCGCCAACTGCGCGGCCGCCACTTCGCTGAGGAGCTGCACCTGCGTCTGCTGCTTGGACTGCGCGTCCCGAAGTTTCGTCTGCAGGGCGGTCAACTCGCCATCCCACTTCTTGGACAACACTTCCAACTGCACCGACCCGGACCTGCCGAGCACCGACTGCGAGACCACTATCTGGAGGTCAACGAAGCCAATTTTTGACTCGGCCGGAAACGGCGGAAGCACGGGAGCCGGCGCGGGCGCCTGCGCCGCGGGGGCCGCCGGAGGCGGGGTCTGGGTCGGAGGCGGGGTCGTCTGGGCCAGGGCATTCCCGGCCAGGAGGACGGCCGCCAGGGCCAAAGTGATCGTCTGTCTGTTCATGAGTCGTCTGTACCTTTCGAAAAGAAACGATAACGTAGAAACCCGTGCTGAGGCTAGCGGCGCCAAATCCGAGTACACTTGGGGCATGTTTCGCGCGCTGAACCCCCGCTCGACCCGGCCCCGGCTGCTCGTCGCCTCTCTGGCCCTTGTCGCGGCGTCTGCGGCCTGCGACGACCCCGGCCCCACGGCCCCAGTCCCCCCCACGCCCACCATCGAGACGATCACCGAGACCTTCACGGGAACGCTCCCGCGAAATGGGGCGGTCACCTTCCCCTTCACGGTGTTCGCGGCCGGCACGATCACCGCCACACTGGTCGCGCTCGCCCCCGACCGCACCACCCGGGTGGGTTTGACGATGGGCACGTGGAACGGGTCTGCCTGCGCCGCGGTCATCTCCAACGACGACGCCGGCGAATTCAGCCAGGTGATCGGGGCGGCCGGATCGGCCGGCACTCTGTGTCTACGCCTCCACGACAGCGGCCGTCTGACCGGTACGATCACCTTCACCCTCACCGTCGTGCACCCCTGATAGCCGGCCGTGCCGGGTCTGAAGGTCCGGCGGCGGCCCATGCCGGGTCTGAAGACCCGGCCTCTTAGAACGTGGTGCCGACCGCGAAGCGGAACGTGTACTTCGGCTGCCGCTGCAGTTGGTTGTTGAAGATGTTGCCGCGCTGCGGGTTATACGCAAAGATCAGACGGAAGGGCACGTTGAGGACCGGCATGAAGAACCGGATCTCCGAGCCCAACGACGTCTTGAAGGCGTAACTCTTGCCCACTTCCCGCAGGGAGGGCCGGCGCGGCGTCTCCCCCGCCGGCGTCAGCTCGACGATCGCGAACGGATCGCTCAGCAGTGGCGGGTCGGGCGCCACCGTCTGAAAGATGGTTTCCTTCCACACAAACCGCTCCCCGATGTCGCGCACCTGGCCGGCGTCGTAGAAAAACACGAGGCGCACGGGCCCGCCGACGTTGATCATGTATTCGGCGTTCAACAGCAGCGTCTTGTTGCCGCCCAGCACGAGCCCCGACCGCTGGTCGCGCGTGCCCACACTGCGCAGGTCGAACCCGCGAATGCTGTACTCGCCACCGAGGACGAGCTTCTCGAAAATCGGCAGCGTCCTGGTGTCGCCGTACGGGCGGACATACTCGGTCTGCGCGCGCACGCCAATGGAGGTCCGCAGCGTGAGGGGCGCATACCACGTGCCCTCAAGCCGCGAGCGCACAAACGAGATGTCCCCGCCAATACCCGCGACATCAAAGGCCGCGGTGTACCGCATGCCGCGCGTCGGGAAAATGGGCTGGTCGACCGTGTTGTACATGATGCTGGGTGAGATTTTGCTCACGACGCGCCTGCCGCCCAGGTCAAGCAGGAGCGATTCGCCCAGCAGCGGATTGCTTTCGCGGACCTCGGGCTGCGTGTAAATCGGGTTAATGTCCTTCACCTCCACCCGCTCCAGGCTGTACCCGATGAAGAACCGCGACCAACTGCCCACCGGGAACCCGAAGAGCAGGTTGGCGCCCGTGGATCCTTGCGTGAACTGGAACGGGTACACCACCTGCCGCGAATACAGGTCGATGCCCGCCGTGATCGGCCGATCGAACAGGAACGGCTCGGTGAAGGCGATCTGATAATTGCGGGCCTGCGACCCCTTCTGCGCCGAGATCGAGAGCGTCTCACCGCGGCCCATGAAATTCGACGTCTGGAACCCCAACTGACCGAAGAATCCCTCAAACTGCGAGACACCCGCGCCGAAGCTCAACTGGTTGCGGTTCTGTTCCTCGAACTTCAGCCGCACGTCGACCCGGCCTTCGGAGTTGGGCGCCTTCTCAATCGACACCGAGTCGTCGCCTTCGAGCGGCTTGAAGTATCCGAGCTGGTTGAGACGCCGGATGCTGAACTTCAGTGACTCGAGGTTGAACACGCCGCCCTCGACCAGTCGCATCTCGCGCCGAATCACCGAATCGCGCGTCGTCGTGTTCCCCTCGAAGGTGAGGCGGTTCAGGACGTACTGGAGGCCTTCCTCCAGCCGCAGCGTGACCACCACCTCGGGCGTGCCGGTGAATCCCGCGACCGGCTCCCCGGTCTCGAGATTGACGTCGTTCGGCTTGAGGTCGGGCGCCGCGCCAAATTCCCAGAACCCGACGCTGCCGTAGAGTTCCTGCAGCTTTTCCACGCCTTTGCGCACGTCCTTTTCCGAGTAGAACCCGCCGACCTTCACTTTGCTGAAAAACGGCAGCAGGGCCTCGGTGCGAATCGTCTCGTTACCCGCAATCTCGAACTTGGAGACGCGATACCGGCTGCCTTCGTCGATGGGAATCCGCACCCGCACCCACCGCGTCCTGCCATCCTCCGAGTCTTCGAGCACCTCAAGCTGCGGCTGGCCGACCTGCGCGAACACGTAGCCGTTGCTCCGGAAGTACGCGTACAAACTCTGCGCATCGTCAGCGAACTTGGCCTCCTGGTAGGTCCCGCCGCCTGTGATGAACGACAGGAAGCCGCGGGGCTTGTTCGACTTCAACTGGCCACGCAGCGCGCGGTCGCTGAGGACCGTATTGCCGTCGAAGTCGACCGAGCGAATCCTGACCTTCGGCCCCTGGTCGATGTTGAAGGTCAGGTGGACGAGTTTCGGCCCCCCGGGCGCCGGCTTCGTCGTCGGGGTCACGGTGGCGTACTGGTACCCCTTCTCGGCGTACATCTCCCTGACGATACCGGTCACACGCCGCACGGTGGCGTCGTCAATCGGCGAATCGAGCTTGAGCGCCAGGTTCAGTTCCTTGAGCTTCGTGTCAATGTCCGCCACCGGGACTTCGCGCGATCCCTGGTAGTCGACAATCTTGATGCGGCGGCGTTCTTCAATGATGAAGATGACGTGTTTGCCCATCACCCCGTTGGAGTACGGGCGATCGACGACTTCAATGCGCAGGTCATCGAGAAACGGCGTCGTCCAGAGGCGATCGAAGTCCGCCAGGATGTCGGCTTCGTTGTACGGCACCCAGGTGTTGGTGCTGGGCGCGCTGGGTCGCGTCCGGATGTAGTAGAGGTAGGTCTCCTGCGGCACGACGCTGAACGTGTTCTCCGGCACAAAGCGGAGCTCGATCCCGCGCAGCAGGGGACCCGAGCCCTCGGGCGGCAGGTTCGGCACCGGCGGGGTCGGGGTCTGCGCGGCCTGGCCTGTCGGTGGCGGGGGGATCTGCGCGGCCGCGACCGTGGCGAGCGACGGGACCAGCCCCCCCACGCTCCCCAGGCCCAGCACGAAGACCAGCACGACGAACAGTCGCTTCATCACCATTACCACGTCACCTGACCTCATCACGGGGACTGTACACGGGCCCACCCGGGCCTGGATTCTCCCGGCTTAGACGGTGGCGGCCAGAAGCCGGCCGGCCTCGGTCCCGCCGGCCGCGCGCCACGCCAGGGCACCCTGTTCAAGGTAAACCTCGATGGGGCCCGTGCGCAACTGGCCGCGGATCAATGCTTCCGACAGGGGGTCTTCGATATACCGCTGAATCGCTCGACGCAGGGGACGCGCCCCGTAGGTGCGGTCGGGGCACGTCACCTCGATGATCCAATCGATGACCTCAGGTGCCAGGACGATCGACAGGTGCCGTTGCGCCAGGTGCACGTTCAGCGCGTCGACGAGCAGCCGGGTAATCAGCCGCAGGTCGTCGTCCGACAGCGGCTCGAACACGATGATCTCATCGATGCGATTGATGAACTCGGGATTAAACGTGCGCTTCACTTCGCCCAGCACCAGGTCGGTCACCGAGCGCTGCACGTCGCGGACGTCCTGCGACTGGAACCCCATCGACGCCTTCTTCTGAATGAAGCGGGCGCCGAGGTTCGACGTCATGATGATGATGGCGTTCTTGAAGTTCACCCGGTTGCCGAGCCCGTCGGTCAGGTGGCCGTCCTCGAAGACCTGCAGCAGGATGTTGAACAGGTCGGGATGGGCCTTCTCGATTTCATCGAGCAACACGACCGAGTAGGGGTTGCGCCTGACCTTCTCGGTCAACTGGCCGCCCTCCTCGTACCCGACGTAGCCCGGCGGCGAGCCGATCAGCTTCGACACGGCATGTTTCTCCATGTACTCGGACATGTCGAAACGAATCAGCGCCTGGTCGCTGCCAAACAGAAAGCCGGCGAGCGCGCGGGCCAGCTCGGTCTTGCCGACCCCGGTGGGCCCGAGGAACACGAAGCTGCCCACCGGGCGATTCGGGCTCTTGAGCCCCGCGCGCGACCGGCGGATGGCGCGCGAGAGGGCCGAGATGGCCTTCTCCTGGCTGATGACCCGGCGATGGAGTTCCTCTTCCATCCGCAGCAACTTGTCGCTTTCATCCTCGTTGATGGAGGTGAGCGGCACGCCGGTCCACTTCGACACGACTTCGTCGATCTCCTGGCGTCCCACCTGCACGCGGCGTCCGCCCGGCCGGACGTCGACGGTCTCGCGGACCGTCTCGCGGGCGACCGCGCCCCCTGCGGGGCCCATCATGACCGGCGTGTCGAGGTCGAGCGCCGGCACGGGCACCACCACGTGCCGGCTGGATTCGCCGAGGTTGGTGCGCACCTGGGCCTCGCGCAGCTTCACCCGCGCGCCGGCTTCGTCGATGAGGTCGATGGCTTTGTCGGGCAGGAAGCGGTCGGTGATGTAGCGGCTGGACTGAAACACCGCGGCCTCAAGCGCCTCCGGCGTGTACTCGACATGGTGGAAGGCCTCGTAGCGGTCCTTCACGCCAAGGATGATCTGCAGCGATTCCTGTTCGGTGGGCGGATCCACCTTGACCGTCTGGAACCGGCGTTCCAGCGAGCGGTCCTTCTCGATGTATTTGCGATACTCGGCGGGCGTCGTGGCGCCGATGCACCGGATCTCCCCGCGCGAGAGCGCGGGTTTCAGAATGTTCGCGGCGTCGAGCGACCCTTCCGCGGACCCGGCCCCGACCAGCGTGTGCAACTCGTCGATGAACACGATGACATTCTGGTTATCGGTCAGTTCCTTCATGATCGCCTTCAGGCGCTCTTCGAACTGGCCTCGATACTTGGTGCCGGCGACGATGAGTGAGATGTCGAGGGAGAGGACGCGCTTGTCTGCGAGGAAGTGCGGCGCGTCGCCGTCGACGATTCTCTGGGCGAGGCCCTCGACGATCGCCGTCTTGCCGACCCCGGGTTCCCCGATCAGCACGACGTTGTTCTTGGTGCGGCGGCACAACACCTGCTGCACGCGCTCGATTTCGAACGCCCGGCCCACGAGCGGATCGAGCTGCCGTTTGGCGGCGGCGGCGGTCAGGTCGCGGCTGAACTCGGCGAGCAGCGGCGTTTCCCTGGGACGCACCGGTGCCGTTTTTTCGTTGAGCAGTTGCACGATGTCGTCGCGCACGTTGGCCAGGCGCATGCCTTTTTCGCGCAGAAGAGCCGACGCGACAAAGGGTTCTTCACGCAGCAGCCCCAGCAGCAGGTGCTCGGTGCCGATGTAGGTGTGCAGCAGGCGATCGGCTTCTTCCGCCGAATACTGCAGCACCCGTTTGGTTTCCGCACTGAAGGGAATCTCGACCGACGTCGAGACTTTTTCGCGGAAGACCGTGCGGCCTTCGATGTCCTTGCGAATACTTTCGAGCGACAGGTGCGAGCGCGCAAAGATCCGGCTCGTCAGACCCTTCCCCTCACGGATCAGGCCGAGCAGCAGGTGTTCCGTCTCGATCGAGGTGCTGCCAAGCTGCGTGGCCTCGTACCGCGCAAAGAACAGGACACGGCGCGCGCGTTCCGTATAGCGTTCAAACATCCCCGGCAATTATACGGGATTTGCCGGGTGGAGCCGGCCGCCTTCCAGCCGCAGGATGCGATCGCAGGCGGCCGCCAGGGTCGGGTTGTGGGTCGCGATGACCGAGGTCAGGCCATGTTCGGCGTGCATATCGCGCAACAGCCGATGGAGATCGGCGGCGGTGGCCTCATCCAGGTTGCCGGTGGGTTCGTCGGCCAGCAGGACGGTCGGCCGGCCCACGAGCGCCCGGGCGATCGCCACGCGTTGCTGTTCCCCGCCGGACAAGGCGGCGGGCCGGTGCATGGCGCGTCCCGACAGGCCCACACGTTCGAGCACCGCCTCGGCGCGCGCACGGCGTTCGGCGGGCGGCGTCCCCGCGATGCGCAACGGCATCTCGACGTTCTCGAGCGCCGTGAACTCGGGCAGCAGGTGGTGAAACTGGAAGACGAACCCGACGTGCTGATTCCGGAAGCGCACGCGTTGTGCATCGGTCATCGCGTGCACGTCGGCGGTGCCCAGGCGGATCGTGCCCGCCTCAAACGCGTCGAGTCCGCCGAGCACGTGCAGCAGCGAGCTCTTGCCGACACCCGACGCGCCGATCACCGCCACCATCTCCCCCGGCTCGACGTCGAGGTCCACGCCGCGCAGCACCTCGAGCCGCCCCATCGGCGAGGCGTACGCCTTCACGACGCCGCGGACTTCCAGACACGTCATTGGTAGCGCAACGCCTCCGCGGGATCGAGCGCGCCGGCCCGGCGCGACGGATACACCGTGGCGAGCAGGCACACGACCATGGCCGAGATCACGATGGTCGCCACATCGAGCGGCACCACCTCAAACCGCAGATAGGTGATCTGATACACGTCGCCGGGCAACTTGAACAACTCATACCGCTCGCACACCCAGCACGTCAGCACGCCGAGCACCGTGCCGGCGCCGGTGCCGATCGCACCGATGGTCACCCCCTGCAGCACGAAGATACGCTGAATGGCACTGGCGGGCGCGCCCATCGTGCGCAGAATGCCGATGTCCCGGCTCTTCTCCATGACCAGCAACACGAGCGACGCCACGATGTTCAAGGCCGCGACCATGACGATCAGTCCGATCGTCAGCGCGATCGCCACCTTCTCAAGCCACAACGCCGCATACAGCGGCGCATTCAACTGCGTCCAGTCCTGGGTGATGTACCCGGCCCCCAACGACGCCTGCAACGCGGTCGCAATGGCTGGCGCCCGGTCCAGGTTGTCCACGCGCAACTGCATCGCGTCCGGGCCCGGCTTGCTCAGGAAGTCCTGCGCGACGGTCAGCGGAATCAACCCGTAGTTGGCGTCGAATTCGTAGAAGCCGAGCTTGAAGATGCCCACCACCTCGAACGGGCGCAACCGGGGCACCAGCCCCATCGGCGACAACACCCCTTCGGGCGTCATCACGAGCACCTGATCCCCCACCGACACGCGGAGTCGCGCCGCCAGATCGGCCCCGAGCAGGATGGGGTCGTCGACCGGGTCCTGATCCGGTCCCACGAGCGGAGGGGCCACCAGCGCGTCCACCCGTCCCGCGATCATCGAGGTCGCCAGATCGGTGACGAGGATCTCGCGCGCCGCGTCGACACCCTTGAGCTGAATCGGCTCGGACTGCCCCGCGGACTGAATCAAGCCCTGACCGAGAATCACCGGCGCGACGCCCACGACACCCGGCGCCTGCATCCGCCGGGCCTCGGACTCGACATTCAGCAGCCCGCCCTCCGCCGTCTTGTACACATTGATGTGCGCGGTGGCGCCCACGATGCGATCGCGCAGTTCCCCCTGGACGCCGGTCATCAGCGCCGTCGCGATGATCAGGGCCATCACCCCCACGCCGACGCCGAGGATCGACACCAGCGAGATGAGCGAGATGAACGCCTGCTTCCGCCGCGCGGTCAGATAGCGAAGGGCGATGAACCAGGGGAAAGACATAAGAGATTGAGGATTGAGGATTGAAGGTTGAAGATTTGTCAGGGCCTGATTGCCTCGTGCTTGTGTGGGCGCATGAGCGGGAACAGGATGACGTCGCGGATGGAGGGGCTGCCGGTGAGGAGCATCACCAGGCGATCGATGCCGATGCCTTCGCCGCCGGTGGGCGGCAGGCCGTATTCAAGCGCGCGGATGTAGTCGTCGTCCATCTGATGGGCTTCGGCGTCACCGGCCGCGCGGTCCTTGAGCTGTCCCTCAAACCGGCGCCGCTGCTCGACCGGGTCGTTGAGCTCGCTGAAGCCGTTGGCCACTTCGAACCCGCCGGCATACAACTCGAACCGCTCGACGGTGTCGGGGTCGCCGGCCTTCTGCTTCGAGAGCGGCGACACCTCCGTCGGAAAGTCGTACACAAACGTCGGCTGAATCAGACGGTCTTCCCATAGCCCCTCGAAGATCGTCGTCGCGATCTTCCCGGCGCCGTGGCCAGGCTGCACCTCGACGTGCAGCGCCTTCGCGATCGCCGCCGCGGTGGCGCGGTCGCGCAGGTCGGTCCCGGTGACGCCGCGGCCGAGCCGCTCCGCGGCGGCCTCTGCCGCCGCGTGTCGCAGCGACAACCGTCTGAATGGCGCGGCGAACGAGATCGGCTGCCCGTTGAAGACCACGTCCAGGCCGCCGGTGGCCTCGCGCGCAATCCCGGCCAGCATCTCTTCAGTCATCCGCATGAGGTGCTGGTAGTCCACGTATGCCTCGTAGAACTCGAGCATCGTGAACTCGGGATTGTGCTGCGTCGAGATCCCCTCATTGCGGAAGTTCCGGTTGATCTCGTAGACCTTCTCGAGCCCGCCGACGGTCAACCGCTTCAGGTACAGCTCAGGCGCGACGCGCAGGTACAACGGCATGTCGAGCGCGTTGTGGTGCGTCACAAACGGCCGCGCGAGCGCGCCGCCCGCGATCGGCTGCATCATCGGAGTTTCGACTTCAAGAAAGCCGCGGCCGTCGAGGAAGCGCCGAATGCCGGCGACCACCTTCGCGCGTGTTTCGAACACCTGCCGCGAATCGGGATTCACGATGAGGTCCAGATAGCGCTGGCGGTACCGAATCTCGACGTCGGTGAGGCCGTGCCACTTCTCGGGCAGGGGCAACAGACACTTCGCGAGAAACTCAATCGCGTCGGCCCAAATCGTCAGCTCGTTCGTCTTCGTGCGGAACACCCGGCCCGCCACGCCGACGTGATCGCCGAAGTCGAGCCGCTTGAAGATCTCGAAGTCGCGCTCGGACATCGAATCGGCACGGACATAGACCTGCAGGCGCGCCAGCCCGTCCGACACCACGAGGAAGTTGGCCTTGCCGAAGCTGCGCACCGAGAGGATGCGCCCCGCCGCGCGCACCTGGGGGCGCCCGGCCTCGAGGGCCTCACCCGTCTGTTCCCCGTGCGCGGCGGCCAGCGCCGAGATCGTGTGGGTGCGCGCATACTCGACCGGATACGGCGACACCCCGAGGGCCACCAGCTCCTCGAGTTTTGCTTTGCGCTGCGCGACCTGCTCCGCTTCGTTCGACATGACCGTTCCCGTTTGTTAACAGCGCGTTTCACACATGGAGGCCGGACAACGCGCTCTACGCGTCGTGCTTCGACTCCAGCGCCCGGCGAATGCCGTCGAGCACACCGTTCACGAACTTGATCGACTCATCGGCGCTGAACGTCCGCGCCAGTTCCAGGGCCTCGTTCACGATCACCGCGGGCGGTGTCTCGGGCTGATACCGCAGCTCCCACACCGCCAGCCGGAGGATCAACTTGTCGATCACCGCCAGCCGCTCGATGCGCCAGTGACTGGAATGACGCTCGATCAGGCCGTCCAGCTCTTCGTGCGCGATCGCGGTGCCACGGACCAGTGTTTCCGCAAACGCCCGCACCGCCTCAGACGCGTCGGGTTGATGCTCCGCAAACACCCCCTCCAGCGCCTCGTCGGGCGCCGTCCCGCCCACGTCCCAGAAGTACAACGCCTGCAACGCCGCTTCGCGTGCCCGATGGCGCGGGGAGTCCTTCACCGCAGCCTCTCGCGCGGCATTGTCTCGTACAGGGCGGCCATCGCCAGCGCGGCGGTGGCGGCTTCGCGCCCTTTGTTGGCCGGGCCGTCAACGGCGCGCGCCAGGGCCTCCTCGACCGTGTTGGTCGTCAGGACTCCGAACGCTATCGGCACCCCGGTCGCCTGCGCCGCGCGCATGATGCCTTCGGCGGCCGCAGTCGCGATGTAGTCGAAGTGCGGCGTCTCGCCACGGATCAGGCATCCGAGGCAGACGACCGCGTGCCAGTCCCCCGTCCCGGCCACCCGCTGCGCCGCCTGCGCCAGTTCGTACGCGCCGGGCACCGCGAAGGTGACGATGTCGGCGTCGGCGAGTCCGTGGTCACGCAGGACGAGCCGCGCGCCCGACTCGAGTCGCGCGGTCACAAAATCGTGGTACTGCGAGACCACCAGGGCCACACGCATAAGACTGGCGTGCTCCCTATGTTCCGGTGAACGCAGGCTTGCGCTTCTCGAGGAACGCGCGAGTGCCTTCGCGCATGTCGTCGGTGGTGGACACCAGGCCGAACAACGTGGCTTCGTGATCTTCCGCCTCGGCGAACGCCATATCGGCGCCCGAGGCGACGGCATCGAGGATGTAGCGCACCGCGACTGGGGCCTTGAGCGCGAGCGTCTGGGCGAGCTTCCGCACCTCGTCCATCAACGAGGCGGCCGGCACGACGCGGTTGACGAGGCCGATGCGCCAGGCCTCCTCGGCCGGGATCATGTCGCCGGTGAGCAGCAGTTCCTGCGCGCGCCCGCGTCCCACGAGCCGGGGCAGCCGCTGCGACCCTGCGTAGCCGGGGATGATGCCGAGGTTGATTTCCGGCTGGCCGAAGCGCGCCGTGTCCGCCGCGATGCGCAGCGTGCAGGCCATCGCCAGCTCACAGCCGCCGCCCAGGGCGAACCCATTCACGGCCGCGATGACGGGTTTGCCAAGACGCTCGATGCGGTCGAACAGGCGCTGGCCGTGGCGCGCGTGATCGCGGCCGCCGACGGGCGTCTGCACCGCGAGTTCGTTGATGTCCGCGCCCGCCACAAACGACTTGTCCCCGGCGCCGGTCAGCACCACCACGCGCACCGTGTCGTCGGAGGCGACCGCCTCGATCGCCTGCCCCAGCTCGGTCAGGGTCTGCGCGTTGAGGGCGTTGAGGACTTTGGGGCGGTTCAGGGTGATGATGGTGACGCCGCCCTCACGTTCGACCAGGAGGTTTTCAAAGGACATGACGGGCTCAATTATATCTGTGACGTACGTTGTGCGGCGTGCGGGGCTGTGCGGCGGGCTACGTGCGGCGTGCGCGGCGGGCCCTGAGCGTGGCGCCCAGCACGGCGGCTGCCCCGGCGCCCAGAATGGCCCCGACGGCATCGGCGCACAGATCGCTGAGGCTGGCCATGCGGCCTGGAATGAACGACTGGTGCCATTCATCGGTCACCCCGTAGAGGGTGGCCACGACGACCGCGGGAAAGATCACCGACACGGACATCCGTGCCCACTCGTCACCGGCAAAAGCACGGACGATCAGCGCCGCCAGCACCGCGTACCCGAGCGCGTGCGCCACATAGTCGGGCGCGCCCAGGGGAATCGTCACCGTCGGCTGATGGGACAACACGAAGATGAGCGCCATCCACCCCACGACCGGCGCCCAGTGCTGGACGCGACACAACAGCGGGGCGTTAGCCGAAGGCGAGATAGAGCACCCAGCTCAGGACCAGCGCCCCGCCCACCAGGGCGCCGAAGAGACGGCCGGCAAACCGCGCGCCGCTCGCGAGATCCTCCCGGTGCAACGCCGCGAACACCGGCGATACCAGCGCGGCAAACACCAGCATGAATCCCAGATGGCTCGTCATGAGGCCTTCCTGCCGCGCGCGAGGTCCGAGGCATCGAACATCACCAGCACGTTGAGCAACCCGGCCACAATCAGAAACGTATTGCCGTACTCGTAGGACGCGGCAACAACGTCCCCGTGTCCCAGGCCGGCCCACCCGGCCAGCAGGCGCACCGCGCCCATCATCCACTGCGCGCCAGACGCCAGCAGCACCAGCGGCTCTCCGCCCTCAAAGGGAAACAACTGCCCTCCGAACCACAGACCGAAGGCGTACATCGGCAACAACGTCGCGCCAAAGACCAGCGCCTTGCCCGCCTGGCCCTGCACCAGGTGTCCCACACCGGGGAACACCCACGCCAACGCACACGTGACGGCCACGCTGGGCCGCGCGGGCGCGGGCATTGAGGCGTTGCTGATCGGGGTTTTCGGCAGAGCCATGACGCGTCAGTGTATCTGATTGGTTCGCGGCCACTGGGCGACCTGCACCAGCACCAGGGCGATCGCCGCGCCCAGTGGCAGCGCGGTGGTAAAACGCCAGAGGTTCGACGGTGTGCCCGCACCGCCCCACTCCCACAGCAGCGTGAGCACGGTCGGCACGGCTGCGATCGCGAGGAGTCGCAGGGACAGCCCCGGCACCTCAGGCCGGCGTGTGCGGCGGCGGAAGGCCATGACGACCGCCAACGGCGCCGCCAGATACAGTCCGCTGCACCGGGCGCACACCGGCCACGCCACGTCGTGTGCATGAAACGACCGCTCGGGTTGCTGGTGACAGACCACCGACGCCGCCAGATACACGCCGGACGTCCACAGACTCCGCGTGCCGTCCGGTGGCTGCACCCGATGCCACAGCGCCGCCCCGAGCACGAGCGGCCAGGCGATCGCCGCCGCCACCAGCACGTGTGCCATCACCTGCTACGCCGGAAGCTCCAACGGACCGAAGTGGCTCTCGTAGCGCTCCTTGAACTCGTGCCACGTGTAGGAATGACTGTTGCCGCCCAGATGCTCGAGGGCATACGTGGCCGCCACGCTGCCCAGTTGGGCGCAGACGTCGTACCCGGCGCCGACCGCCAGCCCCTTCATGAACCCGCCGCGGTACGCGTCGCCCACACCGGTGGGGTCGGCGAGCCGCGTCGGTGGCACGGCCGGCACGTCAATCTGCGTGCCCTTCTGCAGAATCGAGGACCCGTGTTCGCCCTTCGTGATGATCAGCACCTCGGACGTCTCGAGCACGTCGGCCTCGCTCATCCCGGTCTTCTGCCGAATCAGTTCAAACTCGTAGTCGTTGCAGATCACCAGCGACGCACCCACGATGCCGTCGCGCAGTTCGTCGCCCGACATCCGGGCGCACTGCTGGCCTGGATCGAACATGTAGCGGATCCCGAGCGTCCGGCACTCCTCCGCATACTGCACCATCGCCGCGGGGTCGTTCGGCGCGATGATCACCAGGTCCGGGCGATCCACCGTGCGGAACGACAGTTCGGCGGCGTGCGCCATGGCGCCGGCATAAAACGACGCGATCTGGTTATGGGCATCGTCGGTGTTGCAGAAGAACGACGCGGTGAACTTGCCCTCGATCTCCTTCACCAGCGACGTGTCGACACCGGCGGCCTCAAGCCAGCGGCGATAATCGCCAAAGTCCTGTCCGGCCGTCGCCATCAGGTACGGCCGCGCGCCCAGCAGCGCGAGCGTGTACGCGATGTTCGGCGCGCACCCGCCGCGCCGCTTGTCCATCGAATCCACGAGAAAACTGAGACTGACCCGCGAGAAGTGCTCGGGCAGCAGGTGCTCGGTGAACTTGCCGGGGAACGACATCAGGTAGTCAAACGCGATCGATCCAGTCACGATGAGTTTCATGAGAGATATTTTCCAATCAGGGGTGCCAGCATGGCCTTCCGCGCCGCGGGCATCGCGTGGGGCCGGGTGATGATCGCCGTCGCCAGCGCGCGCGCGCACTCGCACGTTCGCTCGATCGGCAACTGTTCGACGGCGTTCGCCATCACCTGCTGCGCCGTCTTCGCGTTCTGCACCAGATTGGCCAGGATGAGGTCGACGGTGACCGCATCGTGGTCGGGGTGCCAGCAATCGTAGTCGGTCACCAGCGCCAGCGTCGCGTAGCAGATTTCAGCTTCCCGCGCCAGTTTGGCCTCCTGCAGATTCGTCATGCCGATGATGTCGAACCCCTGCGCCCGATAGAACTTCGACTCGGCCATCGTCGAAAACTGCGGGCCCTCCATGCAGACGTACGTCCCGCCCACGTGGACGGTCGCCTGTGCCCGCGCCGCCGATTGCGCCATGATCGTGCCGAGGGCACCACAGAACGGATGGGCGAAGCCCACGTGCGCGACGATGCCGTGACCGAAGAAGGTGCTGGGGCGGCCCGCCGTGCGGTCGAAGAACTGATCGGGTACGACCAGGTCCAGCGGACGGACGTCTTCACGAAGGCTGCCAACCGCGCTCGCCGAGAGCACCCACTCGACGCCCAGCAGCTTGAAGCCGAAGATGTTCGCGCGATAGTTCAACGCCGATGGCGTGTGCCGATGCCCTTCCCCGTGGCGCGCCAGGAACACCACGCGGCGCCCGCGCAGCGTCGCCAGCACGTACGGGCCGGACGGCGCGCCGAACGGCGTCTCCACACGCCGCTCTTCGCGGTCGGTCAACTCGGCCATGTCGTAGAGACCGGAGCCGCCAATGATGCCAATACGCGGACGTGTGGGATCAGACATCGGTCACCACCGGCTCGATCACTCTCCGGCCGTCGCGCTCCCGGATGACGCCGGCGGCGATCGCGGGATCGTGCTCGAAGAACACAAGATACTCGCCGTCAATCGCCTCGCGGAGGAACTGCCGCTTGTAATAAAAGGTGTCCATGGGATAGAGGTCGTAGCCCATGATCCACGGCTCGTCGAGATGCGCGGTCGTGGGGATGAGGTCCGCGACAAACGCGGCGGTGCGGCCGCCGGACTGAATCCGAATCCACTGATGGTGCTGGCAGTGGCCTCCGGTGCGCCACACGCTGATGCCCGGCAGCACGTCGCCGTCGCCCTCGACAAAATCGACCACCCCCGCCTCCGCCAGCGGCAGGAAGTCGTCCGCGTGATAACTGGCGCGGTTGCGGTCGTGCGGATGGGTGGCATCCTGCCACTCGTCCCGGCGGATCAGATACCGGGCGTTCGGGAATTTCGGTCGCACGACCTCACCCACACGCGTCGTCGATCCGCCGAAGTGATCGAAGTGCAGGTGCGTCGCGATCACGATGTCGATGTCGCCGGCGGTCAGGCCGGCGTCTGCCAACCCGTGATCGAGGTCATGGGTCCGGTCGATTCCGTAAATGTCCACGAGCTTGGGCGGCATCTTGTCGCCAATGCCGGTGTCGATGAGCACGTTGTGCCCGGGCGTCCGCACCAGAAGCGGCCGCAACCCCAGCGGAATCCGATTCCTGTCATCCGGCGTCGTCCGCTTCTGCCACATCGTTTTCGGCACGACACCGAACATGGCCCCGCCGTCGAGACGGAAGGTCCCGTCGGACAACGACCGCAGTTCGAAGTCGCCGAGGCGCACGGGACTCACGGCCCCTCAACCGGCGCGCCGCCCGGCTGTGTGAGTTCGACGAGGACACCGTGGGTGTCACTCGGGTGGACGAAGGCGATGAGGGAGCCCTGAGCGCCGCGCCGCGGCGTCTGGTCGATCATCCGGATGCCCGCGGCCACCAGGTGGGCGATCGCCGCGCGAATGTCAGGCACTCGCAGCGCCACGTGATGCAGGCCGGGCCCGCGCTTTTCGATGAAGGTGCCGATCGGCGACCCTGGCGCCAGTGACTCGACCAGTTCCAGCTTCGCGTCACCCGTGTCCACAAACCGCACGCGGGTGTTCTGCCCCTGCACATCCTGCGGCGCATCCGACTCAAGCCCGAGGACGCCGGTAAAGAACTTCAGCGACGCGTCGACGTCGGCCACGGCGATGCCGACGTGGTCGATGCCCTGCGAACACGACAGCGCCCTCCCCATCACCGTCGCAGCCGCGCCGTACAGATCCACCTCGCGCGCGGCGATGCGGTCCAGCCACTGGTCGAACTCGCCGGGGGCCAGCACGTGTTGTTCCAGGTGCTGCAGGAACCGGCGGCCGAGCATCTCCCGGAGGCGCCACTCCGCGCGCGCCCGGCGGCGCCCGCCCATGGTCCCGGCCGATTGTTCGCGGAAGCGATCGATGGTCGCGACCAGGGCCTCGACGCCGCGCCCGCTCGTCGCTTCCGTGCGCAACACCGGCGGCCGCCACCCTTCCGTCATCGCATCGTCAAGCGACAACATCATCTCGATCGACGCGGCCGTGCGGTCGGCGCCTTCGCGGTCGGACTTGTTGACGACAAAGATGTCGGCGATTTCCATGATGCCGGCCTTGAGCGCCTGCACCTCATCACCGGAGCCCGGTACGAGCGTGACCACCGACACGTCCGCGGTGCGGACGATGTCGACCTCGTCCTGACCGACGCCGACGGTCTCGATGATGATGACGTCGAAGCCGGCGGCGTCGAGCACGATGGCGGCTTCGGCCGTCGTGCGCGCCAGTCCGCCGAGGTGGCCGCGGGTGGCCATGCTGCGGATGAACACGCCCGCATCCCCGGCGTGCGCCTGCATCCGCACGCGGTCGCCGAGAATCGCGCCGCCGCTGAACGGGCTGGTGGGGTCCACGGCCAGCACGCCGACCGTTTTCCCCTGCCGGCGCAACTCGGCGATCAGCTTGTCCACCAACGTGCTTTTGCCGGCGCCGGGGGGGCCCGTGATACCGATCACATACGCGCGGCCGGTCTTCGCGAAAATGCGGCCGATGAGCGCTGCGCCGTCGGGCGATTCGTCCTCGATCAGCGAAATCGAGCGGGCAATCGCCCGCGGGTCGCCCGCAAGCAGACGGTCTGAAAGTGGAAGCGCCGTCGTCATCGCCGCTATCGTCCCAGCAGTTGACGCGCGATGACCAGGCGCTGAATCTCGCTGGTGCCTTCCCCGATCGTGCAGAGCTTCACATCGCGGAAGAATTTCTCGGCCGGGTAATCCTTGATGAACCCGTAGCCGCCGTGAATCTGCACGCACTCTTCGGCGGCGCGCACCGCGATCTCGCTCGAATACAACTTCGCCATCGACGACTCGCGTCCCGTGCGGACCACGCCCTGGTCCTTCAGCCACGCCGCCCGGCAGGTCAGCAGCCGCGCGGCTTCAATCCGCGTCGCCATGTCGGCCAACTTCCACTGAATCGCCTGGAAACTCGCGATCGGCTGACCGAACTGGCGGCGCGCCTTTGCGTAGCGCAACGCCGCCTCGTAGGCGCCCTGCGCCAGCCCGACCGCCAGCGCGGCCATCCCGATCCGGCCGGCGTCAAGTACCTGCAACGTGTCGATGAACCCCTGGCCTTCTTCCCCCACCAGGGCCTCGGCCGGCACGCGACAATCCTCGAACACCACTTCACTGGTGTCGCTCGCGCGCATCCCGAGTTTGTGTTCCTTCCTGCCCGCGCGCATGCCTGGTGTGCCCTTCGCCACCACAAACGCGGAAATCCCGCGAGGCCCCTTCGCGCGGTCGGTGACGGCCATGACGACGATGGCGCCGCCGGTGCTGCCGTTGGTGATGAACTGCTTCGAGCCGTTGAGGACCCACTCCGCGCCGTCGCGCCGGGCGCTGGTGCGCATGGCGGCGGCGTCGCTGCCCGCGCCGCTCTCGGTGAGTCCCCACGCGCCGAGGTAGTCGCCCCGGATCAGGGGCACGACATATTCCTTCTTCTGGGCCTCGGAGCCGAACATGAACAGGTGCGAGGTGCACAGGCCGTTGTGTGCGGCGACCGAAAGTGAGACCGCCGGGCACACCCGGGCGAGTTCCTCGATACAGATGCTGTACGCGATGGCCGACATTCCCGCGCCACCGAACTCCTCTGGAAACTGGATGCCCATCAGGCCCAGGGCGGCCATCCGGCCCACCAGGCTCTCCGGAAACGCTTCCGCCTCGTCCCAGGCCATGACGTGGGGCCCGATTTCGGCCTCGGCAAACTCCCGGACGGTGCGGCGGAGGATCTCCTGCTCGCTGGTGGGACGCAAATCCATCCCGAGAAAAATATCACGGGGCTGGGGCGCTGCCGCGGAGTGGCCGATAAGTCGGCCATGAGAAAACTGCTCGCTGTGACTCTGCTGGCCACTGCAGGTCTGTGCGCCACACCGGCCACGGCCTTTGCCGACCTCACCGCATTCCTCGGCGTCGGGCTCACCCCCCCCCGCCACACGAAGGGCCATGGGCGCCGCCTTCGGCGTCACCGTCATCGTCGTGGGATTTGAAATCGAGTACTCGGATATCTCCGAAAACCTGGCGAAAGATGCGCCGCGCGTCCGGACGGGCATGGTCAACGCCATGGTCCAGACCCCGACGTCCGGGGTGCAGCTCTACGGAACGGCCGGGGTGGGGGCGTATCGCGAAACCCTGCGAACCACCCAGAAAACGAACACCGCGATGAACATCGGCGGCGGCCTCAAGCTGGGCCTGTTGGGGCCGGTCAAGCTGCGCGTGGACTACCGTCTGTTCACGCTGCGCGGGGACCCGCTCCACAAAACGGTGCATCGCGTCTACGCGGGGATCAACACGAGTTTTTGAGGGGCGGCGTCCAACAATGGAGGCCGGGTCTGCACACCCGGCCTGTCGCCGGACCTGAAGGTCCGGCCTCCCAACGCAACGGTCAGCGAATTTTGCTGAGTCCCATCCGTTCGATTCTGATGACCGCATCCTTGAGGCGTTCGTAGAGCGGTTGCACCTCGGCGGGCAGCGCCTCGGCCAACAGGAGCAGGGGATCGTAGCTGGCGGTGGTGATCGCCGGGTCGAAGGCGAAGAGGTACACCACGGCATCAACGGGCTTCTCGGTGGATTTGTAGATGTTCCAGTGGGCTGCCTGTTGTTTGCGGCTGGGCGTGCCGGCCTTCGACAGTGCCTCTTTCAGGCGCGCGAGGATGGCTTCGAAGTCCGCAACCTTGGCGGGCCGCACGTGAAAAATCAGCAGCCCCGCGCCCGAGGGAAACAGGTAATCGACGGGCACCGCGGGCGGGGGCGTCGCCGGTGCCGTGGGTGCGGGCGTCTGTGCGGGCGGCGCGGCCTGTGCGGCCGCCACTGACGGAACCAGGCAGACGGTCAACACGACGATGATCAACCCTGATCGAGTGCGCACGGTGTCAGCCTCCAGAACAAAGAACGGGACGTCACCGCTGGCGCGACGACGTCCCGTGAACACCTGCCAGGGGCAGAACGCTGCCGAACTACTTCCGGGCCAACGGCCAGAGCGTTTGGGTCTCGATCGACACTTCGAGCTTCTTGTAAATCGCGTCCACGGCGGTGCGGGTCTCCGGCACCGCCACGTCCCAGGCACCCGAGTAGTACAAGATCTGAGTGAAATCGTAGCTCTGGTTCGCGACCGGAGGGTCGAGGAACACGACAAACGGACGGGACTGCCCCGGCGGCAACTCCACCGTCAGTCTGAGCAGTTGCATGGACTTGGCCTGCGCCTGCATCTCGGGCTTGCTGTTCGCAGCCAAGCCGGACCGGATGGCTACCCACGCCTCCTCGAATGTGGCTTCCTGCCCTTCCTTGATGGACAGGATCAGCATGACCGGGTTCGCACCGTTGAACTTGAACTGATCGGGCGCCTCCGGCTGGGCCTGCTGTGCGGCGGCCGGGGGACCCTGCGCCTGAGCAGACGAGGCCCACATCAACATTCCGGCCACGCCGAACGCGACCACCGTACGCCGGCCCATCGCCGGCAGGAAACCTGACAACCGCATGTAACATCCTCCTCGCCCATCGGGCGTGCGTACCAAAAAAGAGACCCTACTCTACCGTACCGTCGCCAGAAGTAAACCCCGAATCACAGGGGCGCCTTAGACGAATACCTCAAAGATATTATTCGCCACCAGCATACCCTCTCTGGTCAACCCGAACCGCCCGGCCCGCTGCCACATCCGGCCGGTTTCCACGAACGGGGTCAACGCCGTCCCGTAGCGATCCCAGGGGTCCTCGCCAAATCTGGCCTGAAACGCCGCGCGATCCACCCCGGCCGTCAGCCGCAACCCGGTGAACAGGGCCTCTTCGATCCGCGCCCGCGGCGACAGGTCCTGCACTTCGATGGCCACCGATCGCCCGGACGTCACACGCCCGACATACTCGCCTGTGCCGGCGACGTTCTTCCATCGGCGCCCGTCCACGGTGGAATGCGCGCCACACCCGAACCCGCGCCACGCGCCCGCCTGCCAGTACTTGACGTTATGGCGCGACTGGTGGCCGGGCCGCGCCACGTTCGAGATCTCGTATTGCGCCAGCCCGGCCTCCTCCAGCCGACGCAGCCCCTCCAGATACATCTCCGCCGCATCGTCATCGGGCGCCTGCGACCAGCCGGCCCGCGCCATGTCTTCCTTGAGCGGTGCGTTCGGGTACAACTCGAGCAGGTACAGCGACAGGTGATCCGGCGCCAGGGCGACGGCCCGGTCGAGCGTCCGCATCCACATGGCGTGTGTCTGCGCCGGCAGCCACAGCATCAGGTCGAACGACACGCTGCGGAAGCCGGTGGCCTTCGCGGCCTCGATCGCCTCGACGGCCCGCGCGGCGGAATGGATGCGCCCCAGCCGGCGCAGCTCGTCGTCGTCAAACGACTGCACGCCGAAGCTGAGGCGGGTGATGCCGGCGTCGCGAAACGCCGCCAGCCGGGCGGGCGTGACCGTCTCGGGATTGGTTTCGAGCGTAATCTCCGCGTCGGCCGCGAGGTCGTATGTGTCCCGACAAGCCGCGACGAGGCGCGCGACCTCGTCAGGTTCAAGCAGCGAAGGCGTGCCGCCGCCGAAAAAAATGGAATCCGCTTCGTCGCACGCCGCACGTCGCACACCGCACGATTCACGCACGCCGCACGTTTCCCGCACTTCCCTTTCAAGCGCATCAACGTACCGGCGTTTCAGATCCAGGTCGAGGAGTCCCCGGTTGAAGTTGCAGTACGAACAGATCGCCTGGCAGAAGGGAATGTGCAGGTACAGGCCCAGGGCGCCTACGGCCACGTCATCCTCGGCCGGCTTTGCCGCCGGGCCACTTGAGGTCGCGGGGTTCGCGCGGCTCCTTCAGGGAGCGCAGGGGATCGTTCTCGCGCAATTGCGCGCGCGCGGGGCCGGCGCTCCGAGGCGGAAGGGACCGGCGTCCCTTGCTCCCCTTCCATTGGATCGCCAGCTCTTCGGCCCCAATGCCTGGTCCCAGCATCCGATAATCTGGTCCCTCGTATTCCAGGAACTCGCACATCTCGTGCAGGCGCGAGTGCATGCGGAAACCGACCCGCACTTTCAATGAATCGAGATTCGTGTCGTCCGGGGTGTCATCGTAGTTGGTGGTGATGATCGTCGGACGCCGCTCGTTGTACCGCGTGTTGACGATCAGATTCATCGTTTCTTCGACCCACTCAGAGGGTTTCTCCGCGCCCAGGTCGTCCAGCACCAGCAGCTCAGCCTCCATGACTGGCCGAAGGACATCCATCTCCGCAGTGCGGACCACGGGATTGTAGGTCGCGCGAATCTTCTTCAACAGCTCGCGCACGTCAAAAAACAATCCTCGCGCACTCGTACGCGACATCACCTGTCGAAGCACTCCCACGGCGATGTGGGTCTTGCCGATGCCGGGAGGACCAATCAAGCAGATCCCTTTCGAGACCGCGGGAAACTCATCCGCAAAGCGGCCAGCGTACCGGACGGCCTTGTGCAGCTTCTCGTTGGGATAGAGGATGAAGTTCGCAAGGTCGCACCTGGCGTAGCGCGGCGGAATGCGCGCATCGCGCATCAGCCGGTCCGAGGCCTGCGACTGCCAGCACTCACAGCGCTCGACGCGGCGCACGCCCGAGGCGTCCACCGGCTTCCAGCCTGTTCCATTGCAGATCGGACACTCGGACACGATGTGCTGAAGGGTATCAGCAATCGCGAAACCCGGACAACTCACCTCAGACAATGCACATGGAGGGGTGGAGCGCTGGAGGAACGGCTTGCAGACCGGACGACACGGCGCGGCCGGATCCACGGCAGCAGGGGAAATCACCTGGCGTCTTCGCCGGCCTTGTCAGTGGTCGTCACCAGTGCCGTGTTGAGACGCTGTTCCCAGTCGTCGAGGCCGCGGGCGAGTTCTTTCTTGACGTAGGCCATGAATTCGTTGACCTCGCTCTGCATGCGCTCCATTTTCTGGCGCATATTCAGGATGATCTCGACGCCGGCCAGGTTCACGCCCAGATCGCGGGTCAGGGCGAGGATCGTTTCCAGACGCAGCAGGTCTTCGTCGGCGTACAGCCGCGTGTTGCCGTCGGTGCGTGAAGGCGCCAGGAGGCCTTCGCGTTCGTAGAGCCGCAGGGTCTGCGGGTGGACGTTGTACTTCGTCGCCACCGCGCTGATCATGTAGTACCCCTTCCCGGTGCCGGTGCGTTTGGCCATTACCCCCCTGTGCCTTTCCGTGTCAAAAAAATGGAGGCCGGGCCGTCAGGCCCGGCGACTCGGCGGGACGAAAGTCCCGCCCTTCATGCCGCTGTGGCGCGGCTGAAGCCACGCCCTACGTACCGAACAAGTGCGCGCGCACGTCGATCGGGTTCAACTGTCCGAACTCGCGGAGCAGCGCTTTCGACCGTTCGTCCCGCACGGGCGGCAGCACGATCTGAATCTCCACAATCAAGTCGCCCGCCGCCTCGGGATCGGCCGAGTGGGCCGACGGGATGCCGTGTCCGCGCACGCGCAGGCGCGTGCCCGACGCCGTGCCCGGCGGAATCCGCACCTTGACCGGTGTGGTCAACGTCGGCACGTCCACACGCGCGCCCAGCGCCGCCTCGTGCACGGCGACCGGCAGCGTCAGACAGACGTCGCGCCCGTCGCGGCGGAACACCTGGTGCGGCGCCACTTCGAGGGTCACGTACAAGTCGCCGGCCGGTCCGCCGCGCGCGCCGGCGTGGCCGCGTCCCGGCACGGCCAGCCGCGCGCCGTGCTCAATGCCCGGCGGAATCACCAGCGTGACGACTTCGCTCCGCGCCTGCAGCCCCGCCCCCGCGCACCCGCGGCACGGCTGGCTCGTCAGATGCCCGGCCCCGCCGCACGCCTCGCACGCCCTGGTGAACACCATGTGGCCGCGCGCCCATCGCGTGGCCCCGTGGCCCTGGCACGCGGGACACGCCACCGCCACCACGGCCACACGCCCCGCGCCGCTGCAACGGCCACACCGCTCCTGTCGCACGACCGACACGGGAAACGACCCGCCGCCCGTCGCGTCTTCAAACGACAGGCGCATCGTCAACTCGAGCGACCCGCCGCGTGCGGGGGACGTCACCCGACGCGCGGCATCCTGGAACACCTCAGAAAACAGTTCGGCAAACGTTGCCGCGTCGTGCCCCTGTGCGGCCGACGAAAAATCGAAGCCATCGAACGCCATCGTGGCCGCGAGCGTCGTGGGGGCCCGCGGAGCCGGCCCCCGGTCGTACTCCCGTCGCCGCTCCGGATCCCCCAGGACTTCGTAGGCCTGCTGCACCTGCCGGAACCGCTCCTCGGCCCGGCGGTCGCCCGGATTGATGCCCGGGTAATACCGCCGCGCGAGTCGCAGGTGGGCGCGCTCGATGTCCGCCGCGGTCGCGGACGGGCCGAGGTCGAGGACGCCGTACAGGTCCATTTATTTCTTCTCGTCCGCTTTCTCTTCTTCGATCACTTCCGCGTCGATGACGTCGCCCGCCGCGGCGCCGTCCGCCGCGCCGCCGGCGTCCGCGTCGGCACCAGGCGCGCCGCCCGCGCCCGCCTGCTGATACAACTGCGCGGCCGCTTTGGTCTGCACGGCCATCAGGGCATCGAGCGTGCGCGTAATCGCCGCGGCCTCACCCGACGCCAGCGCCTGCTTCACATCGTTGACCGCCGACTCGATCGCCAGCCGATCCGAGGCCGGCAGCTTGTCGCCCGACTCCTTCAGGAACGTCGTCGCCGCGTGCATCGCCTGATCGGCGCGGTTGCGGGTGTCGACCTCTTTCCTGCGCTTCTTGTCTTCCTCGGCGTGGACCTCGGCGTCTTTCACCATGCGGTCCACTTCGTCCCTGGACAACCCGCTCGACGCGGTGATGGTGATCTTCTGTTCCTTGCCGGTGCCCTTGTCCTTCGCCTGGACGTTCACGATGCCGTTTGCGTCGATGTCAAACGTGACCTCGACCTGCGGCACGCCACGCGACGCCGGCGGAATGCCATCCAGATGGAACTTGCCCAGAGTGCGGTTATCGCGCGCCATCTGACGTTCGCCCTGCAGCACGTGCACTTCGACGCTCGTCTGGCCGTCGGCCGCCGTCGAGAACACCTCGCTCTTGCGCGTGGGAATCGTCGTGTTCCGCGCAATCAGCGTGGTCATCACGCCGCCCAGCGTCTCGATGCCGAGCGACAGCGGCGTCACGTCGAGCAACAGCAGGTCCTTCACCTCGCCCGACAGCACGCCCGCCTGTACCGCCGCGCCAATCGCGACCACTTCGTCGGGGTTCACACCCTTGTGCGGTTCCCTGCCGAACTGCTCTTTGACCAACTGCTGCACGCGCGGAATGCGCGTGGAGCCGCCCACGAGCACGACCTCGTCGATCTGGCTCGCCGAGATGCCCGCGTCCTGCATCGCCTGCCGGCACGGGCCCATCGACTTCTGCAGCAAATCTTCGACGAGCGACTCGAACTTCGCGCGGGTCAGCTTCATCGCGAGGTGCTTCGGCCCGGTCGCGTCCGCCGAGACGAACGGCAGATTGATCTCGGTCTCGACCACCGTCGAGAGTTCCATCTTGGCCTTCTCCGCCGCTTCCTTCAGGCGCTGCAGGGCCATGCGATCCTTCGACAGGTCGATGCCTTCCTGCTTCCTGAATTCCGACACGATCCAGTCGATCACGCGCTGGTCGAGGTTGTCACCGCCCAGGTGCGTGTCGCCGTTGGTCGACTTGACCTCCACGACGCTGTCGCCCACCTCGAGGATCGACACGTCGAACGTGCCGCCGCCGAAGTCATACACGACAATCGTTTCGTTCTTCTTCTTGTCGAGGCCGTACGCCAGCGCGGCCGCGGTCGGCTCGTTGACGATGCGCATGACTTCGAGGCCGGCGATCTTGCCCGCGTCCTTCGTCGCCTGACGCTGCGCGTCGTTGAAGTACGCCGGCACCGTGATGACGGCTTTCGTGACCGGCTGCCCGAGATAATCCTCGGCGGCCTGTTTCAGCTTGCCCAGCACCATCGCGGAAATCTCGGGCGGCGTGAACGGCTTCGGCTGCCCGTCGATCTTCACGCCGACATGGTCGCCCTCAGCCGACACGCGGTACGGCACCATCTTCAGTTCCTCGCCCACTTCATCGTACCGGCGTCCCATGAACCGCTTGATCGAGTAGACGGTGTTCTCAGGGTTGGTCACAGCCTGGCGCTTCGCCACCTGGCCGACCAGCCGCTCGCCCGACTTCGCGAATCCGACAACAGACGGCGTCAACCGCCCGCCCTCCGAATTGGTGATCACAACCGGCTCGCCACCCTCCATGACGGCGACGACGGAGTTGGTGGTGCCAAGGTCAATTCCGATGATCTTGCTCATTGTTGTAACGCTCCTCTGCGCTCAAGGCCTCATTTATGGCCAGACTTTAGTCTTGTGCATTATAGAAACCTGAGCCTCTTAAAGTCAAATAATGCACTTTCTGGGACTTTTGGACCTTTGGACCTTCGGCCCGCACGCCGCACGTCGCACGTCGCGGCTGCTATACTGCTTTTGCCAGCTCACTGTCTGACAGTTGAGGCGTCCCATGACCTCTGCACGACATGTCAGGCTCTTTCTTTTCAGCGCTCCCCTCTGGGCTCTTCTTCTGGCCATTGGCCTGAGTGCCCGGTTCACCTCATCGCTCGCGGCACAAAATACCGGTCAGTACGCTCAGTACGATCGGTACGATCCGTACGCGTCGTCTCCGGTCGTCGACGATCGCTGGCAGGATCGGGATTTGCCAGCGTTTGTGTCGGCGACGGACGGCCTGGTCGCTCTGGAGCGCGACGGCGAAGTCTCGCGCGATATCGAGAACGTGCCGCTTGAAGTGGGCGACTTTCTGCGGACGACGCGTGGGCGCGCCGAGATTCTGTTCTCCGATGGCAGCGTCCTCGCGCTGGACGAACACACCACGCTGACGTTCGCCTCGGAGCAGGACGTCGACCTGTTCGCCGGCCGGTTGCGCGTGACGTGGCGGGCGAGCGGTCAGCCTGCGGCGCTGAATGTACACGCACCTGCCGGCACGGCGGTGATTCGCGCGCCCGGCGATTATCGGATCACGCTGGCGGCCAACCGGCGCGGCGAGCCGGAGGTGGAGCTGGCGGTGAGCCGCGGGTCGGCGGAGCTGGCCAACGCGCTGGGTCGCACGCTGGTGCGGGAGGGCACGCGCGCGCTGACGACGTCTTCGTTTGCGCCGTCGGTGCCCTACGCCTACACGACGCCGCGCGACGACTTTGAGCGGTGGACCGATGGGCTCGAAGCCGAACGGTACGGCGTGGAATCCGCCCGGTATCTGCCCGAAGAACTGCGTTACTACGGCGGCGCGTTCGATCGGGATGGCGCCTGGCATCCTCACTCCTCGTACGGGTGGGTGTGGTATCCGCGGGTGTCGGTCGGCTGGCAGCCGTATGACGGCGGGCGCTGGTCGTTCGTCGTGCGGTTTGGCTACACGTGGGTCGGCGGCACGCGATGGGACTGGCCCACGCACCATTACGGCCGGTGGGACCGCGCCGGCACGCGGTGGTTCTGGGTGCCGTCGCGTCCCGTGCACACGCGGCCCGTCGGGTACGCGGTGCCTCGCCGCTCGTATACCGCGGCGGCAACCTACTACACGCGGCCCGCGCGCGCTGCGGCGCCGACGCGCCGGGCCGACACCACGTGGCAGAGCTCGCGTGCGACCACGCGACCGGCCACGACCCGCCCTGTCACCACCCGGCCGGCGAACCAGGCTCCGCCGCGCGAGTCACAGGCCACGCCGCGCGCGGTGCCACGCCAGGCACCTACCGCGCCAGGGCAGACGCGGACGCCCAACCCACGCGCAGTGCCACGCACGGCCCGCCCCGTGCAGCAGAGTCGCTCCGCTCCGTCCACGCGAACGCCGCAGGCGTCGCCGGCCACGCGCGAGGCGCCGGTGCGACGCGAAACGCCTGCGACACGCGCGGCACCATCGACCCGTCAAGCTCCAGCAGCGCGGCCGGCACCCGCAACACGTCCGGCCCCCACGAGCACGCGATCGGCGCCGCCGGTGCGTTCGGCGCCGTCCCGGCCCTCCGCCACCAGCGATCGCTCGAGCCGGCCATCGCCCCCGGCCGCCAGTCCGGCGCCGCAGTCGGGGTCACGCACGCCGTCGGCGTCGGCCTCCGGCGGGTCGCGCGCTGGCACGGCGGTGCGGCGAGGCGGGGGAGGAAGATAGGAGGCCGGGTCTTCAGACCCGGCGGCTCCCTTTCACCCCTGATATTGTGTCGACAGCACCATGGCTGTCGTCGCGATTCGCCTCGTCAGAGGCTTCGGGTTGGTGGCGCTGTTTTTCGCGGTCGCCCTGTTCGGGATTGCGAGCGGCGTCCTGCTGGCGTTTGTCGGTGATCTGCCGCAGATCACGGCGCTTGACGACTACGCGCCCCACACGATCACGCGGGTGCTCGGTCGCGACGACACGAGCGTCGGCGAGTTCGCGATCGAACGGCGCGAGGTCATCACGTACGAACAGATTCCCGGCGTCCTCCGGTCGGCCATCATGGCGGCCGAGGACGCCGACTTCAACGACCACATGGGCGTTCAGCCCACGCGCATGGTGTGGGCGGCGTTTCGCGACCTCACCAGTTCGGCTCGCACGCCCGGGCGTTCGACCCTGACCCAGCAGCTCTCCCGAAACCTGTTTCCCGCGACGCTGGGCTTCGAGCGGAGTTGGGAACGCAAAATCAAGGAAGCGCTGGTCGCGGTGCAGATCGAACGCCGCTACACCAAAACCGAGATCTTCACGATGTACTGCAACCAGATTTATTGGGGACACGGGGCCTACGGTGTGCAAACCGCGTCGCGGTTGTACTTCGACAAAGCCCTGGCGGATCTGACCCTGGAGGAGGCCGCGATGCTGGCGGGCATCATCCAGACCCCCGAGCGCCAAAGTCCCTACGTCAATCCGGTGGCCGCCACCCGCCGCCGGAACTGGGCGCTGTCACGGATGGCGGCCAACGGTTTCATTTCCGCACAGGAGGCGGACGCCGCCGAGGCGCTCCCCATCGTCACCGCGGGCGCGCCGTCCACGCCGGCACTCGCGCCCTACTTCATTGAGAACATTCGGCAGCAGCTTCAGGAGAAGTACGGCGCGCAGGCCATCTACGAGAGTGGCTTGACCGTGCGCACGGGTCTCGACCCGCTGCTCCAGCGCACGGCCAACGAGGTCCTCGACCGCGAGTTGCGCCGGCTCGATCGGCTGTCGGGGTATCGGAGACCGGCGCGCAATCTCGTCGCGGAGAAGGTGGACCTCAACACGTTCAAGGTGCCGCGGTGGTCGCGTCCACCCACGGTCGGCGAAATTCTGCCGGCCCTCGTCCTGGGCGTGGAGGGTCCCAACATCCTCGTGCGCGCCGGCCAATGGCACGGCCGCATCGAGGCCAGAGGCTACGCGTGGACACGGCGACGCCCCGACACCCTGGTGCGCCGGGGCGATCTCATCGACGCGCGGGTCCTCGTGCGCGTGGACGACGAGCGCACGTTCACGGCATCGCTCGAGCAGGCGCCGGACGTCGAGGGCGCGGTGGTGGCGATCGAGAATCGCACCGGCCAGGTACTGGCGATGGTGGGGGGCTACAACTTCGGGCGCAGCCAGTTTAATCGGGCCACGCAGGCGTTGCGCCAGGCCGGATCCACCTTCAAGCCGTTTGTCTACGCGGCCGCCATCGATCGCGGCTACACCGCGACCTCCGTGCTGATCGACGCGCCCGTCAGTTACAACCCGGGCCCTGGGCAGCCGCTGTGGGAACCGGGGAACTACGACCGCGCGTTCCGCGGCGAGATCCTGTTGCGTGACGCGCTGGCTGACTCGCGCAACATTCCGACCATCCGGCTGATGGACGCGCTGGGCCCCGCGCAGGTCGTCGCCTACGCGCGGCGCATGGGCATTACCTCACCGCTGCCGGCGTATCTGCCCGTCGCGATCGGCGCGGCGGAAGTCACGCTGCTCGAGATCACGTCGGCGTATTCGGCGTTTGCGAATCAGGGGGTGCGGGTCACGCCGCTCAACGTGTTGCAGGTGACCGATCGCGACGGCAACGTGCTCGAGGAACATCGGCCGGAGCCGCACGAGGCGATGCGCGCGGACACGGCCTACGTCATGGCGCACCTGCTGCAGGGCGCGGTGCAGCACGGCACGGGCGCCAGGGCGAAGGTGCTCAATTGGCCGGTCGGCGGCAAGACCGGCACGACCGACGACTACACCGACGCGTGGTTTATCGGCTTCGATCCGGAGATCACGCTGGGTGTGTGGGTGGGCCGCGATCTGAAGAAACCGATCGGCTTCAACCAGACCGGCACGGAAGCGGCGCTGCCGATCTGGATCGACATCATGAAGCCATGGGTGGAGCGGCGCCGGGCCGAATTGCCGGAGCCCCCTGCCTTCGAGCGCCCCAGCAACGTGATCATGGTGATGACGTCGAAGGGGCTTGAGGCGTTTATCGCGGGTACGGAGCCGGGGATTCGATGAACGCCGACCAGGCCACCCGTCATGCCCCCCACCCCCGGCGCCAGCCCCGGCGCCGGCCCGGGTGGTTCGCGCTTCCGCGCGTGGAACGCCGCGCGATCATCACGCTCGCGCTGCTGGTGCCGGCGATGCACGTGGCGGTGCGGGTGCTCGATTACCGGAGGACGCTGGCGGTGGCCGAGTGGGCGGCGGCACGTGCGCGCTGGCGCCGGAAGGTTGACGCATCGGACGCGACGGGTGCGGTGGGTGCGGTGGTTGAGGCGTATCGGCTGGCCACGGCGCGTGTGCAGCGGTACTCGCGGCTGCCTGGCAATTGCCTGTCGCGATCGCTGGCGTTGTGGTGGGTGCTGCGGCGACGTGGCGCGGCGCCGGAGTTACGCCTGGGTGTCTCGCTCGGCGGCGGCGATTTCGCCGCGCACGCGTGGGTGGAACTCGAGGGACGGGTTCTGAACGACCACGCGGACGTCGCTCAGCGGTACACGCCGATCGTGGCCCACTCCGACGTGCGGGTGACCGAAGACACAAACGGGCGGAGCCGCTGAACGCGGTGGTGGTCACGATCGCGGCCACCGTTGAGGATGAAACCGGGACGAGGGGCGAGCTGGCACGGCCCCCGACGATCATTCGGAGCGGCGGATGTGCCGGACCACCGCCGCGCAGACCTCATCCAGGCGGTCCAGGGCATCAGGATACCGAAGCCTCCAGAGGGCGACGTTGTCGAGGACCCTTGCCAGCTTCTGGAGCCGCGCCGCTTCAAGGCCGGCCGCGGCAACCGTTCGCGGAGCGAATGAATGACGAACAAGCTCCGCCAGCGCTTGGCCGGGAGCCACCTCAGAGAACGAGATGGCCTCGGACTGCTGGCTCCGCTCAAGCAGGTACAACCGCCTCAACGGCCGAGGCTCCAACGTTCGCCGCTCCCGCGGCAGGACGTACTTCCGTTTGGGAATTGAAGGGTGCAGGGGAGCGAGGTCCGAAGACGAGACGCCAAAGTGGCGCGCAACGTCCGGTCCGACCTTGAGCCAGGGTATGGTCGGCGCGACCGTCGGCACACGCTTCGCAAGGCCGATAACAACGTGGTCGTCACCGATCACACGATGGCCCCGTGCCAAAAACGCGAGGATGAGCGTACTTTTTCCGGTGCCGCTCTGAGCCAGGAAACCCACCGCTGCGCCGTCGACCTCAACAGCGCACCAGCGACGAAACGCCATCCGGATCAAATCAGTGTCTGACGGAACGTCGACCCGCCGGTCATCCCGGAGCAGCTTCAGCAACTCGTCTCGATTGTCCAAGCGCGCGTCAGCTACGCACTGCAGTTGATCGCCGTCGTCGGGCTTCTGGCGCGGAGCGTTCTCAGGGGAGGAAAAGAAGCGAGACCGGACGACGGCAAACGGCCCACGGGCCCAGGATTCATGACCGTCTCGCGACGGGAGAAGTAATGCAGTGGCGCGACCGACGACCGGGTTGGGGTGACCCCCACCGTCGAGGTTCAGGGCGGCGACGAAGGCACCCATCCGTGGTCAGCCGTTGACGATCCGCGCGAGGTCCAGCCGCGCCATGTCGTCCACGAAGCGATCGAGGTCGCTGGTCAGTTGCGCCTCGGTCACGTCGAACTCACTCAGCAGGGCGCCGCGGACCCTTGCCAAGGGCAGCCCCTGCACGGACAACTGCCACGTCCTGGCGGCAACGGCATTCAGCGTGTAGTAGATCCCACGCTCGGTCTCCAGCAGCACCGCCTCATCGCGGACTTCCGCACAAATGATCGTGGGACCAGGCTCGAGCCGCCGCAATTGATGTTCAGGCGATTGCATGGGGACTCAGATGCGCAAAGAGCCGGAAGGCCACGCTGACCTCCCGGCTCCATCCTATCTCGATTCGCTGTAGTTACCGGCGAAAACCAAGGCCTGACCAGAC
>JBCKZS010000020.1:0-41715 GCA_038918905.1 Vicinamibacterales bacterium
GGGTGAGGACGCGACGGTGCTCGGTCGCGGCATCACCAACAGCCGCAGCAACTATCAGGTCGCGTGTCAGGTCGCGCTCGGCGAGGCGCTGATCAACACCCGGTTTTCGTTGATCCGGCGCGAACTGGAGGCCTCGGGCCTCGATCCCACGGACCTCGCGCGCCGCGTGGGCGCCCTCGAGCGTTCGTTCCGCGCCGAACAATACCGGTCGCAGCTCAAGGTGCTGGCGCGTGAACTCGATCGGTTCGCGGGACGCCAGCTCATCGGCGGCAAGGCATTGCGCCTCGCGGTCGGGCGCATGACCGCCGCCATGGACGAGGAGATTCATTCGCTCTACGCCGAAGGGTCGCGCCGCAAGAGCGACTTCTTCCGCGACCTGGCCGGCAGCCGGTACGTGACGCTGGCGGAAGCCGAGGCCCGGACGACCGGCCTCGGGTTCGACCAGCTCGTCGGACTGTTCGACAAGGCGATTCGCGACGTCGAAAATTCCGCCGAGGCCGCCGGCCTCTTCGAGGACCACATGCGCGCGGCCGTGACGGCCGCCGGCGACGACCAGGCCGTGCTGGCCGAGCCCGTCGATCGCATCGCCGGCCTGACGCTCGAACAGATTGGATCGGTGGGCACGGGCTACGGCCGCTCACGGCTGCCCTTCCCTGAAGGCCAGATCAAGTCGGAGATCCTCTGTCACGGCCTGGGCGCGCATGCGATGTTCCCGCACACGCGCACCGTGCTCGACATCGGCGGGCAGGACACGAAGGCCATTCAGGTGGACGATCGGGGCATCGTGACGTCGTTCCAGATGAACGATCGCTGCGCGGCGGGCTGCGGCCGCTACCTGGGCTATATCGCCGACGAGATGAACCTCGGGCTGCACGAGCTCGGTCCGCTGGCGTGCCAGTCGTCGAGCCCCGTGCGCATCAACTCCACCTGCACGGTGTTTGCCGGCGCCGAGCTGCGCGAGCGGCTGTCGCTGGGCGAGCGCCGCGAGGACATCCTGGCCGGCCTGCACCGCGCGATCGTGCTGCGAGCCATGTCGCTCATCGCGCGTTCCGGCGGCATCCACAGCGAGTTCACGTTCACGGGCGGCGTGGCGCGCAATCCGGCCGCGGTGCGGGCGCTCGGCACGCTGCTCGTCGAGCACTACGGCGACATGCCGGTCAACATCTCCGACGATTCGATCTACACGGGCGCGCTCGGAGCGGCGTTGTTCGCGCATCGCGAGGCCACGCGCGCGCCGCACACCCTGTTGCACTGACGAAAGGCGAGGCGCAATGTCCACCACACCGGAACACGGCCCCATGCTCACCGCCGGCGTCGACGTCGGCTCCGCGGTCATCAAGGTCGTCGTCTGCGAGACGGATGAAACCAATGACGCGGGCGCGGAGCGCTGCGTCACGGGCCGCGCCGAACGCATCCGGCGCCGCGACACCGCGGCGGTGGCCACCGGCCTGTTTGAGGATGTGGTCCGGGAAGCCGGCGTGCGCACATCCGATCTGACCTACGTCGCCACGACCGGCGAAGGCGGGACCCTGCCGTTCCGCACGGGGCACTTCTACGGCATGACCACCCACGCCCGCGGCGGCCTGTTTCTCGAACCCGCGGCACGCGCGGTGATCGACATGGGCGCGCTGCACACGCGCGCGGTCGCCATGGACGACCGAAGCCGCGTGCTCGGCTACCGCATGACCAGCCAGTGCGCGTCAGGGTCCGGGCAGTTCCTCGAGAACATCGCGCGCTATCTCGGCGTGTCGCTTGAAGAGGTCGGTGCGCTCTCGCGGCAAGCCGACAAGCCGGAAACCTGCTCCTCCATCTGCGCGGTGCTCGCCGAAACGGACGTCATCAACATGGTCTCGCGCGGCATCAGCCTGCCGAACATCCTGAAAGGCATTCACCAGTCGATGGCCGGGCGCGCCGCGCGGCTCATCGTGTCGATCGGATCGCCTGCGGTGCTGTTGATGACCGGGGGGCTGGCCAACGACGAAGGGCTGGTGGAGGCGATGCGCGAGGCGGTCGCTGAACACGGCCTGGCCGTGGACATCCGCGCGCACGATCAATCGATTCTGGCGGGCGCGTTGGGCGCGGCGCTGTGGGGCGCGTTCCGCGCACGCCGGCTGCAGCGGACCAGTCAGCGCGTGGCCTCATGACACCGCTTGAGCCGCTCGACCAGCTCGTCGGGCTCGCCGGCCGCGTTGCCCTCGTGGCTGGTGGCGGGGGCGCCATTGGCTCGGCCGTGGCGGCGCGGTTGCTCGAAGCCGGCGCGCGCGTGTTCTGCCTCGACCTGCCCGGCCGCGCCGGACCCGCGGGCACGACGACGATGGCGTGCGACCTGACGCAATCGGCGGACGTCGCACAGACGATTGCGCGGGCCGGCCATGAGGCCGGCCGGCTTGATATCGTCGTGCACGCCGCCGGCATCACGCGGGATGCGCGCCTGTGGAAGCAGACGGCTGACGACTGGCGCGCGGTGCTTTCGACCAACCTCGATTCGGCGTTCTATCTGCTGCACGCCGCCATCCCGCTGCTGCGCCAGACCGGATCGGGATCGATCGTCTTGATCTCGTCGATCAACGGCCAGCGCGGCAAGGTCGGGTTGGGCGCGTATGCGGCGAGCAAGGCCGGGCTTGAGGCCCTGGCGCGGACGGCCGCGCGCGAGGTCGGCGGCTTCCACATTCGCGTGAACGTCGTCGCACCCGGGTGGATCGAGACACCCATGACCGCGCAGGTGTCCGAGGAGGTGCGTCGCCGCGCGCTCGACGAGGCCGCGCTCGGCCGGCTCGGCGAGCCCGACGATGTGGCGCGCGCCGTGCTGTTTCTGGCCGGCGAACTGAGCCGGCACGTGACCGGGCAGGTCTTGCGTGTGGATGGTGGCCAGCTCATTGGTTGAGCGTGGCCTGGGGAGATTGATGGACAACGACAATCCCGCTCGCGATCAAGTGCTCGTGCGCAACCTGCAGCCGGGCGACCGTGAATCGATCATCGCCATCGACGCCGCGAGTGTGGGCCGGCGGCGCGAGCAGTTCCTCGACTTGAAGCTGGGACAGGCCGTGGCCGACACCGGCATTGCGATGTCGCTCGTCGCCGAGATCGACGCACACGTCGTCGGCTTCGTGTTGGCGCGGGTGTACTACGGGGAGTTCGGCGTCATGGAGCCGGCGGCCGTCCTCGATGTCATCGGTGTCGATCCGGGATTCCGCGGACGCCATGTCGCGGCGGCGTTGATCGACCAGCTTCGGACCAACCTGCTGGGCCTCGGGATTCCCAGGCTGCAGACGGAAGTGCCGTGGGACAATTCGGACTTGTTGACGTTCTTTCAGCGTGAGGGATTTGTGATGGCGCAGCGGGTGTGTCTCGACCTGGATTTGGAGCGCACGCGCGGATGACCGTCACCAAGTCCACGCGCTACGCGCTGTATGCCGCCGCGGAGATGGCCACCGCGCGCGACACGCCGGTCACGGTGGCCGGTGTGGCGGCGCGGTACGCGATCCCTGAAGGCGCGCTGGCCAAGGTGTTCCAGCGACTGGTCCGCGCCGGTCTGGCCGTCGGCACGCGCGGGATTGGCGGCGGCTATCGCCTGGCCCGGCCGGCGTCGACGATCACCGTGCTTGAGATTTTCAGTGTCTTCGAGCGCCCGCGCGTGCCGGGCGCGTGCCTGTTGCACGACCAGCCCGGCCGCCCGTGTCCGCGGCAATCGGGGTGCGGCCTGCACTGGTTATTTGAAGAAGTCGACGAGCTTGTGCGCTGCACCTACGAGTCGGTAACGCTCCAGACGCTGGTGCGTCGTGCCGGCGCGCTGGGCCGTCCGCCCGGCGAGGCGGCCGGCGTCCCCGTCGGCGTCCGCCGGCGCAGTTAGGGCCTTAGCCGTTTCGCCGTCAGCCCCCGCTGCCGTGGCGTCTCGGCAGCGTGCAAGGACGCTCAAACGGCCGGCGCGGTGCACTGGCTGATGTGAGTTGTAAAATATTATTTAATTTAGTATTATCATTAATAACAAATGACTCGCGAACTGACCGCTGCCCGAGATCGCCTGGCGGCATGGCTGCCCGGAGCCCAGATCAGGCACGCACTGGAGGCCGACGACGAGGTGCTCGTGTGGCGGGGACCCCGGGGAACGGTCCGATACCTGGTCTCGGCCAGGAACCATCTGCCACAGCAGGACATCCAGGTGCTCGCCAACCGGCTGGAGCTGTTGGCCAGGGCCCTGCCAAAGACAAGGGCGACCACGAGGCTCTTGCTCCTGGCTCCCTACGTCCCCCCGAAGCAGGCAGCGTTCCTGCGCGACCGGGGAATCGACTACGCCGACGAGGCGGGCAACGCGCACCTGGGTGCCCCGGGAGTGTTCGTTCACGTCGAAGGCAAACGCCCGGGCCTGGCCGCCGCGCGCAGGGGTGGTATCACCAAAGGCTGGGTGAAGGTTGTCCTGGCTGGCTTGCTCAATCCCGAGTTGTTTGAAGGCCCTTATCACCAGCTCGCCGCCGCAGCCGGCGTGACGCCGCCGACGGTGATGGCGTGTCTCCGCGATCTTGAGCGCCGCGGTCTGCTCGACGTGCGGGGACGCCGCCGGCGCCTGATCGGTCGCCAGGAGCTGCTCCCGCTGTGGACCCAGGCCTATGTGAACACTCTCCGTCCGCGTCTCGCGGAACGTCGCTTTCGCCTGGCGCACGCGGACGATCCCGGGGCGGGCTTTGAGCGCCTCAAGGATGTCTTGAACGCCCGCGATATTGCGTGGTGTCTGACGGGCGCGGCGGCGGCGCTGCAACTGACGCACTACTACCAGGCTGGCATCACTGAGATCTATGCGGCGCCTCACGCCTTCACCGATGCGGTGACCAGGGCGCTGAATGCTCAACCGACCGAGGGCCAGGCGAATCTTGTGGTCATCGAGCCGCCGATTCCTGGCCTCCTGCCCGCACCGGCCGCAAACAGCCCCCTTCTGCCGGCGGCTCCTGCGCTCCTGGCCTACGCCGAACTGCGATGCCACGGGACCGAACAGGCAAGTGACGCGGCCGAGTTGCTGGTGCCGTGGATTGAAGGCCGGCATGGCGCGACTTGATCCACGCCTCCTCGAGACCGTCACCGCGTTGATGGACGGCTTTGATGAAGCGCGGGTTGTGGCCTGCCTCATCGGCGCGCTCGTCCCGGAACTTCTCCTGAAAACGCCGCCGCCGAGACGAACCAACGACGCCGACGCGGTCGTGCTCGTGGACACGCTCGCCGACTTCGATCGCGTGAAACGCGTGCTCGAGCGGGAGCCCTACGGGTTCACGCGGACTCGCGCGCCGTTTCGGCTGGCGCGCGGCGCCGGAAGAGTCGATGTCCTGCCGTACAGTGAGACGCTCGCCCCAGGCGGCCTGCTGCACATTCCGCCACACGCGCCGTACAACATGCTCGGATTCGATCGTCTGCACCGGGCCCGGACCACAACGGAACTCGAAGGTGGACGGATCGTGCCCCTTGTCACCATCCCGCTCTACGCGCTGCTGAAACTGGTGGCGTACTCCGATCGGAGCGCGGCGCGTGACCCGGCCGGCGTGCTGCACTGTCTCTTGTTCTACGAGGAGGACGCCGATCGCCTCTACGGCGTGGAACACGAGGGCGTGTTGATTGACTTCGACCTCGCGGCGGCCTATCTGCTGGGCCTTGATGCGCGGCCGCTTATCGACGAGCCGCTGGCGCAGGTGATCCGGCGCACGGTGAGCGAGCTGAGCGACCCTGAATCACCCCTGGGATTCCTCACGGTGCGCGAGTACCGCGGCGGGGCCTCGGACGACCGCCTGCGTACACACAGTGCGCGCCTTTTCCACGCCTACCGGGACGGACTCGGGATCTAGAGATTGGCGTTATGATTCCCAGCCATGAGACCAGCCACTGCCCCCCGCGCCCTTGCGACCCGCGCGCGCCTGGCACGCCCCGCGCTGTGGATCGCTCTCCTCATCACGTTTGCCGCCAGCTACGCGTTACCTGCCGCGCAGGAGAAGAAGGTTCTTTCGGTCGAGGACTACGCCACCTGGCGCAGCATCAACGGCCAGGAGATGTCCGGCGACGGCCAGTGGGTGAGCTACACACTCCAGCTCACCAACACGGCCACGGCCGACGCGAAGCCGGTGCTGCACCTGCGGAACCTCTCCACCAGTCAGGAGGTCACGGTGCCGAACGGCACCGGCGGCACGTTCTCCGCCGACTCGAAGTGGCTCGCCTGCACGGTTGACCCGAGCGGCGGCGGACGCGGAGGACGAGGCGCGCGCGGAGGCGGCGCGGAGGCCGACGCGGGACAGGCGCCGGCGCCGCAGGCACCGGGTGCACCGCAGGCCGCGCGGGGCGCCGGGGCCGCGCCGCCGCCTGAACCCAGACGCGTGGAACTGCGCAACCTGGCCACCGGCGTGGTGCGGTCGTGGCAGGACATCGCGTCGTTCGACTTCTCGGCCGATGCCAGCCACCTGCTGTTGCGCCGGCGTCCGCCACAGGCGGCCGGCGGCGCTGGACGCGGCGGTGATGCCGGTGGCGCGACGGACGGCGGAGGCGCTGCGGCTCCGGCCGGCACGCCAGCCGGACCACGCGGCGTGGACGTCATCGTTCACAACCTGACCACCGGGCGGGATCTGCCGCTGGGCAGCGTGGGCGACAGCGCGTTCAACAAGACGGGAGCGCTGCTGGCGTACACGGTGGATGCCGCGATCAAGGACACCAACGGCCTGTTCGTGATCGATCTGCGCACCGGTCGCGTGAGTCCGCTGGACAACGATGCGCGCGTGTACAACCGGCTCGCGTGGAACGACGCCGGCACGGCACTGGCCGTGCTCAAGGGCGTGGACGTCGAGAAGGTGCGCGAGCGCCAGAACGTGTTGCTCGTCATCCCCTCAGTCACCTCAGCCACCTCAGTCACCTTCGATCCATCCAAGGCCGACGGCTTTCCGGCTGACTGGGTGGTGAGCGATCGCGCGCCGCTCTCATGGAGTGACGACTCCGCGCGGGTGTTTTTTGGCATCAAGCCGCAGGTGCCGTCGCCGGACGCGAGGGCGCGGAACGCCGACGAGGCGGCGGACGTTGACGTCTGGCACAGCAACGACGAGCGGATTCAATCGATGCAGATGGTGCGCGCCAACGCCGACCAGAACTTCACCTACCGGCAGGCGTTCGACGTGGCCGCGCGCCGGTTCGTTAAACTCGCCGACGACACAATGCGCGACATCGACCTGGCGCTGACCGGCCGGTGGGCCGTCGGCCGCGACATGCGCGGCTACATTCACGACTACCGGCGGCCTGCCGCGGACATCTATCGCGTGGACACGACTACCGGTGAGCGCACGCTCATGCTCAAGGGCCAGCTCATCGGCAGTCATGTGTTCGGGATCTCGCCAGACGGCCGCCGGTACCTCTACTGGAAGGACCAGAAGTACCAGGCGTACGACCTTGACGCGGGTGCCACGCGCACGCTGGGCGGACCAAAACCGGTGAGCTTCGTCGACATGGAATTCGACCGGCCGGGTCCCCGTCCGTCGTACGGCATTGCCGGCTACACGCCCGACGGCTCAGCGGCCATTGTCCAACATCGGTACGACTTGTGGGCGCTGCCGGTGGATGGATCGGCTGGACGCAACATCACGAACAACGCCGGGACGAAGCAGGAGATTCGTTTCCGCGTGGTGCGCACGGATCCGATCGACCCATTGGCGAACTACGGACCGGGCGGCGTCGCGGCCGCGCGACAGATGATCGATTTGTCGAAGCCGGTGACGCTTTCGGCCTACGGCGAGTACACCAAGAAGGCCGGATTCTACGAGCTGGCTGGCGGACAACTGAACGAGATCGTCTACGAGGACGCGGCGTTCAGCACACCCGGGCGCGCCGCGAAGGCCGACGTGTTCCTGTTCACGCGGCAGACGTTTGCGGAGTTCCCGGATCTGCGCGTCTCGGGTCAGAACTTCAAGGAATCGAAGACGATCACGAACGCCAATCCGCAGCAGGCGGAGTTTCTCTGGGGCCGCCGCATTCTTTTTGACTACAAGAACAAGGACGGCGTGCGCCTGCAGGGCATTCTGGCGCTGCCCGACGATTACAAGGCGGGCGAGAAGCGGCCGATGCTGGTGACCTTCTACGAGAAGAACTCGCAGAACCTCAATCGGTATTCGGCGCCGTCATTCCTGACCGGCATGGGCGCGTCGCCGATGGAGGCCGTCAGTCGCGGATACATCACGATGCTTCCCGACATTCACTTCCGGACCGGGTCGTCGCACAGCGACATGTTGGAGTGCGTGGAAGCCGCGGTGAAGAAGGTCATCGAGATGGGGTACGTCGACCCGGCGCGCATCGGGATCAGCGGACACAGTTATGGCGGCGAAGGTGCCGCGTTCATCGGCACGCGTTCGAAGATGTTCGCGGCCGTCGGCATGGGCGCCGGCGTGACGGACCTGACCTCGGACTTCAGCCAGAGCTGGGGCTGGTCGTATCAGGTGACGGGCGGCAGCGGCGCCAACGGCAACGATTACTACCTCTTCGGGCAGGGGCGCTGGGGCTTCTCGCCGTGGGACAAGCCCGAGGTGTACCAGTACGAGTCGGCGCTCACACACGCGAAAGACGCGCAGGCGCCGTTTCTGATCATGCACGGCACCGCCGACCCGACCGTATCATTCAGCGAGGGCATGAACTTCTACAACGCCCTGCGGTTCCACGGCAGGAACGCGATCCTGCTGGCGTATCCCGGCGAAGGGCACGGCCTGCGCGGCCTTGCCAACCGCAAGGACCTGACGATTCGCTTCTTCCAGTTCTTCGATCACCACCTGAAGGGCGCTGCGGCGCCCAAGTGGATGACCGAGGGCGTGCCGTTCCTGAAGAAGGACGAGAAGCGGGATCCGAAGTAGGCCCGTGGCGCACGGGCCCCCGGCGGGAGCAGGCTCCATCAACACGCACGCTGGCAAAGCCGCTGTCGCGCATTCACCGGCCGCTCAGGACCGCGTTCCTCCCACGCGAGATCAGCTCGGCGAGTGGCACCACGGTGACCTGCCGGTTCAAGTCATAGCGCCGGGTGCCGGGATAGAGCACCGTCAGCCGCTCAAGACCAAAGTCGGTGAGGGCGATCCGCATTAACGGGGTCAGGCGCGGCGCATCCTGGCGCTTCACTTCGACGCCATATCGGCGGCCGCGTACGAGCAGAAGAAGATCAAGTTCTGCCCCGGTGTGCGTTGCCCGGAAGTGTGCCGCATCTGGACGCACCACGCGAAGTGTCTCCTCTCTCACCCGGTGTGCTCGCTGCTCGGAAAGTCGCCACGAACGAATCCTTAACCACCACCACCGTTGCCTCTGCCTTGGCAGCGGTTTGCGCGGCTCCGGAGGCGATTCGATCGTGGATCACGTCTGCTGACCGCGATCCGGAAACAGGAGGCGGGGCGCAGGTCTGTCCCGCTGGCGGCGGTGCTGGCCGGGCGGCAGGCGCCAAAGTCACGCCAATGAAGGCCGCCTTCACTCAATGATTGGTGTGTTGTCGGAGATTGTCCCGGCGGCATGCAGCGCGCGAAGCTCGTCCATCGAAATCGGACCGATGGTCTTGCGTTCCTGGTCGGCGTAGTAGAATTGGGCCACAGTTTCCTCCTCGACCGGTGAACTGAATTGGCTTCACCGCGCGGATACGCGGCCTACGCATCGGCCTGCGAGCGGAGTGAACGCCGACCACGCCCCATTTCGAACATTCGGCACCGGCGATCTTATTGCCATCTGGTGGCTTCCGTCACCCTCCGGTCGTCGCGGTCAACGGACTGGCGCTCACCCGCGAGCCGCGCTCGGAAGTGACGCGAATTTTCCCGGTAGCTGCGTGCGCGGCTCGTCGGGTGCAGCGCCTTGTTATGCGGCCCGTCGCCTAACAGCCCGTGGTGAAAGTCGATAACCACTGACGAGCCGGTCTCATCAGCGTGGTCGGTGTACTACAATGCCGCGCATGGCCATGGGCAAACGTCGCGAAACGCGCCAGGCGGCGATCTGGATCGCGACCAGCGACCTGCCGACCCCGGCGGCGATCCCTTCCATCGACGACTGAACGCGCTGCTGACGAACGCCGGCTTCGACGCGTTCGTCGAAACGCGCTGTGCGGAATTCTATGCCGCGACCATGGGTCGTCCGGGCTTGGCACCGGCGATGTATTTTCGGCTGCTGCTGATTGGCTATTTCGAAGAGATCGATTCCGAGCGCGGCATCGCCTGGCGCGCGGCGGATTCGCTGGCCCTGCGGGAGTTTCTCGGGCTCGGGTTGGATCGGACGCCACCGGATCACTCGACGATTTCGCGCACGCGCCGACTGATGGACCTGGAGACGCATCAGGCCGTGTTCACCTGGATTCTGCAGCGCGTCGCCGACGCCGGGCTGCTCAAAGGTAAGACGCTCGGCGTTGATGCCACGACCCTGGAGGCGAATGCGGCGTTGCGGAGCATTGTCCGGCGAGACACGGGCGACACCTATCAGGAGTTCTTGACGACGCTGGCGCAGGCCTCCGGCATCGCGACGCCGACGCGTGAGGATCTGGCGAAGCTGGCTCGGAAGCGGAAAAAAGGATCGAACGACGACTGGACCCATCCGCATGATCCGGGCCACCGCGCCGCGCCGGTTACGGCGAGGCCGCCTGCGCGGGCCCCGCTCTTGGGCGGGGGGCCCGCGCAGACAAGCGCCGTGAGGGAGATTAACGTCAGCACATACCCTTGAGTGCCTGGCAAATGAGGACCCGCACCCACTCGGCGATTGGCAAGCCGAAGGGGAAATCGGGTACAGCGGCGGCATAGGCGACCCCGGTCCCGCCGAGCATGGCGAACGCGAAGGCGGTACCGAGGCGTGCGAGCTTCATCTTCATACGTCATCTCCTTCTGATCGAAAAACGAGCGCGTTTACGGAATTGAACATGGCAGCCGCAACGGATCGGCCCAGGGCGCTCCGCGCCCCTCATTAAACCAGGATTTCCATTTTGGCTGCCCGGAACAGGTAGATACTACACCCGCGCGCGCCGGCTACGGCGAGTTTTCTCGTCGCTGGACCGTCCAGCACCCTGAAACCGTAACAGTTCAGGGGGTCTGCCTCGGGATCGCCGGTTTTCCTAGGAAAACTGCGAGATCGCCAGATCCGAGGGTCACCCGCCACGGGCTAAGAAACGGCAAGGACCGATTTTTCTCAGGAAAAACGGCCCCGGCCTTGGCCGGGGCACCCCCCTGAACTGTTACCTGAAACCAGAAGCCGTGACACCTGTCGTTCGCCAAAACATCGTCGGACGGTCACGACACAGTTCAGCTGCCGGGCCGGCTGCAACGACTTCAAACCTCGGAACGCCGTAATGCCGGCCCGGTCAGCTGCAACGTTTTGTTAGACAGCTTACCCCTCGGCTTCCTCCTCGTACTCGTCGAGCACCGTGTCCGACAAGTGAGAGAGGTGTGGTTGCTGAGCGAGCTCACGAATGCTGTCATAGGAAAGAAACGTGCAGCTTTCTGACAGCGGACCCCGGTCCAACAGGGAGAATACGGGACGCCGTATCTCTTGAAACACCTTTTCACGCCGAGCTACTGGGGCGACGATGTGCAAGCGGATGTCCATATTCGGCTGAAGCGCCAAGAGATCCGCCATGCGCAAGATGCCAGAGTAAATCGAGGTCGTGTGCTCAACTTCAAAAGCCCTCTTGATCGCTCGCCCGCTCAGCCACAGCACGTCAATTTGTTCGATTGTCTTCAGCGTCGTATCGTCATAGTTGAGCGGCAACCGCTCCAGGACGGGCGGATGATCGCCGCGCCATTCTCCGAGCACAGCCGATCGATCCGAGCGGGGAATCCAGATCTGCAGGCCCATCCGTGATCCGGCCTCAGCGAGCAGCGCCTGAATCTTGATCGACTCTCTGACCTCCTCCTCCGGTGCACGGCTTACTTCAGGAGGAGCCGCGATCGAATCGTCAGGCACGGTTACCGAGACGTCCTTGTCAGCCCGCCGTACGCGATGGCCGAGCAGTCGCCGATATTCCGCCTCGTCAATTGGGTAAATGACGTCATTCGATAGCTGAGCCGCAATAATCGACTCGAGGAATTTCCCATCCTCGTCTGCGAACTGCACGAGACTTCCACGGAGCTTGCCTGTCCATGTAGACGAACTCTTGCTCTGACCTCGGGTGAACGACAGAGCGTTCCACACTCGGTCCTCATGGATGGGAACGCCCTTGTCGACCGGCAGCCAAACGGCCGGCTTGACCCTAAACCGAACGACAAAGGGATCCCTCTCTGCGCTGTAAATGGGCGTCTCATCGACGTACGGACCTTCAAGGACATCGAGAATCCCGAACCAGCGCGACACCTTCGTCATGTAGCAGAGGAATCGGTCGCCCGGCTTGACCCGCCCGGCGATGCCGTGATGGCGCCGCCTGAAGCCGGAGACTGTCCGGTCCGAGCGAGCAAACGCTTCGTAAGTCTCTGGCGAGAACAAATCCAGGAAGTAGCTCATCGTCTCTTTCTTGTCAGGCAACGCCCGGCGTCAGCCGCGGCGGCGCTCAGGATGACACGCCGCCGTCGGCTGCACGCCGTGTTAGGCAGTTCCCCGAAGACACCCGCTATGGTCGATGACACTCGACGCGCCTGTCCCTGATCTCACTTGAAATTGTGCGGATTCTTAACGAAGACGATCTTGGGAATTCCGTCTTCGTTAACGAGTTTCCAGAAGTACTCCAGTTTCGACGTCTCCTTCGACACGAATTGCGCCCCTACCCGGAGTTCTTCTCCTGGCGCTGGCATTCGCGCCGCAATCTTCGGGGGAATGAACACACTTTCCTTCGGAAAGACGGCCATCTGAATATCCCATTCGACCCTGGGCCGGCCCGAGCGCCCACGAGCAGGCGGCAGAGTCGACCCGATAAAATACGTTCCATCGATCCAGATCTGGCCAAATACGTTGTGGATCTCTGCAGGTGGAGAAGTCGAGTTCAAGAGCCGGAACTCAATCTCAATCGCCTTACTTCCGTCTTCCAACTGTTGGACCTGTCGGTCTTGGAGCAGCACAAAGTGGAGCTCATGAAGAACAAGGGGTGGACGACCGATCGTAAGCAGATAGCCGACGTACAGTGCCACCGGGGTTCCAATAATCAAGGCTAGCTTCTGGAACGCGGTGTACCGCTGGAACACCTGAACCACTTCCCAGAGTTTGACGATTTCAGTCAATTCCAACCGCCCCTCCGTATCACGATGCTCTCATCTGGCTAACTTCATATGGGTGGAAAGCGCCAATTACTGGTCGGCTGCACGGTCTGCCACAGGTCAAGCGTGGGCGCACTCTCCACTCGCGGGCATTATCCCCGCCATTTGGTCCCAGCGCAACCCGTTCTGCCCGAACGGGTTGCTTGAGCTTGCCGGCCCCAGACACAGGAATTGGTCCCGGCGCCATGTGCCGGGAACTCCGATCATGGGCGGAAGGCGCCATTCCCGGGATGGACGTCACCTCGGGTTGCCAAACCGTCAACCGGGGTTGACGCCGACGTGCAGGACGCGCGGTGGGAAGACACGATCTGCGCACACGCCATCGTGGCACACCCCTTGCTCATCAGGGCCCAAGGTGAATCATGCGTGAGCTCGAGTCTTCATTGCAGCAGTTCGGCGAGTTCCTGCTCAAGGCCTAGGTGGTGCGTGCGACGGCGGCTCCCTCCTTCGTGCGCTGGGTGCGACGATTCCTGTCGCGCCCGGCCTCGGCCGAGCCCCTGGCGGATCAGGTACGAGGGTTCTGCGAAGAGTGAGAGCGGAACAGCGGTGTCGAGGAGCGGCAGGTGCGGCAGGCAGACCAGGCGCTCCGCATCGACTTCGTCAATTTCCTCAAGCGCACCGAGTGGCATCAGCGGCCGGCCAGCGCGATCGTGGACGAGCAGGGAATTGTCGACGGCCGACTGTTGCCAGGGGGTTCATGCTGAGGTCCAGGCGGGATCGTGCATGCTGATTGAGCAAGACCTGCGCCAACTCAATGGTGATTCGAAGCGCCCAGTTTCTGAGCGGGGCTCGATGACCGTTGCAGAATGGGCGAGGGTCCGGCCCAGGAGATATTGCAGATTCCGCAACGCCTTTGCCTCTCTCACCCTGGCACGATCTTCTCGCTTGATCGTCGGCTGACGACGATGGCATCGCCGTCAACCGAAGGGTCGTCGGTCGACATCCTTTGGAGAGAGGGCGAGGATATGGCGCACATCACGTTGAACGAAGGACTCGCGTGGATGAAGACGCTGAAGAAGCGTCATGAAGAGTTGATTGGCTTGCGGAATGAGAACGCACATCGCGAGCGTCGGTTCCTCGGCAGCTCGGCCGACCGGGAGATCGTCAAGGAGCCTGTCTACGACGTCAAGGTCCTCGACAAGGCGGTCACGGCCATGGCGCGCGAGATTCGGTTGCTCGAGCAGGCGCTGAAGGCGACCCATGCGAAGACGATGGGGCAACGCTTCGGTCTTTGGCCAGGCTGTGCTCTCGCCTGCTAACCGCTTCAGTCATTTGTCGAACGTCAGGTTTTCGTCCGTGTGCCACCTTTGTCCTCGGTTTGCGCCCTGCCCCGTGGCGATGTCACTCGAAATGGCACTCGCCGCGAACCACTCCCTGGAAGCTCTTGTCAGAGAGTCGCCCCAGACACGCCACGACTCAGCTCGCGGTGGCGAGCCGTTGCAGGCGCTGGAGCATGTCCGGGTACTTCCGCACGAGAAGAATGAGTGCGGCTGCCTGGTCGTTCGGCTTGCTCCGTCCCTGTTCCCACCGTTCGAGAGTGCGCGGGTTCACGCCAATGCGGTACGCAAATGCCGGCCGCGACATACGGAGGCGCTCGCGGGTGCTCCGGATGATCTGCTCATCGATGCGCGGCAACGTCAGTCGTTCGACTTGATGTGAGCGCAGCGTGACCCGTCCCTCCCGGTGAGCCCGCATCGCAGACACACCTTCCATCAGTTCTCCAAAAAGATCGCGCTTCTTCCGTTTAGTTGTGGCCACTTGGTTTCCTCTTTCGTCGCTGATTCCGCCGTGCGTACCGAGCTTTCTGTTCCGCCTCGACCGCTGCACGCAACTGTGCCTTCTGTGCTGGCGTCAGGTCGTCCGCTTCATCCTTCCCGTACAGCGTGAACAACCACACTTGGTGATCTTCGTGAAGGAAGAAGTAGATGATGCGCAATCCTCCACGTTTACCCTTGCCGCGCGTCGCGTCGGCCCATCGCAGCTTCCGAAATCCACCGGTTGCCAGGCATGATCTGGCCCGCCTCGGGCTGGTCGCTGAGAAAGAGCTGAAGCCCCAACAACTCCGCGTCGTCGAGATACGTGCCGACATGGCGCGTGAAGGCGGGCGCTTCGAAGAACTCCACATATTGAAACATACGCTGAATGCGTATGGCTTGCAACGCTCGGATCCCATGCGGAGTCGCGGCGCGATCGGAAGAAGGACAGGAAAGCTGGAAGAAGCGGGATGAGGATGGTGGACGGACGAAAGTGGCTGGGAGGCAGGGATTCGAACCCCGATAAGCAGAGTCAGAGTCTGCTGTCCTACCGTTGAACGACCTCCCAGCACGGGGGAAACGCGCGGCGAGAACCCAGCAAAGTTACCAGTACCCAGGGGGAGCGGGCAAGCCGGTCGACCGTCTGCGGGCACCGGAGCACCCGAGCACGGGAGCACCCGAGCACCAATTCAGCCCCGAACAAACTCGGCCGCCCGCTCGCCAATCATCACGCACGCGGCGTGCGTTTGCGCGTTGACCACGGTCGGCATGATCGACGCGTCCGCCACGCGCAGGCCGTCGATGCCACGGACCCGGAGCTGGGGGTCGACCACCGCCTCGGGGCCGCGCCCCATCCGGCACGTGCCTCCGTGGTGATAGATCGTGCTGGCCGTCCGGCGGACGAACGCCCGGACCTGGTCCGGCGTCGTTTCGGTCTCGAGCGGATCGGCGGCCGCACCCCGCAACCGGTCGTAATGCTTCGTGTGCGCGATGGCCCGCGCCAGGCGCACCGCCTCAACCGCCGCATCCATGTCACGCGCGTCGGTGAAATATCCCGCGCGGATGACAGGCGCCGCCAGCGGATCGGCCGAACGCAACGTGATGGCTCCCCGGCTGTGCGGACGACTGACGACCACCGAACACGCAATCGCCGTGTCGGGCGCGCTGAGTCCACGGCCGACATAAAACTGAATGTCCGGTGCCCCGGGATTCACGCCGCGCACCGAATGCGTGAGCAAACCGGCGGACACCGTTGCACCCGGCAGCGTCGTGAGGCCCGCCCAGCGAAGCCCGATGCGCGGATGGTCGTGCAGGTTCGCACCCACTCCCGCCAGATCCAGCACGACGGGAATACCGTGTGCACGAAGGTGATCGGCCGGCCCGATGCCCGACAGCATCAGAATCTTCGGCGACTCGATCACGCCCGCCGAGACGATCACCTCGCGCTCGACGCGCACGCGCTCGACCACCGGCGCCACACCTGGCCTGGCACCAGCGCGCGCGTACTCGACACCGGTCACCCGTGTGCCCGTGAACAGGAGCCGGCGCACCTGCGAAAACGGCCGCACCACCAAGTTGGGCCGGCCCAGAATCGGCGTCAGAAACCCGCTCGCCGCAGAGTGACGCCGGCCGTCCTTCAGGTTCTTCTGATAAAACCCGGCGCCGTTCTCCTGCTGCGCGCCGTTGAAGTCCCACTGAGGATCTGCGGCGAATCCCAACTCACGCGCAGCCTCAAGAAAGGCGTGGTGTCCCGCATGCGGATCGGTGGTGTCGGCCACCACCATCGGTCCACCGACCCCGTGATACGGCGAGGCGCCCCGCACGTTGTCTTCCGACTTCCGGAAGTACGGCAGCACGGCGTGATACCTCCATGCCGGTCCGGCCTCCGCGGCCCACCCATCGAAGTCGAGCTGATGTCCGCGCACGTACGCCGCCGCGCCGATCGCGCTCGATCCGCCATACGTCTTCCCGCGCGGCCACGCGATCGCCCGCCCGTCCAGCCCGGGCTCGGGCTCGGTCGCATACTGCCAGTCCACCTCCGACCCGGACAGCGACGTCCACTGGCCGATCACGGGAATCAGCGGGTGCACATCCGGCCCGCCCGCTTCGATCAGCAGCACCCGCACCTGCGGATCCGCGGTCAGCCGATTGACCACCACACACCCGCTCGACCCGGCGCCAATCACGACGTAGTCGAAGGAGTCGTCGGCGCTGAGGTTGTGCGGCAACAAGGCGGTCATGCCAGTGAGGACAAGGGAATCTTTCAGGAAGCTGCGTCGTGTTCGTGGTGACATGTGCTGCGACCGAAAAAAGGACGAATGAACTCGGAGGTGATTTTCGTGATCGTCGTGAAAATCACCTCCGAGCTCAGCGCCCCTCGAACCACAACGGCAGCCGCTGCGTGCTGCCGCCTACCTCGTTCAACATCCCGTCGAGCAGACGGCCGTTGATCATGACCATGTGCACGAACTCGGTGTGGCGAATGTTCTCGATCGGATTCCGATCGAGCACCACAAGGTCCGCGAGCTTCCCGACCTCGATCGACCCGATCTCCCGATCGAGCCCCAACGCCTTCGCGCCGTTGATCGTCGCGGCCTGCAGCGCCTCACGCGGCGTCATGCCGCCCTGCGCCAGCATCCACGTCTCCCAATGCGCGCCCAGCCCCTGAATCTGCCCATGGGCCCCCATCGCCACGAGGCCGCCCATGTCGTGCAGCTTCTTCGCGCCCTGAGACACCAGGATGTGCCCGAAATCATCATCATTGGCCATGAGACGCCGGCGGGAGCGCGGGTCGATGACGTCGCGCGGAGTGAACGCCAGGAGGCGATCGTTTTCCCAGACGTTGGTCTTCTGATACCAGTAGTGCTCGCCCGAAAGCGACCCGTACGACACGATAAGCGTCGGCGTGTAGCCAACCTGGCTCTTCGCAAACACGGTCAGAATGTCCTTGTAGAGCGCCGGCGGCGGCAGGTTGTGCTCCACCGTCGTGTGGCCGTCGAGGATGTGCGTGGCGTTCTGGTAGTACAACGACCCACCCTCGGGCACCACCTGCATTTCGAGTTCCCGCGCGGCCTTCACGATCATCTGCCGCGCATCACGACGCTGCTGGTTGTAACTCTTCGCGCTCCACGCGCCCACGGCCTTCAAACGCCGCAGGCTCGACAACGCATCCTCGTAGGTGTCCACCTGCGCCTTGAAGTTCGTTTCGGCGCCATAGAGAATTCGCCCGGTCGAATACAACCGTGGCCCCAGTTTGATTCCAGCGCGAATCATTTCCGCGTTGGCGAACACCATCTCCAAATCGTTCGACGGGTCGTGCACCGTCGTCACGCCGAACGCCAGGTTGGCCAGGAGCGGCCAGGCCTGATTTGCCGGAATGCCGCCGCCTTCGGCGCCCACGTGCGCGTGCGCATCAACCAGGCCGGGGATGATCGTTTTGCCTCGGAGATCGACGCGACGCGCGTTGGCCGGCACGGTGACGCGGTTGGCCGGACCCACCTCCACGATCTTGTTGTTCTCAATAACGATGGTGCCGTTGTCGATGACGGCAGGGGCTCCGGCGGCTTGTGCCATCGTGATGATGCGCGCGTTTGTCAGCGCGACCACACCGGCCGGGACCGCCGAGGGGGCGTTGAAACCGATGGCAATCCCGGCGGCCTCAGGTTCATCCGGCCGCTCGAGGCCCGCGTTCATGAACGTGAACGTGCGCGCCAGGTCGCGCGAGAACAGCTCCGGACCCAACGACCAATGGACGCGCTGGCTGTCGCCAGACCAGTGCAGGAAGAACCCCGCATCGCGCGAGATGCGGGCCTGCGGCGTGGCCGCGCTTCCCGGACCGATCGTCACCGGCCGCCCGGTGCGGGGGAACGGCATCACGAACGTTCGCCACCGCTCGTGGAACGCCACCCACTTGCCGTCGGGCGACGGCACGATGTCCATGGCGTTGGCCGACTGCAGGTGAACCTGTTCGTCACCGCCGGCGGGCTGGCCGGGGCCGGCCACGCCGGCGAGATCGATGGCAATGCTCGCAAGAACGAACTGGTCGCGCTGCTCGCGGAAGTACAAGCGCGTGCCCGTGCGATCGAACTCCGGCTCGACGCCGCCTTCGCGCACGAGTGTTGGCGCCGATGACCCCTCAGCCGCCACCACGTACAACCCGGGCTCTGCCGTGCCTCGGTCGGGCCGCACACCGTCGGATCCGGATTTTCGGTAGGTCATCCATCGTCCGTCGCGAGAAAACGACGCCTCGATGTAGTGCCCAGGCGTCGTCACCACATCACGCGTGGTGCGGGCGGCCACGTCGAGCACGCGCACGCGACCCAGGTCGGTGTCGTTCCACGTGGTGAACACGATCGACCGGCCGTCTGGTGACCAGGACGGATCGAGTTCGAACACCGTGCTGCTGGCGCCGGCGCTGGTCGCGAGGCGCGGTTCGCCTGAAGGCAGCGGTCGGAGGTAGAGCCGGCCGAGCGCGTTATAGACAACCTGCCGGCCGTCTGGCGAGACGGTCACGTCTCGCAGCATCTTCACGGGGAACCGGTCCTGGTGCACCGCGATCGGGAAACGCAGCGGCGCCGTCAGCGTCTGCTGCACGCGCGCGGTGAACGGCACTTCCACGCCGCGTCTGGCCGCGACATCAACGTTCCATATCTTCCCCCGGCCCCAGATGACGACGCGGGAGGAGTCGGGGGTCCAGGCGTACTGCGGATACACGCCGTGGACGGTCCAGGCTTCCTGCAGGTCCTTGTCGAGTTTGTCGAACACCGGCGTCTCGTCGCCGGTCTCCAGGTTCTTCACGAACAGATGGCTCTGCGCGCGCACGCGCCGGACGAACGCCAGCCACTTGCCGTCGGGTGATGGACGCGGCGTCACCGACCCGCCAGGGCGACTGACAAACGCCCGCTCGCGGCCCGTCTGAAGGTCGCGGCGCAGCACGGCGAAGATCACGCCGTTGGGATCCTTGTTGTACTCGAACGTCGATCCCGGCGTGACGTCTTTCGAGTAGTAGAGATACCGTCCGTCTGGTGAAATCGCCGGCTCGCCCGCGTCCTTCTGGGCATTTTCGCGCTGCGTCACCTGTACACCGTCGGATCCGGCTGGATGGAACATCCACACCTCGCCCGCCCCCAGCGATCGCGTCGTCACAAAGTGCCGTCGCGCGTAGATCGCCTCGCCGTCGGGCGCCCACGTCGGGCTGTTGATGAACCAGCGCGACTCGCGGGAGACCTGTTTCAAGTCAGTCCCGTCAGTCTTCATCGTCCAGATGTTCCAGAGCCCGTCGCGGTCGCTGGTGAACGCGATGCGCGACCCGTCGGGACTGAACCGCGGCTGCATGTCGAAGGGCGCGCCGCCGATCAGTCGCGTCGCCGGCAACGTGCCGCTGCCGGCGATGGGCATCACGTAAATGTCACCGAGCACGTCGAAGACGATCTGTTGACCGTCAGGACTCACGTCGAGGTTCATCCACGTGCCCTCGTTCGTGTCGAATTCGAGGGTCGTCGTGGGACCGACGGGATCGCTGATGTTCCACTTCGCGGCCGGCTGCTGCGCGGAAAGGTCCGACGACAACGGCAGCGTGAGCGATGCGGCAAGACACACGAGCAGCGGGATTCTCAGGTTCGTCATAGGGTCAATCCAATATCAGATTCCGGCTCAGACCGTCGAGCATGTGTCACGAGGCGGACAGGGAGCGCGGTCTGAGGCAGGGCCTCGTCAGTACGTCGTTGACGTTCTCCGTAGGATATCGTGGACGATCACGAGCCGTCGATCGGGATCGATGTCGAAGAGGATGCGCCAGTTACCAACCCGCCTGCGCCAAGCCGTAGGTTGAGCCTTGAGCCGGACAATGTCCCCTTGAAACGGGTCCTCCTCCATCTCGTCCAAAGCCGCGAGAATGCGGCCCCGGTCGGAGGCAGGAATCCGCTTAAGCGCTTTTCTTGCGGGACCGGCGAGGAGCAGTTCCCACTTCATCGCGGAGTTCGTCGAGGGTCACGAAATCGCCTCGGGCAATCGCGGCTCGACCTCGGCGAATCGCGCGCAGTTCGGCAGCGGTCGGGGCTTCTTCCGGAATTCGGCTCGAGAAGTAGGTACGCAGCGCCTCCCGCATGAGTTCGGACCTGGTACGGTCCTCCTGCTTCCGCACCCGCTCCAGCTTTTTGAGCATTTCGGGCGGCAACGAAATTGTGAGGGTGGAAGTGGTGCGGGCCATCGTAATGTGACCAAGTATGACTTGATCATACCACCCAGGTCCAAGCTGTCACCGCTGGACTGAGAGGCGCCAATGCGGCGAATCGCGTCGCCTTGGTGCGCGCAACTCCCGGACGAGCGTCAGGGCGATGGTCCAGAGTCGACGCACCCGTTCAGGTCCACGTGCGAGAAGGTGTTAAGGTCTCGAGATCGCCACGACGATTCGCACAGGTCAACGGCACCCTGTCGATCTTTGACGTCGGAGGCGACGACGTCGACGCGCGCGCTGGCGGTGTTCCGGCCGAGCATCGCCGACGGCGAATACGAACTGTGGCAGGTGATTAAGCTGATCAAGCAGGCGTTCGAGTACCAGTGCGACAACACGTGTTTCTCGTTCCGCGAACTGGCCCAGACGGCCGGTGCGCCGCGGGCGGCATCGTGCCGTCGCCGGACATGGTGGCGGCGAAAATTCGAGAGGTGCTTGCGACCGCTGCGGTCACCACGTAGGCAGACGGCGTCGCCAGGGGTGTTGCCCTGGTCATCGGGAAAGGCCTGTCTGCCCCGTCAACTCGACCTCGAGCCCTCCCGTCGAGGGCCGGCGGAAGGCCAACTGCAACGCGAACTGGTGGCACGCTTCGTGGACGATGGCGAGGCTCAAGCCGATGTCGCCCCGCAAATCAGCGCCTCGTCCCTCGTCGCCACGGAAGCGCCGCACCGCGTTGAGTTTACGCAACTCCTCGTCGGACAGATCGGGTCCGGTATCGATCACCCGCAACGAGAATCGGCCGTCGCCACCGCGCCGCACATCGAGGCTGACACGGCCGCCGTCGGGTTCCCGCTGCAGCGCGTGTGCCACCAGATTGCGGACGACCTGGGCGAGCCAGGCGGGATCGCCCTGAAGCACCACACCGGGGTCAAGCCGGGCGATCTCGAGCGCCACGCGGCGCGCCTCGGCCTGTGGCGCGAACTCACCCGCGACGGTCGTCACCACCCCCGCCACGTCCACTGGATCCTGAACACGAACCCGGGGGTCGCGGAATCGCGCGCCGGTCAGGATGTTCCCCAGATGGAGCGCCAGGGACGCGATCTGCCGTGTGTCGCCGGAGGTGAGCACCGCGCGCAGCGGCTCGTCGACATCGGCGCCCACATACGCGACGAACCGCCGGTGTTCCGCGTCACGATCGCGCACGTCGGTCTGCAGCCGGCGGACATCAAGGGCGGCTGCGTTGAACGCAAACCCGAGACTGCTCAGTTCATCCCGCCCGCCGACGAGGGCGGCTTCGTGATACTCGGTGCGCGCCGAGGCGCGCATCTGCGCGCCCAGCCGGCGGATGCGCCAGTCGAGCGGCCACGCGACCAGCAGAATCGCGACAAACGCGCCGGCCCAGAGCGCCGCAAACATCATCGCGCGCTCGCGCCACTGCCCTGGCCGCGGGTGCATCCGGAACAACAACACGGCACAGGGGCCGTCCCAAGTGGTATGGAACGCCGTCTGCACGCCCGTCCCCTCGCTCGTCACGAACGGCTCGGTGACCGATGTCTGCCCCGCGCGCAGCCGCGCGCGGATCGTCTGGGGCATTCGCGGCGCGGCGGTGCTCTGGCCGATGTACTCGATGTCGTAGGCGAAGAACTCGACCGGCCGTGTGTTGACATCGGGACGATGGGCCAATACGTCGCCGTCGGGCAGGGCGAGCAACGCCGCGCTGGGCGCCGCCTCGCGTGGACCGGCCAGGAACCAGTTGGGGTTCGCCTCGCACCGGGCGCGCACCAGGTCGGTGGTGGCCGTGGCCGCCATGTGTTCAATGGCCACCGCGCGGTCGCGGGCCCGCACCCGTTCGATGCCCCACGACGCCAGCACCGCGCAGACCAGACCCAGGACAATGGCGACGGCCATCAGGCATCTCAGCAGCATCTGGCAGTCGAATACGTCTCAGCGGGAGAGGACGTTACCCCAGGACCGGCTATTCCAGCGTACGCCATACATACCAGCACGCGATGGATCGATAGGGCTGCCACAGTTTCGCCACACGTTCCATGGTCCTGACCGACGGCCGCCGTTTCATGCCCAGGACCCGCTGCATGCCCTTGACGATGCCGAGGTCGCCTGAGGGGAAGATATCCGGCCGGTGCAGCGAAAACATCAGGAACATCTGCGCCGACCAGCGCCCCAGCCCCTTCACGGTGACAATCGCTTCAATTACCTGTTCATCGTCAAGGTGCGTAAGCGCGTGGAGGTCAAGACGGCCGTCGGCCACCCGTCCGGACAGATCGCGCAGGTATCCGATTTTCTGGCCGCTGACACCCGCCGCGCGCAGATCGGCGGGGGGGACGGCCAGCAGGTGTGAGGCCGTCATCGCGGGCATCAACTGGAGGACACGGCGATGGATCGTGTCGGCGGCTTTGGTCGAGAGCTGCTGGGACAAGACCGCCCGGACCAGCGCCGCGAAGGGCTCGCGGCGTCCGAAGTCAGGGCGGGCCCGCCCTGTGTGGCGAATCACCTCAGCCAGACGCAGGTCCTTGCGCATCAGCGCGCGGCGGCCCCGTTCGAACCGCGCGCGCGGGTCGTCGACCGGCACGGTTTTTCGCGGGGTTGCACAGGGTTGCACAGCGGTCGGGCGGGCGGCGGCGATTCGGGTTGGAGGCATGGAGTATCTTGACCGATAGCAGCGTACTGAAGATGACGTTCTCCTGCCTCGATGGACCGCAGCTCGGCGTGAACCTGGCGTTCACGCGCTACTTCTTTGTCCGGCCAGCGCAGCTCGACGACAGCGTGCGGCAGCGGCTGCGGGCTGCTGGCGATCAACTGGCACGGGGGTTCTTCAACGTGTTCGATCTTGAGGGTGGCGGCCGTGACTCTCCCCCCCACGAAATGATTCAGTTTTTTTCGTTGAATGGCCTGGGCGAGGACGTTTCGGCGTCAGAGGCGCGGCCGTCGGCCACGCATGTCGTGCAGGTGACGTCCAAGTACCGGCCGAGTCTCAACGACGCGGAGAAGGATCTCCGCCGCCGTGTGGGCGACCTGGCGGAGGTCACCACGCTCACGGGCGCAGTGCGGGTGCCGCAGTACACGAGCGTCGAGATGTATGCGTGGGCGTACAGCCAGGCGAAGGGGCGGTCGTCTGGACGGAACACCCGGAACGCGATCATCCTGCCCATCCGGAAGACGGCGGAGTGGTGGGAGATGCCGGCAATGGAACGGCATCAGTTTTTCTATCCGCACCATGACCGGGCCACTAGCCAGAACGTGCCCGGCCATGCCGAATTGGGACGCGCCGCCGCCTCGCGTGTCTGCCGGCGGCTGTACTACAACCCGGATGGCGAGGGGCGAGCGGGCGAGTGGGATTTCATCACCTACTTCGAGTGCGCCGACGAGGATCTCGCGCTTTTTGACGACACGCTCGCGGCCGTGCGCGACGTCTCGCGCAACCCTGAATGGCGTTACGTGGAAGAAGGCCCGCTGTGGCGCGGACGCCGGTCATTGAGATGGTAGGAGCCTCCCGACCACCCGATCCCGTCCGATGAGCTCCAGCACCTCGAACAATCCCGGGCTGACGGCCTGGCCGAGCACCGCCACGCGAGTGGCGTGAATCAGCACGCCGGGCTTGATCCCCCGCGCCTCGGCCAGGGCCCGAAGGGCCGCCTCGGTCGGGCCGGGGTCCAGTGACGGCATCGCGGCCAGCACGGCAGCCCAGGCGCGCAGGTGCTCGCGCACGCCTTCACCGGACAGGTGCCTGGCGACAGCCGCCTCGTCGTAGACGACCGTATCTGAGACAAACGGGGCGAGAACGGGCACGATGTCGCCGAGTTTCCTGGCGCGCGACTTCACGAGATCGATCACGCGGGCGATCCAGCCGGCCTCGGTCGTCAACAACGTCGCGCGCCAGAGGCCGGCGGCCTCCATGTCGGGCCGCAGGCGTTGCAGGATTTCGCCGGCCGGCAACCGCATGAGGTGCTGCTGGTTGAACCAGTCGAGTTTCTCCGGGTTGAAGACAGCATTGCCGCCGCTGATGCCGTCAAGCGTGAAGCGCTCGATGAGTTCCTCGCGGCTGAACACTTCCTGATTGCCCCCGGGGGACCAACCCAGCAGCGCCAGAAAGTTGATCATGGCCTCGGGCAGGTACCCTTGCGTTTCGTACTCGCCCACCGATGTGGCGCCGTGCCGCTTGCTCAGACGTTTCTTGTCGGGTCCGAGGATCAGCGGCACGTGCGCAAACTCTGGCACCGGCGCGCCGAGCGCTTCATAGAGCAACACCTGTTTTGGCGTGTTCGAAATGTGGTCGTCGCCCCGCACCACCTCCGTAATCTCCATCTCGATGTCGTCCACCACGACGGACAGGTGATAGGTGGGAAAGCCGTCGGAACGGATGATGACGAAGTCTTCAATGTGCTCGCGGGCAAACTCGATGCGCCCGCGCACAAGGTCCGTGAAGACCGTGCTGCCTGGGGGGACCAGGAATCGCACGGCGCGAGGCTGACCGGCAGCTTCGCGACGCGCGATCTCATCGGGCGGCAGGGCCTGGCAGGTTCGGTCGTAGGTCCACGCCGTGCCGGCGGCCTGCGCCGCGTCACGCTTCGCCGCCAGATCTTCAGGACGGCAATAGCAGTAGTACGCGTGTCCCGACGCCACCAGTCGGGCGGCCGCCGCGCGGTATTTGTCGAGCCGCCCGGTCTGGAAGTAGGGCGCATGTGGTCCCCCGACGCCAGGCCCTTCATCCCACGTGAGTCCCAGCCACGTCAGGCTGCTCAGGATGCCGCTCACCATGTCGGCGGACGACCGCTCGACGTCGGTGTCTTCGATGCGCAGGATGAACGTGCCGCCGTGGCGCCTCGCGTAGAGCCAGTTGAAGAGCGCGGTGCGCGCGCCTCCTACGTGCAGGTATCCCGTTGGCGATGGAGCGAAGCGGACGCGCGGACGCATCAGAGGATTCTGCCACGAGCTACAGCAGGCCGCGCTCCCGGCCGAACGCCTCCAGGCGCGTGCGCAGTTCGTCGCGGGCCTGCCGGAAGCGTGTCAACGCCTCTTCAGGCGGGGCGGCGGCCGGGTCGGGCAACGGCCAGTACAGGCGCTCCACCCGGCCGGGGAACACCGGACACACCTCCTCGACACACAGGGTAATCACCAGGTCGACCGAACCTGGGTCGACGTCGGCGACCGCGGTGGACGTGTGGCCCGAGATGTCGATGTCCAGCTCAGCCAGGGCCGCGATGGCGTTCGGGTTCACGCGTGTCGGCGCGCTGCCGGCGCTTTGGACCGACGCCCTCTTTCCAAACAGATGCCGGGCGATCCCTTCGGCCATCTGGCTTCGGGCGGAGTTGGCGACACACAGGAAGAGCAGGCGCATCAGGGCTTCGTCGCGCGCACGAACGCGCTGCCAAACGCGCCGTCCACCAGCGGGGCGATCGCGTCCGCGTCCAGGCCCGCCTCCGCGAGGAACTGCCTGGCATCTGCCGCGCGGTACTCCCGCACCATTTCGATCTCGACGTCCACAAAGCCGGCGCGCGTCAGCTTCTCGCGAAAGTCGTCCTCGTGAAGCGCGCCCGCGACACAGCCGATCCACAACTCCACGTTGCGGCGAATCTCGGCCGGCACGTCACGCCGGCGGCTGACAACGTCCGAGACGGCAAAACGGCCACCAGGCTTCAGGACGCGAAACGCCTCGGCGAGCACACGGTCCTTGTCGACGGAAAGATTGATCACACAGTTCGAGATGATGACGTCGACGGTGTCGTCAGGCAAAGGGATGTGCTCGATGTGGCCTTTCAGGAACTCGACGTTGGTCACACCTGCCTTGCGCTGATTCTCGCGCGCCAGCGCGAGCATGTCGTCGGTCATGTCGAGGCCGTAGGCCTTGCCGGCCGGACCGACCCGCCTGGCTGACAACAGCACGTCGATGCCGCCGCCCGACCCGAGGTCGAGGACGACATCGCCGGGGTTGAGGGTCGCGAGCGCCGTCGGGTTACCACATCCGAGCGACGCGACGACGGCGTGTTCGGGCAGGCCGGCGGTTTCAGCGTCGGTGTAGAGGTTGCTGCTGATGGGATCGCCGCACCCGCACTCGCCGGGACCACAACTGCCACGGCCGCCGCTTGCCACGGTCCGCGCGATCTGGCCATAGCGGGTCTGGACGGAGGAGGTCAGGTCATTCCGTGAGTGAGGATTGGGGATGGAGGATTGAGGATTGGGGATGGAGGAGAGGGTCATTGTCATTCACCACTTGTCGTTGGAACAACTGTTCCGTGCCCTGGCCGACGACACACGGCTGCGCCTTCTGGCGCTGTTGGCGGCCGGGGACGTCTGCGTGTGCCACCTCCACGGCGCGCTGGAGCTGCCTCAGCCCACTGTGTCGCGCCACCTGGCGTACCTGCGGAGGGCCGGCCTGGTGTCGGCGCGGCGCGACGGATTGTGGATGCACTACCGGATCGAGATGCCGGCCTCTCCAGCCGCGGCCAAGGTCCTCAAGGCCGCTCTCGAAGCGGTGGGCGCCGCTCCGGCGACGACCGTGGACCGCCGAAAGCTGAGCACCCTGGTGGCGATTCCGTTGAAGGTGCTCAACGCGGCGGCGGTTAGAGCAACTTCCAAGGTCGATCTGCCTTTTGTGACCGTCCGCGTCTGGAATCCGTCGTGATTCCGCGGCACGCATGTCAAGAAATCCAAAATAGTCACGAATAATGCAACGGGTAATGGCGCGTGTTCACTTGACGTGATGAGGAGCCTGTGCCTTAATAGGCACGGTGTTTATCAAGCGCACCACCAAGCGCGTCCACGGCAGGACCTACGTCAATCACCTCCTCGTCGAGTCGGTGGCGACGCCCAAGGGACCGCGCCACCGCGTCGTGTGCTCGCTGGGTAGCCTGGCGCCCGCGCCAGCCGAAGAGTGGCGCGCGCTCGCGCGCAGGGTCGACGCGGCTCTCAGCGGTCAATCGGAGTTGGGCCCCGATGCACAGCTCGAAACCGTCGTTGCGCGAGGCAAGACGCCGCGGCAGGCGGCGCCCGGCCAAAGGCAAATCCGATCTGGTCGCGATCCATACCGAGCAGGTGGCCGTTGAGGAGCCGCGGGAGGCGGGACCGGTGCACGTCGGCCACCAGATGTGGAAGAAGCTCGGCGTGGATGAGGTGCTTGCGCGCGCAGGTCTGTCGGCGCGAGCTCGCGTGCTGAGGGAAATCATGAACTCATTGACGGTCACTTTGTGATTTTAGACGAACTGATGCCGCTCGATCGATTGGACGCACTTGTTTACACACCGAAGAAACTCGTCTCCCAGAACGTCGCGCTTCAGATCGTACCAAGCGATTGCGTCATCGGCGTCTTACTCAGCCTCCGGTGTTAACCGCGCTTTCACCGGTGACGCTTTTCTAACCGTGCCTTTATTTCAGACCAAGGCTTGGCGGCCGATGGACTCCGACGATGCTCACGCTTACGGCGATCAAGTTCTCTTCGTTGAGTCGCGGTCAGGGGAATCTCTTCAGGACTGGCCGCAATACTTTCCCAGATTTCTCCAACGATCTGAAGACGATCCTTAACGCTGAGAGTGAGGATTTCATCCACCTGTGATTTCATGGCGATATTCTCAACCTGCTCGCTCGATTTGAGCAAGCCCTTGTTTCATCGGCCTAACGCAATGCGCGTGAGCCGCGGCGGCCCGGGCGCAGCATTGTTGTACACGATTTGGCCGCCGTCGGCTCCAGGCGCTTGTTGGGCTGCGCCCTTGGGCCTAGAATGGCGGCATGACCTCACGAGCGCAAGGAATTCTTTCGGAAGCACTCACCTTGCCGATCGACGAACGAGCCACTGTGGCCGCCGAACTCCTGGCGAGCCTCGACGAGGCTGGCGCGGAAGATCCGGTTGAGGTGGAGGCCGCGTGGGCCGCAGAGATTGAGAAGCGAGCTCGACGGGTTCTGGCCGGCGAGTCCCAGGGCATTCCATGGGAAGACGTGCGAGCCCGTGCTGAAGCGGCGCTGCGCAAACGGTGAATACGCCCGCCAGGTTTGAGGCCGAAGCGGACGCCGAGTATCGCGTGGCTGGCCAGTGGTACGAGGCGCGCCGCGTCGGCCTCGGCCTTGAGTTCTTCGATGAGGTTGACGCAACCGTTCGACGACTGCTTGAGTTCCCGCGCGCTGGCGTAACCGTTCCTCGCGTGCCCGCCGGGCTGCCGGTGAGGCGCTTGGCCGTCACGCGCTTTCCCTATCACGTGATCTACGTTGTGGTTGCGCATTGTGGTCCCCGGCGCAGTGAGGATCCTCGCGGTCGCTCACGACCGACGGAAGCCAGGGTACTGGAAGAACAGGCTCAAGTAACTGCTGGGCCAACTCTCGCGTCAGCCCAACGCTCCGGTTCAGCGGCGGCGCGCAGCGCCGTCCGCTGCAACCGGTTGGGCAGCAGGGTTGGCCGCCCCGAGAATGGTCCGGAGTTGGCTGGACAGGGACGCACGGTTCTCATTGAAGAGGCGAACACGGTGCCCGTTCGCGCCCGAGGGATGCGGAAAACCAGACAACCGGCGCCCAGGGCGAATCCGTCTTTCTGCCGCAAGGGCTACCAAGACCTCCTCGACTGACTTGCCGAGCGGAATGATTGCAGCCTTTGGCACAGACTCAAGTTCGGGAGCGAGGACCTCGCGTGCGAAACGCATCAGGAACGGCGACTTGGCCGGCCGCGGGTTAGTCCCTGTGTAATTCCGCGTTCCGACGAACACCGGGTATCGAATAGCGGACGCCGTGTGAAGTAGCGGACGGGCCACACCAAAAAGGTCAGAGGACGACTGAATTCCGAGAAGCCTGGGCAAATCTAATGCATCTAGCATTCGGACGAGATTGACACGCATTGAACCCGCGAAGCTCGCGTGTGACTTTGCTGAGCGGCAGACATCCTCCGCTGACCCACCCGAAGCGAGCACAACTCGCGCCTCCCGGCACGCGATTTCCATCTGCGTCCATCCAGGGGTAATGCCAAGAATGATGATTCTGGCATTGGGGTTCGCCCAGTCGAACGGAGCGTAGAAAATCCGAAGCTGTCCCTCTTCCGCGATCAAGAGGTCGGAAACGAGAAGGTCGGAATGCTCGTACTTCTCCCGAACTGGAAGGGATGTCAAGAATCCCTTGGTAGCTACTGAAGAGCACCGCTCACTCCTGCTGCCCAACGCCAGCGCTCACCCGCCGGCGCCCGCGGTCGCCGCGCCGGCCGGGTGCAGCGCGTTGGGCGGCTGATTCCCGCGAGCGCCTGGCAGTGATCGGAGAAGGGCGTCGCGATCGACGATCCGGCCGCCCTTGATGACCAGATGAATCCGCTGGGTGTGGCGAATATCTTGCAGCGGATCGGCGTCGAGGACGATGAGGTCTGCGAGCGCGCCGACGCGGACGCTGCCCAGATCGTCGGCAACCCCGAGCGTGCGCGCCGCGTTCCGGGTCGCGGCAGCGATGGCTTCAGTCGGAGTGAGACCAGCCGCGACGAACAACTCGAGCTCCCAATGGACGCCGAGGAACCCGAGCGGCGCATAATCAGTGCCAACAACAAGGGGGACACCCGCGGCGCGAGCGGCAGCCACGTTGGCGCTGCCTGCCTCCAGCATGTTTTGAAAGCGCGCTGACTCGGGACCGGTGCGCGGCCGTGCCATCTGTGTCTTGAGAAATGCGAGCATCGAGGGCACCAGCATCGCGGAGACATCGGGTCGAGAGAGTTCCGACTCCGCGCGACGCCTCCCCTCCTCTGTCTGAACGAAAGCAAAGACGAGGGTCGGAGCCAGCGTGATTCCCGTCTTGCGCAGGATCTCGAGAACGTCCTGACGGAATCGAAGCCCGGCGGAGCCGTCGCCGGCATAGAAAAACGCGTGTTCCTTGCGGTCCAGGCCCGCCTCAACCGCGGCGGGCCTCAGAAAGTGGGACAACACCGGCAGCCCACGCTCGTGAGCCGCACGCGTCGTGGCCGCCTCCAACCACGGGTCACGGCGAAGATAGCTCTTGACCTGCGTGGCGCCGAGGCGCACGAGGTAGTCGGCGTATCTGTCGAGCTGCTGCTGGTTGGCAACGCGGAGGAATTGCGGGAAAGCGTTCATGAACGGAGGCACGACGAAACCGCCGGCCGGGAAGATGCGCGGGCCCGCGCGAGTGCCACCGTCAATCGCCTGCTGCTGCTGCACGACCCAATTGCCCTCCTCGCCCGCCCCACCCACCGAGGTCACTCCCCAGTACAGATAGCCCTCGGCCGGGAATCCCCGGAACATGTGCGCGTGCAGATCCATCAGTCCGGGCATCAGCGTGCGGCCGTTCAAATCGATCGTTTGATCGGCACTGCCGACTCTTCCAGTCCCACCGGCGCGGGTCACGGATGCGATTCGCCCGTCGCGAATCATCACGTCCCAGAGCCCCGCGCGAGGCTCTGGGTCGAGCACACGGACATTTCTCAACAAGAGGGCGCCCGGCGCATCCGGAACTTTCCACGTTAATCGCGCCGGCAGGCTCTCCTCGCCCATGCGGTCGACGTCGACCCGACGGAGGTCGCCGCCACTCGAAAACAGGATTCGGGTTTCGGTTTCCCAGGCAGGAAAGAACGCTGGGCCCGTCGACACGCGCCGGGCCGGTCGATCGTCGCGGAGCGATCGGACCCACAACTCCCCGTTCGACACGTACGCGACGAGATCGGCGCCAGGCGCCAGCGCCACAAACTCTGCCTGGCCTGGCAGTGCCAGCACGTCGCGGGCAGCAGATCCATCCAGCGGGACGCGCCTGAGGACCGTGCGAAGCTGGCGCTCGGCGTCCGACCCGAGTTCGGCGTACACCAGATCGCCATCCCTGGACTCCCAGCCGATCGGGCGCGTGTCGATGCCTTTCGTCTCGACGACGGTGCGGACGCTGCCGTCGGCGACGCTGACGACTTTGAGCACACCACGCGATTGCGGTCGCGGGCTGTGAACGAAGACGATGCTCGAACCTGATGGATGCCAGAGGGGCGTCTCGCAGTGGCCTGGCTCGCGGGTGAGTGGCTCGGTCGCGCGGGTGCGCAGGTTGAGCACCCAGACCTGATAGTCGCCCGTTCGATTCGACACGAAGGCGACGCGATCGGCGGACGGCGCCCACGCCGGCTCTCCGTCGTCGGCGGGCCCGGACGTGAGCTGCTCGACTCGACCGTCAGTCTCGATGCTCCAGAGATCGCCGCCCGCCGCGACGACGATGCGACCGGAGGTCGCGATGGCGGGCCGGGTCAAACCCCGCATCGACAAGGGAACGCCGGCAGCCGGGATCGTCGGCGGCCGGCGCTGGTATCCCTGACGCGTGACGCGCAGGCGTGCGCGAAAAGGAACGACGCGCGGCGAGCTTCCATCCGGCGCGACAAGGCGAATCGCACCTCGACCGGTGTACAGGATCCTCTGCTGGCCGGTCACCCACCGCGGCGCGTAGCGGTACACATCCGGTTCGTCGGTGACCCGTCGCGCGTCGCCTCCTCCGATCGGCACACGCCATACCTGCACCGATCCTGATCGCTCCGACAGGAAGAGCAACTCGGAACCATCGGATGTCCACGACGGCAACTGATCGCTCTGACCGTCGGTCACGGATCGCAGCGAACTGCCGTCCGGTTTCATGACGGCCAGATGACCGCTGGAGGAAAAGGCAATCCACGCGCCGTCAGGCGACCACGCCGGCTGCTGGGCGTCGATGTCAGGCGGAGTAAGGCGGCGGGCGGCGCCGCCGCCAGCCGGAATCATCCAGAGGCCTTGGGCGCGAGTGAACGCGACCAATTCCGCGTCGGGTGACCAGGCGGGCCAGAAGTCGAATTCCGTGTCGGTCAGCCTGCGCGCCGGGCCCCCGGCTGCGGGCACCACGAAGATCCCGCCGTCCGATCGGAGTGATGAATACGCGATGAAGCGACCGTCGGGAGACCAGCGAGGGTACCAATGCTCGTCTGCGGGATTGGTGGGATCGGTCACCTGTCGCGCCTGCCCGCCGCGGGCGTCGAGGATCCAGATGCCGCTCCAGAGCTGGAGCGCGAGGCGGCCACCGTCAGGTGAAGGCACGGCTTCGAGGTCGGTTCCCTCGGTGAACTCCAAGTCGATCACCGAGTCGGGGCCGACAACGGGCCGCACCTGGGCGAACGTAGCAAGACCGGCCGAGACCAGTAGGATGAACAGACCGACGAAGACACGCCCTCGGGTCATGAGGCCTCCTCAAACCAGCCGTCCGCCCAACGCCATGCCGATAAGCTGCGGGCGCCGAAGGCGACCGTCAGCTTCATCGGTTCGTTAGGCCGGCCAGAAGACATTCGGCGGCGTTCACTGCTCAGCGCGCGGGACTGCGCGGTTGGTGTTCGCGGACGAAAAGTAGCGCATCGAGTAACGCGCTCCAGACCGCCGGCGTAGTGTGGTGGCCGATCGGACGCGCCAGGAACTCTTCCCCGGCCCAGTTCCTTTCAGACCGTGCGCGGCGCAGATCGATCAGGCCATAATCGAACCCCGCCGCCGACATCAGCTCCTCGAACTCGGGCAACGGGTGCTGGTCCGGAACAATATGGCCACCGGCACTGCGATACGACGTCACCCCGATCGCGTAGCTCTTCGAGCCAAACACCTCGTTTACCCGAAGGGCGAGCGGAGGGCCCTTGCCAGCAGCCGGAGGCACCTGCGACGTACGTGCGGCATGTGCCGTGGCAGACCAGATGATGATCCTGCGCCCGGGATAGCGCTCGTTCGCCAGCCAGATGACGTTGTCCGCCATCTGCTGGGTGCGGAGACAAGCCGGTGACGGGCTCTCAACGGTCGCCGGTGCCAAGAAACTCGCATGGCACGCCGTGCTGCGCAGCACCTGGGTCAAGAATCGCGCAGCATCGTCGTTCAGCGCCGCGACCCTCGCGATGGTCTGGTCCAACCCGCTGAGAAAGGCTGAGCGCGTCGACGCCGGCAGCTCCCTGAGGCTGCCGCCTCGCCTCATCGCAAGCGAGTCCAGTATGTGCATGTTTGGCCCTGCGGGCAGTGCAAGCGGTCCGGCAAGGCCCCGTTTGACGAGGAAGCCCGTCAGGTCCGCGGCGAAGCGGGTGCTCGCCCCTTGCCCCGTGAACTGGTTGTCGAAGCCTGCGAGCTCCAGCGGCCGGTCGCCTCGAGCCTGTTCCGCGACATAGTCAATGAGCGACTGCATCTGCTCCGAGTTCGCCCAGAATCCCCACGCCCCTTCGGCGAATGCCTGGCGTGGCGGCGCTCCCGAGCGCAGGCCGTCCCAGGCGACAGCCATCCCGTAAAGCCCTGCTTCAAAGGCGAGAACATCGAACCCGAGTTCTCGGTGGAGGAACTTTACGAGGCGTGACTTGGCCAGAAAGTCAGACCCGGACGCATGGTCTACCTCCCCCAACAGGACGACGCGCACCTCTTTGAGCGCGCTCCGCAGAGGCTGAAGGTCGCTGAAATCCATGTCGCGCGGATCAATCGAACGAATCGGCGTCACATTCTGACGTAACCACGCGACGCGCGGGTCGGCTGACAGTGCGGCCATGCGTGCGTCGGCAAGAGCGGAGGGCTCGATCTGCTCCAGCCAGATACGAACTGGCACTTCCTTCACTCGACCCGAGGACGTCCATGCATCGCGTACGACGAGGTAGTGCGGACCTGACGCCTCGGCACGCCAGCTGATGGGCATGCGGTCAACATTGCCGAGCTCGAGCTGCAACGCCGGCACGGCCTTGCCTGGCTGGTGCAACAGAATGCGCACACCGCTGGATGCAGGTTCGGTCTCCATCGTGGCGACGGCTCGTACGAACTCGCCAGTCTTGAGCACGATTTTCAAGCAGCGTACTGGAGGTTCCACCAGTCCGGCGCCACCCAACTCCATTACGGCTCGCCAGGAATGCAAGAAGTCGAGCCACTCGATTGAGTCGGCTTTGCAAGCCTCGGGGGCGTCTTGCGCCGCGCCCGTCGTCGGCAACAGCGCCAGCAGCAGCATGACACTAACGATGTGACACTTGAGCATGATGTCTCCTTTCGTGCTCGGGCTAACAAATAGTCGGCCGAACTAGATAGCCCATTATCCGAACGTGGCCCGCAGCATATCCCAAGGGTTCTCGCGGGTCAATCCCACGCGAAGTGCCTCCATTCGTCGGTACTTGGGTGGTGCCAGATCGAGGCCCCTTGGGCGAAATAGGCCGATCTGCATAGTCCAATATGACCGCAACGTTCGTCTGGATAATCAGCTCATCCCTTGCCGGCAGCACGCCCCAACCGGTCCAGCGGACTCCGGACGCCACGGCCACCTTGGTTGAGCACGTGGGTGTACATCATCGTCGTGCTCACATCGCGGTGGCCCAGCAACTCCTGGATCGTCCGGATGTCGTACCCGGCCTCCAGCAGAGGCGTCGCAAACGAGTGCCGGAGTGAGTGACACGTGGCCGGCCGAGGAATGCCAGCCGCCCGGGCGGCGTCCTTCACCGCCCTCTGTACCACCGACTCGTGCAGGTGATGTCGGCGTCGCTCGCCCGTCGCCGCGTCCACAGAGAAGCGCGTGGCGGGAAACACCCATTGCCACGGCCACTCGAATGGCGCGTTGGGATCCTTGGCCCGCAGGGCCGCCGGCAGCACCGTCACCCGATCCTTGCCGCCCTTGCCGTCCCTGACCAGCAACTCGCCCCGATCGAAGTGGAGATCCTTGACGCGCAACGCCGCGCATTCGAGCAGGGCCGGAGCCCGGCCCCGTACATCAGCGAGGCCATCAGCCACACCACGCCACGCCACTGCGACAGCAGCGCCGACACCGCATCGCTCGACAACACCACCGGAAGGCGAACGGGCCGCTGCGCACGCACGATGTCGTGCATCCACGGCAGCCGCCGACTCCGCACCACACCATTACACGGTGCTTATCCCCCAAACTGCCACCAACGCGGGGTGCGCCGATCGTCGCGGCGTCCGTCGCGGTCCCCGTCTTCGTAGCCGCGGCGGAACGCGTTGCGATAGCGATCCTTGTAGAATTCCCTCGGTCCGTAGCGCCGGTCGTAGCCCTGGTCGCCTGACCGGTAACGCTTCTCGCGCACCGGGTCGAACCGGTCGCCGCGCTGCGCGTCTCGCAGACCCGCTTCATAGCCGTCTCTCAGACCGCTGTTGACCGCAAAGTCGAAACGCGGTTCGCCGCGCCGAGTCTCGACATCTCGACGGTCACGCTGATCCCCTCGCTGGTCCGAGCGCTGATTTCGGTAGGGATCGGCGTTCCGCGCCTGGGCAGCGACCGCAGGCGCGGCCACCGCCAGCACGGAGGCCAATAGCAGTGCTCGTGTTCCAGTCACGACGACCTCCATGGCTTTCTACAGTGCAAGCGCCGCGCCTATTCAAGAAAAGCCGCGAAGCCACCAGAATCTCCGGCATCTCGCCATGTCAGTCAGTTCACCATCGCGCCGCTCTTGGCGCCCCCGTCCCCTATTCAGTCCAGATCAGGACGCGTTCACCACCCGGGGAGCGGACATCGACGACCAGCAGGGGACCGACCCGCTCGATCTCCTTGATGTCCAGGTCCAGGCGCCGCAGGTCGGAGCTGTCCGCGCCGCCACCCAGGTCCACCTTCTTCTGTCCCATGGCCAGGATCCACAACGGCAGCTTGAGGTTGACGATGCGGCCCTCGTCGGGATCCCAGGCCATGATGACGCACATGCCCAGCATGCCCAGGGCGATGAGCACCAGGATGATCTTGAGCCAGCTCTTGGCGGACGACATGAAGGTCAGTCTACGGGATTGGACGAAATCGGAACGGCTCTTTCATCCACCGCGCGGCCTCTTCGATGCACCAGGGGTCCTGATGGATTCGGCACAGTTCGCTGGCGGTCACGTATCACCTCACGGCCGGCTCGTTTCTGAGTGGAGACGCGCTGGCTGGCGCGCTCCGCCGCGCGCCCGGGGAGACGGCCGGCACCTACCCGCTGCTGATTGGAACTGTCTCGGCGGGACCGGACTACGTGATGACCTTCACCGGCGCGAACCTGACAATCACGGCCGCCGCGACCGTCCCTGGTGTCTTCGTCGGATTCGTCGACGATTCCTTTGTCCTCGTCCGTCTCGAACTACACGCCGGCGCCGCCCCCGCAGCCCGTGGATCTGATGCGGCCCGCCGCCTCGGTGACGCCAAACGCGGTCACGAAGGTGTACGGCACTCCGGATCCGCCGCTGACTGGCCAGTTGTCGGGCTTCGTGTGGCCGGACAACGTCACGGTGACGTTGAGCTACCGAGGCATGGGCCGCACGGTGTACGGACCGAGCGCGAATGCGCCGCGCGAGGCCGGCACCTACGAGCTCCTCGTCGTCACGCCGGGTGATGCCAACAACGGCTCCGGACGCGCGACGGCGAACATCGTCATCTCCAAGTGGTCTGCGACGGGCGCGATTGTGTATACCGGTGCGTCGAAGTGGACGACGAAGAAGCCGACGACCAACGCCGCAACGATCACATCGACGGCGACCGTGACGGTCAAGCCAGGCGACATCAAGAAGGCGACGGTGACGTTCTTCAGCGACCTGGCACCTGCCGGCATCCCGGGCTGCATCAACTTGGCCGTGCGTTCGTCAACGGCGACCACCGGATCGGCGTCGTGCAAGTGGGTTGCGACGATTCCCGAAGGCGCGCCAGCGGCCGTCAGGCGTGTCGTGGCGACACTCGGCGGCAGCGCGGGACCGGCGTCGGATCCGGCCGTGCTGACGATCAGCCGGCCGGACGTGCGCGACACCATCGCCGGCGGCGGACGCACGAAGGTCGAAAACACCGCCGGCTTCTACGCCACAAAAGAAGCGCCGCGCACGAGCTATGGCCTTCAGATCGCGTTCGCCGACGGCGGTGCGAATCCGAGCGGCAACGTCGCGATCGTGCTTCATTCAGGACGGACGATTTACGAATTCGTGGCCGACAGCTTCGACGATGTTGTGCTGGCGGCCGACACCGCGGTCCTCACGGGCAAACACGTTCGCGCCCAAGGACACCCTCGCCTTCGTTGTTATCCAATCGCCTTGCTCACCGCCGCCTTGCCGTTTGCGCTCAGCGTCGGCGCGGCGGCGTTCGCGTTGGGCGAGGATGCGCCTTGCCTCGGCTTCGGCTTCGGCAGCGCGGGCGCGCGCGTCGCACAGGCGGGCTTCTTCCTCGTCACCTCGCTTACGCGCCTCTTCTGCTTGACGTCGCTCGTTCTCAGCCGCAATTTCCCAGCCTTTGACTTTCTCCTCTGCTCGCACAGCGACGCTTTCGAGGTATTCGAGCCACTTAGGGTCATTGACAGGCTCCGGCCATTTGTCCCGCTCTGTCCCGTCGGGTCGAGGTCCCAGGTCGCGGCCGTCGAATCGGCGGTCGGCGATGGTCTTGCCATCCTTTTCCACTCTCTCAGCTCCGTTGGAGTTTGTGACGGTCGTGCCGTCTGGAAAGCGAATTACAACGGCGTCATCCAGGATGTCGACGAAGACCACCGTCGCTTTGCCGAGTGCAGCGGGTGCGACCGGCCGGAGCGTGACCACGGTGACGGTTGCCGACCACACGCCGGCTTTGTCGCCGGTGACGTCGCGCGTCGCAATATAGCGTCCGTCCGCACGAACCTGCGAGGGCTGAATCACGAGCTTCTGGACGTTGCCGCCCCTCATCGTGATCACACCCCGAGCGATAAGCGTGAGCGGCACGGGTTCCTTAATCCCTTGCAGGCCGCTGATGTCGATGGTCAACGTCGTGCGCTCGCGACTGCTCAAGGTCGTTTTCGGCGCAGTCAGTTTCGCTCCGACATTGCGATAGGTTCCTTTTGTTTCTTTGTTCCCTTCCTTCAACGTGATCTCAACCGGGCCCGTGACATTCGTCGGAGCAATGAACACCGCCTTGCGCGGCGATTCAGCAATCGGCTTGCCGTCAATCAGACCAAAGCCGCCCGACACGTTTTCCGTGTTCTTTTCGAAGTCCGGCACCGTGCTTCTGGGTCTCAGCCAATGGAGGCTTGTGTTGGCACTGTCGCCATCGAACGGACCTGGAATCTCAATCGGCCGCCCCTGTTGCCCAAGAGTCGGAAGCTGGTGCACGGTCACGGGCGCGGCGCTTTGCAAGCTCAGCGAGACGATCTCGATGGGAATGGTTTGCGTCGGACCGGTCGAGAGCGGTCCGCTGATGTGCGTCAACGTGATTCCCAACGCTCCAGACTTCGAACTGCTGACGTTCGGAGGGGCCGGGCTGGGCGTGCTGGCTGGTGGTAACTTGAACGTAAACGCCCTGGTGGTTGCCGTGACTGGTACGTCGACGTTCAAGTCCGACGTGCCGTCCGCCTTTGCCGCGGTAGCCACTTTCACCCTCCGAACGCCCATTGCCGCCATGTGCTTCGTTCGTTCCTCTTCGGCCTGACCTTTCGGTTCAGCGACAACGGTGCCCGAGATCGTGTCACCAGCGCGCATGTCGTCGGGTAGATTCACGATCACCCGTCCCTCGAGCGTGTCGAACGTCACGGTCCGAAGCCCGCCGGCCGTGGCCACCTTCGCGGCGCCCGCAGCCCCGCTGCCCCCGATGCTGCTCACCTTCTGTTCTTCTCCAATGGGTTTCTTGTCAAGCGTCCATCGGTAGCTTTCCACCAGTTCGCTGAATTCAGTTTCGGTCGGATCAATCTGCAGCCTGAGATTTCCCCCTGCTTGGAGATTTGGCCCTTTCTTCACCTTGCTGAGGGTCATCTCAGTCTTGCCGTTTCCTTTGTCCACATTCCACGTCGTTCCCTTTTCCTCCGTTTCTCCCCCCTCACCTGGAGGATGGACCCCGGCCGGGTAAGCTTTGGCGCCCTGCACCTGGACGTTCTGTTTGAACGTGATGTGAATGTCGTTAGCCTCCGGGCCTTGTCCAGAAAAGGGGAAATCAAGGTTCTGAGGCTCATCACCAGAGGTGTAGCTCTTGTTTGAACTGGATTCGGACGAGCGAAGCGTGGGCGCCAGCGCCAGCACTGGCGCCAGCAAGCAAGTTGTAAATATGATTCGGCGAAACATTTCTCGTCTCCTTTCGATTCTGGAAATGCTGGCGACCCTCAGTTCACAACGCACGTGCCGCTGACATCAGCCACTGCAGATCGCGCTCCCAGACCTGCCGCTCCGCCGCTTCGCGCGCGAACAACGCGTCGGTCTTCATGAGGACCAGCGTGTAGGGGCGGCCCGTGCGCCGAGTGACGTGGCTGACGGGCAGGTCGTGAGCGTCCACGATTCGATGAATGTGAGCCCGCTGGTCTTGGGGGAGCGGCCACTCGAACCGCATCTGGTCTGGGGCGGCGAGGAACCGCGCGAGCGTTCCGCACAGCCCGCACGTGCACCGGCCTGGCGGGGCCATCGACCAGTTGTCTTTGTCGCGGACGGGCGCGCGCAATCGTGTCGTGATCGCCTGGACGCAGTGCGCGTGCAGAGGCGCCAGTCCGAGGTCGCGCAAGGCAGCACCTGCCCGCGTCTTCCGCGCCGTTCGCAGCAGCTCGACCAGACTGCCGGTGGGATAGTCGGTATCCGATGACGTCAGGAAGCGAAGCATTTCACCGTGCAAGCCGGGATTGTCCGAGATCAGGCTGCTCTCGAGCAGGCCGAGGATCGGCTTGCTCGTGCGGGCGCTCGCCTCGAGCACGAGCCTCGGGTCCGCGTGCTCACGAAGCGGCTTCCACTGCTCCACAATGCGGGCCCATTCGTCGGTGACGAGCCACCGGGCAAGATCGAGCCCGTGCGCCGATCCGCGAGCGCACAGCGGCCGGCACAGGTTGGGCAGCGACGCGACCCACGCCGCTCGACGGTCTCCCGGATCGCGCCGATTCCCGGAGGCCCACGACTGAAGGATCGCCCGGCACCACTCGAGCCCGTACCGATCGCTGAGCGACACCAGCCGAGGCGCCGCCCTCGGGGTCAGTCGCTCCAGCGTGAACGGCTGGAGGAGGGCGGCCGCCCTTTCCGGGTTGTCGAGTCCGGCGGACACCGCGAGTGTCTGTTCGAGAAAACCGCGGCCTTCCTCGCGGTGCGCCACCTGGCTCCAGAATGGCGCGAGACGCCGAGCCATCCCTCTGGCCTTTTCGACGTCGCCGGCGCTGAGCGCCTTCTTGATCTCGGCGATGGCCCAGCGGGGAGCCGCCTTGGCGCGAATGACGAAATCCCGCTCGCGCGGCCAGAGGACGACGGCGGCCCGGTGATACCAGCGGTCGACCGTGTTTCCCCAGTTGCCCATGTACCCTTCGTGCTCCGACTGGAAGGGTTCCATCTCCACCGACGGTTTGGTGTAGCACACCTCGTCGTCGTCCACGCCGCCTGCGATGGCTTCGAACCGCTCGCGTGATCCGATCCAGTGGCGGAGCTCGATGTCCGAGTCCATCAGGTCGATGAGTTCCGGTGTCGAGGCGCCCTCGTCACCGTGTTCCTCTTCGTAGTCGCTTTCGTCGTCGTTCCCCCAACGCCGCGATCCGCCGCGGCGCCGATAGCCGCCGCCCCAGTGCCCTTCGTCCTCGCTGGACCAGCTCTCGTGCACATCGGCGAGGGCGAGCAAGATCTCGCAGTCGAGGCGCCGGGCCACTTCCTGCAGCGCCGAGACACGCGCGGCGTCGGCGCTCTTGAGCCGGCTCCAGGCGAGACCCTTTCGCGTGTACTGATGATCCAGAAGATAGACGAGG
>JBCKZS010000021.1:0-41684 GCA_038918905.1 Vicinamibacterales bacterium
CGTGCTTGGCACCATCGATGAGGTCCAGGGGTCCAGGGGTCCAACGGTCCAAGAGTCCGTGCCGGCGACGCCTTCGGCGCGCCGGGAGGCCCGCGAGCGCGACGTGCCGCTCGCGGCGGTTCAGGCCGATGGGCCGCGCGTGACGCGCGACGATGTGAGGAAGAGCGCGGCGACACCGCGCCCGCGTGCCGTCGCGGGCGCCAGAAACAGCGAACGGATCCGCATGTCGAAGCGGCGCGCCACCATTGCGAAGCGCCTCGTCGAGGTGCAGGCCACGGCGGCGATGCTCACGACCTTCAACGAAGTCGACATGAGCGCCGTCATGGCCCTGCGCGAGCGGCAGAAGGAGGGCTTCAAAGCGAAGCACGGCGTGGCGCTGGGCTACTCGTCGTTCTTCGTCAAGGCCACCATCGCCGCCCTGCACGAATTTCCGCGCCTGAACGCCGAAATTCAGGGCGACGAGATGGTGCTCAAGCACTACTACGACATCGGCATCGCCGTGGGCGCCGCTGAAGGCCTCGTCGTACCGGTGCTGCGGGATGCCGACGGCATGTCGTTCCCGGGCATCGAACTCGCTGTTCGCGAGTTTGCGACGAAGGCGAAGGACAACACGCTGGCGCTGGATGACCTTCGCGGCGGCACGTTCACCATCACCAATGGCGGCGTGTTCGGGTCGCTCATGAGCACGCCGATTCTGAACCCGCCGCAGGTCGGCATCCTCGGGCTGCACGCCATCAAGGAACGTCCCGTCGGCGTCAACGGCCAGGTTGTGCTGCGCCCGATGATGTACACCGCCCTCACCTACGACCACCGCATTGTCGACGGTGCCGAGGCCGTACGGTTCCTGGTGCGCGTGAAGGAATTGATCGAAGACCCCAGTGTGCTGTTGATCGAGTCGTGACGCGTCCATGAGCCGGCAGGTCCTCGTCATCCTCGTATTTGGTGCGCTCGTCGGTGGTGTCGCGAGCGTCGGCCTCGGGCTGTGGCGATCGCGGGATGCGGCTGTTCCGATTCCTGATCCAGCACCTGTGACGGCCCCGGCCCGCCCGCCGGCGCCAGCCGTTCCGGCTCCGGCCACGCCACGACCGGCGACCCCGCGACCTGCGGCGCCGGGGCCGGCCGCGCCCGTCACCACGACTCCGGTCGCGCCGGCCACCGCCACGTTGCGGATCGACAGCGATGTGCCTGGCGCCAACGTGTTCATCGACCGCAAGTTTGTCGGCACGGCGCCCGTCACGGCGCACGACGTGCAGCCTGGAACCCGGCAGATCAACGTCTCGGCGCCTGGGTTTGAGGGCGTGGCCGAGACGTTGGACGTCGAACCCGGACCGCGGGATGTCGTGATCTCGCTCAAGACCATCCGGCTCAACGAATCGATCGACGTCACGCACAAACATCGCATCGGTTCCTGCACCGGGCGCCTGATCGCGCGGCCCGACGGGTTGCACTACGAGACCAGCCACACGAAAGACGGGTTTCGGGTGGGGTTGCTGGAGATCGAGACATTCGACGTGGACTTCCTGGAGAACAACCTCAGGGTGAAGATCGCGGGCGGCCGGAGTCACGATTTCACCGACCCGCAGGGGAAGGCTGACGCCCTCTACCTGTTTCACCAGGCGGTCGAGAAGGTGCGCACACGGCTGAAACAGGCGGGTCGATGATGAGATGATGAACGGTCACGTTGAAATGTTTCTGTGAAGGCTTGTCGGCTCACGTCCAGCTCAAGAGCTGCGTGACTCCCTGAACCCCCTGTATGGCGTCGTATACCGCAAAAGACATCACTGTTCTCGAAGGCCTTGAACCCGTTCGTCGTCGTCCCGGCATGTACATCGGCGGCGTGGGATCCCCAGGGCTGCACCACCTGGTCTGGGAGATCCTCGACAACGCCATCGACGAAGCGATGAACGGCCACGCGTCAAACATCACGGTGACCCTGCACGCCGATGCCGCGTCGCTGACGGTGACCGACGATGGCCGTGGCATTCCGGTGGATAAACACCCCACGACCAGGACGAGCGCGCTGGAGGTGATCTTCACGACGCTGCACGCGGGCGGCAAGTTCGACGGGCAGAATTACAAGACGGCCGGCGGCCTGCACGGGGTCGGGGCGTCGGTCGTGAACGCGTTGTCGCGCGAGCTGGTGGCGACGGTCAGGCGCGATGGGGCCACCTGGGAGCAGCGGTACAAGCAGGGCGCGCCGCAGGGTGGCGTGAAGAAACTGGGCGCGGCACGAGGCACGGGGACGACCGTGTTCTTCCGGCCCGACCCGACGATTTTTCCGAAGACCCAGTTCGACGCCGCGATCATCCGCGAGCGCATCGAGGTGGCCAGTTACCTGCACAAGGGGCTGAAGGTCGTGTTCGAGAACGAGGCCGCGACCGGCGACGAGCCGGCCCGCGAGGCCTTCGAACACACGGACGGCATCGCCGACTATCTGAAGAAGATCCTCGTCGAGCGCAAGGCCATGCCGGTGCACGACCTGGCGTTTGCGCTTACGCGCGAGCACGAGGAAAGCGGTCTTCGCCTCGACCTCGTTCTGCAGTGGACCGAGTCCACCGACGAGCACCTTCGCAGTTATGTGAACGGCATTCCCACCGGGTCCGGGGGCACGCACGAGAACGGGTTGCGCGCGGGCCTGGGCAAAGCCATTCGCAACTTCATCGACACCCACACCCTGTCGCCAAAGGGCGTCACGCTCACGGCCGAGGATCTGCGCGAGGGCATGATTGGCGTGCTGAGCCTGTTCATGACGGAGCCGCAGTTCCAGGGCCAGACCAAAGATCGCCTCAACAACCCCGAGGTGGCGGGTATCGTTGATGCGATGGTGCGGCCGGCACTCGAGCACTGGCTGAACCACAATCGCAGCACGGCCGAGCAGATTGTCGCCCGCATCGTCCTCGCGGCGCGTGCGCGTGAGGCCAGCCGCGCGGCGCACGCCGAAGTCACACGCAAGTCGGCCACCTCGTCACGCCTCACGCTGCCGGGAAAGTTGAGCGACTGCACGTCGCCCGGACGCCAGGAAAGCGAAATCTTCATCGTCGAGGGCGACTCGGCCGGCGGGTCGGCGAAGCAGGGCCGCGATCGGGCGCGACAGGCGATCCTGCCGCTGCGCGGCAAAGTGCTCAACGCCGAAAGCGCAACCACCGCGAAGGTGCTCGAAAACAAGGAGCTGTCGGATCTGGTGACCGCGCTCGGGTGCGGCATCGGCAAGGGCTTCGAGTTGTCGAGGCTGCGGTACGGGCGCGTGATCATTCTGGCGGACGCCGATTCGGACGGCCACCACATCGCGACGTTGTTGTTGACGTTCATCTACCGGCACATGCCGCAGTTGATTCAGGCCGGCCGTGTGTACCTCGCGCAGCCTCCGCTCTATCGCATCGACCACGGCAAGGACACGCACTGGGCCACCGACGACCGCCATCGTGATGAGCTGCTGAAACGCATCGGCGCCAAAGGCAAAGTCGACATCACCCGTTTCAAGGGCCTCGGCGAGATGATGCCCAAGGTGTTGTGGGAGACGACGATGAACCCGAGGACACGCCGGTTGTTGCAGGTGCACGTTGAGGATCAGCTGGTCACCGACCGCATCATCAACGAACTCATGGGCAAGGACCCGTCCGCGCGCTTCCGCTTCATCATGGAACACGCCGAAGCCGCCGACGCCCTCGACCTGTAGGCCAGGTCCCCCCCCTCCGCCACCTCAGCCATCCCAGTCACCTCAGTCACCTCCGCCATCAGATCAGTTGTTTGGCCGCGCGCAGGACGTCCGTAAGCTCGAACGGCTCGCGGAGGAGTTCGTCCAGTGGATCCGGATCGACGGGCTGGTCCTGGGCCAGCAGCAGCACTTTCAGGCCTGGCCGGCCTTCACGCAACCGGCGACTGAGGGTGCGCCCGTTCTCGATCGTGACGTCGATCACCGCGAGGCTGATGGGGCCGCTGTAGCGGCCGGCGATGAGCAGCGCTTCGGCGGCTGTCGCGGTGGCGAGGACCGGACGTTCCAGGTCGGCCAGGAGGCGCCGCAGCAGTTGCCGGTTGGTCGTGTCGCCTTCGACGATGAGGATGGCGCTGGCTGGGCGTGGATTCCGTGTCGGCGTCAGTCGTCGCGCCGTCCTGTGGCGCCACAGGGGTGTCGGTGACCACCGGCAGGCTGATGGTGAACGCCGAGCCTCGGCCCGGCGTGCTTTCCACGGTGATCGTGCCGCCAAATTGCTGCACCAGTCCGTGCACAATAGCCAGGCCGAGACCCGCGCCTCGTTCGGGCTTGGTCGTAAAAAACGGCTCGAAAATATGGTCCACTGTGTTGGCGTCCATGCCCGTGCCGGTGTCGGCGACGCGCAGCAGAATCCGGTTGGCACCAGCCGTCATGCTGAATTCCGATTCCGGCGTGGAGGTGGCAATGGTGATCGTGCCGCCGCCCGACATCGCGTCACGCGCGTTGGTGGCGAGGTTCAACACGATGCGCTCGAACTGCAGCGGGTCAATGCGGACCACGTCGGCGGTGGCCGTCAGGTGCACCACGAGGCGCAACCGGTCGTCGAGGAGGGGCTTGAGCAGCTTCTCGGTGCGTTTGATTGCGTCGTGCAGGCTGACCGCGGTCAATGACGTCTGCTGCTTGCGCCCGAACGTCATCAGTTGCGACGCGAGGTCGGCGGCGCGCGCGGCGGCCGCGCGGATCTGGCGGACATCTTTGTGCAGCGGGTGGTCGGGACCGATCTGCTGGCCGATGATCTCCGCCCGGCCGCGCACGACCTGGACGAGATTGTTGAAGTCGTGCGCCACGGATCCGGCCAGCCGGGCGACGGCATCCATCTTTCGGGCGACGCCCAGCTCGTTCATCAGCCGGAATTCCGTGGCTGCCATCGCCTCGCGTTCGCGTTCGAGCGTGCGATAGGCGGCCAGCGCGAAGCCGCCGAGCGACACCATGCTGAGGATTGCGATCGCCTCCCGCAGGGGTTGCGCCGCGCTGCTGCCGAACGCGCCGCTGGCATACAACGCGTAGTGCAGGAACGGCATCGTAAACGCGCTGACGATCAGGAGGTGTCCGGCGCGCAGCGTCCGCGGGTCGGGGGCCGGTTCGTTGAGCACGCGCTGTTCGGCCGGGAACGGCACATGCCGGGTGCGAATCGCGAGCACGAACAGCAGCCCCGGCAGCGTCCAGAGGTGATCCAGGAAAGTGCCCGGCGTGATGTCTTCGCCGGACCAGGAGGTGACCGCCTCGACGACATCGCCGGCCAGAACCACGGTGGCTCCCGCCGCCAGCCAGGCATATAACGTGCTCCAGCGCACGGACCACGTCTCGCGGCGCATCCAGAGGAGGCGTCCGACAATCACGAGGTCCAGCAGGAGGTACATGTAGAAGGACGGCAGCGCGGTGGCGTAGTCGTCCGGGTTGTACGAGGCGGGAACGAGCACGAAGTACCAAAGCAGGAACAAGCCCAGCACCGTCAGGCCCGCCGTGCGGAGCAGTCGCTCCTTCTCGGCGAGCGACCCCGTATGGAGTTCGTGCGCCCGGAGCTCGATCGCGAGGATGAAGAAGGTGTAGTAGAAGAGGTAGCCGAACTCGGCGAACAGATCGAGTTGCAGCGTCCAATCCTCCCAGGGCAGGAACACCGTGGGAAGGGCGACGATCAGCCAGCAGGCGAACCCCACGCCGAAGACCGTCCAGAACCGCCGTTCGATGGCGTCGGGCAGCCGTGACGTGCCCGTCCACGCGGCCATCACGATCAGAGACAGGGTCGGGATCACAAAGTACCGCGACCCATAGGCGGCCAACCACTGGTGAGGCACGCCAGGCAGCGCATACATCACCAGCGTTGCCAGCTAGATGAACGCCGTCACCCGGACGATCCAGTCCTTGAAGAGGGCGCCCAGCATCGATGCACGCCATACTACACGGATTGGGACACTCAATGAGAGCGTCGATGGCCTCACCACCGCCCTGTGGTGGCGCCGGCGCGATGCCGCCCTCCGGTAGAATGCCCGTGACATGACCGACGTGCCCCTGGCGCTCGAAACCCACGGCCTGCGGAAGTCGTTCGGCGATCTTGTGGCGGTGGACGGCATCGACCTCGCCGTGCCCAAAGGCAGCTTTTACGGCTTCCTGGGCCCGAACGGCGCCGGCAAGTCAACGACGATCAAGTGCCTGACGGGGCTGCTCAGGCCGACGGGCGGGCAGTGCAGCATTCTCGGCATCGATCCCCTGAAGGATCCGGTCGCCGTCAAGCGGCGCATCGGCGTCGTCGCCGAGGACCTCGCGTTGTTCGATCGTCTGAGCGGCGCCGAAACGTTGATGTTTGTGGGCCAGGTGCACGGGCTGGATTCGGCTCACGCCCGATCGCGGACCCAGGAGCTGCTCGCCCTCATGGATCTCACCAAGGCGGCGGGCGACATGGTGGCCGACTATTCCCACGGCATGCGCAAGAAGCTGGCGCTGTCGGCGGCGCTGCTGCCCGCGCCGCGGCTGCTGTTTCTGGACGAGCCCTTCGAGGGCATCGACGTCGTGGCTTCGCAGCAGATCAAGGCGCTGCTGACGCAGTTCGTCCGCGGCGGCGGCACGGTGTTCCTGACCTCCCACATTCTCGAAATCGTCGAGCGCCTGTGCGATCACATCGGGGTCATCCAGCGCGGACGACTCGTGGCCCAGGGCCCCATGAGCGAATTGCGCGCCGGGGTGGGCGTCGGCAAGACGTTGGAGGAGATCTTCCTTGACCTCGTCGGTGCCGAGCGCGCCGAGGCGCAGGGCCTGGCCTGGCTGGCGGGATGATCCGTCACCTTCGCGCGTTCGCCTGGCTGCGCTGGCGGCTTCTGCTCAACGGCGTGCGGGGCAGCCGTCGCCGCGACACCCTGGAACAGGTGTCCCGGCTGCTCGCCCTCATCGCGCCGGCCGCCATCGTCGTGCTCTCGCTGGGAAGTGTGATCGCGCTCAGCCTGGCGGGTTTCTTCGGTGGCCGCGCGCTGGCTCGCGGGGAGTTTGCCCCGGACGTGCTGGTGATGATCGCCCGCGCGCTGTTGATGGCGGCGACTCTGCTGGTCGTCTTCCTGCCGATCGGGATGGCCGCGCAGACCTCGGCGGCGCGGTACACGCGGCTGTTGCTGCTGCCGATACCCGCGCGCGTGCTGCACTTTGTCGAGGTCGTCGCCGGACTCGCCGATCCCTGGATCGCGTTCATGCTGCCAGGGCTCGCCCTGTTTGCGCTCGGACTGGTGACCGCCGGGCGATGGGATGGAGCGGCGCTGGCCGCCCTGGCCGGCATCGGTGTGGCCGCCGTCCTCGTGTCGATGAGCGCGCTCGTCGGTTTTCTGATGAGCTGGTTGATGCGGGACCGGCGTCGGGCGGAACTGGTCACGCTGCTGTTTGTCGTCGGCATTTCGGCCGTGGCGGTGTTGCCGCAATTGCTCGACACGGAACGGCGGGAGAACCGGGCGGAGGGACGCCGCGGCGAGCCCGTGTCCATCGCGCGCGTCGAGGCCGCCCTGCCGGTGTGGACCCGCGCGTTGCCCTCGGAGATGTACGGACAAGTGCTGACAACCGGCATCGTCGAACGACGGGCGGGACCCGCCGTTTTGTGGCTGGGCGGCTTGTTTCTGCAGGCGGCGCTCCTGTACGGGTTGTCTGGTGTCGTGCACCGCCGGCTGATCGACTCAGCAGGCACGGAATCCGGACGCCGCCGGCGCAATGCCGAGGTCAGGCCCTTGGTCCGATTGCCAGGCGTGAGCGCGGCCACATCGGCCGTGGCCGTGGCGCAGATGATGACCGGACTGCGGTCCGTCAGAGGACGCCTCGCGGTGTTGCTCCCGGGTCCCATGATTGCGCTGGTGGCTCTGATGGTGACGCGCGCGCCGGAAGAGGGGACGTGGACGGCCTCGATTGGGGAGTACGGGCACCTGGTGTTTGGCGCGAGCCTGATCTTCGCCATCTATGCGGCGCAGCCATTTTCGTTGAACCAGTTCACCTCGGATCGTGCCGGGCTGATGCTGCAACTCCTGATGCCGGTGAGCACCGTTGAACTCGTGCGCGGCAAGGCGCTGGGATGCACCGGCCTGGTTCTTGTCGCGGGCCTGCTGGCGGCGGTGGCCACGTCGATTTCCACTGGCGGCGGGCCGTGGGTGATCTGGCTCAGCGTGGCCCTGGGGGGCTTGGCCACGTTTGTGGCGGTGACGCCGCTGGCGGCGTTGCTGTCGGCCGCGTTTCCTGTGGCGGCCGACCTCAGCAAGAGTGGATCGGGCGGCAATCCCCACGCCTTTTCCCTGCTCGTCGGCTCGGCCCTTGTGCTGGCGGCCGCGCTGCCCCCCCTCGTGCTGTTCGTCGTCGGCCAGAGGTTCGGACCGGGCGTTACTGTTGCGGCCAGCGTGGTGTGGCTTGTGGTGGTGACGATGGCGGCCGTGCCGTTGTTGTCGCTTGTGGCCCGGGTGGTTGAGTCACGGCGCGAGAATTTGTTTCTGGTGAAATGAGCTCGTAGCTAATTACAGAATTGTGCCTGTTTTTGTCAGACAATTCTGTAATTAGCTACGAGCTCATTTTCAATCAGTTCGCCGTACCGCCTGGCCTGCGTCGGGTCGTCCACGACGCCGGCCGACAGGTTCTGTGCGGCCGACCGGATCACAGCGAGCGGTGTCCGCAGTTCGTGCGACACGGTGGCGACAAACTCCATCTGCTGCGCGGCGAGTTGCTCCGACCGGCGCGCGTTGATGTTGATCACGATGAGGACGACGCCGGCGACGAGGATGCCAAGAATGCCGAAGCTGGTCGTGAGATTCCGGCGCCGGGCCTGCGAGACTGCGGCGTCGAGAGACCCGGATTCGTGTTGCAGCATGATCCGCCAGCCACGAAACGCCATCCGCGCGGCTGGTGTCGCCGCCAGGCCTGACTCCCCGCCGCGCTCCTGAACCAGGATCGAGACGCTGCCTGGCACCGAGGCGAGCGGCAGGGCCGGGCGTGCCGCCGGCGGCGCCAGGGTGGACGCGCTCGCGCGGGCGGCCACCGCGAAGAAGGACGCCACGGCGTCGGCGTGGGTCGCGTCCATCACGTCCGCGTTCACGCCCCGGGTGTAGATCGCCTTGTTCGTCCGGTCGAGCACGGCCAGTGTGTACTGGTGGGCCTCGCCGGCCGGGAAATGCCGCTCGACGAGCGCGGGCACCATGGTTCGCGCGAGCACATCGCGGTCGAGTTCGACGACGACGAAGTCCGTGCCCACGAGTCGCAGCGCCACCATCATGTCGCCCTCGAAGCCGTCCCGCTGCGGGCGGGAGGCGATCGGCACAATCAGTGCGGGCACTTCTTCGACCAGGGGCGACAGCGACAGCGTGAACACCTGCGTCCGGGACGCGGGTTGTCCCGTGAGCCGCGGCGCGGAGACGGCAAGCGTGACCTGCACCGGCCGCAGGGCCTCGGGCCAGTCGACCGCTTCGCCCGTGCGGGTGTCGAGGGACAGCCGGGTCAGTGTGTGCGTCTTGTCGCTGCCGCGGGCGATGTAGAGCGCCTTCACCAGCGTGGGAAAACCGGCGCGTTGTGTCCAGGCGTCGTGGCGGGTGGCGAGCGCGCTCCAGGGATCCGACTCGAGTGCGTCCGCGTCGATGCCCAGCATCGAGTGGGCCAGCGCGATCTCGCGATCGAAATCCCCCGCGAACTCGATCGCGCGCTGACTCAGAGAGCGCTGCAACTGGGCGCGCTCGGCCTCACTGACTTGTCCCAGCCAGCGGTACTGCAGCGCACCGAGGAGTGCGACCAGCAGGATCAGGCCGGCAGGCACGATCAGGCGCAAGGACAGCCCTGTGGCTCGCATGGCAGGAGTCTACCACGCTTGAGCCCTCATTGAGGCCTTGTAACTCGTTTAAACATAATGCTTTACGTCCTTTACAATCTCTTGGCAATTCTTTAACCCAATCGCGTGGAACGGCGGCGCACCGAGCGGCGTCTTAAGCAGGTGGAGGCAGAACACGTGATGCGAACGGTGATGAACGTTGTGGTGGTGGCGATGCTGGCCGGACCGGCCCTGGTGCCGGGGCAGGTGGGCGATGTCAACAAGGTGCTCTCGGAGATGCGGGCGGCGCTTGGCGGAGAGGCGAAGCTGGTGGCTGTGAAGAGCTTGACCGCGACGGGGCGGACGCTGCGCAGCACCCCGATGGGCACAACCGTCGAGAACGAGTTCGAGTTGGCGATGGAGCTGCCCGACAAGTACATGATGCGGAGCGTCCTGGCGAATCTGGGCAACATGAGCATCTATCGCAACACCGGATTCAACGGTGACGGGCTCATCAACCTGACGGACACGCCGCCCAATCTTGGCGGTGGCGCGGGCGGCCATATGATCGTGCGCGTGTTTGGCGGCGGCGTGTCGATGACCGGCCAGGAGCTGACGCCAGAGCAGAAGGCCGGGCAGGATCGCACGCTGCTTTTGGCCCAGAAGAAGGACTTTGCGCGACTGACGGTCGGCATGTTCGGCCAGTCGTTCGCGGCGTTTCCGCTGGAGTTTTCGTACGCGGGCGAGGCGGAGGCGGCTGACGGCAAGGCGTACGTCGTGGAGGTGAAGGGCGGCGACGACTTCACGGCGCGGCTGTTCGTTGACCAGAAGACCCATCTGCCGCTGATGCTGAGCTGGATGGCACTGGAACCGGTGCAGCTCCAGTCGCTGGGGCGCGGCGGGATGCCTGCCGGTGTACAAGGAGCGGCCGGCGGCCGTCAGATGTCGCCCGAGGACATGCGGAACCTGCAGCGGGAGCTTGAGCAGCGGATGAAGGAGGCGGAGGCCGCGCGCCGCACCGTCGAGTACCGCATTTATTACGGCGACTACAAGACCGTTGGCGGCGTCAAGCTGCCGCACTCGCTGCAGCGATCCGTGGATGGCACACCGACCGAAGAGATGACGCTCGAGCAGGTCAAGGTCAATCCGAAGATCGACGCCCGGAAGTTCGAAGTCACGAAGTGACGCAGAGGAGAATGTTGATGAAGACGTGCATGCGCAGCGTCGTGGGAGTGTGTGTGGGCCTGGCGCTGGCCACCCCGGTCTGGGCCCAGACACCGGCGGCGTCCGGCCGCCTTCTTGTCACCGTGATGGACCAGACGGGCGGCGTGCTGCCCACGGCCACGGTGACGATCGTGGGGCAGGAGGAGGCGACGCGGGCGTCAATGGTGCCGCCGGCCGTGGCCGCTGAGACCGGTGTCGCAACCTTCGGTGCGATCGCGCAGGGCCGCTACACGCTTCAGGTCGAGTTCCCCGGCTTCGAGACGGCCACCGTGCGCGATGTGCGGGTGCGCGCGGGTGAGACGCGCCGGACGGTGACCCTGCGTCTGAAGAAACTCGAGGATCAGGTGACCGTGGGCCGCGACGGCCGGACGTCGGGTCTTGACCCGCGCGGCAACGCGTTTTCCACGGTCCTCACGCGCGAAATGATCGAAGCGCTTCCCGATGACCCGGACGAAATGGAAGCCGTGTTGAAGGCGATGTCGCCGGCCGGCTCCCAGATTCGCATCGATGGATTTTCTGGCGGCCGTCTGCCGCCGAAATCGCAAATCCGCTCGATTCGTCTGCCGCGCATGGATGCGTTCGCGGCGCAGAACCACGGTGGGATGAGTGGCATGTCGTTCATCGACATTATGACGCAGCCCGGCGGGGGTCCCCTGCGTGGCAATGCCGACATGTCGTTTCAGGACGACGCGCTGAATGCGCGCAATCCGTTCACGCCCGTGAAGGGTGACGAGCAGTTGCGCCGGTTCGGCCTGTCGCTGTCCGGCACGATCCGGCCCAACCGGACGTCGTTCTCGATCAATGCCGGCGGAACGTCACAGTACACCTCGCCGAATCAATTGGCGGTGCTGGCCGATGGGTCCACGGTCGCGGGGTCGTTGCGCACACCGGCCGAGGCAACGAACCTGAGCCTCAGGCTCGACCACGCCATCAACAAGGACCACACCGCGCGCCTCAGCGTGGATCGCGTGGGGCGCGAGACCAGGAATCAGGGCGTGGGGGGCTTTAATCTGGCCGATCGCGCGTATCGATCTGACATGGGCACGACCACGGTCCGACTCTCCGAAAGTGGTCCGCTGGGGCGCCGGATGTTCACCGAGTCGCGCCTGCAGTTCGTCTGGGGATCCTCGTCGCAGGCCTCCAGCATCGAGGCCCCGACCGTGCGTGTGCTCGACGCGTTTACGAGCGGCGGGGCTCAGGTGCGTGGCGGCCAGAACCGCTTCGAGGTGGAGGCGGCAAGCGACCTCGACTATGTGCGTGGTGCGCACTCCTGGCGCATGGGGCTGCTCGCCGAGGGCGGACGGTACCGATCGGACGACATCTCGAACTACCTGGGCACGTACACGTTCGCGAGCCTCGACGACTATCGCGCGGGCCGGCCTCTGAGTTACACGCGCCGCATCGGCGATCCGAATCTGACGTACTCGCGGTGGCAGGCCGCCGGCTATGTGCATGACGACTGGCGCGTGGCGCGCACGCTGATGGTGTCCAGCGGTGTGCGTTTCGGGGTGCAGTCGCTCACGGACGACCAGTTGAATCTGTCACCGCGCGCGACGGTGGCCTGGTCGCCGCTGCGCAGCGGCAGCCTGACCGTGCGCGCCGGCTACGGATACTTCTACGACTGGCTCAGCGGGGACCTCTACAAGCAGACCCTGCAAATCGATGGCGTCCGCCAACGCGAACTGAACGTGCGCAATCCCACGTATCCGACGCCGCCGGCCGACGGGCCCGCAACGGCGACCAACCAGTACCTGTGGTCGGACGACCTCGCGCTGCCCACCAGCCACCGATTCAACGTCGGCGCCGATCGCACCCTCACACCGAACATGCGAGTCAACGCGAGCTACACCCGGGGATGGGGCAAAGGACAGTTGCGCGGACGCAACCTCAACACGCCGGTCACCGGGGTGCGGCCGAATCCGGAGTTCGCCAATATCCTGACGCTCGTGTCGGATGCGGAGTCCCGGACCGACTCGGTCAACCTCGGCTGGAACTACACCAGGCTTGACTGGAAGCGGTCGTTCTTCTTTGTGAACTACACCCTGGCCAGAAGCGAAACCAACACCACGGGCGCGTTCTCCGTCCCGGCCAGCGGTGACATCCTGGCCACCGAATGGGGGCCGTCCATGGGCGACATCCGGCATCGCGCCACCGCCACCATGAGCATGGCGCCGTTCCGCAACTTCAGCATGAACCTGAACGCGCGGGTGCAGTCTGGGTCGCCCTATAACATCACCACCGGCCGCGATGACAACGGTGACGGTCTGTTTAATGACCGGCCTGCCGGTGTCGCGCGCAACTCGGCGCGGGCGACCGCCCAGTGGGACCTTGGCGGGCGGATCTCCTACACATGGGGATTCGGCACGCGGGCGCAGGGCAGCGGCGGCGGCCCGGGTTCCACGATGGTTCTCATGGGCGGTGGCGCCATGGCGGCCGCGTTGGGTGGCGGTGCGGCGAATAGCCGTTTCCGGCTCGAGGTGTACCTCTCGGGACAGAATGTGCTCAATCGCGCCAACTACGTTGGCTACAGCGGCGTCATGACCTCGCCGTTCTTCGGCAAACCGACCAACGTGATGAACCCGCGCAACCTGCAGATGGGCGTGCGCTTCGGGTTCTGAGATGGCTGAGGTGGGGAGGTGGCTGAGGTGACGATTCGCTACACGCCGATCGGCATCGTGCACAGCCCGTACACCGACACCGCGCAGGTGCCTAAAGGGCAAGGCGCCACACATGAGGCCGAGGGCGTGCTGGAGGTGCATCCGCGGTTCGAAGCGGGCCTGACCGACATCGAAGGCTTCTCGCACCTCTACGTGATCTGGGTGTTCGACCGTGCCGGCGCGGCCGAGCTCATGAGGCAACCCCCGACCGCCGATCGACCGCATGGCGTCTTCTCCACACGATCACCCCGCCGCCCGAACCCGATCGGCCTGACGGTCGTACAGTTGCTGCGGCGCGACGGCCCGCGGCTGCACGTGCGTGGCGTTGACATGCTCGACGGCACGCCGATGCTCGACATCAAGCCGTACGTGTCGAGTGTGCCCGTGGATCAACTCAGGCGCGGGTGGATGGAGCACGAGACGGGACGGCCACCCCCTTGACTTCCCGGTAAATTAAGACCATATCACCGAGGAAGCCGCGCTGCACCAGTCGCGCCTGCCCTGGCTGCACCGTGATCCCTTCGATCGCCTGATCGTCAGTCAGGCCATCGTGCACGGCCTGACCTTCCTCACGCCCGATCCGCTCATTACGCAGTACGCCCCGCGTACGATCTGGTAACGGCGTGCAGGGGCGTTGGCCAGGCAGTACGGATCGCCGCAGTCGGTTTGGCATCGCGGCGGTTCCCGCGTTACGCTCTGCCCCATGGAGACCATGGAGACCATGAAGACCAAGCTGATTTCCGGCCTCGTTCTCGCCACGTTGGCGGCCGTCGTCGTCTCGGCCCAGGCACCCACGCAGACGTTCGACCTGCTCATCCGCAACGGACGCGTCCTTGACGGCACCGGCAATCCGTGGTTCCCGGCTGACATTGGCGTCCGCGACGGGCGCATTGTGGCCGTGGGGAAACTCACCGGCGCGCAGGCGGCTCGCGTGATCGACGCTGCCGGCAAGTACGTCGCGCCCGGCTTCATCGACATCCACTCACATGCGGACGATGGGGCGAGGGCGACGGGAGGGTTTCGCGATCAGAATCCGCGGATCAGGGCCGCGCCGAATCTGGTGAGCCAGGGCATCACGACCGTGGTCGTCAATCAGGACGGCCGGTCGCCGTGGCCGATCGCCGAGCAACGCGCGTTGATCGAGAAGAACCAGATCGGTCCTAACACGATGCTCATGGTGGGGCACGGCGCGGTGCGGTCGCAGGTGATGGGTCGCGACACGCGACGTCCGGCGACGCCGGATGAAGTGGTGAAGATGCGCGCGCTGGTTCGCCAGGCGCTGCAGGAAGGCGCGGTCGGCATGTCCGCCGGTCTTGAGTACGAGCCCGGACGCTGGAGCGTGACGGAAGAACTGGTCGAGCTGGCGAAGGAACTGCCGGCCTTCGACGGCGTGTACATCTCGCACGAACGCAGCGAGGGCAGCGACCCGTTGTGGTACGTGCCCAGCCAGGACAGCCCGGGACCGCCGACGCTGCTGGACGCCGTGCGCGAGACGATCGAGATCGGCGAGAAGAGCGGCGCGCGCGTGGTCGCCTCGCACATCAAGGCGAAAGGCGCGAACTATTGGGGATCGAGCGCGGCGGCCATCAGCCTGATCGAACGCGCGCGCGCGCGAGGCGTGGACGTGTGGGCGGACCAGTATCCGTATCCCACGAGCGGTACCGATGGATCGACCGTGCTGATTCCCGCGTGGGCCACGCGGTCGACCGGCGCCGCACAGGCGTCAGGGGGCCGCGCCGAAGCGTTGCGGAAGACGCTGATGGATCCGGCGCTGTCGAAAACCGTGCGGTCGGATATCGCGCACGAGATCGCGCGCCGGGGCGGCGCCGACCAGATCATCGTGTTCGACTACACCGACACGTCGCTGTACGGCCAGTCGCTCGCGGAGATCGCGCGGCGATGGAAGGTCGACCCCGTGGAGGCTGCGATCCAGATCCAGATGGAAGGCCTGCCCACCCGCGCGGGTGGGGCCCGCATGCGTGGCTTCTCGATGTCCGAGTCGGACATCGAGGCGTTCGCGAAGCAGCCGTGGGTGGCCACCTCGACCGATGCCGGCATCGCGTTGCCCGACGGCCCGCCCTCCACCCACGCGCGGTTCTACGGAAGTTTCCCGCGCAAGATCCGCCACTACGCCCTCGACCGCGGCGTCATCTCGCTTGAGGCCGCGATCCGGTCGTCCACCTCGCTGCCGGCGCAGATCATGGGCCTGCGCGACCGCGGACTCATCCGCGAGGGCCTGGCCGCCGACCTTGTCGTCTTCGACATCAACACCATCCGCGATAAGGCCACGTTCTTCGAGCCCCATCAGTACTCGGAAGGCATCGAGTACGTGTTCGTGAACGGCGTGGCCGTCGTGGACGCGTCGACGATCACCTGGGCGCTGCCGGGCAAAGTCATTACCCGATAAGAACGCGTTATGGTCGCCACACCATTTCACAGGAGGCATGGAGGCGTGAAGATACCGAGGCAACCTCAGAAATGGGAGACAGTGACCGTGACCAAGATCGACGTAGGTGTCCTGGGCGCCACCGGCATGGTGGGGCAGCAGTTTGTGGCCCGGCTCGAGCACCACCCGTGGTTCAGCGTAACCTGGCTCGCCGCCAGCGAACGTTCCGAAGGCAAGCGGTACGACCAGGCGTCCACGTGGCGCCTGCCCACTCCCATGCCCGAAGCCGTGCGCCACCTGACGGTTGACGCCTGTGTGCCCGGTCGCGGCCCCAAGGTGGTCTTTTCCGCACTCGACGCCGGCGTGGCCGGCGAGGTGGAGGAAGCCTTCGCACGCGCAGGCCACATCGTGCTGAGCAACGCGCGCAACCATCGCATGGACCCGCTGATCCCCCTGCTGGTGCCCGAGGTGAACAGCGATCACCTCTCGGTTCTGGCAGAGCAGCGACGCGTCAAGGGCTGGTCCGGCGCCATCGTCACGAATCCGAATTGTTCAACCGTCGTCCTCGTGATGGCCCTTGCGCCGCTGCAGCGCTTTGGCCTCAAGGCCGCGGTGGTCTCCACGATGCAGGCAGTGTCGGGCGCGGGGTATCCGGGCGTGCCGTCCTACGACATTCTCGGTAACCTCGTGCCGTTCATCGTCGGCGAGGAGGAAAAGATCGAGACCGAGACCCTCAAGATCCTCGGCTCCGACGCCGGCCGCACGCCGCATCCCCTCATCGTCTCTGCGCACACCAACCGCGTGCCGGTGATCGATGGCCACACGATGACGGTGTCGGTGCAGCTTGACGCGAAGGCGGAGTTGGACGATGTGCGCCAGGCGTTCAGGACGTTTGCCGGCCGGCCGCAGGAGCTGAAGTTGCCGACGGCGCCCATTCCAGCCATCCTTCTGCGCGACGAGCCGAATCGTCCGCAACCTCGACTGGATGCGGACCTGGGCGGCGGCATGGCCGTGTCGGTGGGCCGCCTGCGCCCGTGCCCGGTGATGAGTTATCGCTTCGTCGCGCTGGGGCACAACACCGTGCGCGGCGCCGCGGGCGCGTCCATCCTCAACGCGGAACTGATGCAGGCGGAGCTTCAGTGTTTGTCCTGAAGTTCGGCGGCACATCGGTCGCGGATCGGGCGGCCATCTCGCGCCTGATCGACATCGTGCGGGCCGCGCGCCAGAGCGCGATCGCGCCCGGGAACCACGACCCGCGCGGACCGGTGGTGGTGGTGTCGGCGTTGGGTGGCGCGACCGACCGCCTGCTGGGCATCGCGGCCCAGGCCGGCGCCGGCGATGCCGAGGGTGCCCGCGCCATGATCCGGCACCTGCACGAACGGCACGTCGAGGTGGCGGGGATCGTCACCGACGCGACGTCGAGAGCGGAGGTCGCGACGTTTCTGGCGCAGGCGTTCGGAGAGCTCGCGCGCCTGGTTGACGCGCTGAGCGTCCTCAGGGAGGTGTCACCCCGCTGGCTCGACGCGATTGCCGCCACTGGAGAAATCGCCAGCAGCCGCATCGTCGCGGCGGCACTGACCTCGCACGGAATTTCCGCGGCGTGGGTGGACGCGCGGTCGGTGATGGTGACCAGCGACGAGCACACCTCGGCCGCGCCGTTGATGGCCGGGACGGAGGCGAAGATGGCGGCCGAGGTGCTGCCGCTGCTGGCCGTTCGACGCGTTCCCGTGATGGGTGGCTTCGTTGGCGCCACGCGTGATGGTGTCACCACGACGCTGGGTCGTGGCGGCTCCGACTATTCCGCGGCGATCGCCGGCGCCTGCCTTGGGGCCTCTGAGATTCAGATCTGGACCGACGTGGACGGCATGCTCACCGCCGATCCTTGTCTCGTGCCCGAGGCGCGGGTCGTGCCGCAATTGTCGTTTGCCGAAGCCTCGGAGCTGGCGTACTTCGGCGCCAGGGTGCTGCACCCCGCGACCCTTCTTCCGGCCGTGGCGAAGAACATCCCCGTTCGCATCCTGAACTCACACAACGCCGCCGCGCCCGGCACCCTGATCACGTCGTCTCGGCCCCCGAGCGGCGAACCGCTGACGGCGATCGCCTCCAAGCGCAACGTCACCGTCGTCGATATTGCGTCCACGCGGATGCTGATGGCGCACGGCTTCCTCCACAGACTCTTTGGTGTCTTCGAACAACACGCGACGTCCGTGGACGTGGTGACGACTTCGGAGGTGTCCGTGTCGGTGACCGTTGACGATGTGCGGCGGTTGCCGCGGGTGTTGATTGACCTGAGCGCCTTCGCCGAGGTGACGCGGGAGGACCACATGGCCGTGTTGTGCGCCGTCGGGGAGGGGATTCAGGGCGACGCGACGTTCGTGAGCCGTCTGCTGCAGGCCCTCGGCCCCGTGCCGATTCGCATGTTGTCTCAGGCGGCCGAGCGGAGGAATATCACCATTGTGATCCCCGACAGCGAGTTGCCCGCCGCGCTGGCCCGCGTGCACGCGATGTTCTTTGCGTCGGTCGGCGCGGCTGAAGCCACGCCCTACGTACGGAGGGCAGCGGAAGGGAGCGAGGCCCAGGTCAGCCGCGCCGAGGACCAGAAATGACAAGGATCCTTCTTCTGGGCCACGGCCGCATGGGCACGCTCGTCGAGGCGCTCGCGCCCGAGTACGACTGCGAGATCGTCCGCGTGATTACCCGCGCCGAAGGCGCGGCAGCGATTGACGCGCTGGCCGATCGGGTGGACGTGGCGATCGACTTCACCCTGCCCGACGCGGTTCCCGCAAACGTGGCCGCGCTGGCCCGCAAGGCCGTCAACGTCGTCATCGGCACGACGGGATGGCAGGCCCGCGAAGCCGGGGTACGCGCCGTTGCCGCACAGGCTGGCATCGGCGTTCTGGCAGCGTCCAACTTCTCGATCGGCCTTCACATCTTTCGAAAGGCCGTGGCACAGGCGGCCGCGGGCTTTGCTGTACACGAAGCCGTCGGTGCCTGGATTCACGAAGCGCACCACGTGATGAAGAAGGACGCGCCGTCAGGCACGGCCGTGACGTTGAAACAGGCGATGACAGATGCCGGCTACGCGCGGCCGATCGACGTCTCGTCCACGCGCGCCGGTTCCATTCCCGGCACCCACGCCGTGGGCTTCGACGGTCCCAGCGAGACAGTGACGTTGACGCACACCGTGCGCGACCGAGCCGTCTTCGCGAGAGGCGCCCTCGAAGTCGCCCGCTGGCTGGTCGGCCGCAAGGGCTGGTTCACGATTGACGATTACCTCGACACACCAGGAGGCCGGGTCTTCAGACCAGGCGACACGGCAAGGAACGACACATGAGAATCCCATTCACCGGCGTAGGCACCGCGCTGATTACCCCCTTCAAGCAGGACGGCTCACTCGACACCGCCGGCATCAGCCGGCTGGCACGCCGCCAGCTCGACGCCGGCGTCCACGTCCTGGTCCCGTGCGGCACCACCGGCGAGACACCAACGCTGTCGGTTGACGAGAAGCGCCAGGTCATCGAACGTGTCGCCGCCGAAGCGAAGGGCCGCGCGCTGGTTCTGGCCGGCGCGGGTGGCTACGACACGAAGGAAGTCATCCACATGGCGGCCGTCGCAAAGAAGGCCGGCGCGGATGGCCTGCTCTCGGTGACGCCCTACTACAACAAGCCCACACCCGAGGGCCTCTACCAGCACTACAAGGCCATCGCCGGCTCCACCGACCTCCCCATCGTCGTCTACAACGTGCCGGGACGCACGGGGTGCAACGTCGATCCGGAGACGCTCGCGCGCCTGGCGACCATCCCGAACATCATCGGCGTCAAGGAAGCCTCCGGCAACATCACGCAGATGGCCGAGATTCTTCGCGCCGTGCCGTCCGACTTCATCGTGATGTCGGGTGACGATGCGATTACGTTGCCGCTGATGGCGCTGGGGGGACATGGGATCATCTCGGTGATGTCGAACGAAGCGCCGGCCGAGCTCGTGCAGCTCGTCGAGGCGTTCGAGCGTGGCGCGCTGGCCGATGCGCGCCACTGGCACAACAAGTTGCTGCCGCTGATGCAGATCAATTTCATCGAGACGAATCCCGGTCCCGTGAAGTTCGCGATGGCGGCGATGGGTCTGTGCGAAGAAGTGTACCGTCTGCCGATGGTGTCGCCGCGACCCGCGTCTCGGGAGAAGATCCTCGGCGTGTTGCGTGACCTGGGACTGCCGATTGTGGCCGGAGCGGCCGCGGGAGGGCGCGTGTGACCAACCTGGCTGACACGATCGGTGCGCTGTATGCCGCCGGCACGAACGCCGACAAGGTCGAGGCCCGCCAGGCGTTCCTCGCCTTGCAGCGCGCGTTGAATGCCGGCGAGGTGCGGGCCGCGGAACCTGACGCGTCCACGCCCAGCGGGTGGCGGGTGAACGCGTGGGTCAAGCAGGGCATTCTGCTCGGCTTCAGGTTCGGCGACATCGTGGACCTGTCGGCCGACCACGGCAAGTGGCCGTTTTTCGACAAAGACACCATGCCGGTGAAAAAACCCATGCTCACCGACGGCATTCGCATCGTGCCGGGCGGGTCCACAATTCGCGAGGGCGCGTATGTGGCGCGCAGTGTCGTGTGTATGCCGCCGATGTACATCAACATCGGCGCGTACGTCGGTGAAGGCACGCTGATCGATTCCCACGCGCTGGTCGGGTCGTGCGCGCAAATCGGCGCCCGCGTACATCTGAGCGCCGCGGCGCAGATAGGCGGCGTGATCGAGCCCGTGGGCGCGTTGCCGGTCATTGTGGAAGACGACGTGCTGGTGGGGGGGAACACGGGCATCTATGAGGGTGCGGTGATCAAGCAGCGCGCGGTCATCGCGGCGGGCACCGTGCTGACCGGGTCGACGCCGGTGTACGACCTCGTGCACGGCCGTATCATCAAGCCCGGGCCTGGTCAGCCGCTCATCATTCCCGCGGGCGCGGTGGTCGTGCCCGGCGCAAGGTCGGTCACCGTGGGCGCGGGCAGGGACTGGGGCCTGTCGCTCTCGACGCCGGTGATTGTGAAGTATCGCGACGACAAGACGGATACGCGGACGGAGCTGGAAGCGTGGATTCGATAGAGCAGGTGCTCGGGTGCTCTCGTGCTCGGGTGCTCTCGTGCTGCTGGAGGCCGGACCTTCAGGTCCGGCGGACATGCCTGCCGGGTCTAAAGACCCGGCCTCCAAGCGAGGCACCCTGTAGGGTTGGGCTTCAGCCCCGCCGGTATTGGAATGACTGATGGACTCCGTGGAGCTGATTGCGTTCGCGCGTGCGCTCGTTGACATCGATTCGACCACCGGTCGCGAGCAGGAGGTGGCGGCGTTCATCAGTCGCACGTTGCGTGACCTCGGCTGGCACGTGGATGAGCAGCCGCTCAGTGACGGTCGGTTCAATGTCATTGCCAGGGTGCGCGAAGCCCAGGTCGCAGACCCGCGCGTCGTGCTGTCCACGCACTTCGACTGCGTCCCGCCGTTTTTCCCCAGCCGCATCGAAGGCGACAAGCTTTACGGGCGTGGCGCCTGTGACGCCAAAGGCATCCTAGCCGCGCAGGTGGCCGCGGCTGAGCGCGCGCGCAAGGCCGGTCGCACGGACGTGGGGCTGCTGTTTGTGGCCGGCGAAGAGCGCGGGTCCGACGGTGCCAGGGCCGCGAACACGTGGCCGACGACGTCGAAGGTTCTGATCGAGGGGGAGCCGACGGACAACCGGCTCGGCCTTGCGACGAAGGGAGTGTACCGCGCGCGTCTCACGTCCACCGGTCGCGCCTCGCACTCGAGTCTTCCTGAGCTCGGCGAATCCGCCATCGAGAAGATGATCGACGCGATCGTCGCTCTTCGCGAGGTCGAGTGGCCCACGGACGAGCTTCTCGGCCCGACCAACTATTCCGTCGGCCTCATCAACGGCGGCGTCGCGCCGAACGTGATCCCACCCAGCGCCAGCGCCGAACTGATGTTCCGCACCGTCGGCGACTACAGGGCAGCGCGCGATCAGTTGATCGACGCGATCGGCACGTCCGCCACCGTCGAAGACGTGTTCGTCGTCCCGCCAGTGCGGTTGCACACGGTGCCCGGCTTTGAGACCGCGGTCTTCGCGTACACCACCGACGTGGCCTTTCTCGACAACTGGGGCACCCCGATGCTGCTGGGGCCCGGGTCGATCACCGTGGCGCACACGGATGGGGAATTTGTGGAGATGGAGGCGCTTGTTCGTGCGGTGGAGATGTACGGCATCCTGGTCGCAGAGTGTTCAAACGAACAGGGCTAAGAACGCCGCCGCCGGCCCTTGGACCGGTATTTGAGCTTGATCCGATCTCGTGGACGGTTTGATTACGCTACTTGAGTCATCTGTGCTGCTCGACGTTCGAAGGCGGCCGGACCACTCGTGACCGCACTCCATCGTCGATATCCTGACGGCTGGCTGGGCGGCGATTTGCCGAGCCGCGGATTCTTCGGCCTGTCTCGCGTCCCGGTCGACATCGTGGGCGAGGTGGAAGAAATTCTGAGCGTCCTGACGCGAATTCTGCCAGGGGACGCACTTTGATGTAGCAAGTGAGTGTCTGTCCCGCAAGCTGACGAGTAAGATGGGTTTGTGCGCGGTGGCGAAGCGGGCTGGCGATCCGGGGTTCCTGATCACTGCCTATCCGACGGATGCGATCAAGGAAGGGACGCGCATATGGCCGAAGTAAAGGTGTTCTACGATCGTGAGGGCCAGACCTTGACCGTCTGGTTCACAGACCCCTCGGACGAGTACATCTGTGAAGAGACATGTGAGGATGTCGTGCTGATGAAGGATGCATCCGGCCGAGTGATCGGGTTCGAGAAACTGAACTTCACGATTGCGCGGACGGATTCGCTTCGCGTGGCTTTGGAAACGGTGCCCGCCTGACGAACCTGGACCTGCGCGGGTCCAGTCAACACGCGACGCCTGAATCGGCGGCGCGGCGCGGCTCGACCTGCTGGAAGCGGTTCGTCAGCAGCCAGCGCGACACGGCCCCGAGCGTCTTCGACGAGGGCGCTCGGTTGCGAGCGGCTTTCAGCCGATCGATCACCCAGCGGCCTTCCCTCAGCTCGAGGCTCAGCGTGCACCGCTCGGGACTGAGTACCCGGTACACGGCCCAACGGCCACGCGCGACCGCGGGCGCGAGTTCTGCCACGCAATTGTGCTGGCGCTTTCCCTCATCGATGAGCACGTCCAGGCTGTTCAGCCGGACGATCGTGTCTGATCCAGGCGGCGGAGCGGACTCGCGTCGCCTGCGATCGGTGGGATCGCTCGTTCCGTGCGCCAGTGGGTTCTCGCCTGCTGGGCCGGTCGGCCCGATCCGCGGAGCCACTCGCGCCTGACGCCGCCGAACCCTGCGCGGCGCGTGGCGTCTCCGACGCGCGTGAGTCTCGGTCGTCGCGCCGGGATCTGCCGCGAACGCCAGGCCGCCTGGTCCCCACACACGGAGAGCGTGCTCCGACAGTTTCATCGAGATATCGCCGGGTTCGCGGTCCGCGCGCTCTACTCGGCGAAGTTCTGAAAACGTCGCGTGTTCAAGCCCGCCGTGCTCGACGATGGAGAGCGTGCCGTCACCGATCGCGTCGAGCTGGGTCAGCCGCTCGAGGGCGTCGGGATTCGCGAGACGAGCAGAACCGAGCCACTTCACCGAGGGCGGCGCGCGCCTCGGGTGGCTTGACGAGACAGGACGCATCCTCGTCCGCGTCTGGCGGAATCGCGAACGGCGGCCGGCACGATGCCCAGGTCGCGCGCGCGTCACTGCACCGATAGGCACGCATCGCCGGCCACGGCAGCACCACCGCGATGCTGTTGGGCGCCATCACCAACAGGCGCCCGGTCGACGCATCGAAGGACAAGCGCGGTGTCACAGCAGGAACGTGTTCAGGCATCGCCGCGGCCTGTCGAAGAGAGCGGAGAGTCTATCAAGTGTCTCGGACGCTCGGGCGCGAGACCGCCATTCGTCGGTCGGCGCCCGGCGCCTTTGAGCTTTGGGCTCGGCCGCCGGCCATACCGTCCGCTCCAGTCGGAACCCGACGTCGGCTCGACGATTTCGTACTCGACGTCAGCGGGCACAACAAAATCCACACGCGAGTAATCACGGCAGTCGAGCGCCGAGTGCGCCCGTTTCGCAAGTTCCTTCGTCCGGTCGTACTGAGCTCTCGGGAGGGGAGCTGGGACGAGGTGCTCACTCAACCCAGGCGTGTAGCGGTGCTCGAAGTCGTACCATGAACCTGCCTGAGTTCGAACTTCGATGACGGGGAAGGCCTCGATTCCGTGGCGTTCAAGAATCCCCACGGTGATCTCTTTGCCGTTCACGCGTTCCTCCACCAGCACCCGCTCGTCATACGCGAGGGCTCATGATGGCATCCATTCACCGTCGGCCGTAAACAAACGTTCGGTCGTGCGCCGCAGCGCCTGGCGGGTGTTGTACACGTCGATACCGTCACGACTTCAACGCTCTCAGTTGGCGCTCGCCTGGAGGGCCACCGTGGGCTGGCATCGAAGCCGTCGACGTAGAATCGTGGCTCTATGGCCAAGATCCCGAAACGCCCCCGCCCCACGAAGTCCGACCTCGTCTGTCAGTTCCTGATCGTTCTGGCCAACACCGATCCGCTGGTCTGGCGGCGCATTCAGGTCGGAGTTCCGCAGGGTGATTGGCAACCCGCGTCACCCCGAACACAAGGAGATGTTGCAATGGGCGGGCGGCGTTGAAATGAAGGGCGCAGCGACCAAGAACGACGATGCACTGTATATCAGTGATAATCTCTTGACAGGATATTATCGTAGACATACTGTGCATCAATGAAACAGGGGCTTGGCGAGGCGGAGCGCCGGGTGTTCGCGTATACGCAGATGCGCGGCTCGATGACCCTGCGCTCAGGCGAACTGGTGAAGGCCCTTGGGCTGTCCGCGCCGCGCGAGCGTAATCTGCTCAGTCGCCTGGTCAAGGTCGGCTGGATCGCCCGCGTTCAAAACGGCTGGTACCTGGTACCTGAAAAGCTGCCGATGGGCGGCAAGTGGACCCCGGATGAAACACTGGCGCTGAACACGTTGATGGAGGCGCGCGGCGGGCGATACCAGATTTGCGGCCCAAACGCCTTCAACCGCTACGGCTTTGACGGACAGCTACCCAACCGGATCTATGCGTACAACAATCGGATCTCCGGTCATCGGACGATCGGGGCCATACGGCTCACGTTGATCAAGGTGGCTGATGAACGACTTGGCGGCACCGAGGTCAGCAGCACGCGTGAACGGCAGCAGGCCGTGTACTCGTCCCGGACGCGCACGCTGGTGGATGCCGTTTATGACTGGTCGCGCTTTAACAGCCTGCCGCGGGCCTACCGGTGGATAGCCACCGACTTGGCCAAAGGGCGAGTGGAGGCGGCCGACCTGGTTAAGATGACGCTGCAGTACGGCGACATCGGCACCATTCGCCGGATGGGCGCACTGCTGGAACGCCTGGGCGTGAATCCGCGCCTGCTGCGCAAGCTGGAAAACGCCGTGCCGCCCACCACGGGTCTCATCGCTTGGATTCCCACCCAGCCCAAGCGCGGCACCGTTGATCGTCGCTGGGGTGTGGTGGTGAACGGCGAGATCTGAACATGGCAATCCGCTGGCACGTAGACGACCCAGCGCTGCTCCACCAGGCCATTGCCTTCACCGCAGCCGACACTGGATTCCTTCCCAGGCTGATCGAGAAGGACTACTTCTGCAGCGTGGTGCTCGAGTACCTCTCTGCAGGAAGCGACGCACTGATCTTCAAGGGTGGCACCTGCCTGTCAAAGGTCCACGCTGGTTTCTATCGACTGAGCGAAGACCTTGATTTCAGCATCTCCACACCGCTAATTGCAAAACGAGCCGATCGCAAGAAACGATCCGAGGCCCTCAAGAAATTGATCGCCGTTCTTCCAGAACATCTGCCGGGCTTCCAAATCTTCGAGCCTTTGACCGGTGCCAACAGCTCAAGCCAATACAACGCCGTCGTCGGCTACCACAGTTTGCGTGATGACCGACTGGAACCGACTACAAAGGGCGACAGCGACGGTCCAGGCCGTGGCGCGCGAGATTGGGAATCGCTGACCGACAAGATTTCCTTGTGAGTTGCCTCCAACTCGAAGTTGTGTAGCGGCAGTCGGATTCATTGAACCGGAGGCTGTGTGAGAATCGTCGCGCTTGCCGATCAACACGGGCACCTGCCGGCTATTCAGCCCTGCGACCTGCTGCTCATCGGCGGCGACATCTGCCCCGATGTCTTCGGCGGACGTCTGGCACGCAACCGTCCGGAGCTGCAGGCCGCATGGTTCGATCGCTCGATTCGCCCGTGGCTGAAAGCGTTACCAGCGACGTACAAGGTCGCCACGTGGGGCAATCACGATTGGTGCGGCATGCGATGTCCTCCTCCGGAGGACCTGCCGGACGTTGCGTCCGCCACGCGCCTCCAGATTCTGGTGGATGCGGAGACCTGCGTGCCGGCCGGCGCCACGACGGGCGATCGCGCCGACCGCGCGACAGTCCGGATCTGGGGCACACCGTGGTCGAATCCCTTCATGGACTGGGCCTTCATGAAATCGCCGGCGGAACTGGCGAACATCTATGCCTCGATTCCAGAGGGCATCGACGTCCTCCTTTCACATCAGCCGCCATACGGCTACGGCGACCACGTCTACGATCCCATTCGAGAACGATTTGAGCATCTTGGAAGCTGGGAGCTGTTGGCGGCAATCGATCGCGTGAGGCCCAGAGTCGTCATCTGCGGCCACATTCACAGCGGCCATGGGCGGTACGAGTACAAGGGCATTCCGATCTGCAACGTGAGCGTCGTCGACGATCAATACCGGCCGGTACACGAGCCCACGGTGATCGAACTGCCCTGAGGGCGCGTCGATTCCTGACAAGGGACGCAGTTTGGTGTACCAAATGGCGGTTTGCCCCAGACGGCGTTTGGTAACGTACCGGTTGCCTTGGCCCTGTTGTCATGGAAGGATGACCCCGTGGCCCCAGGATCCAAGACCGCCAGATGAGCGAACAGCCGCAGAAGCCCCAGTTCCTGGTCTACCGGGCCGAGGGCGGTGCCATCAAGATCGACGTGCGCTTCGAGGGCGAGACCGTCTGGCTCACGCAGCCCTTGATCGCGGAGCTGTTTCAGACCACGGTGCCCAACATCAGCATGCACCTGCGCAACATCTACAAGGAAGGCGAGTTGGCCTCCGCGGCAACCCTTAAGCAATTCTTAACGGTTCGCCAGGAAGGGGCGCGAAAGGTCAGCCGGAATATCGAGTACTACAACTTGGATGCCACCATCTCCGTTGGGTACCGCGTCAAATCGCGCGTCGCCACCCAGTTCCGCATCTGGGCCACCCAGCGCCTGCGGGAGTACATCGTCAAAGGGTTCGTGCTGGATGACGAACGACTGAAGAATCCAGACCGGCCGTTTGACTACTTCGAGGAACTGCTTCGTCGCAGCAGAACAAGATGCACTGGGCGGTCACCGGACAGACCGCCGCCGAGATCATCCATGCCCGCGCCGACCGAGCCAAGCCCAACATGGGCCTGACAAACTGGCGCGGAGCCAAGGTCCGCAAGGAAGACGTGGCGATCGCCAAGAACTACCTGTTCGAAGCCGAACTGGCCGCCCTGAACAACCTGGTGGAGCAGTACCTGGTCTTTGCTGAAGGTCAGGCCCTGCGCCGCGTCCCCGTGCACATGCAAGACTGGATCGCCAAGCTCGACGGCTTCCTGACGCTCAACGAGCGCGGCATCCTCACCCACGCCTGGAGGATCTCCCACGAACTGGCGATCCAGCACGCGGAGGGGGAATACGAGACCTTCCACCCGCAGCGCCTTGCGGAAGACGCCCGGCGACCCGACGATTTTGACAAGCGCCTCGCGGTGCTGCCGAAGACCCAACCCGCGAAGAAGGAGCCGGGGACAAAATGAGCGCCCAGCTTCCAACCGTCGACGTAGAATCGTGGCGTCATGGCCAGGATTCCCAAACGCCCAAGGTCCACGAAGCCCGACCTCGTCTGCCAGTTCCTGATCGTCCTGGCCAACACCGATCCGCTCGTCTGGCGGCGCATTCAGGTGCCGGAGCAGTATTCATTCTGGGATCTCCACGTGGCGATCCAGGATGTGATGGGGTGGCAGGACTACCACCTGCACGAGTTCACGATGGTCAACTCAGTCAAAGGGAAGGTGCTTCGAATCGGCATTCCCGATGACGAGATGCCCGATGAGCGACCGTGCCTTGCCGGGTGGACCGTTCCCATTGCGCGACACTTCACTCACGCGACGGGCCCGGTCCGGTATCTCTACGACTTCGGTGACGGCTGGCAGCACATCGTCGAGTTCGAGGACCATGTGCCGACCGACGATGGGGTCTACCCGCGGTGCGTGGGCGGCGCGTCGGCGTGCCCGCCGGAGGACGTCGGCGGCACCACTGGTTACGCGGAGTTCCGCCGGGTGATTGGCAACCCGCGTCACCCCGAACACAAGGAGACGCTGCAATGGGCGGGCGGCGCCTTCGATCGCAACGCCTTCAATCCGGCGGCTGTCACATTCGACGATCCGGCCAAGCGTTGGCAGATCGCGTTTGGCGGGCGGCGTTGAAATGAAGGGCGGGCGAATGACAACAGCGCCTCGATGGCGTGACGTGAAAGCGGGCGTGGTGCGCACCGCAATCCCCAATGGCCAAGCTCGGTAGCCCCAAGCGACCCGCGATCGTGCACGTGCGCACGCTCGAACGAGCCGAAGAAATCGTGTCCCTCTGTGATCAACACGGTTGGAAAGTGGTGGTCGGCATCGAAGCTGACGAGCCCGAGGACATCTGGGATCTCGAGCGACTGCTCGGCGGCGGGACGCCACGACCGGCTCCAGTCGCCCCTGGGGCGGCCCCCGGCCGCAACGATCCGTGTCCGTGTGGCAGTGGCGCGAAGTTCAAGAAGTGTTGCGGGCGATGAAGATCACCGGCCGGATTCGCCGAGGGCGCCTCGTTCGATGTGCGCCAGCATGTCCTCGATGTCCGCGGTGGGGAACTCGTGGCGCACGGCGCTTCGCACGGTCTCAAGTTTCGCCCCGGCGGAACCGGTGCCTTCAGCCTGCTGTGCAGTGCGCAGGGCCTGGCGCACCCACTCGGCCACGGTCGCGCGCTTCCGCCGGGCGATCCGCTGAATGGCCTTGAGCTCAGCGTCATCGAGCAGGACCTGGAGCCGCTTACTCATGCCATGAGGCAACTCCCAGCGGATGAGTCAACGCCACGACTCGAAGCCGGCGCCGGCCAACCCGACGACCGAGGCTGCGGTCTCCTCTCCCGCACAAACCAGACTCGACGCAGTGAGGTCCAGAACCCATGGCGGCCAAGACCACCCGCACCACCACGTGGACGCACAGAATCTTCGACGCCAGGCACGACAGCGTATTCCGGTCCATCGTGAACACTCATTCCGTTGGTAGCGACGGGGACGTCCGCCACGCACGTCGCTGGGATCTCCCTGGTGGGACACCAGAAGGCCTCGCCTTGACACATCCGACCCGCGACTGGCTGCGACGTCGCGGCAATAACCACACCGTTTGACTGAAGTGCGTGCAATGTGCATATTACACAGATGGCAACCAAAACCATTTCCCTCAAGGAAGAGGCCTACATCAGACTCAGGACCGCACGGCGATATGCCAACGAGTCATTCTCGGAGGTGGTGCTTCGGGCCACATGGCCCGAGGATACCGTCACGGCCGGCGCCTTCCTTCAGTTGATCCGAAGCCGTCGCAGCCACTTCACCGAAGAAGAGCTCGATCGCATCGAGGAAGCCAAGCGTCGAGACCAGCCACCGGAGGACAAGTGGGCCGGTCGCTGATTCTCGAAACGACCTTCCTCATCGACCTCGAGCGAGAAGAACGGCGCGGGTCGCCGGGGCCGGCGGTGCAGTTCCTCGAGAGGAACGAGCATGTCCGCCTCTATCTGCCGTTCACCGCTGCGGGCGAGATGGCCGCTGGAACTTCCATGCGCGACCGCGCGAAATGGGAGGCCTTTCTGGCGCCGTTGTACGTGCTGGCCTCGTCCGTGGAAGTGAGCTGGCATTACGGGCGTGCGTACCGCCACCTGCGCGACAACGGGACGTTGATTGGCACCAACGACCTTTGGATCGCCGCGACCGCCCTCGCGTACGACATGCCGGTGGTCACCCGAAACGTCGAACACTTTCGCCGCGTGCCCGAGCTCGATGTCGAAACGTACTGATTTGCCCGCTGCACGTGACCTGCGGCAATGCCCGCGCGCCGACTACCGTAGAACACAACGAGCGTGCGTGTGCGCAACCCGCTCCATCGCGCCCGGCCGGCCGCGGACGCTGGCGCCGTACAGCGGGCTCACGTCAGGCCCGGCTTCTGCCCTCGTGTGATAATGACAGCCCTGATGGTGATCGAGGCCAGGCGCGGCGCATCGGAATCCGCGTCGCCACATGTCGCGCTGACAATCGCCTTGCTCATCCTGGCGGCGCTCGCCCTGCTGATTCGCGTGGCGTCGATCGCGGAACCACTCGGCATCGATCAGGGCCTCTGGGCGTCCGCGGTCAGGGGCATGTCGCGCGGCCAGCTCCTGTATCAGGACGTCTGGGAACAGCGTCCGCCCGGCATCTACCTGCTCTATCTGACGGGGTTTCAGGTGCTCGGATGGTCCGCGTCCACCGTGGCGTGGCTCGACATTCTGGCGGCCACCGCCACGACCATCCTGTTGTTCAGAATCGGCCTGGCGCTGAGCAGCCAGCTCGCGGGCGCCACGGCGGCCGCGTTGTATGCCACGCTCACCATGCCGGCCTGGCTCTACCGCTACGGAGGGTTTCTCGAACGCAGTGTCTGCGAAACCTTCATCGTCGTGTGTGTGGGCCTGAGTCTGTGGTGCGCGATCCGATACCGCGAACGCCGGTCTCTGCTGTGGGTGTTCGGCGCCGGCGTCGGCGTCGGCATCGCCATCATCTTCAAGCCGAATGCCGGGTTGTATCTCCTCGGCGTGGTCGCGTGGATGGCGCTATATGCCCGCGCGGGAGAGGCCTTCTTCGACCGGCGCACCCTGCACTTCCTCGGCGTGGCGGGTCTCGGGGTCCTCGTCGTGCCGGTGGCGACGATGATCTGGGTGTGGCAGTTGGGGATTCTGCCCGATGCGAAGGTGGCGGTGGTCGACTTCAATCGCTTCTACGTCGGCCTCGGATTTTCGCCCGGTGACTACGTCGTGGCGTTTGCCCGCGCGTTGTGGCTTCGTCTCAGGAGCGATCCCCTTTGGCTCGCCGGCGCGATCGGGGCGGTGGTGGCGACCGTGGGTCTTGCCCGATCGCGGCGATGCTCGCCGCTCGCCGGTCTGGCCTTGTTGTGGGGCGCCTCCGGTACGATGGTGATCGTGGTCAACGGCATGTATCTGTTCAACAGCTACTTCCTGCAATTGTTCGCGCCGCTGGCCCTCATGACGGCGTGGGTGATCGTCGAGGCGCCCCGGACGTCTCAAGCGTATCGCTGGGTGCGCGCAGGCACACTCACGGCGATGTTTGTGTTGTTGGCCGTGCGGAACTACCCGGCCCAAATCTGGGAGAACGCCTCGGCTGATGCCAGGTCGCTCCTGGGGCGCGTCGATCGGGCGGCCTATCTGGAACGGTTCGGCGGGTACGCAAACGCGCGCGGGTATTCCGCGCGGGCCAACACCGAACTCGCCGACTACGTGCGGGCACACACCGCGCCAGACGACCGCATCTTCCTGTTCGGCATCAACGGCGCCTCGGTGTACTTCGAGGCCGACCGGCTGCCCGCACACCGGTTCCTGCGGGCAAATTTTTTCATCGACCTGCCGTTTCCGGATCCGGATTTTCGGCTGGTGTCCGTGACTGAGGCGCTGGAGCAGGCCAGGCCCACGTATGTGATCTTCGAGCGCCTGAATTCACCCTCGGCCTGGGCGAAGGCCGTGGATGCCGTGCCCGAAGACCCGGCGGTACAGCACCTGCTGCGGCTGTACCGGTGGGAGGCGCAGATCGAGGATTTCACCGTGTATCGACGTATCGAGTGATGCGGGATCCCTCTATTCGAGGAACCAGTGGCGGAGGATTCGGAAGGGGACGACGAACCGGCTGAGCCACAGGCCGTCCCAGCCTTCCGGATAGGGCGCGAGATGGCTCCACCCTTTCATATACACCTGGTACTGCAGCAGCAGAAGCCCGTTGAGCACGATGCCCGCGCCCACAATCCACACCCGCGCGGGTGAGGGCCGTGTGTGACCCGAGGAGAGCCACGCCGCGAGGCCGATCACCAAGAGCGGAAACAACGAGAGAAACCGCCGCGCGCCGAAAGCCTCACCGGCCCACCAGTCTGCGACCGCGGCATTCACATACCACGACACCACCAGCACCATCGTCACGGGCAACCAGGTGCGGCGATGCGTTCGCATGAACGTCACGAGGCCGATCACCGCGAGCAGCAGGATCGGCGTCCATGAAAACAGGCCTCGCATGCTCGAGAAGAGGACCTCCAGCAGGCTGGGCGACGTCCATTTCATGAACGCCGCGCCTTGCGGCACGGTGAACGCGCGGCCGTACAGCACCTGCCACACGGCCATCTGCGGCGAGAAGACCACCAGCCACGCGACACCGATGGCGGCGACCGCGGCACCACGCTGTCGAACCGACCCTGGTAGCCTGACGGCCTCGAGCACGGGCAGCAGCACGAAGAGCGCATCCTGCCATCGCATCAGCGACGCCAGCCCGACCAGCGCTCCGGCGGTGGCGAATCCGCGCAGCGAGGGATGCTGGCGCAGATGCCACCAGTGCGCGACCACCAGCGTGGTCGCAAGCATCGATGCGGTGTGTGAATAGGCGGGCGACACCAGCGCGTAGTACAGGACGTGACTGCCGAACCAGACCCCCGCGACGGCCAGGCTCGCGTTCATGCCGCCGTAGATCGCTTTGGCCGTGCGCCACGCCAGCCACGCCGCGATCGTCACGGCGATGATGCCCGTCACGCCAGGCGACAATTGGAGGGAACGCTCGAAGCCGGTCGGCCATGGCGTCAAGCCCATGAGCGCGCCCAACGCGAGCACGCCGGACCCAATCAGGTACAGCGGCGCCCAGAGGAGTGCAGGGCCCAGCGGCATGTAGTTGCGCACGTGGCCGGTCGGCGTGAAGTCGTAAAACACCCACTCGGTGCCGGGGACGTACCCGTCCTGCAATCCGTAGATTTCGATGTATTCGTTCTGAAAGCGCAGGTCGTGGTCATACACCAGCGACCGCAACTGCACGAAATGGTGGGTCGCATCACCGGTCAATACCCGGCCGTTGGGTTTCGGGAAGCCGATGAGCGCAATGAGGTAGAGCCCCAGGCAGACCGCGCCGCTGGCGAAAATGAGGCGCGGCATCCACGCCGGGCCCGCCGCGTCAGGACGAGTCATCGCCCGGGATTGTACTGCACGGGTCCGGCGCGGACGGACGCTGAAACGCGGGATATAGTCACGCCCATATGGATCGGCAGCGACACATCGCGCGCCTCGGGTGGGCGCTCGGTCTTTTCGCCCTCGTCACGTACGTGTCCACGGCGGGCGGGAGCCTCACGACCTCCGACGCAGTCGTGACGTTCGAGGTGACGCGGAACATCGTGGACCACGGCACCGTGGCGGTGCCGGAAGCGGTGCTGGGATGGGAGGCGCAACGCGGACGCGATGGCCGGTTCTACTCGCCGTTCGGGATCGGCCAGTCGCTGCTGCACGTGCCCGTCTACGTGGTCACGAAAGCCGCGATCGCCGTAACGGGTCTCGCCATTGGCAAACCCGACACGGTGCCGAAGGCGGTCATTGCGATGACCCAGTCGGTCGTCGTCGCCACTCTCGTGTGGCTCACGTTTCACGTGGGCGTCGTGGTCGCGCGCTCGCCACGCGCGGCCGCGTTGGGGGCAATGACGCTGGCATTTGGCAGCGCGTTCTGGCCCTACGCCGGGTTTGGCTTCAACCAGCCGCTGGCGGCGCTGCTGCTGCTCGCCGCGGTGTACGACACGGTCGTCGGGACGACGCGCCACCAACTCCAGCGGCTGTGGCGCGCGGGTCTGTGGGTGGGGATCGCGCTGCACGTGCGACACGAGATGGCGCTCGTCGCCGTGCCCTTGACCCTGTGGCTGTTGTGGCGCGGGGCGCCGTGGCCGGTGGCGCGAGGCCAGGTGTTGCGGTTCGTGCCCGGCGTCGCCGCCGGTGTGCTCGGGTGGATGGCCTTTAACGGCTGGCGGTACGGCAACCCGCTTGATCCTGGCTACCTGAATGACGAGACCGTCGGGTTCTTCAGTTCGATGGGCGACGGCATGGCCGGACTGCTCGTGAGCCCCGGGGCGTCGGTGTTTGTGTACTCGCCCGTCGCCGTCGTCGGATTGTGGGGATTGATCCGGTGGTCGCGCACTCCCGACCGATTGCCCGACCGATCAATTGACCGATCGGTCGCCGTGTTGTGCCTGGCGGTCATCGCGACGTTCCTGCTTTTCTACGCGTCGATTGGCAGTTGGTCCGGAGGCCGCTCGTACGGGTCGCGGTATCTGCTCCCGGTCCTGCCGCTGTTTGTCGTGGGCTGGTCGTGGTGGCTCGCGCGACTGGCGCCCCTGGTCCGCCGCCGGGCCTTCCTGGCGGTGTTCCTCGTGGGCGCGGTGGTGCAGATTCCAGGCGTGTTGCTCGACTACTCAAAAGTCAGTCAGGCCACGCGCCGCTATTCCAGCGCCGAGCGTGAGTGGACCCTTGAGGCCTCCCCGCTGGTACTCAATACGCGGGCGCTCGCGGTCGCGCTCCCGCGGAACCTCACCTATGTGCTGGGTCTTGACGCCCCGCCACCGGTGACCGCTCCGTTGGAAGACGACGACCGGGGGTTCGCGCAGCAGTTCGGATTCAGTCTCGACCTCTGGTGGTTGTACTTGTTCTACTTCCGCGCCTACTCAACCGCCGGGCTGATGATCGTCGTACTGGCGTTGGCCACCGCATGGGCGGCGGTCGCGCGATGGACGGGGCGCGCGTACCGCCAGGTCGACGCGGCGCCGGTCGCCTGACAGTGGTGGCGTCATCGCAACCAGGAGAGCCATGCGTCGATGCCGAGCCACGCGGCCGCGCCAAGCAGGACGAGTCCAACCATGCGGGTCGCGCCCCGGCGCCGCCAGGCCCAGGCGGCCCCCATGCCGGCGAGGATGACGATCGCCGGAGACGTGCCGACGGTGACGCGGCTCAGGAATTCCGCCGCATACCGCTGAAACGAGCCCTCCACCGGCGCGAGCACCATGACGAGAATCAGCGTGAGGCCCGTCACGATCCAGGCCACCACGGCGAGGCTGACCCGGTCTCGCAGGCCCCGCCCGACGACGAGCGGGGCGCCAAGCGCCGCGAGGATCAACAGGGGCCAGCCGACGGTGGCCACGCTCAGGATCGCGGCCTCTGAGATCTTTGCGGTCAGCGGCGCCTCGGGTTGGCGGAGTCGGTCGTCCTGTGACGCGGCGGCCGACTCCGCCCGCACGGTCGCCGCGCTCCGGTACGCCTCGCCAAAATGCCCGTAGTAGACGACGACCGAGAGGACGGCCGCGGCAAGAGCCGAGGCTGCAATGACGCGCGCGGGTGACCGGAGGGAGGCGCCGCCGCGCCACCAGGACAGCCCGGCGAGGAGGACCATCGTGCTCATGACGACGACAAACGTCCCGACGTGCGAGAGCAGCGCCGCCGCCGTGAGCAGCGTGAGGCCCGCGCCCCAGCGCCACGGCGCCTTCGACAGCGGCCACATCGTCGCGGCCGCGATCACCGCCACGGCCACCGCCTGCGCGAACGCGCTGGTCATGTTCGCGTTGCCGACGACCTCGTACGTGCGGGGCACCAGCGTGAACAGCACCGCGGCCAGCGCGCCCGCCGGGCGATCGCCCCAGGCGCGCACGACCATCAAATACACCAGCACGCCTCCCGAGGCCTCGGCGACGGTGACGACGACGCGCAGCAACGTGATGTAGTCGGTGGTGAAGATCGTCCAGGGCGCGGTGAAGACGTAGAGTCCGATGGCGTAGGGGAACTGCACGCCGCCCGGCATGATCTGGGTGAAGAAATAGCGGCCGGCGAGCACCCATTCGAGCCGATGCGCATGGAACAACGCATCGATGAGGGGTTTGGACGGGTGCAGGAGCACCAGCAGTTTCAGATACACCGCGAGGACCGTGAACACCCACACAAACGTCGCGGCTGTCGAGAGCGGCCGGCGCCGCACTCCCGCCAGGAGCCACACGCCCAGCACCAGCAGCCCCGCGATCCACACCGCCAGCGACCGCGCGATCTCGACGTGGTCGGTGAACATCGCGTGCCCGCTCGTCATGGGCACGGCCTGGGCCACGGCGATGGCCGTGGCGGCGGCCACCACCGCGATCGGACTGGCCACGACCAGGGCCACCGCGCCGCTGAGCACGGCGCCGGCGATGGCCGCGGTGATGATCGCCCGGCGAGGCGCCCGCACCCACGTGCCGGCGGCCGGGCTGCACCTCCAGTCATCGATCATCACACCCAGGGCCCGGTTGTCCTGGGGACCCGGGGTGAAGGTGGGCGAGGCCGTGAGTGTGATCACGCCGCCCGGTTGCGCGCGGGGCGGGAGAGTGACCGGGACGTCTTCGTAGTCATTCGGCGTCAGTTGGCGCACCGTCGTCACACCATCCACCGCGATCACCAGCTCCGGCAGCGTTGACGGATCCACTCGGGCGCCGCGGAGTCGAATCGTGCACGTCCAGGGAGACCGCCGGTCCAACTGTGGCAGCCGCATGGTCACCGTGCCTCGTGTCCATGCGTACAGTTCGTCGCCGACGCGTTCCGGTTCGTACAGTCCCGTGGTCAGCCGGGAGGAGGGGCGGTCCATCTCGAGCGTCAGGTCCGGGCGCCACCCATACCCGAGGGCCATGGCGACGAGTCCGGCAACGGCGCCCCACAACAGGCCGAGAAGGGTGCGCGGAAGGAGTCGCGTCATGAACACGGCGGACGGATCATAACAGGCTCACGTTCGACGCCTGCCGCAAGGAAGTAAGGTGTCCTTACTTCATGATTGCGAAGAAGACCTCCAAGAATCAGTTGACCCTGCCCAAAGGGGTCGTCGATCAGTATCAGTCCATACATAACCAATTCCTCAATCCAGCAGTCCTCAATCCTCAATCTCAGCGAGGCCATTGAATTGGCCGAGCCAAGCATGTCGTGCGGTGTGCGATGTGCGGTGTGCAACGACTTCTGCTCCGGACGTACGAAGGAAGTCGACAAACCGCTCGTACTGTTCAACACCACGCGATTCCGGCCACCGGCGTGCCCTGTGACGACACACGCGTGAACACCTTCGGAAACAGCCCATCACGCGCCACGGCCATCGGGAGTTGGCCGACGACGAGTGTCCAGCCGTTGAGGGCGCCGAAACAGGAGATGGCGGCACCGAGGGCGACGAGTCGGGCCGCCGTGTCGCCCAGAAGCGTCCGCGCGGCGTCGGCAAACGGCGCCGTGGTGGTGGCCAGCGTCGCCGGAGCCACCAGCGACATCACGCCGATCGTGCTCACGATATAGATGACCGCCGTGAGCAGAGGACGATAAGCCGTATTAGGCGGCCTCCTGGCCTCCCCGGGTCAACATAAGCCCTGTTGGACTCAGTGCCCATGAACCAGCCACAGCAATTCGAACAGCACACCGCCGAACGAGAACACGTCGCTGCGGTGATCGATGGGCATGCCCTTCGCCTGCTCGGGCGACCGCGGTCTCGCCTTCCGGAAGAATCGCGCAGCCCGGTGGCAAGACACGCCAGGATCGCAAGTCTGTTCAAGACGACCATCCCTTTATTCCACGAGAACTCGACGAACCTTCATGGTGATCTCCTGTGTCGACGGCTTCCCGAGCGCGGGAAGTATAATCCCTCCACTCCATGCCGCTCGCGTCCGGTACCCGCCTTGGCCCCTACGAGATTCTCGGCCCGCTTGGGGCCGGGGGGATGGGCGAAGTGTACGTCGCGCGTGACTCGCGGCTCGATCGCACCGTTGCCATCAAGGTCCTGCAGCGCGAGTTCTCTGGAGATCCGGGCCGCCGCGCCCGGTTCGAACGCGAAGCCAGGGTGATCGCCTCACTGAGCCACCCTCACATCTGCACGCTCCACGATGTGGGCGATCACGAGGGCGTGGCATTTCTCGTGATGGAACGGCTGGAGGGCGAGACGCTTGCCGCCCGGCTGACGCGCGGACCGCTGTCTCTTCGCGAATCGATGGCGTGCGCGAGCCAAATCGCCGAGGGGCTCGAGTGCGCGCATCGCGCCGGCATCGTCCATCGCGACCTGAAGCCCGCAAATGTGATGCTGACCGGGTCGGGAGCCAAGCTGCTCGACTTCGGGCTGGCCAAGCCAGGCCCCGATCGCGTTCCCATCGCGGACGATACGACGGCCATGGGGCCGCTGACGATGCGAGGCGAGATCCTGGGGACGCTGCCCTACATGGCGCCCGAGCAGCTCGAAGGCGGAGTCGTCGACGCACGGGCTGACATTTTTTCGTTCGGCGCCATCGTGCACGAAATGGTGACAGGCCAACGGGCGTTTTCTGGTCCGAGCCAGGCCGGCTTGATCGGCGCCATCCTCCATTCCGATCCGCCACCAATGGCGCAATTGATGCCAGGCACGCCGCGAGCGCTGGAGCGTCTCATTTCGGCATGCCTGTCAAAAGACCCTCGCAATCGATGGTCCTCGGCACACGACGTGCTGCTGCAACTGCAAGCGCTCGCCGAAAGCACGGTGCCAGAATCGGTGACGGGGAAACCGCCGAGGACATCCCGCGAACGGCTCGCCTTGACGGCGGCCGCGATCGCCATTCTCGCCGCTATCAGCATCGTGGTGTTGTTCGTGACACAGCGAGCGCAACCAGCGCCGCCCGGAGTCGACGTGCTGTCCGTGGTACCCCCGCAGGACACGACGTTCGTTCGAGGAGAGGCTCCGCAGATCTCGCCCGACGGGCGTCACGTGGCGTTTTCAGCCACGGATGGCGCGGGCACGAGAGGCCTCTACGTTCGGAGCCGGGATTCGGCCGCCGTGCGCTTCCTTCCCGGTACCGAGAACAGTGCCCAGCCGTTCTGGTCGCCCGACAGCCTCATGCTGGGATTCTTCGCGGAAGGGCAATTGAAGACCGTCGCGATTGCCGGCGGTTCCCCGACGACGATCGCGCGGGCCACGCTTCCCCGCGGCGGGGCCTGGAGCCGCGACAACCTCATCCTGTTCTCACCGCGGCCAAACACCCCGCTTGCGTACGTGCCCGCCGGCGGCGGTGAGCCCAAGTCCGTGCCGGCTTCAGCGGCTGCGACCGCGGGCATTCCCGGATTCCCTTCGTTCCTGCCCGATGGCCGGCACTACCTGTTCACGAAGCAGAATGTCGACGCGCGTCTCGTCGACTCCATTGTGCTCGGCTCGCTCGACTCGCCGGAAACACAGCCACTCGTTGCTACCACTTCCAGCGGCGTGTACGCCTCGGGCCATCTCCTGTTTCGGCGGAACACAACGCTGCTGGCCCAGCCTTTCGATCCCGGAACGCTCCAGTTGAGCGGCACGCCGGTCGCCATTGCCGACAACGTCGGCTTCAACCCGGTCACCCACCAGGCGCTGTTTTCCGCATCCGCAACCGGCGCGATTGCATACCGCGACGCGTCACCTGGTGCCCAGCTCGTGTGGTTCGATCGGTCGGGCACGCGGTTGTCGAACGCAGGGCCCCCAGGTGAATACAACACGCTGTGCATGACACCTGACGGAAACAGAATCGTGTACGACTTGGCGGACCCGGCCACCGGCAGCATCGACCTCTGGACGCTCGACCTGTCCACGTCGGTGACGACGCAGCTGACGTTTGCCGGACCCGTGGAGTTCTATCCGGTCTGCTCGCCAAGCGGGAGAGACATGGCGTTTGCCGCATTCAGGCCGAATGTGCCCAACCTGTTCCGGCAGAATATTCTGGTGCCTGGTCAGGCCACGCTCCTGCTCCAATCGCCGCTCGCCAAGATTCCCACGGATTGGTCGCGCGACGGACGTCAGCTGATCTACACCGTCCTGACTCCAGCTATGGGCGCTGACATCGAGGCCTTTCCGATCGCCGGTGGTCAGCCACGCGTGCTGGTGTCGACGCGCGCCGAAGAACGCGCCGGGAAGGTGTCACCGGACGGACGCTGGCTCGCGTACATCTCCAACGAGAACGGTCGATTCGAGGTCTACGTGCAGCCCATGTCTGCCACAGGCACGAAGTGGCTGGTGTCGAGGGGCGGCGGGCTCCAACCATCCTGGAGCGCCGACGGACACCAGTTGTACTACATAGCCCCTGATCGGAAGTTGATGGTGATAGATGTGCGGACGGAGGGCGCGGCATTCGTCCCGTCGGCGGCAACGGCGCTGATGGAGACGCGCATCACCGAATGGGAAATCACGAATCAGGGCATGTCGTACGCCGTGGCCCGTGACGGAAAGCGGATCTTGATCAGCACCTCCACCGATGTCGGCCGGCCAATCACGCTCCTTTTGAACTGGACCACGGCACTGAAACCCTGACCACTCGCACGCTCTCTGCCGCCGGCGCCATCGTCTACGGCGGACTCGTGTCGGGGCGCTCGACCTGTCGCGCTGTCGCCAAACCCGCTTGATTCTCTCGGCGGACGATGGCATCGTCGTCTCGAGGTGGCTATGTTTGAGCGCCAGACGACCGGTGAAGACTTGTCGGGGTCGGAGGATCTGCGGCGCAGAGAGCTCTTGTGGGGCTGGGTTCACGAGCCGCCGGCTCCGCGCTATGGGCATCAGTCGATTGTGACGCGAACCGTCTCGGCGTTCTTCGAGTGAGGCGGCCGGGCCTGTCACCGCGCGTCGCCAGCAGCAGCACGGTTCCTGTTCAGAGCGGCCGTACCCTCGTCGATGGGGTCGACTACCCGCCGGGCATTGAGCTCTTTCAGCAGGGGCACCGCGTGGCCGTGCTCTTCCTGATCGAGGAGGGCTGCGTCAAACTCCTGCGCCGGTTGGGGGACGGCGGCGAAGCGATTTTCGGATTCCGCACGGCCGGCTGGCTCTTGGGCGGTGCTTCGGCCCTACTGGATCGATCGCATCTGGTGACGGCCGTGACGGTACTGCGATGCCGCGTGAGACCACTCGCTTCTTCGTTCGTGTTGGCGGCTCGGCGCGGCCGGTGCTGGATGTCCGCCCTGCCACCGACGCACCGGCCATCGTCATCATCGTTGACGGCTACACGGATTCGGCCGCGTTGCAGGGGCGCCGCGCCCTGCGTGGCGTGCTCGACCTGATTCGCGAGGGCGCGCCCGACGCGCGGGTCGGACTGACGATGGCGGAAGGGCCGACGCCGCCCGCGCTCCGGCATGTGAACGACGATGCCGCGGCGCTGGATCGACTGGCGGGTTCGTTCGTGCGCAGCGGCGCGTCGGCGCCACTGCTCGAGTGTGTGTCGGTGGGCCATGCGCCCGCACGCAGTATGGTCCGCGTTTGTGAATGGGCCGATGGACGCGTGGCCATTGAGTATCGCGGGCGCCCGATGACCTGGACGGACAACACCGGCCGGGTCGTGCCGCCGCCTTCCGCGCGCCCCGCGGCCCCGGCCGTGCCGCCCGTGCTGCGGCCCGCCCACGCCGATCATCCCTGGCGACAACGCTACAGCGGCATGCGCTCGCCG
>JBCKZS010000022.1:0-39717 GCA_038918905.1 Vicinamibacterales bacterium
GCCGACCAGCGCCACCAGGATCGACACCGCGACCCGCCCGAACGCTTCGAGGATGACCGAGACCGTGGCACCCGCGCCCAGCAGCGTCATCCCGAGTCCTGCCACGAGCGCCACACTGCCCACGATGCCCGCGAGGCCGAAGCCGGGCACCACGAAGATCTCAATGCCCACCAGGATCACCCCCGCCGCGACCAGCAGCACCTCTTCCCAGCCCGCGAGCTGGACGATCCAGTGCCCCCAGAAAAACAGCCCGAGCAACACGACGCCCACCGTGCCAGGAAGCGCGAACCCTGGCGTGCGAATCTCGACCAGAATGCCGAGGAGCCCGATCGTCATCAGCAACGAGCTGACGATGGGATTGGTGAGAAACCGGACGACCGACTCGGCCCACGTCTGCGACGCGTGCCGCACCTCGGCGTCCCGCAACCCGGCCGCGTCCAGCGCGGCCTCCAGCGTGTCGGCCTGGAATTCGACGACGTTGTGCCGAAGCGCTTCGGTGCTCGTGAGCGTGAGCAGCTTGCCGCGCTCGACCACGCCCGGGATCTCGACGTCGACGTCCACCATCGCCTCGGCAAACAGGGACGGGCGCTGGCGGCGCTCGGCGGTCGCGCCGAATTCCTTCCGCAGGTACGACACGGACTTCTCGTCGGCCGCCTGGGCTTCGCCGGCCCCCGCGACGACCGGCATCGCAGCGCCGATGGTGCCGCCGCCCGCGATCACGATCGTGTCGGCCGCCAGCGCGATGAGGGCGCCGGCGGAGATCGCGCGGGGATTGATGAAGGCGATCGTGCGGATCGGCGAGGCCAGAATCGTGTCGCGCATCGCCACGGCGGCGTCCACGCGCCCGCCGAACGTGTTGATGTTGAGGACCACGGCGGCCGCGCCGGCCTGGTGGGCCTCGCGGATCGTGCGCGCCAGAAAGGGCGCGAGGCCCAGGTCGATCAGGTCCGTAATGGGGATGACGTACACGAGCGGCCGCGGCGTCTGCGCGGGGCTCTGACTGAAGGCACCCGTCGTCGTTAATCCAACGAGGGCGATCAGGAAGAGAGTCGCGATTCGTCTGGCACCGGCCACAGTCACCTCTGGTGCGTCGCGAGGACCACCCGTTCCCGTGCTGGGCGGTGTGAGAATCACGCTCTGCGGGAAGAATGTTGGTCGGGGCGAGAGGATTCGAACCTCCGACCCCTCGGTCCCGAACCGAGTGCTCTACCAGGCTGAGCCACGCCCCGACAACCCGTGTATCTTACCCCGGAACAGGAAAAGCCAATAACGCCTCCACCCGGCCCAGCGCCTTGTGGTCGGTCAGGTCGGGCTGCAGCGGCGTGACCGAGATGCACCCGGCCTTCACCGCCTGGTGGTCCGAGTCCTCCTCGAAGTCCCAGTCGTCGGACGCCTCCTCGATCCAGAAGTATGGCCGCTGGCGCGGGTCGAGCCGTTGCGCCACCTTGGTGATGTGGTTCCGGCGGGCCTGAACGGTCGTCCGCACGCCCCGCACGGGCCCGGCGGGCACGTTGATGTTGAGGAACGTCCGCGGCGGCAACGGCGTCGCCAGGATCGCCGCGGCCATCCGGGCCGCAAACGCCGCCGCCTCGGAGAAATCCCACGTCTCGCGGGTGAACTGCTGCGACACGGCCATCGCCTGATACCCCAGCAGCGCGCCCTCCAGCGCCCCTGCCACCGTCCCCGAATACGTCACATCGTCGCCAATATTGAATCCCTTGTTGATGCCCGACACGATCAGGTCGGGTTTGTGCGTCAGGATCTGGTCGATGGCAATGTTGACGCAGTCGGTGGGCGTTCCATCCACCGCGAACACGCCTTCCGAGACGCGTTCCACGCGCAGCGGACGCTGAAGGGTGAGCGCGTGGCCCACGGCACTGGCTTCGGTCTGCGGCGCGACAATCACGACCGCTCCGATGTCGCGCAGCGCGACAGCGAGTGCGTGAATGCCCGGAGAGAAGTGACCATCATCGTTGGTGATAAGAATGCGAGGCATACGCGTGCCCGATCATACGCGAAGGAACCAGCGGCGCCGGTACAACCCATCACACACGCCATAGAGCAGCACGAGGGTGGCGAGCGCAAACGCGAGCGAGGTGTTCTTCAGTGATCCGTACGGCTGGAACAGGGCACCCAGCAGAACAAGAAGGCCGACGGTGATGAGGTCGGAGGGGTGAGGGGAAACGACCCCAGAGATCCTTTCCGCCAACGTTGACACGCCACGAGTCAATGCCTACACTCGAAGCGTGGCAGAGATGTTCCTGATCAGCGTGGCGGCAGAGATGCTGCAAATGCACCCGCAGACGCTGCGGAAGTACGAACGACTCGGCCTGGTGCAGCCCCTGCGGACGCTCGGGGCGATGCGGGTGTACACCGAGGAGGAGTTGGTCCGGCTGCGCCTGATCAAGATGCTGGTCGACGACCTCGGGATCAACCTCGCCGGCGTGCAACGCCTGCTGTCGGTGGTCGACGTCGCGCAACGCCTCCGCCCGCTGGTGGCCGAAGGCCGGCAGAAAGCGCCCGCCGATCTCTGTCGCCGGCTGAACGTGGAAGTGGATGCCCTGTTTCGGATTCTCGGTCTTGAGGAGTCGCGCTGAATGCCCGCCGTGGAGTTCAAAGATTATTACGCGACCCTCGGGGTGTCGAAATCCGCCTCCGACGCGGAGATCAAGAAGGCCTACCGCAAGCTCGCGCGGCAGCACCATCCCGATCTCAACCCGGGCGACAAGACGGCGGAGTCGAAGTTCAAAGATCTCAACGAGGCGAACGAGGTCCTCGGCGATCCCGAGACCCGCCGCAAGTACGACGATCTGGGCGCCCACTGGCGCCACGACGCCGACGCGCAGCGTCAACAGGCGGCGCACGGCCCGCGCGCCAGGACGATGACCCCGGAGGAGATGGAGGACCTGTTCGGCAGCAGCGGCGAGGGTCCCTTCTCTGACTTCTTCACGACGTTTTTCGGAGGCGGCGGCGGACAGCCCCGGCGTGGGAGCCGCCCGGCGCGACCGCGGCGTGGCCGCGACGTCGAGCAGCCGCTGAACCTCACGCTGGAGGAAGCGTTCACCGGCACCAGCCGCCGGCTTTCGTTCGAGCGCCAGGACCGGCCGCACACGGTGGATGTGCGCATTCCGGCGGGCGTCCGCGAAGGCTCGCGCGTCAAGGTCCGCGGCGAGGGCGAACCCGGCGGCAAGAATCACCCCGCCGGCGACCTCTACCTCGTCGTCCGCCTGCTGCCCCACGCCAGGGTCGAACGCCGCGGGCAGGACCTGCACATGAAAGTCGCGGTGCCGGTCACGACGGCCGTGCTCGGCGGTGAGGTCATGGTCCCGACCTTGTCGGGGTCGTCGTTGCGGCTCCGCATTCCGGAGCTGACGCCGTCCGGCCGGGTCTTCCGTCTCAAGGGGCACGGCATGCCCACCGCGCGGGAACCGGAGACCCGCGGCGATCTGTTCGCCACGGTGGATATTCACATTCCAGCGCAGCTCACGGCTGACGAACGCGAACACTACCGGGCGCTGGAGAAGCTGGCGGGGACCTCATCATGAATCTCAATCGATACACGGAAAAGGCCCAGGAAGCCGTGCTGTCGGCGCAGCAACTCGCCGAGCGCGCCGGTCATCCGGAAGTCCTCCCCGAACATCTGCTGGCGGCGCTTGTCGCGCAGCGCGACGGGATCGTGCCGGCGATTCTCGGCAAGATGCAGCTCAACACCGCCACGATCGGCACCGAGGCGCAGCACCTGCTGGCGGGCCTCCCCCGTGTGCAGGGTGGCGCCCAGCCCGGGCTGTCGTCGCGCCTGCGCGGCCTCTTCACGGTCGCCGAGCAGGAGGCTGAGCGGCTCAAGGACGAGTACACGAGCACCGAGCACCTCTTCGTGGCGCTGACGGGCGAGCCGGGGCGATCGGCGTCCGCCCGGCTGCTCAAGACGCAGGGCATCACGAGCGACGCGGTGCTGCAGGCCCTCACGCAGATTCGCGGCTCGCAGCGCGTCACCGACCAGCACCCGGAAGGCAAGTACCAGGCGCTCGAACGGTACGGCCGCGACCTGACCGAGGCCGCGCGCAAAGGCACACTCGATCCGGTCATCGGCCGTGACGAGGAAATCCGCCGCGTCATCCAGGTCCTCTCACGCCGTACGAAAAACAACCCGGTGCTGATCGGCGAGCCCGGCGTCGGCAAGACCGCGGTCGTCGAGGGGCTGGCGCAGCGCATCGTGCGCGGCGACGTCCCCGAAGGCCTGCGCGACCGCCAGATCATCGCCCTCGACATGGGTGCACTGGTCGCCGGCGCCAAGTTCCGCGGCGAGTTCGAGGAGCGCCTCAAGGCCGTCCTCAAGGAAATCACCGACGCCGAAGGCCGGATCGTCCTGTTCATCGACGAACTCCACACCGTGGTGGGCGCGGGCGCCGCGGAAGGCTCGATCGACGCGTCGAACATGCTCAAACCCATGCTCGCGCGCGGCGAGCTCCACACCATCGGCGCAACCACGCTGGACGAATACCGGAAGTACATCGAAAAGGACGCCGCGCTCGCGCGCCGTTTCCAGCCGGTCATCGTCGATCAGCCGTCGGTCGAAGACACGATCAGCATCCTGCGCGGGTTGCGCGAGCGGTACGAGATCCACCATGGCGTGAAGTTCAAGGACTCGGCGCTCGTGGCCGCCGCGGTGCTGTCCCAGCGGTACATCGCCGACCGCTTTTTGCCCGACAAGGCCATCGACCTCATCGACGAGGCCGCGTCGTGCCTGCGGATGGAGATCGACTCGATGCCGGCGGAACTCGACGAGGTGGCGCGCCGCGTGGTGCAACTCGAAATCGAGCGTGAAGCCCTGCGCAAGGAGTCGGACGCCGCGTCGAAAGAGCGTCTCGACAAACTCGAGAAGGAACTGGGCGGTCTGAAAGAAGAACGGACGCGCCTCTCCGCGCAGTGGCAGAAGGAGAAGGACGCCATCCAGGGCGTGCGCGCCAAGAAGGAGGAACTGGAGCGCCTCCGCCTTGAAGCGGAACACGCGCAGCGCGCCGGCGAGTATGCCCGCGCGTCGGAGCTGCAGTACGGCCGCATCCCCGAGCTGGAACGCGAAGTCGCGGCCCACGATCTGACGGCCACCGCCGAGGCCGGCGGACAGATGCTGAAGGAGCAGGTGGACGAGGAGGACATCGCCGAGGTGGTCGCGCGCTGGACACGCATTCCGGTCAGCCGGCTCATGGAAGGCGAAGTCCAGAAACTCGTCCAGATGGAGGATCGCCTGCACCAGCGCGTCGTCGGCCAGCACACCGCCATCGTCGCGGTCGCCAACGCGATGCGGCGGGCACGCGCCGGTCTGCAGGACCCCAATCGCCCGCTCGGCAGTTTCCTGTTCCTCGGCCCCACGGGTGTCGGCAAGACGGAGCTCGGCCGCGCGCTCGCGGAATTTTTGTTTGACGATGAACACGCGATGATCCGCATCGACATGTCGGAGTACCAGGAGAAGCACACCGTGTCGCGGCTCATCGGCGCGCCTCCCGGATACGTCGGGTATGAGGAGTCCGGCCAGTTGACGGAGGCCGTGCGCCGGCGGCCGTACGCGGTGGTGCTGTTCGACGAAGTCGAAAAGGCGCACCCGGAGGTGTTCAACGTGCTGCTGCAGGTGCTCGACGACGGGCGGCTGACCGACGGAAAGGGCCGTACGGTGGACTTCAAGAACACCGTCGTGATCATGACGTCCAACGTGCGCGACCAGGACTCGCTGCGGCAGCACTTCCGGCCGGAGTTCCTCAACCGCATCGACGAGATCGTGTTCTTCGACGCGCTGAGCAAGGCGGACATCCGCAAGGTCATCGACATCCAACTGCGGTCGCTGCTGCGCCGGCTGGACGAGCGCAGGATTGCGCTGGAGGTCTCCGACGCCGCGCGCGATCGGCTCGTGGAGGAAGGCTACGACCCGGTGTATGGCGCGCGCCCGCTGAAGCGGACGCTGCAGCGACGCGTGCTCGATCCGCTGGCGCTGGGGGTGCTGCAGGGTGACTTTGGCGAAGGCGATACGGTCTGCGTCGACGCCGTGGATGGCGCCATCGCCCTTCACCGCGTGGTGACGGCGCATTCGGCGTGAGTGTTATGCCGGGTCTAAAGACCCGGCGCCGCACGTCGCACGTCGCACCCCGCACCCCGCACGCCTCTACCCCATCTTCTGCATGGCGGCGAGGAACTCGGCGTTGGACCTGGTCTTCGTCAATTTGTCGATGAGCAGTTCCATCGCTTCGACCGGCGACAGCGGATTGAGCACCTTGCGCAGCACCCAGATCCGGTTGAGATCCTCCTTGGTGTGCAGCAGCTCTTCCTTGCGGGTGCCGCTCTTGATGATGTCGATGGCCGGGAACACGCGCTTGTCCACCAGCTTGCGGTCGAGGTGGATTTCCATGTTACCCGTGCCCTTGAATTCCTCGAAGATCACGTCGTCCATGCGCGAGCCGGTGTCGACCAGCGCGGTGGCCATGATCGTGATGGAGCCGCCTTCTTCGATGTTGCGGGCCGCGCCGAAGAAGCGCTTCGGCTTCTGCAGCGCATTCGAGTCGAGACCGCCTGACAGCACTTTGCCTGACGGCGGCGCCACGGTGTTGTAGGCGCGCGCGAGACGCGTGATCGAGTCGAGCAGAATGACGACGTCCTTCTTGTGCTCGACGAGGCGCTTGGCTTTTTCGATGACCATCTCGGCCACCTGCACGTGCCGCTGGGCGGGTTCGTCGAACGTGGACGAAATCACTTCCCCACGCACCGAGCGCTGCATGTCGGTGACTTCCTCCGGCCGCTCGTCGATGAGCAGCACGATCAAATACACCTCGGGGTGATTGGTCGTAATCGACTGCGCAATATTCTGCAGCAGCATCGTCTTGCCCGTGCGGGGCGGCGCGACGATGAGGCCGCGCTGGCCTTTGCCGATGGGCGTCATCAGGTCCATGACGCGGGCCGACACGTTGTCGGGAGACGTCTCGAGCTTGAGGCGCTCCTGCGGATACAGAGGCGTGAGGTTTTCGAAAAAGAGTTTGTTGCGCGCCTGGTCGGGTGCTTCGAAGTTGACGGCTTCGACTTTGATCAGCGCGAAGTAGCGCTCGCCGTCCTTGGGCGGGCGCACCTGGCCCGAGACGGTGTCGCCGGTCTGCAGGTCGAACTTGCGAATCTGCGACGGCGACACGTAGATGTCGTCCGGCCCCGGCAGGTAGTTGTAATCGGGCGCGCGCAGGAAGCCGAAACCGTCCGGCAGCACTTCAAGGACCCCCTCGGAGAACAGGAAGCCGCTCTGTTCGGTCTGGGCCTTGAGAATCTGGAAAATCAGGTCCTGCTTGCGCATGCCGGTGGCGCCGGCGACGTTCAGGTCCTTGGCGACCTGGGTGAGCTTCTGGATGCTCATGTCCTTCAGGTCGTTGATGTTGAGGGTGGGCGCCCTGGGGGCGACCGGGGTGCCGTCGGGGTTCTGGGCCGCCTCGGCCTCAGCTTTGGCTTGCTCGGCGGCGTATTCGAGCGCGGGGTCAGCGACAGGCAGATCGGCCGATCGACGCCCGGAGCGTTTGTGATGGTGTGCCATGGAAACTCGTGGAACTCAATAACATCAAAATATTGAATTGGTTGGGGGAACGAACGAGGACGAACAGGGGGACTATAACACATCCCGGCGTGCGGCGTGCGGCGTCAACGGGTGCGCCGTCTTGTGCCGGCGTCCTCACGCCTGCGCCTCCGCCTGCACCCGATGACGCACCAGCAGCACGACCAGCGTCACGGCCGTGAGCGGCAGCACGAACCAGAGCAGGGCGGCGCTGAACGCCGGTAATATCGCGTGCTGCGTGGCCGCAAGCACCAGGTACAGCACATAGGCCACGTAGTAGCCGAGGAACAGCGCCCCATTCCAGCGCGTGATCAGGTGGCCGGTGGCGAAAATCGGCAGGCACGCGAGCGCCGCGGCGATCATCACCGGGATGTCGAAGCGGATCAGCGCCGGCGCGACCGTAAGCCCGCCCGGCGTGACCACGGCGGCGATGCCGGCGATCGCGAGGATGTTGAACAGGTTGCTGCCGATCACGTTGCCGACGGCGATGTCGCGCTCGCCGCGCAGCGCCGCCACGATCGAGGTCGCGACCTCGGGCAGCGAGGTGCCGGCGGCGACGATGGTCAGCCCGATGACGAGTTCGCCCACGCCCAGCAGCCGCGCGATCGCCACCGCCCCGCCGACCAGCCAGTGGGCGCCGAGCACGAGCATCGCCAGCCCGGCGACGATGAGTGCGATCTGCAGTGGCAGATGCCCGCGCCCGGCGCTGTGGCCGTCGCCGTACTCCCGCGCGTATTCGGCCCGCATCGCCGCGCTCTCCCGGCGGCTCATCCCGATCGCGAATGCCGTATACGACACGACGCCGGCGATGAGCAGCAGGCCGTCGAACACGCTGATGGTGCCGTCGAGCGCCATGACCAGCAGCAGCCCCGAGACGCCGATCAGGAGCGGCACGTCGAACCGCACCAACTGCTGCGACACCACCAGCGGCGCGATCAGCGCCGCGAGGCCGAGGATGAACAGCACGTTGAAGATGTTGCTGCCGACCACGTTGCCCAGCGCGATATCTGGCTGGCCCGCGAGCCCGGCCTTGAGGCTCACCGCGAGTTCCGGCGCGCTGGTGCCGAAGGCGACCACGGTGAGTCCGATCACCAGCGCCGAGATGCCAAAGCGCGCCGCCAGACGCGAGGCGCCGCGCACCAGCAGCTCGGCGCCGGCGACCAGCAGCACCAGCCCGAGCACGAATAAACCGAGAACCGTGAGGCTCATTTGCCGCTCCCCGGGACCGCCCCCTCGGATCCGACCGCTCCGATGACGCGCCACAACCTGCTGCATCGTGTCACACGCTCCACCGAATCATGCAAAATCAGGCCGGATCAGGCGATTTTCCCCATCCACGGGCCGCCTCGCGGCCTGGTCCGGGGCTCCAGGCCCAGCCGGCACCCCAGCCGGCCCCAGCCGTCCGATCACAGCCGTCCGATCGCAGCCGTCCGATCGCGCTTGACTTGACCACACTTGGGCAGTAAAGTGCCGCATCCACCATAAGGGGGACCAACTGGTGGCATTTAGAGGGGGAGAAACAGTGATGAGGCAAGGAATACTCCGAATCGGCTCGCTCGTCACCATGATGCTCATGGTGGCGACGCTCGCGTACGGCCAGGGCAGTGTTACGTCAACACTGACCGGAACGGTCACAGACACATCCGGGGGCGCCATTCCCGGAGCCACGGTGGTGGCCAAGCATGAAGGCACCGGCGTCACCAGCGAAGCGATCACGTCGTCGCAGGGCACGTTCACGATTCCGTCGCTCAATCCCGGGAGCTATTCGGTGACGGTGTCGCTGACGGGCTTCAAGACGGCTGTGTTTACAGGCGTGGTCCTGAGCGCCGGCGTCCCGGCCTCGGTCCCCGCGAAGCTCGAGGTCGGCGGCATCGAGGAGACGGTCGTCGTGGAAGGCGCGACGGCTCTGATCCAGACCGTCTCGTCGGCGGTGTCCGCGACCATCAACACCGCGCAGATTCAGAGCCTGCCACTCACCAGCCGCAACGTGATGGACTTTGTCGTGTTCCTGCCTGGCGTGTCGACGGCGGGCGGCAACCGGGCGTCGTCGATCAACGGCCTGCCGCGCGCGGCCATCAACATCACGCTCGATGGCGTGAACGTGCAGGACAACACGCTGAAGTCGAGCGACGGCTTCTTCACGATCGTCCAGCCGCGGCTGGACGCCATCGAGGAAGTCACCGTGTCGATGGCGGCGGGCGAAAGCGCGGGCGGCGGCCAGGGGGCCGTGCAGATCCGGTTCACGACGCGCTCGGGCTCGAACAGCTACTCCGGGAGTCTGTACCACTACTACCGCAATGACACGTGGAAGGTCTTCGGCCAGACGCTGAACCTGAACATGAACACCTGGTTCAGCAACCGGGACGGGGTCGCGAAGGCCAAGCTCGTTCAGAACACGCGCGGCGGCCGCCTCGGCGGCCCGATCCAGATCCCAGGCCTCTATGACGGACGGGGCAAGGCGTTCTTCTTCACCAACGTCGAGAACTTCCGCCAGCCGTCGCAGGTGACGCGGAACCGGACCATCTTCCACGAGCGCTCGCGCGCGGGCTTCTACCGCTACCTTGGCGCGGGGGGCGTGATCCAGGAAGTGAACCTGTTGACGCTGGCGGCGGCCAACGGCCAGACGGGAACGATGGACCCGACGATCCAGAAGCTGCTGGCCGATATCCGTGCGGCCACCGGGACGACGGGCGCCATCATCGCGAGCGCCAACCCGCTCCTCGAGACGTACACCTACAACGTCGATGCCAAGGCCAACTTCTGGTTCCCGACCTACCGCCTCGACTACAACTTCACCAACGCACACCGGTTCTCGAGCGTGTTCAACTACCACACGTTCAGTTCCCTCCCGGACACGCTGAACGGGTTCGAACCGTTCTTCCCTGGGTTCCCGGTGTTCGGGTCGCAGACCTCGAAGCGGATTGCGTCGAGCAACACGCTGCGGTCCACGCTCGGGCAGAACCTGGTCAACGAGGCGCGCGTGGCCTACAGCGGCGCGCCGGTGCAGTTCTTCAGTGAACAGTTCGACCCGGGCATCTGGAACGCCCCGGTGGGCAACCAGCAGGGCTTCCACCTGGCTCTGGGCGCGGGTGGCATCAGCAACGCCGGCCCGGCCCCCAATGCGCAGTCGCGCAACGCCTCCACGATTCGCGCGGAGAACACGCTGAGCTGGCTCAAGGGTGCGCACAGCATCAGCATGGGCGCGTCCTTCGAGCGCGTGGATGTCTGGCTGAAGTTCCGGGCCACGGTGCCGACGATCGGCTTCGGCATGGTCGCGACGGACCCGGCGCTGACGCTGGGTTTCTTCAATGCGACGAACATCCCTGGCGCGGATGGCGCGCAACTGACGGCGGCCCGGAACATGTACGCGCTCCTCACGGGCCGCGTCAACAGCCTGGCCGGCACGGCGCGCATTGACTCGGCGACGGGCCAGTACGTGTTCTCGGGTCTGGGTCTGGAGGAAGGCCGGCTCGACGACTACGGCTTCTTCGTGCAGGACAGTTGGCGTGTGCGATCGAACCTCAGCGTGAACCTCGGCCTGCGCTACGACGTGCAGGCGCCGTTCCGGCCCAAGAACAGTTCGTACGCGATGGCGACGATCGACGATATCTGGGGCGTGTCCGGCTTTGCCGCCGGGTGCAACCTCAGCCAGGCCACCCCACAAACGTGCAACCTCTTCAAGCCCGGCACGTTGCCCGGCCAGCCCGGCACCTACAAGAAGTACGAGGCGGGCGTGGCGGCGTACAACGTCGACTGGAACAACGTCTCGCCCAGCGTCGGGTTCAACTGGACGCCGGATCGGCGTGACGGCCTGCTCGGCACGCTGATGGGCGCATCGGGCGACTTCGCCATTCGCGGCGGCTTCGCGCGGTCGTTCCAGCGCAACGGCATGGCCGACTTCAGAGACCGGTTTGCGTCCAACCCGGGCCTGTCGCTGCCGGTGGCGCGCAACGAGTCGCTGGGGAACCTCGGCGCCGCGCCGCTGTTGCTGCGTGACACGGCCCGCCTGGCGCCCGCCGACTTCCCCAGCGTGCCCACGTACCCGAACTCCGGACTGGTCACCAACAGCATCAACGCCATCGACCCGAACGTCCAGGTGCCGTACTCCGACACGTGGACGGTCGGCCTGCAGCGCGGGCTCACCCGGACCATGGCCGCCGAGGTGCGCTACGTCGGCACCCGCAGCCGTCAGCAGTGGACCAACTACAACTACAACGAGCTGAACATCATCGAGAACGGCTTCCTCAATGAGTTCAGGCTCGCGCAGGCGAACCTGGTGGCCAACATCGCGGCCGGCCGTGGCGGCACGTTCCGCTTCTTCGGCGCTGGCACGGGGACCTCGCCGCTGCCGATCTTCCTCGCCTACTTCAGCGGGGTGCCGCAGGCGCAGGCGGGTGATTCGGCGCGCTACACGTCGGCGCTGTTCACCAACGCGACGTTCCTCAACCCGATGGCGCGGTTCAACCCGAACCCGTTCGCGGCCGGCGGCGCGCTCGACGCCGACGCCACCCGGCGCGCCAACGCCCTGCTGGCGGGTCTGCCGGCGAACTTCCTGCGGGCCAATCCCCACAAGCTGGGCGGCGCCATCGTCGCCGGCCACGGCGACTTCAGAAACTACAACTCGCTGCAGTTCGAGTTGCGGCGGCGCCTCGCCAACGGCGTGCAGTTCAACGCCAGTTACGTCTATGGCGTCGGCGAGGAATCGGTCCGGTACTCGTTCCGCGTGCCACGCGAGACACGCAAGAGCGCGGGCACGACGGAAGGCGAAGTCAGCCATGCGTTCAAGATCAATTGGATGCTGGAACTGCCGTTCGGCCGGGGCAAGCGGTTCATGGCAGACGCCGGCGGCATCCTCGACCGCATCATCGGCGGCTGGCAGATCCACGGCAACGCCCGCGTTCAGAGCGGCATCTGGGTCGACTTCGGCAACGTCCGGATGGTGGGTTTCGACGAGAAGGAGCTGCGCAAGATGTTCAAGCTCCGGATCAACGAAAACCAGCGCGTGTTCATGCTGCCCCAGGCGGTGATTGACGAGTCGATCAAGGCGTTCAGCACCAGCGCCACGTCGGCCACCGGCTACGGAGGGCTTGGCGCGCCGAGCGGCCGGTACTTCGCCCCGGCGATGGGTCCCGGCTGCCTCGAAACGGTCGCGGCGGGCTACGGTGAATGCGGCACGCGGACGCTGGCGGTCCGCGGTCCGATGTTCAAGGAGGTCGACATCAGCATCATGAAGGTCCTGCCCATCGTGAAGCGGGTGCAGGCCGAGTTCCGTATCGAGATGCTGAACGCCTTCAACTCCGTCAACTACGTGCCGGTCACCGGCGTCGGCGGCACGACGGCGGCCAGCTTCGAGATCTCGGGGCTGACGGGCACCAACACGGCGCGTGTCGTCCAACTGGTGTCGCGCATCAGTTGGTAGGCCCGTAGCAGTTCGACACCACCGACCCGGGTGGGGACTGGCTCCCCACCCGGGTTTTTCTTTCCAACGCGTTTCAAGAGGGAGGCCGGGTCTTCAGTCCCGGCGTCTCGGCTTGAGGTAGGATCAGGGTGCCGGCCCGGTCGGCGTTCGGCAGCCTTCCCACGTCACGTGCGTTCCTGGACTCGATCATGAAATTTCTGGCAGTTGCCTCGGTCTGGATGGCGCTCCTGGCGACCACGGTCGCCCAGAACCAGTCGTTCGTGCTGTCTTCACGCGACCGCACGCAGTCGCTGGCCGTCACCTTCATCGCCACGGGCCAGAATGGCGCGCCCGTGACCACCCTCCGTTCCGGCGACGTCACCCTGCGACTGGGCGGCAAGGCGCGGCCCGTGCTGTCGCTCGAATACGTCTCCACAAGTCCAGCCACGGCGAGGTTCCCCGACGTTCCCGCGCCGTACGGCAGCAACGTGGAGCCACGGGCACCCCGGTCCCTGGTTCTCATTGTCGATGAACACACCATTCGTCCCGGCCGCACGATCACCGTGCGGGATGCGGTGCAACACCTGCTGTCCGGGCTCGCCCCTGACGACCGGATCGCGCTGGTCACCGTGCCCTTCGGCGGACTGGCCGTCGACCTGACGGCCGACACCTCCCGGGTGGTGCGCGCGCTGGGCGGCCTCACCGCCCAAAGCGCCCGTGTGGAGAGCGCCGACGATGCCCAATGCCGTACGCTCCTGACGCTTGAGGCCATGACCGGCACGCTCGACCGCCTGAGCGTCGTGGACGGTCCCGTGATCGTCATCTTCTTTTCAAATCATCAGGCCGCCCCGCGGACCACCATCCGGATGATGAGCGCCCGACAGGGCGCCACACCGGTCGGCGACCCCTGTGACCTGCGCGCCTCCACCTTCACCGACCTCGGGACCGCAGCCGCGCGCGCCGGGGCGCAATTCTACGTCGCGCACGCGGATCTCGACCAGCGTGGGAGCGGTCTCGAGGGCCTGGAGCACATCACCGGCGTGACCGGCGGCCCCCTGCTGCACCTGGCCGCCGGCGGCGGCCAGTCGGCCATCGCGCGAATCCTGAGTGACACCTCGGGCCACTACGTCGCCCGTGTGGCCCGCGATCCGTCCGACTCGGCTGCTGGTGCCGTCCAGGGGGTGTCCGTCTCTGTCTCCCGGCCGGGCGTGACCGTGTGGCGAGCGCCGCGGCTGGTCATCCCGCGGCCCGAGGCCAGATCGGCCACGGCGCCGACCACGCTGGACCTGATGCGCAGCCCTCGCCCGGCACGAGACCTGCCGTTGCGGATCACGGGCCATACATTTCGCGATGACGGCGACGACACGGTGAAGCTGGTGGTCACCTTTGAGTCGCCGGACCCGGAGGTGACGCTCTCGAACGCAATGGTTGGCGCCTTCGACGCCGAGGGCCGCCTCGTTGCCGGCCTGGAGATGACCGCTGAGGCCCTGACACACCGACCGGTCGTCGCGGCGCTGTCCGTGCCGCCGGGCCGCTATCGCCTCCGGGTGGCCGCCCTCGAATCGGCCGGCCGCGCGGGCCATGCCGACACCATGGTCGAGGCGTCGCTCGGGCACGTTGGACCACTCGGCCTCAGCTCCCTGATGGTCGGCCTCTCGCGTGGCGGCGCGTTCGTGCCAGCCATGGAATTCGGGAACGAACCCACGGCGTTCGGCATGATCGAGGCCTACGGATCGACAGACACGCCGCCGCGCGTCATCCTGGAAGTCGCCACCACCCCCTTCGGTCCCGCGCTGCAGACGATGCCCGCGCTGGTCGAATCGACGGGTGACTCGTCGCGCTCGGTGGTCACGGCCGTGCTGCCGATCGCGGACCTGCCGCCCGGCGACTACTTCATCCGCGTGACGGTCACGGTTGCGGGCCACCCCTCCGGACGGATCGTGCGCACCTTGAGGAAGGTCGGCGGGCTGTAGCGCGGGCCGTCCGGTCTGCCGTGAGCGACGGTCGCGTCACCGCCGACGGCCACGGCCCACAGCCACGGCCACGGCCACGGCAACGGCGCACTGATTGCGCGCGCAGCACGATCGCGGGGTCCACGCGGCTGGCGCGACGGGCTGGCAGCCAGGCGGCGAGCGTCGCGGTCACGAGCAGCACGACAACCACGATCGTGATCGTTCCGGGATCGCGCGCATCGGCGCGATAGACCGAAGTTCCTGCAACAGGTCGACCGCCCAGACAGCGCCCGCAACACCGACCGCGACGCCCACCGCGACGGGCACCAGCGCCTCGCGAATGACCAATCGCACCAGGTCGGGCGGCGTGGCGCCCAGGGTGAGGCGCACACCCATCTCCCGCTGCCGAAGCGTCACGCCGAAGGCCGTGAGCGCAAAGATGCCTGCCGCGGCGATGATCAACCCCCTCACGGCAAACACCGTGAACATCAGCAGGACGAGCATCTCCACTTCTCCCAGGAGCGTGGTGTCGGGGTCTCGCTTCAGGCAAGCCATAACGGCCGCTCTACGCGGCATTATGAGCGTGCACCGGCCAAAGTCAACGCCTCCTCTGATCGTCTGCCGGTCCGCTGTTCGTCGGGATCCTACCGTGGGCAGATCAGCGGAATGACCTGGCGGCCCAGCCGCCGGTATCGTCGAAAATCGCTGTCAAGGGTGAGTACACGCGCGTCCCGGCGTTCTTCCGTCATCCGGACCAGGCACGCATCCGCCAGCGACATCGGCACATCGCGGTAGCGCTTCATCAAACGCCGCACGTGCTCAATCTCATCGCCGAGCTGAAAGCGCGTGACGACGATGCCCCGATCGAGGAGTTCCAGCAGGGCGTCCGGCCCCCTGTCGTCGCCGCGCAGCAGGAACGCCGCTTCGGCGATCACGGCCTCACACGTCACAAGCGGCGGTTCGATGTCGGAAAGCTGCGCCGCGGCCCAGTCATGCCACGTGTCGCGCCGGTTGAGGTACGCCACGAGCGGTCCCGCGTCCACGATGACGCGACTGGTCATCGCCGCCGGCGAGGGGTCGGCTGGCCGTACCCGGCCAGGTGCTTCGGATTGGAGGCCAGGTCGGCGGGGCCCTCGGCACAGCCCGCCAGGTCGGCGGCGAGGCCGGCGAACGACTTCGGACCGCGACGGGATCCCCCCTGGACCGCGCTGAGGTACTGAGCCAGCGCCTCCCGAACGACACTGCTGCTCGATGTGCCACGCGCGCCGGCGCAGGCGGTCAGTTCCGCTTCCAGTTCTTTCGAGAGTTTCAGTGACCGGACCTTCATGGTACTACCCTCATGCCAGAGCGATACTACCACACCAGAAATCCCGGCCTCCGCTTGTCCCCCGGCGGCCTGCTTCTTCCGGCTCGCCGTCACGATGCGGATCGGCGGGTCGAGCGACTGGGTGCCCGGACGAACCGGTGACGCCTGAATGGCCTTCACCACATCCATGCCTGACACGACGCGGCCAAACACCGCGAAGCCCTGGCCGTCGTCATTACGCGGACTGCCGAAGTCGAGCGCCGGGTTGTCGCCGATGACCACGAAGAAGTCGCTGCCCGCCGAGTCCGGCCGGCCCCCCACGCGCGCCATCGAGACGGCGCCATCGACGTGTTTCAGCTCGGTGTCGCGCGTCCGCTCCAGCGGCACCGCTGGCCACCCCGGGCCGGGCCCACGCTTCCGGCCCGCCTGCACGACCTGGATGGGATGTGTCGTGTTGGTTTCGGTGTCCGGCCGCACGGTCCGATGAAACCGTCCGTCGTCGTACCAGTCCTCGTCGACGTACTTCAGGAAGTTCGCCGCCGTCACCGGCGCCTTCGCGACATTCACCTCAATCGTGATGGCGCCAAGGCTGGTCTCGAAGATCACCAGCACGGGAGGCGGCGCCTGGGCCAGGACCAGCATCAGGCATGCGCAAACCGGCATCGCAATCCTCAATCCTCAATCCTCAATCCTCAATCCTCAATCTCCCCACCGAAGGCGGAAGTATTTTGCCGGGATTGAGGATACCGTGTGGATCGAACGCGCGCTTCACCCGACGCATCACCTCGATGGTCTCCGGCGACAACTCCAGCTCCATGTATTTCACCTTCGCGAAGCCGATGCCGTGTTCGCCGCTGATCGAGCCTTCAAGCGCGACGACGCCGCGAAACAGCACGCCTTCGGCCTCATGCGCGCGGCGGCTCTCGTCGTCATCGCCAGGCGTGACCATGATGTTGACGTGGATGTTGCCGTCGCCCACATGACCGAAACACGGGATGCGCAGGCGGAAGCGCTCGCGGATGCGATCCACCAGCTCAAAGAGTTCGGGGACGCGCGCCCTGGGCACCACGACGTCGTGATTGAATTTGAGCGGCGTGATCACCGTCAGCGACGGCGAGATCTCCCGGCGCACCCGCCACAGTTCCTGCCGGGCGGCTTCATCGCCTGCGCGCAGGAATTGCGTGGCGCCGGCCTCACGGCAGGCGGCCTCCACGCGGGTGGCTTCGCCGGCGACCAGCTCGGCGAGTCCGTCCACCTCGATCAACAAGATCGCCGCCGTGCCTTCGGGCGCCAGCGATCGGACACCCAGATGACGCGCCACGGCGTCAAGCGAATCGCCGTCAATGAGTTCGAGCGCCGCGGGAATCACGCGCGCGCGGATCAGCCCCGTCACCGCCTCCACCGCGTGTCGGACGCTGGGAAACGACGCGCGCATCGTGGCCTGCACGGGTGGCTTCGGAATCAGGCGCAGAATGATCTTCGTGATGATCGCCAGCGTGCCTTCCGACCCGACCAGCAGGTGCGTGAGGTCGTAACCGACGACGTTCTTCACGACCTTGCCGCCCGTGACAATGATCTCGCCTGTCGGCAACACGGCTTCCAGGCCGAGCACGTATTGCTTCGTCACGCCGTACTTGAACGCGCGCGGGCCGCCGGCACACTCCGCGACGTTCCCGCCGATCACCGACTGCCGCAGGCTCGCGGGGTCGGGCGGATAGAACAGCCCGACGGCTTCCACCGCGTCCTGCAGATCTCCGGTGATGACGTGGGGTTCGACGATGGCGAGGAGGTTGCCTTCGTCGATCTCCAGAATGCGGTTCATACGTTCAAGGCTGAGAACGACACCGCCGTGTGACGGGACGGCTCCGCCCGTGTACCCGGTGCCCGCGCCTCGGGGCACCAGCGGCGTGCGGGTCTCGTGGCAGACACGCGCGATGGCCGCGACTTCCCCGCTGTTCGACGCCAGCACCACGACATCCGCCGGGTGGCCCTGCTTGAGCGCGTCCGTCCCGTACGCCACGCACGAGGCCTCGTCCACGCGCACATGGCCGGCACCAACGATGGCGCGCAGGCGATCGAGGAGGGCGGAATCGACGGCCACGGTCCTTCGGGAGGCGCCTACTTCGGCGCGTGCGCGCGCGCGAACCGGATCAGGCGCGTGATCCCCTCGCGCAAACGCTCGAGCGACGTCGCGTACGACAGCCGCATGAATCCGGGCGCATCAAACGCCTCGCCCGGCGTGGTCACGACGTGTGCTTCGGCGAGCAGGGCATCGGTGAAGTCCGCGGACGTGCGCAAGTCGTCCGGCGACAGGAACTCGCTGACGTCAGGAAACACATAGAACGCCCCCTGCGGCACGGCGCACCGGAACCGCGGCTCTTCACCCAGCCACGCCAGCACCTGATCCCGGCGTTGCTGGTATTCGAGCAACATGCCGGTGACGCACTGCTGCGGTCCGGTCAGCGCGGCCAGCGCGGCGTCTTGCGCGATCGAACTCGCGTTGGAGGTCGAGTGGCTTTGCAGCGCGTTGGCCGCCTGCGTGAACACCTTCGGGCCCACCGCCCACCCGAGACGCCAGCCGGTCATCGCGTACGCCTTGGAACTCGACCCGGCCAGGATCAACCGATCCCTGACGTGCTCACCGAAGATGGCCGGCAGATTGTGCGGCGCCTGGTCGTAGATCAGCCGCTCGTAGCACAGGTCCACCACGATCCACCATCCGCGCCTGGCCGCCTCTTTCGCGATCAGCCGCGCCTCCGCTTCACTCAGGAGCGCGCCCGTGGGATTGCCCGGGCTGTTGATGACCAGGCCTCGCGTGCGCGGCGTCGCGGCCGAGAGCAGTCCCTCGGCCGTCGGCACAAACCCGTCGGCGGCGCGCGTGCGGGTGACGACCGGTATCGCGCCCGCCAGCTTGACCTGTTCCACGATGGTGGGCCAGCCGGGCACGTGCGTGATCACCTCGTCGCCGGGACCGAACAGGCCGAGCGCCGCATGGAACAGCGCCTGTTTGCCGCCGGCCGTGATGATGACCTCGTCCGGACTGTAGGTCACGCCGTAGTCCTCGCGATACCGCGCCGCCACGGCCTGGCGCAGGTCCAGAATGCCAGCGTTGGTCGTGTACTTCGTGCGCTGGGCGTCGATGGCGGCATGCCCCGCAGCCGCGATGTGCGCCGGCGTGGGAAAGTCCGGCTCCCCGGCACCCAGATCCACGACATCCACCCCTTCGCGGCGCAGCTTCTCGGCCGCCGCCGTCCCCGTCATCGTCGGCGACATGCCGAGCCGCCGCATGCGTTCAGCCAGACGCGGTGACTCCACCGTCATCCTTTCCGCAGGCGGGCGATCAACTGCGCCTCCACACAAGGCGGCACGAGCCCGGTCACCGTGCCTCCGAGCGACACCACTTCCTTGATGAGGCGGGAGCTCACATACGCATACTCGTCGGCGGCCAGCAGGCACACCGTGTCGATCGATGGCGCGAGGCGCGCGTTCATCGACGCCATCGCCCGCTCGTATTCCAGGTCACCGGTGTTGCGCAGGCCCCGCACGACGGCGCCGGCGCCCAGGCGCGCCGCATACTCGACCAGCAGGCCCTGAAACAGGTCGACCTCGATGTGCCCCGCCGGCGCCACGCCGGCGCACGCTTCACGAATGAACGCCATCCGCTCGTCCGCGGTGAACAGCGCCTCTTTGTCCGGGTTGACGAGAATCGCCACGACGACCCGATCGAACAGCCGCGCCGCGCGGCGAATCAGATCGACGTGTCCATTCGTGAGTGGATCGAACGACCCCGGGAAGATGGCGATGCGCGATTGCGACATGGGCACCTGGCTAACTGTAGAACGATAACGCGCTGTCTCCGGCCTCGAGCACCCGCGTCCGCGTCAGGCCGGCGGCGGCCGTTGGAGACGGACGGGAGCGTCGATGTTCGAGCACCACCCGGCCCCCCCGGGGCCAGATGCCCGGCCGCCACCACCAGCACTGCCTCCAGATCGGTCACATCGTATGGCGGATCGAGCACCACCAGGTCGCAGTCGGCCGTCCCGCGCGATCGCAGGAAATCGCCGCGGATGATAACACACGCCCTCTGGACGCCGCAGTGGGCCACGTTCGCGCGCGCAACCCGCAACGCGCGCGGATCCTGCTCGTACAGCGTGGCCCGGGACGCGCCCCGGCTGATCGCTTCGATCGCGACAGCCCCCGTGCCGGCGAATCCGTCGAGCACACGCGCGCCCGCCACCGACGGCCCCAACACGTTGAACAATGTCTCGCGCAACCGATCGGACGTCGGACGCACGTCATCCGACTCGGGCCCCTTCAACCGCCGCCCTTTGAGCGTGCCCGCGATGATCCGCACCGCTACCCCACTCCCGCCAGACCGAACCGTTCGGCCCAGTGCGCGGTGAGATACGTCACGAGGGGTTGCGCCCGCGCGCCTTCGTCGAGCCACGCGATCGCCGCGCGACGGGCGTCTTCCATCAACGGATGATCGCGCACCAGATCCCCCACGCGCAGCGCCGGCAAGCCTGACTGGCGCGTGCCGAAGAAGTCGCCCGGACCACGAATCTCGAGGTCGCGTTCCGCAATCTCGAATCCATCGGTCGTCGCAGTCAACGCCTCAAGACGAGCGCGGCCCTGCCCGGTGAGCGGCGCCTGATAGACGAGGACACAGGTTGCCGCGTGTGTCCCGCGGCCCACGCGGCCCCGCAACTGGTGCAGTTGTGACAGACCGAAGCGCTCCGCATGCTCCACCACCATTATCGTCGCGTTCGGCACGTCGATCCCAACCTCGACGACCGTCGTGGCGGCCAGCACGTGGATGTCGCCGCGCGCGAATCCCGCCATCACGTGGTCCTTCTCGTCGGGCTTCATGCGGCCGTGCAGCAGCGCCACGCGATACTCGGGAAAGACCTCCTGCTGCAGGTGATCGGCCATCGCCGTGGCCGCGCGCAGATCCACCTTCTCGGACTCTTCCACCAGCGGATAGATGACGTACGCCTGGCGGCCCTGCTCCAACTCGCGGCGCACGAGCGCCTGAATCTCATCGCGTCGCGAGTCAGGTGTGGCCATGGTGTGAATCGGCTGGCGACCGGGCGGGAGGTCGCGAATCACCGACACATCCAGGTCGCCGAACGCCGTCAACGCCAGCGTGCGCGGAATCGGCGTGGCGGTCATCACCAGCACGTCCGGGTGCAGGCCCTTCGCGCGCAGCGTCGCGCGCTGCACCACGCCGAAGCGGTGCTGTTCGTCGATCACGACCAGCCCAAGGTCACGGAACTCGACGGCGCCTTCCACCAGCGCGTGGGTGCCGACGACCAGATGCGTCGTGCCGCTGGTAATCTCGGCCAGCGCGGCGCGCTTCTTCGCCGCGGTCAGGCTGCCGGTGAGCGAGGTCACTCGAAATCGCGAGGCGTCCAGAAGACGACGGATCGTCAGATAGTGCTGGTCCGCGAGGATTTCGGTAGGCGCCATGAACGCCACCTGAAATCCGTTCTCCATCGCCACCAGCGCTGCCAGCAGCGCAACGATGGTCTTGCCCGCGCCCACGTCGCCCTGCAGCAAGCGGTGCATCGGTTCGGGCCGCTGCATGTCGGTGACGATTTCGCGGAGCGCCACCTTCTGCCCCTCGGTGAGTTTGAAGGGCAACACCTTGCGCGCCGCCTCGCGAATGCGATCGTCCACCTGCACCGGACGCGCCTTGTGCGTCTCGGACTGCCGGCGTTTGCGCAGGACCAGGCCGGCCTGAAAGAGAAAAAACTCCTCGAAGATCAAACGGCGCTGCGCCTCGGTGGCAAAGACGTTCAACGCCTCGACATCGGTGCCCGCCTCGGGAAAGTGCGTCGCCAGCAGCGCCGCGCGCCGATCGGGCAGGCGCCACGACTCCCGCACCTCAGGCGGCACCGGATCGAGCACGTCCCCGGGCATCGCAGTCAGCAACTGGTGCACCAGCGACCGCTGCATCCGCGTGGTGACCGACCCCACCTTCTCGTAGATCGGCACGATGCGGCCGGTGTGTACCTGCGAATCTTCAGGGTCGTCACCATCGCCGCGCACAATCTCGTACTCGGGGTTGCTGAACTGCAGACCGCCGCCGCGATACTCGAGCGGGCCGTAGAGGACGACCTGTTGCCGGGGCCGGAACACGTCCTTGAGAAACGCCTGATTGGGAAACACCGCCCGGATGGCGCCGCTGCTGTCGCGCACGACCACCTCGAACAGGCGGAAGCCGGGACGACGGGTGGAACGGATGCCGGAGGAGAGGACGTCGCCGACGACGGTGGCGGTCTGGCCGGGGCGCAGGGCGGCCATCGTGCTGAGGCGCGCGCGATCTTCGTAGCGAAGCGGAAACCGCAGCAGCAGATCGTCGATGGTGAGGAGGCCGACCCGTTCGAGGTCGGCCGCGCGTCTGGGACCGACGCCTTTGACAAACTGCAGCGGCTGCGCGAGCCAGTCGGACGACATCGGGAGACCGGCCGTCACGCGGCTACTGAATCACCGTCGCCGCGCCGCGCCGCACTTCCACCTCGCGAATGGCCGCCGGCAGGTCGAACGGCTGGTCGAGGTGCACGCCCGCCGGCAGGTCGGGCGACCTGGTGTAGAAGGCGACCAGTTCCTGCAGCATCGCCTTGGGGAGCGGCACACCACCCACCGTGCCCGACTCGAAGATGTAGAGGCCCTGCCCCTTCGTTCCGCGGAAGACGCCGATCATGGCCACCTCCAGTGAACCCGTGGCATACGCCAGCGGGTCGAGCCACCCGCGCGGCTCGGCGGTACGCACCGCGTCGAGGTCCACGATCGCGCGCGTCTCGACCTTGCCGCCATCCAGCATGGTGATGCGCGGCTGTCTGACCCCTGTGGGCAGTTGGTCCTGCGCGTGAAACCTCAGATACGCCGTGAGCTCGCGGTCGGTGAAGCTCGTGCGCAAGGGCTTCGCCGTGGACTTCGGTGGCGCGATCGCGCGCGCCACAATGGCCTCGACCTTCGGCAGCATGCGGTCGGCCTCCGCGCGCGACACGTCCTGGCGGGCGGCCACGGGGGCCACCAACGCGAGTGTCGCAACGAGGAGGATCAGGCGGAAGCGCATGCGTTGATTGTACCTCCCAGCGGCGGGTTAGGAGGCCGGGTCTTCAGACCCGGCGCCATTTGGAAGGAGGCCGGGTCTAAAGACCCGGCCGCTGCCGCGCGCGGGTGATGAAGGCGATCTTCTGGCGCTCCATCTCCTCTTCGAAGAAGCGGAACGCCGCCCGCTGCCGGACGGTGAGGACTTCATCGATGGCGGCGCGCGTCGTCCTCAGGTCCTGGGCGAACCGTTCCTCCATCTCGTCGAGCTTGCGTGTGCCCTCCGCCAGCGCGCTGTCGCCGGCCCCTTGCCGCCCGTACATCCGGCGCAGTTCGTTGATTAGCCGATTGCGCTGCTGCATGTGCTGCCGGCGCAACTCGTGCAGCCGATTCATGCGGAGGAAGAACTGCTGGTACTGTTCATCACTCAGCTCAAGGATGCGCTGCGCCTGCAACAGCGCATACGCATCGAACATGGTCTGCAACTGCTGTACGGGCACGCCGGCGCCAGGAGCCGGCAAGCCTCCCTGGCCGCGCCCGCGCGGGTTCTGGGACGTGCCGCGAGGGGGCTGCTGCACGTCGTTCTGCACGTTCCGCACGTCCGGCCCGTGTTGCTCCCATGTCTGCGGCGACACCCCTGGCGTTGCGGCCTGGGCCGGGACGCCCGGCGACACCAGGGTCAGCACGAGCCACGCCTGTGTGATTCCCCTCATGTCTCTACTCACTTCCTGCCGATAGTTCGGCCTCGAGTAGTCGCAGGAACGTCGCGCGCTCCTGGCCGCTCAGCGTTTCAAATGCGGCATCGACGCCACGCGCCGACGGCACCAGCACGCTCTGGACCGCGTCCGTTTCCAGCGACCCCAGCACATCCACCATGAACTGCCACTGCACCTGGTCGGTCAGCGCGTCGATCTCACTGGCCGCCGAGGCCAGGGTGTCGTCAGGCACCGCCACGGAGGGCACCACGCGCGGGGCGATCGCCACCGCGATCACCACCAGTGCTGCCGCGCCCACGACGAGAAACGACCGCACGGACCCTTGCCACCACGGCGAACCCACCGCGGTCCGCGCCGCGTCTTCGGCAATCGCGCTGTGCACCCGCGCCTGAAAGTGATCCCAGAACAGCGGCGAGGGGTCGGGGATCCCGCCCGCCTCTCGTACGTCGCCCCACACCGTTCGGAGCGCGGCGGCCTCCCCGGCACACGCCGCACACCCCTCGAGGTGGCGCTGACGCGCGGCGACGAGCACGCCCTCAAGCGCCTCAATCTGTTCCTGAGCCGACAGATGGTGGGTCATGACTGCAACAACCGTTTCAGATTACCAAGAGCATGAAAGAAGTTCGCCTTCACCGCGCCGACCGAACTGCCGAGAATACCGGCGATCTCTTCGTGTGACAGGTCCTGGTAGACCCGCAGCAACAACGTGGCGCGCTGCTTCGGCGGCAACTGCGCGATCGCCCGCCGCACCACCGCGGCCTTCTCGCCACGCGCCACGACGTGGAACGGATCGTCGGACCGATCGTCCACGTGGCGTGAGGGCTCGAGGGGCTCGGTGAGTGGACGTTTCACCGCCGCACGATTCAGACACGCGTTCACACCCACGCGGTAGAGCCACGTGCTCAGCGCCGAATCCCCTTTGAAGTTCTTCAACCCCTTGAACGCGCGCACGAACACGTCCTGCGCCAGATCCGCCGCGTCTTCATGGTTACGCACGAAGCGGTAACACACCTGATAGACCTGGCGCTGATGACGCGACACGATGACGTCAAACGCCTCGCGGTGCCCGGCACGAAACGCCTCGATCAGCGTGCGGTCGTCCGCGGCCGTGTAGTCGTCGCCGGACGTCCGCGCGGGCGTGACGACCGGCATGGATCGCGCTGTCGTCACGCGTGTGCTCCAGGGGGACGTTCGCCCCACTGCCACGGCTCCTGTCCCCATGACTCCTTAGACCGATGGACGTCGCCGCGCGTTACAACCCACGTGCCATGGCCGTCGTCTCCGAAGATCCCGATGTATCGACTGCGCAAACCCAATCGCGCACACCCGACCATTGCGCTCGCCACCTGGCCGCCGGGCAGGGTCGCAAGACCGCGCACTTCGACCTTCGCGTCGGGCGCGGGGAACCCCGAAAGACTGGCGAGCACATCCACCGAGTTTTCGCCCACGCCGACGACGTCAAAGGGTCGTTGACTTTCGCCTTTCTTTTGCATACAGTCGGCCCCGTGCAGCCCCTTACCAAACGTCAACGTGAAATTCTGGACTACCTGCAGGAGTTCATCCAGCAGCACGGCTACGCGCCCAGCCTGGAGGAAGTCGGCCGCCGTTTTGGCCTCTCTTCCCTGGCGACGGTCCACAAGCATTTTACCAATCTCGAAGAGAAGGGATTCATCCGGCGCCTGTGGAACCGCAGCCGGTCGGTGGAACTCCTCTCGGCGCGCACCGGTCAGCGGGCGGTGGAACTGCCGATGCTGGGGTATGTGGCCGCCGGACTTCCGATCGAAGCCGTGACGGGCACCGAGACGATTGCGGTGCCCGAAGATCTGGTCGGCAAGCGCGAGACCTATGTGCTCCGCGTCAGGGGCGACTCGATGATCGATGAACAAATCCGCGACGGCGACTTCGTCATCGTCGAAGACCGGAAGACGGCCGAGAACGGCGAGATGGTGATTGCCCTGGTGGGAGGCACGGACGTGACCCTCAAGAAGTTTTATCGCGAGAACGGCCGGGTGCGCCTGCAGCCGGCCAATCCGGCCATGCCGCCGATCATCATGGACGCGTCTCTGGTCCAACTTCAGGGCGTCGTGGTCGGAGTCATGAGAAAGTACTGACATGACGCAGCCAGCCAAACAGCTCAGCTTCACGATTGCGCCTGACGAGGCGACGGAGTCGCCGCGGGTCTATGCCAACTTCTGCGCGGTGGGTCACACGCCGTTCGACATGACGCTCACCTTCTGCGATGTGCGCCCGCTCTCCGAACGCGACATCCGCAGTGCCGAAGAGACGCAGACGGTCAAGGCGCCGGTCACCGCACGCATCGCCCTGCCGTTTGCCGTGGTGCCAGGCCTCATCAATGCGCTGCAGGAACAGATGCGCGCGATGCAGGACGCACAGGCCCAGCAGTCGGGCGGATGGCCCCAGGGGCCGCTTCACTGAGATGACTGAGGGGGCAGAGATGGCAGAGGTGCCTGAGATGACTGAGGTGTGAAGAGTGCGAGATGCCGGCACAAACGCGCGCAACGACACCTGACACGACTGCGATGTTTGACGCACTCGACGTCCAGCACCCGAATGCCTGGACCGAGTTGACCTTCACCAATCCCTACGAGTTGCTCGCGGCGACGATTCTCTCGGCCCAGTGTACGGATCGGCGCGTGAATCAGATCACGCCGGTGCTGTTCAAGAAGTACCGGTCGCCGAAGGCGCTGGCCAAGGCCGACACCGCCGAACTCGAGGCCATCATTGCGCCCACGGGCTTCTTCCGCATCAAGGCGAAGAGCCTGATCGGCATGGCGAACGCGGTCGTCGCTGAACACGGCGGTCAGATTCCGTCCGACATGGACGCCCTCGTGGCGTTACCGGGCGTCGGCCGGAAGACCGCCAATGTCGTGCGCGGGCACGCGTTCGGATTGCCTGCCCTGCCGGTGGACCGGCACGTGCTGCGTGTGGCCGCGCGGATCGGGCTGATTTCCGCGAACGCCTCGGATGATGCGGTCAAAGCCGAACAGAGGCTGATGACGCTGCTGCCGCCCGAGCGGTGGACGCGCGCCTCGGACACGCTGACCCTCCACGGCCGGCGCATCTGCAAACCCAAGCCGTTGTGCGAGCGGTGCGCCATCCGGCGCGACTGCGCGTACTATCGCCGGAGATGACCCCTGACGCCTGCCCTGCCGACGCCTTCCACCGCCTGGTCGACGAAGCCGTCGCCTCGCTTCCGAAGCGCTTTCGCGACGCGATGATCAACATGGCGATCGTGATCGAAGACGAACCCACACCCGACCAGCTCCGCGAAGTCGAGGTGGAATCTCCTGACACGATCTACGGCCTCTACGAAGGCATCCCCCTGCCCGATCGGCAGTGGGCGCATGGCAACGTGCTCCCCGACAAGATCACCCTCTTCCGCGTCCCGATCCTCGAAGACAGCCTCAACGACGACGACATCGTCGTCGGTATCGGTGAGACGCTGATCCACGAAGTGGGCCACTACTTCGGGCTCTCGGAGGACGAGATCATGGAGATCGAAGAGAAGTACTGGCGCGGCGACGAAGAGCCGGAGTAGAAATCGAAGCACCTCTCAGGAACGTCACTGCTCCGGACTCGTTCACGACGAACGTACCGCGATACCGCGCTGCGCTCACTCTCGGTCGTCGGCTCACGCCAACGTGGCACGTGTCACGACGGGCGTCGGTGAGCCGTGAGCTTGATTTCGTTCATCGCCGCTCGCTGCAGAGGACATTGCAGCAGTTCCCGCTGCCCCGGGAGGCCCGTGCGCGCACGGTCTTACAACGCGGCCAGTCTTTCCGCGCAGTAGGTGTTCAAGCTCTTCCCAGCCGCCCTGGCCTTGAGCGCCAGGGCCTGGTGCACGGGCGCCGGCACGCGAAGCAGGAACCGTCCGCTGTACTGGCCGGTCCCCTCGGGAGAGGGCAGGGCGACGTTCTCCCGGTCCCTCAGGCGAATCCAGTCGTCCACGATGTGTTTCAGTTGTTTCAGCACGCTCGCCTCGGTCGGACCGTGGCAGCAGCGGCCGATCAGCGGCGGCGCGCTGCCCACGAAGCAACGGTCCTCCGCGCTCCATTCGACGATACGCAGGTAGTCGCGGGCGACCGCCTTCTTGTCCCGTTTCATTTTCGTCCTCCCTGTGCCGCGCGCGCGGCGGCGATGCGCCACTTCCTGCTGAGGTGCGGCGTGTCTTTCGGTGCGTTGCCTGACGTGCCGAATTACCCCAACGTCTGGCCGCGCCCGATGCGTGCGCCTTCGGCGAGGCCGTCCACGCAGCGCTCGAGATGAGCATAGTAGTAGACGTACTGCGTCGTGGGGTCGAACTGATACACCGTGATGCCGCCGGCATCGTTTCGAAACAGCCTGGCGATGGTGCCGTCCTCGACAGCGACGATCGGTGTGTTACGAGGAGCGGGGATGTCGATCGCCTCGTGTTTGCGCGTGCCGTCGCGGCCTTCATCATCGGACCTGCGCGATTTCGCGGATACGACTGGCAATCGGGACATTGAAATTGCGGAAATGCTCGATCGCATCGTGACACACTCCCGAGTCGACGGACGACTTGCCGGTTCCACGCGGATCGTGGAGCTGCTCGAATTCCTGGCTGCAAGCGGAGTGACTGGCAACATGGCTTGCAGCCGACGGCGGCCGGTGTGATCGTGAAGCCGCCGCGGCTGAAGCCTGACGTTGGACGGACGGGCGAAACCAGGAACACGGATCACACCGACACCGGCGGCGTCGAGGATGCAGACGTACATCGTTTTCACGTGCAAATCGATCCCGCAGTAGTACTGGTGAAGGACGCGAACGCGCTCTACGTCACGGAAGTCTGGAAGACGGAAGCCGATCACAAGGCGTCGCTGCGGATGCCTGATGTGCGGGCGCTGATCGAGAAGGGACGCCCGATGGTCGCCGGCTTCGGCGACTCCACCCGGCTCGTGCCGATCGGCGGCCACGGGCTGCGATAGCTGCCAGGCCGGCCCGCGACTCCATCCGGAGAGCTGCTCTCACGACTCGTGAAGCAGTCTCGATGGATTTGACGACGCGATCATCCGGGCTGGACGAAGCGCGGCAAGCAGACAGAGGCCGACGGCGGCGGCCGCGACGAAGGTGAGACTCAGCCAGTCCGCCGGGCGAACCCCGAACCAGAGTGTGCTGGCTGCCCCACCCGCGAGCACGCCGGCACCAAGCCCGAGAACGATGCCGGCGGCGACGGCGGCGAGCAGCCTTCCGATGGCCTGAATCGTGACCCGAACGGGCGTGGCCCCAAGCGCCGTGCGCACAGCGCACTCACGAAGCTGCCGGTGCGCGATCTCGTTCGCCGTGGTAACGATGCCGATGAATCCGAACACCATGCCGACTCCGGCCGCGAGGCCCAGCGTCAGGGCCTGCGCCCGTTGAAAGCGCATCACGCGGGCGTACTCGTCTTCGGCGCTGTGCACGAGCGGCGGCGTGTCGCCGTCGGTCACGCGCTCGACCAACGCCGACACCGCGGTCAGGACTCCGCGGCGCCGATCGGTGCGGATGACGATGCCGGCTGCTGATGGGGAGAGCACGTACACGACCGGGTCTGGCGGGTGCTCTGGTCCGTTTGCGCGAACGTCTTCGGCGATTCCGGCGACGTGACTTGCAGGACCGTTCACCCAGACGGTCGCGCCGACAAGCGACCTGCCCGGTGTGAGGGACCTCGCCAGGGATTCCCCCACCACCACTGTCCCCGCGGCGTCCAACCTCGAATCCAGATGACGGCCCTCGACGATTCGCGTCCCTAGAGTCGGGAGGTAGTGAAGCAGGAACGCACCGAAACGCTCGGCATCAAGAACAAACGGCGCGCGGCCGGGTGGGATCAGGCCTGGATGTACACTCGTCACCGTGAGCCCCCGCCCCACCACCCGTCGTCCCGCCGGTCATCGTCCACGCAAACGCTTCGGACAGCATTTCCTGGCGGCGGCGTGGGCGCAGAAGGTGGTCAAGACGATCGACGTCCAACCGCAGGATGTGCTGCTGGAGATTGGTCCGGGCGCGGGGGCGATTACGATTCCGCTCGCGGCGACCGGGGCGCCGATTCTGGCGGTCGAGATCGACCGCGATCTGGCGGGCGCCCTCGCCGGAACGGTCCCGCCCAACGTCAGCGTGATCACGGCAGACTTTCTCAAGACCGATGTCCTGCCGTTCCTCACGGCGCTGCAACCCAATCGGCCGCTGTCCGCTGACCACCACGCGCCACCGCCACACCGCTTCCGCGTCGTCGGCAATCTGCCCTACAACCTCTCGTCGCCGATCCTGTTCCGCCTGATCGAACTCTCGCGCGCCCACGCCCTCTTCACCGATGCGACGCTGATGGTTCAGCGCGAGGTCGCGGATCGCCTCGTTGCGAAGCCGCGCACCAAGGCCTATGGCGTGCTCAGTGTCTTCGCCCAGATTTACGCCGACATCGAACGCCGCCTCGATCTGCCGGCGGCGGCCTTCTCGCCGCCACCCAAAGTCCGCTCCAGCGTCATCCGGCTCACCTTCCGCCGCAGTCCGGTCCACATCGTCGACGAAGCGCTCTTCGAACGGATCGTCAAGACCGCGTTCATGCAGCGGCGGAAGACCCTTGCCAACGCGCTCAAGGCCTTCGACGCCACCGCCCCGGCCGTGCTGGCCCTGGCCGGCATCGATGGCCAGCGGCGACCCGAAACCCTCACGCTCGAGGAGTTCGCCCGGCTCACCGAACTCTTCGCCACCGTCCGCACCCCTGGTACTCCTCGACCCGCTGTGGTATAGTTCCCGCTGTTTTCCTGCCTGTTTTCCGGGTCATCCCAGCGACCCACAGGTCGGGCACATTGACCGGTTCGACGACGCGCCCGCGTCGTGGTCCTGCCGTGGGGTGAGCACCGCTCACCCGGGGGTTGGTGTCCGAACGAGAGATTGAAGGTCGCTGTCGATGATAACGGCTCAGAGTAGTACTGTCGGCGCGCCTGCCGTCGAGGTCATCCCCATCGGAGGCCTCGGTGAGTTCGGCATGAACATGATGCTCGTGGCCTGCGGGGACACGGCCCTGCTGGTCGACGCCGGGGTCATGTTTCCAGAGCCTGAACTCTTCGGGGTCGATTTGGTGATCCCGGATGTCGCGGCGCTCGACGGCTACAAAAGCCGTATCGCGGCCCTCATTCTCACGCACGGCCACGAGGATCACATTGGCGCGGTGCCGTACGTGCTCAAACACGTGAACGGTCCCGTCTACGGCACGGCGTTCACGCTGGCGCTGGTCACCCCCAAACTCGACGAACACGGCATCGACACCGATGGGCGTCTCGTGACCGTCGCGGCGGGACAACGTGTGGACATCGGTCCCTTTACGGTCGAGTTCCTCCACGTCACGCACAGCATCCCCGACGCCACGGCCCTCGCCATTCACACACCGCAAGGCGTCATCGTCCACACGGGCGACTTCAAGATCGATCACACCCCGCTCGACGGACAACGATTCGATCTGCCGCGGTTGGCCGAACTGGGCACGCAGGGCGTGCTCGCGCTCTTTGGCGACAGCACCAACGCGGACACCCCGGGCATCACGGGTTCGGACCGCGACGTCATCCCGGGATTCGAAGAAATTTTCAGTTCCGCCCCCGGCAAGATCATCGTCGCCACCTTCTCAACCAGCATTTATCGGATGCAGGTGCTGGTGGATCTGGCGGATCAGTTCGAACGTAAAGTGGCGTTCATCGGTCGCGGCATGATCCGCAACTCGGAGACCGCCTCGCGGCTGGGCGTGCTGCACGTGCCCCCCGGACTCCAGATCGCCGACAGCGACGTGCGCAACCATGCGGACCAGGACGTCCTGTGCCTCTGCACGGGCTCGCAGGGGGAACCCATGGCGGCCCTGCCCCGCATCGCCATCGACGACCACCGCCACATCAACGTGCACGCGGAGGACGTGGTGGTGTTCTCGGCCCGGGCGATCCCGGGCAACGAAAAGGCCATCGGACGGGTGATGAACCACCTGGCGCGCCGGGGGGCCGACATCATCACCGACGGCATGAAACACGTGCACGTCTCGGGGCACGCCTCGGCCGAAGAGCTGAAATTGGTGCTGTCGGTAGTGAAGCCCAGATTTTTCGTGCCGATACATGGGGAGTACCGGCAGCTCGCCCAGCATGCCCGGCTGGCCCGGGCGGTCTGCCCCGAGACCACGGTCCTGATGCTCGACGACGGGGACGTGTTGCGGTTTGACGCGGCAGGGGCGCGCGTGACGGGCCGGGTGCAGACCGGACGCATCTTTGTGGACGGCACCCGGACCGGGGAGATCGGCGACGAGATTCTTCGCGACCGGCGGCACCTGGCTGGAGACGGGCTCGTGGTGGCCGTGGTCGCGATCAACGGGCAGACCGGCGCGCTCGAGCGGCCTCCCGAACTCATCGCGCGGGGGTTGGCGGCCGACCCGCGGCAGGAGCAGATGATGCGCGACGCGCCCGGCCTGCTCGAAGCCGCGTTGGCCACCGTGCCGCGGGAAGAACGCACCGACCCGGGCCTCCTGAAGGAACGCATCCGGGTCGAGGTGCAGCGGCTGTTCAAGAAGCGCGCGGGGCGACGGCCGCTGGTGCTGCCCGTCGTGTTGGAACTGTGAGGAGTCAATCGCGTGTCTGAGTCCATGTCCCGTCGTGTGAGTGAATTCACCGGGGTTGCCCTGTTTGCGGCGACCCTCACGTGGTTGATGGCCCTGGTGAGCTACGCTCCGACCGATCCGGCCTGGTTCTTCAATACCGTGAGCGGCTCTGGGGCGGCGAATTTCGTCGGCCCCGTCGGCGCTTTTGTGGCCGAAGCCTCCTTCCAGGTGCTTGGCTACTCGGCCTACCTCATCCCGCCGGTCCTGTGTGTGATGGCCTGGCACTCGTTCTGGTGCCGAACGGTGGACGCGGCGTACACCAAGCTCGTTGGCGCCGTTCTGTTCTTTCTGAGCAGCGCCGCCCTCCTCGCGCTCGCCTTCAGCGTGTTCGACACCAGCGCGCGTCCGTTCAAGGCGGGCGGCGTGGTCGGTGAACTCGTCGCCGCCTTCCTGGCCTCGTATCTGAACCGCACCGGCGCGGCCATCCTCCTGCTCACGCTGGTGGCGCTGGCGGTGATTCTCTCCACGCAGTTCTCCTTCGGCCGCGCGACGTCGGTCGCGACCGACGCCGTGCGCGAACACTCCACCGGATGGCTGGGGCGACTGCGCGGCTGGCGCGAGGAGCGTCGCCGCGAGCAGGAACGCCGGCAGATTGTCGACAAACACGTGAAGAAGGCCGGTCATGAGCTGGCGCCCGAAATCGCCACCAGGGCCGCCGGCGCCGCCGCCAGCCTGCGCGCCGCTCGACAGTCCCTCAGGCCGGCCGATGACGATGAGGGCGACGTCCTGACGCCGGCCCCTGCGTCTCGCGCAGCCGCGGCGAAGGCTCCCGCCATCCGCCGGGCCGCACCGGCGCCCATGACGCCGAGCCTGCCGTTCTCGGATCGCGATCTCCCAAAGGCGCCCGTCGAGCGGCGCAAGGGCGACTACGTCATGCCGCCGCTCACCCTCCTGGATGCCCCCAGGGACCCGCACAAGATCGACGAACGCGAGCTGATGAAAGCGGCGAAGTTGCTCGAAGAGAAGTGCCGCGAATTCTCGGTCGAAGGCACGGTCGTGCAGATCCACCCGGGGCCGGTCGTCACCACCTACGAGTTCAAGCCCGACGCGGGCGTGAAATACAGCCGCATCACCGGACTCGCCGAAGACCTGTGCCTCGCGATGCGTGCCGAATCGATTCTCATCGACCGCATCCCGGGCAAGTCGACGGTCGGCATCCAGATTCCGAACGCCACGCGCGAAGGCATCTCCCTGCGCGAACTGCTCGAGTCCGAGGCCTACACCCGTTCCGCCTCCCGCCTCACCATGGCGCTCGGCAAGAGCATCCACGGCGACCCCATCGTCCTCGACCTGGCCACGATGCCGCACCTGCTCATCGCCGGCTCGACCGGCGCCGGCAAGTCCGTCAGCGTCAACGCGATGTTGACCAGCGTGCTCTACCGCGCGTCACCTGACGATGTGCGGTTCATCATGATCGATCCCAAACGCCTCGAGCTTGGGATGTATGAAGACATCCCCCACCTGATGACCCCGGTCGTCGTCGATCCGAAGCAGGCGGCGAACGCGTTGCGCTGGGCGGTGCGCGAAATGGAAGAGCGCTACAAGACACTCGCCAGGCAGGGGGTCCGGAACATCGAGCAGTACAACCGCAACGTGAAGGCGATGCTGACGGAACTGAAGGACTCGCAGAGGGAAGCCGCCGAAGCCGAAGTCGGCGAACCGCTCAAGACGCTGCCTTACATCATCGTCATCATCGATGAGTTGGCGGACCTCATGATGGTGGCCAGCAAAGAGGTGGAAGAATCGATCGCCCGTCTGGCGCAGATGGCGCGCGCGGTGGGCATCCATCTGATTCTGGCCACGCAGCGCCCGTCGGTCGACGTCATCACGGGGCTGATCAAGGCGAACCTGCCGGCGCGCATCGCCTTCCGCGTGGCGACGAAGATCGACTCGCGGACCATCCTCGACGGCAACGGCGCCGAACAGTTGCTGGGCAGGGGCGACATGTTGTACCTGCCGCCGGCGTCCTCGCGATTTGTGCGCATCCACGGACCGTACATCTCCGAACAGGAAACCGCGCGCCTGTGCAGCTTCCTGCGCAAGCAGGGCAAGCCGCAGTACGACACGGCGATTACCGCCGAAGAGAAGACGGGCGCGCAGATCGAGTTCGAGAAAGACGACCTGTACGACGAAGCCTCGCGCATTGTCGTGTCAAGCGGACAAGCGTCGATCTCGTACCTCCAGCGGCGGTTGCGGATTGGATTCAGCCGCGCGGCGCGGTTCATCGACATGATGGAACAGGACGGCCTCGTGTCGGCCGCCAACAACGGCAAGCGGGAAGTGCTGGTGGGTGCCCGCTACTTCGAAGAAGTCGACGCGCAATTGAGGCAGGCCTGAGGTCAGCCATGGTGGGCATGGTGGGTGCAGTCGTTTCCGGGCGGCGGGTCCTGGCGGTGGCGCTGTGCGCGACGGTCGTCGGGCTCGCCCTGCCGGCGATCGCCAGCGGCCAGACGGCGGCCGTGCTCTTCGAGCGTGCCACGGCCCGTGAAGCCGCCGGCCGCGGAAACCCGACGATCGCGAACATTCGCGCGGCGGTCTCGGCCTACGAACACGTCGTGCTGCGCTACCCGCGAAGCGGGTTTTGTGACGATGCGTTATGGAACGGCGGGGTGCTGGCGCGCGTCGGCTGGGAGCGATTCCGGCAGGCGGCCGACAAGAATACGGCCACGCGCCTCTTCACGTGGCTCCGAAAGGAATACCCCACGAGCGCACGTGCGACGCAGGTGCCGGCGCAGCTCACCGCGCTCAACGCCGCGCCGAAACCTCCGCCCCCCGCGCGACCCGCGCCACCGGTTTCGGCGCCCCCCCCTCCCACTCCGCGGATGGGCGCTGCCACACTCCGCGCGATCACACGCACGTCGATCCCCCGGGGCGACCGCGTGATCATCGAGCTGGATCGCGAGGTGCTCTATTCGAGCAAGCGCATCGCCGGCCCCGACCGCGTGTTCTTTGATCTGCAGCAGACCGACCTGCCGGCCGGGGTCCAGACCAGCGCGGAAGCGCTCACCGGGTCACGCCTGCGAACCGTGCGCCTCGGGCGACAGGATGCCCGGACCATTCGTGTGGTGCTGGAACTGGCCGGTGCGCCTGACCACTCCGTGTTTGCGTTGTATCACCCGTATCGCCTCGTGGTGGATCTCGAGAGTGACACGCCGCCACCCGCCGCCTCCGGCCCGGTCACGCTGTCTGCTCCCGCGTCCATGACCAGCGGCGGCGACTACTCCCTGGCCCGGCAGCTCGGCCTCGGCGTCTCACGCATCGTGATTGACGCCGGCCACGGGGGACACGACCCCGGCGCCACGGCGAATGGCGTCGCCGAGTCGGAACTCGTGCTCGACATCGCCCTGCGCGTCGAGGCGTTCCTGAAGAAACAACCGGGCGTCAACGTCATCCTCACACGGCGCACCGATGTGTTCATCCCGCTTGAGAAACGCACGGCGATCGCCAACCGCGAGGGCGCCGATCTGTTTCTGTCGATTCATGCCAACGCCAGTCCGCGGGTGGCCGCCAGGGGCGTGGAGACGTACTTCCTCAACTTCGCGACCAACCCCGCCGCCGAAGCCGTGGCCGCGCGTGAGAACGCGACCAGCAGCACGTCCATGGGCAAACTCTCCGATCTCGTGCAGCAGATCATGCTCAACGCCAAGGTGAAGGAGTCGCGCGAGTTTGCGCAGATGGTGCAGACCTCCATGGTGCGCGGCCTGCGCACGCAGAACAAGGCCGTGCTGGACCTGGGCGTGAAGCAGGCGCCCTTTGTCGTGCTGATCGGCGCGCGGATGCCCAGCGTCCTCGCCGAGATTTCCTTTGTGAGCAACCGCGCGGAGGCGCGGCTGCTCAAGCAGGACGCCTATCGCCAGCGCATCGCGCAGTCGCTGGCCGACGCGGTGCTCAAGTACCAGACGTCACTCAAGAAGATCACGACCGTGGCCACCAGCAAGTAAGGAATCTACACTGGGAGCGTGTGGAACCTTCAGCAGACGCAGCCGTTCATCGTCGAGATCATCCGACCTGAGACGCCCACGACCACTGTGGCGGACCTGCTCGTGGGCGCGCTCGGGCTGGCCGGGCTGCTCGCGCTCGTCGCCGTGCTGTTGGGCCTCGTCGCCGGCTGGCTCCTGATTCGCTGGAACCACCGGCACCGCCCCGAGTCGGCCCACATGCCCCACGTGAGTCCGTCGGTGCAGCTTGACTCGAACGGCGAGCCCCACGACGACCCGCCGGCGTGACACCCGGGCTCACGTCACGCGATCAGGCGCCAGCCCCACGCGGCGGCCACCAGCGGACCCGCCGGATGGAGCGCGAGCAGCGATCCGCGCCCAGAGGCGGCGGCCGGAGCCAGGTCACAGGGTGTCGGCGAGGCCGAGTTCGGTGAGGGTCCGGACGGCCACGCCGGTGGCGCCCTTGGGCTGATAGGCGCGTCGTTCCTCGGCCCACGCGGTGCCGGCGATGTCGAGGTGGGCCCACGGGCGGTCGTCCACGAACTCGCGCAGGAACATGGCCGCGGTGATCGCGCCGGCCCACCGGCCGGCCGAGTTGATGACGTCCGCGATCTCACTCTTCAACTGTTCCCGGTACTCGTCGTAGAGCGGCAGCGGCCACAACCGATCGCCGGCGGCATTCCCCGCCGCGCGCACGGTTTCGGTCCAACTGTCGGGTGCGCCGAACAGGCCCGACGCCGTCCGGCCGAGCGCGACGATGCAGGCGCCGGTCAGCGTCGCGACGTCCACCAGGTGGGTGGCCCCCAACTGCTGCGCGTACCAAAGCGCGTCGGCGAGAATCAGCCGGCCTTCCGCGTCCGTGTTGATGATTTCCACCGTGGTGCCGCTGGCGCCCGTGAGCACGTCGCCGGGACGAATCGCGCGCCCCCCGACCATGTTCTCGACCATCGGAATGACCCCGATGACGCGGCGCGGCGCCTTCAACAACGCGAGGGCGCGCATGGCCGCGGCGACGGCCGCGCCCCCCGCCATGTCGTCCTTCATCCGCTCCATGCCCTCCGCCGGTTTGATCGACACGCCGCCGGTGTCGAAGGTCACGCCCTTGCCGATGAATCCCAGCACGGGCGTCTCGGGCGCCCCGGGCGGGTCGTGACGAATGACGACCAGACGGGGCGGTTCCGCGCTGCCCTGCGCCACGCCCAGCAACAGACCCATCTTCAGCTCGCGGATCCGGCCTTCCTCCAGCACATCCACCGACAGGCCGACGCTCGTCGACATCGCCACGACACGCACCGCGAACTCGCGCGGCGTGAGCACGTTGCCTGGCTCGTTCGCCAGGGCCCGCGCCTGATTGGCCGAGTCGCCGATCGTCCGTCCCTGATGGACCGCGCGCGCCAGCGCCTCGGACTCGGCCGAGGGCGAGACAATCACGACGCGCTCGGGAAACGAGCCGGCATCACGCTCGCTCTTGTAGGCGCCCGAGTCGAACTCGGCCGCCGACATCCCATCGGCGCCCCACTGGGCGGTCTTCAGCGGATCCAGCCCGGCCCGCACGACCCAACCGGCCGATTTCATCGACCGCAGGCGCGCGGTGTACCCGCACGCAGCCGCCAGCCGGCGCAGGCGCTCGGCATCCGCCTCGGCGCGGCGCCCGGCGCCGATCAGCCCGAGCCGCACAGCGCGATACGACCCTCCCCTGACCCTCGTAATAAACGATTCGTAGAGCTTGCCGCGGAACTCGCCGCTCTCGCGCGCCCGCCCAAGATCCCCCCCGGTCGCCGCATCCACCCCCGGCAGGTCGTCCAGGCGGTCATCCTCCTCAAAGACGGGGATGAACAAAATATCGACGTCGATCGACTCAGGCTGGCTGGAAGTACCTACGAATTCAGGAGTTCCGTTCACGTGACCCAAGGCGTTGCCCCTCTGATAGACTGGCTCTCAACTGTGAGACCGAGCATCATACCCCGGTTGGCCGGGCTTCTGGGCCTGGTTGGTACCCTGATTCTCACGCCGGCGGCGCCGTTTGCCGCCGCAGCGGACCAGCAGGGCAAGGGCCGCCCGAAGTCGGTCCTGCGGGTCAATCCGATTCTCATCTTCGTCCCCGCCCGCATTGTGGCCACGGCCGAGCTGACCGAGGGCGCCAACGACTATCAGGACTACTACTGCCCGAAGATCGAGTGGCTGTGGGGCGACGACACGCGGTCGGAACAGGGCGAAGACTGTGCCCCGTACGAACCCGGCACCAGCGAGATCCGGCGCCGCTACACCGCGGACCACACCTACAAGGAACCCGGGAGCTACGACGTGATCTTCCGCATGAAGCAAGGCAGCAAGATCGTTCTCTCGTTGCAGCAGAACATCCGCGCCAGGGGAGAACAATAAGGCGCCGGCGTCCTACGTCTCCAGGGCAGGGAGCCCCTCGAACAACTTCAGTGCCTCTGGATTGGCGAGCGCCTCCACGTTCGCCACCGGGCGGCCGTGGATCACATGGCGCACCGCCAGTTCCACCAGCTTGCCGCTTCTGGTCCGCGGCAGATCCGGCACCTGGATGATCTTCGCGGGCACGTGGCGTGGCGACGTGTGTGTCCTGATGTGGGTGGCGATCACGCGCGTCAAATCGTCGTCCAGCGTCAGGCCCTCGCGCAGGCGCACGAACAACACGATGCGCTCGTCGCCTTCCCACTGCTGCCCCACCGCCAGGCTCTCGACCACCTCGGGGAGTTGCTCCACCTGCCGATAAATTTCGGCCGTTCCGATGCGCACGCCCCCGGGATTGAGCGTCGCATCGGATCGTCCATGAATGATGAACCCGCCGTGCGCGGTCCGCTCGGCCCAGTCGCCGTGGCACCACACCCCGGGAAACCGGTCGAAGTACGCCGCGCGATACTTCGCGCCATCGGGGTCATTCCAGAATCCGATCGGCATCGACGGAAACGGCGCCGTGCACACGAGCTCCCCCTGCCGTGGCTGCCCGCCCGGCGCCAGTGAGTGCCCTTCGCTGTCGTACACGTTGACCGCCATGCCCAGGCTGGCCGCCTGGATTTCGCCGCGCCACACCGGGGCCGTCGGCACCCCGCCGACAAAACAACTGACGATGTCGGTGCCGCCGGAGATGGACGCGAGGTGCA
>JBCKZS010000023.1:0-38751 GCA_038918905.1 Vicinamibacterales bacterium
CACTTGGCGAGTTCGGCGAGCCCGAAGCCAAGCCCGATGCCGAGGCCGCCGCCCACCAGCGAGATTACGACGGCCTCGACGAGGAACTGCAGCAACACGTCGCTGCCGCGCGCGCCGATCGCCATCCGGAGGCCGATCTCCCGCGTGCGCTCGGTGACCGACACGAGCATGATGTTCATGATGCCGATGCCGCCGACCATCAGCGACACGGCGGCAATGCCGGCCAGCAGGGAGGTCAGCGTGCTGGTGGCCTGCGTCCGAAAGGCCACCATGTCTTCCAGGGTCTGCACCCGGAACGTGTCTTCGTCGCCGGGGCCGATGTTCTGGGTCACCCGCATCGATACGCGCACGGCCTCGGCCGTCGCCGCGATGGAGTCGGCCGTGTACGCCGACAACGTGATGTTGTTGATGTGCGTGATGCCCTGGAGCTTCTTCTGCACCGTGGTGTAGGGCACGAACACCTGGTCGTCCTGGTTCTGGCCGCCCGACGACGCGCCCTTGGAGGCGAACACGCCGATGACCTTGAACACGTGGTTGCGGACCCGGACGTTCTGGCCCACCGGGTCGTACTCGGCGCCGAAGAGCGTGTCAGCGACGTTGGAGCCCAGCACGACCACCTTGGCGGCAGCCTGGACGTCCTGCTCGGTGAAGAACTGGCCGTACTTCATCGGCCAGGCCTTGATGTACGGCCAGTCGACGTTGGTGCCCTGAATCTGGGTGTTCCAGTTCTGATTACCCGCGATGATCTGCTGACGGGTGCTGACGCCCTCGGTGACCCACTGCACCTGCGGCAACTCGCGCAGGGCCTGCGCGTCGGCCACGGCGATCCGGCTCGACTGGCCTTCGCCCATCCGCACGCCACCATACGTCACGCTGCCGGCCATGACCGTGATCATGTTGGTGCCGGTCGCCTTGACCTGCTCCTCGATGGCCGCCTGGGCGCCGGTGCCGAGCGCCACCATGGTGATGACGGCGCCGACCCCGATGATCATGCCGAGCATCGTGAGCGCGGTGCGCAGCTTGTTGCGCCCCAGGGCCTTCAGCGCGATTCGAAAGACCATCAAAATAGACATCGTGTGTCACTCCAAATCGTCCGGGTTTACGAGTGCGCCGGTTCGGCCTCGGGCGTCGCCGGCACTTCATCCGGTTCGGGCGGCGGCAGCGCCGCCAGTTCGTCGGCGGCGTTCCGCCGGCGGATGATGGCCTGATCGGCCACCACGCGCCCGTCCCGAAACCGGATGAGGCGTGTGCCGTACTCGGCAATGTCCGCCTCGTGTGTGATGAGCATCACCGTGATGCCGCGCTCCTGATTCAAACGCTGGAAGATCCCCATCACCTCGATGCCGGTCCGCGTGTCGAGGTTGCCCGTGGGCTCGTCGGCCAGTAGGATCGACGGCTCGTTGATCAGCGCGCGCGCGATGGCGACCCGCTGCTGCTGCCCGCCCGACAGTTGGTTGGGCATGTGGTGAAACCGATCGCCCAGTCCAACGACCTCGAGCGCGTCCATCGCGCGCTTGTGACGCGCGGATGTCTTCAACCGGATTTGGCCGTTGTACAGCAGTGGCAGTTCCACGTTGTCGAGCGCCGTCGTGCGTGTCAGCAGGTTGAAGCCCTGGAAGACGAAGCCGATCTTCTGGTTGCGCACCCCCGCGAGTTCGTCCTTCGACAGGGTGGAGACATCCCTGCCAGCCAGGACGTACTGCCCGCTGGTGGGTTTGTCGAGCGCGCCGATGATGTGCATGAAGGTGGATTTGCCAGACCCGGAGGGGCCCGTCACGGCGACGAACTCGCCTGGCTCCACATCCAGAGACACGCCGCGCAGCGCCCACACCTCATAGTCGCCCATGTGGTAGACGCGAGTCAGATCACGAACAGCAATCACGGGCACGCAACAAGCTCCTTGGTCAGCTCAGGCAAAAAGGACGCGCCATGGTTACCGGCCGCCACCACGACCGCCGCCGCCCCCGGGCATGCCGCCGCCGGGCATCCCGCCACGACCGGGCTGCTGGCCTGAGAAGGGGTTGCCCTGCGTCGTGCCGGTCGTCGTCACCTGCAACCACGGCATCAGGATGCTGGTCACGAGCTCGGTGCCGACGGCCATCTCTGCCGGGATCGAGACGAGCTCGGTGAACGTGCCGTCGGTGATGCCCTGCTGAATATCGAGGCGCGCGAGCGTCCCGAACTTGTGGGTCGCATCGGCCGGTGTCAACACGTAGACCTGGCCGCGTGTCGGCGTGCGCAGGAGCGGCGCGAACAGTTCGTCGATGGCGCTCGCGTTGCGCTGCGTGAGGGGCGGCGCGGCGGCGGTCTGACCGCTGTTGCCGCCTCGTCCGCCACGGCCCTGGCCATCGCCCCGACCCCCGCCGCCGAAGCTGATCCCGGCACGAGCCATCGCCGCCTGCCGCTGGTCGGCAGGCAGGTTGCGGATGGCTTCGAGCTGCTTCTGCTGCTCGGGTGTCAGGGTCGCGCCCAAGCCGCCGCCCTGACCGCGTCCCCAGGTGCGACCGGTCGTTTCAAACGGGTTGCCTCTGCGAGCGCCGCCGGCCGCCGCGACGTGTGGTGCCGCCGGCGTGGCCACCGGTCTGGCCGCTGGCGTGGTGCCCGTGGCCGCGGCGCCAGGCGCTGCGGGGGCCGCGCCATCGTTGCCGGCGCGTCCACGCGCGCCGCCGGCACGACCGGCCGGGGTCGGCGGTTCCTGCCCCAGCACCTTGTACATGTCATTGGTCGGCCGGAAGCGCAGCGCCGCGTTCGGGATGCGCAGGACGTTGTTCTTCTGCGCGACGATGATGCGCATGGAGGCGGTCATGCCCGTCCGCAGACTGAGGTCGTTGTTCTTGACCTCGGCGACCGTGGTGTACGTCACCACGTTCGACTGCGTGGTCGGGTTCAGTTGCACCATCGTAATCGTGCCCTCGAATTCCCGATTGGGATACGCATCGACCGTGAACACGACCCGCATGCCCTGGCGCACCTTGCCGATTTCCGATTCGTCCACGCCGCCTTCAAGTTTCAGCGTTGTGAGGTCCGTCGCCAGCAGGAACAGCGTCGCGACGTTCTGCGACGACTGCACGGTCTGCCCCTGGTCCACCGCGCGGCTGATGACCACGCCGTCGATGGGAGATCTGACGGTGGCGTATTCGACGTTTTTCTTCGCCTGTTCCACCTGGAACTGCGTCTGCACCATCGACTTTTCCGCTGAGGCGATTTGCGCGACACGGCTCTTGACCTGGAGCTCGGCGGCTTCGAGCGCCTGCTGGGTCACGAGCTTCTTCTCGTAGAGCTCCTTCGTGCGCGCCAGGTTGCGCTCCAGGTCTTCCAACTGCACGCGCTGGCTGGCGAGCTCGACCCCCTGCCGCGCGATGTTGGCCTCTTGAATCTGCACCTGCGTCTCGAGGATGGAGGTGTCGATCTTCACCAGCACCTGGCCCTGCCTGACGATCGAGTTGAAGTCGGCGTACACCTCTTCGACCACACCCGAGATCTGGGAGCCGACCGGGACGGTGCGCACCGCCTTCAACGTACCGGTGGCGCTCACAGACTCGACCACGTTGCCTTCCGACACCGTGACCTTCATGAACTCGGGCACCTGCGGCGGTTTCTGGCTTTCGTAGTAGAAGTACCCGCCGCCGGCGAGCCCGAGGACGATAACGAGAGTAATCAGCTTCTTCATGGTCTTCATGGTCAATCAAGCCTGTTCAGGAGTCGCATGCGCCGTCCCTCGGCGCAAGCCAGCCCAACCTTCTTCAAACAGCGTGTAGACCGTCGGCACCAGGACCAGCGTCACCAATGTCGAGGCCGCGAGTCCGCCAATCACCACGCGTGCCAGAGGGGCCTGCAGTTCGGCGCCCTCTCCAATGCCCAGCGACATCGGCAACAAACCGAGCATCGTCGTCAGGCTGGTCATCAGAATCGGCCGGAGCCGGGTGCGTCCCGCCTTCTCGACCGCCTCCCGCAACGGCTTTTTGTCGCGTCTGCGGAGGATATTCGTGTAATCCACCAGCAGAATCGCGTTACTGACCACGATGCCCGCCAGCATGATTACTCCGATATACGCCTGCAAGCTGAAGGATGTTGACGTCAATTTCAACGCGGCCACCACGCCGATGATCGACACGGGCACGGCGAACATGACGATGAGGGGGTCGCGCAGCGACTCGTACTGCGACGCCATGACGGCATACACCAGCAGCACCGCCAGCAGCAGCAGCACCTGAAGCTGGCTGAACGCCTGCGTCCGGGCCTCGACCTCGGCGCCAAAGCCCACGGTGAAGTCCTGGGGGATGCGCAGTTCAGGCAGCCGCGCCTGAATGGCGCGCACGGCGTCGCCAATGGCCACGCCGGCGTCCAGCTCGGCGTTGACCCGCGCGATGCGCTCCTGGTTCTTGCGATCGATTTGTGTGGGTCCCCGCTGCGGTTCCACGGTCAGCAGATTCTTGGCCGGCAGCACCTGGCCGCTGGGCGTGCTGATCAACACATCGCCGACCGACTCGCTGCGTTCACGGTCCTCTTCGCGCAGCCGGACGATGATGGGAAATTCCTTGCCGCGCTCGCGGAACACCGCTGCCTGGGTGCCCGCCATGTTGGTCCGAATCGCCGTGGCCACGTTCGTCACCGACAGACCCAGCAGCGCGGCTTTGGGACGGTCGACGCGGATCGACAACTCGGGGCGGCCCTCCTGGCGGCCGATCTGCGGGTTGGCAATGCCCTCGGTGCCCTGCAGCAGAATCAGCAGGTCCCGGGCTACCGCGTTGGAATCGGCGAGCGAGAAGCCGCGGATTTCCACCGACAGGCGGCTGTCAGTGTTCAGGTCGCCGAGCACACGATTGAGCGACTGGTTGCCGCCCGACGCGCGGGTCGTGATGCTCACACCCGGCAGACCGACCAGCACACCGCGCAGGTCCGTGGCGATCTGCTCGCTGCTCCGTGTGCGCTGATCCTTTGGCGTCAGCTTGATGTTGACCGACGCCGTGCCGCCCCCCCCGCCCATGAAGCCGCCGCCGCCGGCCGACGACACGACCGTGACGGCTTCGGGCACGTGGTCCCGAATCAGGCCTTCGAGCTGGAGAATGACGGCCTCGCTGCGCTCGATGCGGCTGCCCACGGCGAGGCGCGCGTTCACCGAGACCTCCCCCTCGTCGGTCTGCGGCAGCAACTCGGCGGGAATGGTCGGCAGAATGAAGATGGCCGCCGCGGTCAGCGCCGTCGCGCCCAGCATCACCGTCGGGCGATGGTGAAGCGCCACGTGCAGCACCCGCCGATAGGCGGTGTCGAGGGTGCCGAACGCCCGCTCGCTCAGGGTGTACAGCGTGCCCGTGAGCCCCACGCGCTGGTCCACGGGCGCCGGCAGCACCAGCAGCCGGGAGCACAGGACGGGCACGATGGTCACGGCGACGAACAGGGACATCGACAGCGAGAAGATGACCACGATGGCCAGTTGCGTGAAGAGGATGCTGGCGACACCCGTCAGGAAGAGCAGCGGCACGAACACGGCCACGTGTGAGAGTGTGGAGGCCAGAATTGCCGTCCACACCTCCTCACTCCCGTCGATCGCCGCCTGCATCCGCGGCTTGCCCATCTCCATGTGCCGGAACGTGTTTTCGAGCACGACGATCGAGGCGTCGACGATCATGCCGACGCCCAGCGCCAGGCCGCCGAACGTCATGGTGTTCAGCGTGAAGCCGGCGAAGTAGAGCAGGCCGAATGTGCCGATGATCGAGATGGGAATCGACGTACAGATGATGAACGTCGAGCGCAGGTTCCGGAGGAACCCGAAGATGACGGCGATCACGAGCAGCGCGCCCATCACCGCCGTTTCGCGCACCGCGGAGATCGACTGCTCGATGAACCTGGCCTGGTCGTCCAGCACGGTGAGGTGCACGCCCTGCACGTCGCGGTTGATGCGCTCGACTTCGGCGCGCACGGTCTGCGCGATGGCCACCGTGTTCTTGCCCGACTGTTTGGTCACCCGCATGCGGATGCCGGGCTTGCCGTTGATGCGGGTGAACGACCGCAGGTCTTCCGTGGTGTCGCGCACGTCGGCGACGTCGCGCAGGTAAATCGGCACGCCCGCGCGCGTGAACACGATCAGGTCCCTGATGTGATCCAGCGAATCAAACTGGCTCTGGCTGCGCAGCAGAAACGTGGTGTCGCCCTCGTTGATTTCCCCGAGCGGCACGTTCTGGTTCTCGGTGCGGATCGTCTGGATGATCCGATCCACGGGCAGGTCGAGCGCCGTGATCTTTTCCCTGGAGAGTTCGATGCGGATCTGCCGGCGCAGGCCGCCATCCACGGTGACGGACGCGACGCCCTCGATGCGTTCCAGCCGGGGGACCAGATCGACTTCGGCCAGCTCGCGCAGGGTGACGCGGTCGTAATCGCCTTCCACGCCGATGCCGATGATGGGCTGTGCGTTGGAGTCGAACTTGAAAATCGTCGGCGAGTCGGCGTCCTGGGGGAGCCGGCCGCGGATCCGGTCGACGCGCGTGCGCACTTCGTCGGCGGCCTCACTGAGGTCGGTGCCCCACGCGAAGTTCAGGCGCACCGTGCCAGAGCCTTCCGCCGCCGTGGAGTTGACCTGTTCGAGGCCCGGCACGGCCGCGAGCGACTGTTCGAGCGGACGGATGATCAATTCTTCGATTTCGACCGGGCCGACGCCGCCATAGCCGACCCGCACGGTCAGGCTCGGGTACGACACATCGGGCATCAGGTCCACCGGCAGGCGGGTCAGCGAAATGGCGCCCAGCAGGATGACGATCGCCGACAACATGAACATCGTGACGGGGCGGTGGATGGCGAAGCGTGGAATGCTCATGCGCAAAGTCTCCGGCCTGTCACGTACGTCAACATCACTGGCCGCCGCGCCCCGGGGCCGCGCCGCCTCTCTGCCCCCCGGTGCGACCCCGTTGGCCGCCGGGCACGTTCATGGGCGTGATCCGGTCCCCGTCCCGCAGCGCCAGCGCTCCGGTCGTGATGACCCGCTGCCCTTCCGTCAGGCCCTCGAGAATCTCCACCCGCTCGTGGTCCTGCAGGCCGGTGCGCACCGGCTGGAATTTCGCGTTCTGGCCGTCAATGAGGAACACCCCGCGTTGGCCCCCGCTGTCGACGACGGCGTTGCGGGGCACCGTGAGCGCGTCCGCGCGACGGTCCGCCGTCAGCTTCACGCGGGCGTACATGCCCGGCTTCAACCGGAAGCCGGGATTCGGCACTTCTATCTCCATCGAGGCCGTGCGTGTCGCGGCGTCGAACACCGGCGCGACCCGGCTCACCACGCCGGCAAACTGCTCGCCCGGAAAGGCGTCGACTTCCACTTCCGCCTGCACGCCGGGCGTCACGCGCTTGAAGTCCTTCTCCACGAGGTTCGAAACCATCCGCACGGTTGAAATGTCGACGACCTGCAGGATGACCGTGTTGGCCCCGGCGAACCCGCCCTGGTCGAGGTTGCGGCGGCCGACGAACCCGTCGACCGGGGACACGATGGTGGTGTTCGAGAGCGTGATCTTCAGTTCGTCGAGGCGCGCCTGGGTCTGCGCGAGCTGCGCGGTCGCCAGGTCCACGGCGGCGACGGCGGAACTAAACGCCGCCTCGGTATCCTCGATCGTCTGCCGCGTGGCCAGGCCCTTCGCGAGCAGTTCCTGCTGGCGCGCGAGCGTCGTCTTGCGCAATTGGAGATCGCTTTCGCGCTGTTTGACGGTGGCCCGGTTCACCTCGAGGCTTTGTTCGGCCTGCTTGACCTGCTGCTGCAGTTCGCGATCTTCGATCTTGGCGACCTGTTGCCCGCGGGTCACGCGATCGCCCAGCCGCGCCGTGATCGCGTCGAGGCGTCCCGCCACACGCGGCACGATGTCCACCGTGGCCTGGCCGACGAGGTTGCCGACCACGGTGATGTACTCGATGACCTCGTGGCGCGACGCCGCGGCCGTGTCCACGGTGAGCGCGGGGCGACCGCTGCCGCGGCCGCCACCGCCCCCGGGCGATCCAGGGGAGGCCGGGCCGTTGGGCGCCGACGCCGATCCGGACTGGCTGTAATAGTAGGCGCCAGCCGCACCAGCGACGAGCAACACAACAACGACGATCTTCTTCATACTGTGAACCCGGCTCCGTCTGAGACCCGCGGCACGCGTCGGCGGCTAGCCGCCGATGCGCTGCACCCGATCGAACTCCGCGATGGCGTTGATGTAGCGGATCGTCGCCGACAACTCGCTGTTGCGCGCGCTGGTGAGCGCGTTCTGCAGCGAGATGACCTGGAAGTTGGTGGACATGCCGACCTGGAAGCGGGTGAGTTCGGCTTCGAGGGTCCGTTCGGCGGCTTCACGCGACTTCTGCGCCGCGAGCAACTGCTTGTAGGTGCTCTGCACGTCGAGGCCCGCGCGCGTGACGGCGGTTTCGATATTCAACTCGGTCGCCTTGAGGCTGGTCTTCTGCTGCTCGAGCGACAGCTCGGAGCGCAGGTAGTTCGCCCTGGAGGCCGACAGGCCCAGCGGTCTGCTGAAGTTGAAGCCGACCTGCCAGGTCGGCGTGTCGAGGCCCGCGATCGAGCGCAACGCGTCGAGATAGCCGCCATCGGCCACCAGCACCGCCGCGCCGCCCAGACCGGCGCGCGAGAACTGGGGCCCGCCGACGCCTGCCAACTGGTAGCTGGCGTTCATGTTCAGCGAGGACATCGTCGAGTTCCGCGACAGGGCGAGGTTCAGCTCGGAGATTCTGAGTTGCTGCCGCGCCTGTTCGATGTCCGCGCGCTGGCCGATGGCGCGGTCGACGGCGGCCGGAATGTCCACAGCCGGCATTTCAAACAACGGCTGGTCCGTCGGGTTGATGGTCGAGCGGAAAAACTCGTCGTCGGCGCTGTCCACCAGCAGCCGTTTGAAGGCCAGTTCCGCGTTGCGCCAGGCAATCTCGGTGGCCAGGAGCTGCTGCTCGCCGTTGGCGATCTGTGATTCGAGCTGCACCAGGTCGATTTCGGCCATCGTGCCGATTTCAACTTTGATCTTGTTGTCGTCGAGCTGGCGGCGCGTCTGATCGAGCGACCGACGCTGAATCTCAATCGCTTCGATCGACTGGCGGAGCGACCAGTAGGCCACACGCACCTGGTTCTTGATGTTCTCGATCTGGCTCAGCAGTTGAATATCGGCGATCTGGCGCTGAATCCGGCCGGTCTCGAGCGCGTTGCGCTGGTTGTCAATCCTGCGGCCCGCCAGGAGCGGCTGCGTGTACTGGAAGCTCAGGTTGGAGCTGAAGCTCGGGTTGCGCGTGGTGAACGCGTTGTCGGTGGCCTGCCGGTTGTTGCTGAAGTTCACCGTGGCATTCCCGCCTTGCCAGGGCAGCCGCTGACTCATGGACCCGCCGAACGAGTTCCGCTGCGTGGTCGTGCGGGCGCCGCCGTCGAGCTGCGACGTGCTCTGCGAGGACGAGTTGTTGTAGCTGTAATTGCCGTTCAGGGTCGGCCGGAACGCCGCGCGCGCGGCCTGCAGGCTGTAGTCCTGCATCTGCGGGTCCAGCTTCACGCGCTGGATGTCGAGGTTCTTCTCGAGTGCGCGTTCGATCGCCTCCTGCAAGGTGAGGTCCACCCGCGGCGACCCCGGCAACTCGGGCGGCAATGCGTGCCCGACCACATACCGGTCCTGCGCCTGCACCTGAATGCCGCCCGAGGGCGTGGCCTGCTGCGCCCCTGCCACTGCCGGGACGGCCAGCGCCGCCACGACGGCCCATGCCAATCCGTTGATCCTCTGTTTCGTCATCTGCCTGCTCCGTCTGGACAGCCGCGACCGTGCGGCGTTGCTCGTGGTGAGTAAAAAATTGCGCGTGGAGGCGGCTAGCGACTGCGCGGATCGCCGCGTCCACGGCTCTTGCGTTCATTGTAGGCCACCAGTTTCGCGTACTGATCGGCGGCAAGCACCATGTACATCTGGTAAATCATCATGGTCCGCGTCTTGTTGAGCGTGGTCCGCTGGGCTTCGACCTGATCGACCTGGACCGCGATGACGTCGGGGCCGACGGTTCGCTCGGACATCAGCCGGCTGAGTTCTTTTTCCTGTTTTTTGAACTCTGACCACTGCACCATCGCTTCCGGGTTTCGCTCGTTCCACAACGCATCGATGCGCCGGACCTGTCTCGGCGTCAGATTGATTTCCTTGACGACCGCCGGATCTTTCCACCAGAAGTGTCCGGACCCCCGGCTCGGGCCGTCCGGCCGCTGACCGCCTTGCGGCTGCGCCTGACCCGGCGTCTGAGCCTTGGGGGAAGGGGGCTGGCTGGTCTGGGGCGTCTGTGCCCAGCCGCCGATGCCGGACAGCGCCACCATCAGCATGACCGCGCCGGCCAACAGGGATCGGGAAAATTGGGTCTTCACACCATTTACTTACGCCCGCCCCCAAACCCCGTTTACGAGGTGGCCAGGGCCTCCAGCCGCGCGATGACCTGCCCGACGACGTTATTGGGGGTTGACGCGCCGGCCGTCAGGCCCACCGTCAGGCGCCCCAGGGGCAGCCAGTCCCGTGCGATCCCTTCTGGAATCGCGGCCGTCGACGGGGCGCCGATGGGCCGGTGCCGAATTTCGGTCGACGACACCAGGCAGTCGGGATCGGCAATGTGAAACGTCGGGCAGCGCTCCGCGCAAATCCTGGCCAGATTGCAGGTGTTACTGGAGTTGTAGCCGCCGATGACCACCATCAGGTCCAGGGCCACTTCATCCAGCAGCGCGACCACCGCGTCCTGCCGTTCCTGCGTGGCGCTGCAGATCGTGTCGAAGGCCCGGAACACCTCCGGGAGCGCCTCGGTGCCCACCCGCGCGGTCATCGCTGTCCGGAACATCTCGCCAATCTCAAGGGACTCGGTCATCAACATGGTCGTCTGGTTGGCGCACCCGACGCGTTGCAGGTGCGCGTCCGGGTCGAAGCCAGGGGACACCGCCCCGCCGAAGCGGGCCATGAACGCGGCCTTGTCGCCCCCGTTGACGACGTAGTCACAGACGAGAGCCGCTTCGTCCTTGTCGAGCACGATCAGAAAATGGCCGTTCGGGGATTGCGTGGCCTGGGAGGCCGTCGCCCGTGTTTCCTCGTGTTTGACCTTGCCATGGATGATGGAGGTGAAACCGTCCCGGGCATACCGCCGGACGTTCTTCCATACGGTGAGCACCGACCCGCAGGTGGTGTCGACCAGAGTGCAGCCCTGCTGGTCGAGCCGGGCCATGTCGGCGACCGATACGCCGAACGCCGGCAGAATCACGACGTCGTCGGGCCCCAGGGTGCGGTCGTCTTCGCCCGGGTCGGAGAGAAAACGAATGCCCTGGGCGCGCAGTTGGTCGTTCACGTGCGGGTTGTGGATGATTTCGCCGGTCAGGAAGACCCGTTTGGTGGGGAAACGCTTCCGCGTCTGGTAGGCGTAGTCCACGGCGCGGACCACGCCGTAGCAGAAGCCGAATTCCCGGGCGAGATGCAGAGTGAGCCGGCCGGACGCTCGCACAAACCCGGCGCTGCGGACCTCTTCGACGATCGCGCTGTCATAGGCGGCGGCCAGTTGCCCGGCGACCGCGGCCTTCATGTCGAGGCCCTTCCGGAAGATGATTGCCGGCATGCGTGACCGCCTATTGTACCAGAGCGTGGCTACCGATTGCTGACCAGCACTACGTCGGCCACCCGAGGCGTCATTTCGTCGAGCGCGCGCAGGGCCCCCAGACTCGGCCGGTCCAACATGGCATCGAGAAACTGGACGTCTTCGGCCGAGAACGCGGCGCTGGCCGGGGCGGTGACCGACTGTGTGGTGCCCACGAAGTCAAACGGCCACAGGTGCGTCAGTTCGACGCTGACGACGCCCACCATCAACCCGGCGGCGGCGGCCGCGGCCAGCCACCCGCGGCTGACCCGGTGCGGGGACTGGAGGTCGTGCAGGGCCGGTCGGGCGGCGGGGAAGCTGATGACCTTCGCCGGCCGATCGAGCTGGGCCAGACGCTGCATCACGTGTCCGCGCTGGGCGGCGAGACGCACTTCGGGGAACATCGTGTCGGCGTCCGCGCGGCCAAGGACGCGCACGTCTTCGAGCCAGCGGCTCATCTCGACGGCGCGTTCGGCGCAGAGGTCACAGCGGTCGAGGTGCACGGGACGCACCCCGGTGGTCCAGACCTCCACCAGCGCGTCGTCAGAGAGATGTCCACGACGAAGTACGACGTCAGCGAGACGCATGACGAACCCTGCCTTTCCCTGGGGTGGCCACGACCGCGCTGCCAGAAAGCAGCGAGCGCAGCCGCCGAATGGCCCTGAATAGATGTACACGAACGGTCGACTCGTTCAGTCCGGTCATTCCGCTGATCTCCCGCGACGTCCGTCCTTCAAAATGACTCAACACAAACACCAGCCGCTGGCGCTCGGGCAATTGTCCGAGGGCGGCCTTCAGCCGCCGCTGCCGCTCGCGGTGGAGCAACTGTTCCTCGGGGCTGGGCCCCCTGGACGGCAGGTGCTCGGCCGGATCCCGCTCGACGCCATCGGAGTCAATCGTGGGTCTCGCAATCCAGCGTTCCCGTCGTCGCCGCGCCTTGAGCCGGTCGAGGCAGCCGTTGATGAGAATGCGCGTAAACCAGACCTCAAAGGGCAGTTCCTCGCGGAACGTGCCGAGATGGGTGTACGCCTTCACCAACGCGTCCTGCACCGCCTCGTCGGCGTCTGCCGCGTCGCGCAGGTAGTGATACGCAATGCGCGTGGCGCGGCGTTGGTGCCGCTCCACCAATTCGGCATACCCCTCCCGGGCCTGGTCGAGTTGACCGGCAGCCTGAAACGCCTTCACGCCAACGGCGACGCGGGTATCGGCCTCTCGAGGGGTCTCTGAAACGATGGGGTCAGCTCCTGTCATGGATACGTTCCATCATCGTCGGTGTTTACTTGACAGGGGGACTGACAGGGGGACGGGTGTCGATCTGTGGAAAACTCGTGAGAACCCAGCGAGTTTTCCACAGATCGACACCCGTCCCCTTATCGGGTGAGAACGCAGCGAGTTTCCCACAGATCGACACCCGTCCCCTCATCTGGTACCCGGAAAGTAGAACCCCAGGATGGCGTCCAGGGAGTCGCCGCGGCGGGCTCTGGCGAGAGCCCCCACCTGGCACAGGCCGACCCCGTGGCCAAATCCGGAGCCGTCGAGCCGGAATCCGTCGGGAGTCCGGGTCACTGTGAACTGGCTGCTGAGGACCGCGCGCGCGCCGCGGGTGGCCACGACCACGGCGCGGAGGACCTCACCGGAGACCCGTCGTTCCCCGGCGCCGGTGATCAGGACTTCAGTGACGCGGCCTCCAGCGGCTGTGCGGGTGACCCGGAACTGGCTGATCGTGTCACCGACAGCCGTGCGCGGATCGCGGCCGAGCAGGGTCGCCCAGTCGGCCGACGTGGCCGAGAACTGCCAGGCGCGGTGGGCCAGTCCGGGGACGGTGTCGGCCTGCGCCGGCAGGTACGGGTGATTGGTGCCGCCCCAGGCCTGCGCGGGGGTCACGGTGTGGCCGCCGCAGTCGGCGTGAAAGAGTACCTCGGCGGGACGCCGGTTGAAGGTCACGATCCGTCCGGCCGTGCGCGTCACCGCGGTGCGCGCGATGGCGGCGTACGACGAGGTCTGGATGCGGCCGGGTTCGTAGAGCTGACAGTGCGTGGTGTCGCACACATCGAAGCCTTCGCGCCGATGCCGATTGAGGTGCGCCGCCACATACGTGCGCGCCAGTATCGCCTGCACTTCGTACACCCGCGCGGCGACGGCCGGTCTTTCGCCGATCGGCACCACTTCCGACAAGGCGGCGCCCAGCACGTAGGTCTCGAGCGGCACCGGCGTCACACGCGCGCCGATGCGCACCTGCACCTGCGACGGGACGCCTGGTGTCAGTGCGCCAGGCAGGCGCGCGGACCTCGCCGCGCAACCGGCCGTGAGGCCTGCGATCGCCAGGGCTGTGACAATCTTCTGTACGGACGACGTCATTTCGTCGTATCGTAAGCTGGGAAACCACTGGTGTTGCCGTTCCCCAGCGGTTGCTCGTGCGTTTTCTTGCATGACACCAGACCCCGTCCTTGTCGTTGATGATGACCCCTTCGTGCTGGGGATGTTGTCCCATGTGGGACGCGCCCGCGGACTGGACATCGTGGGCGTGCGGTCGCTGGAAGAAGCCGCGGCCACGCTGACCACGCGACGGTTCGGGGTGGTGGTCGTCGACCTCCGGCTCGGCACAGCGTCGGGGCTGGACGTCATCAAACTCCTGCGCGAGAAGGACGGAGCGACTGAAGCGATCGTCATCTCGGCCGATCGCCGGCTGTCGAGCGCCCTCGAAAGTTTCGAGCAGGACGTCTTTGCGTTTGTACCGAAGCCGTTTGACCCGGCCCACCTGTTCGCCACCGTCGATCGCGCGCTGGAACGTCGCCGGGGCGTGGTCGAGCGCCAGCGGCTGACGTGGGAACTGCGTCTCCTGAATGAAGTCACCGCCACCGTGGCCTCGTCCATCGAGGTCGGCGAAGCGTTACAGCGCGGGCTGGAGCGGGTCGCGGAGGCGTATGACGCGCGCTGGGCGGTCCTGCGCCTCAGGCCGATTGACGACGGTCGCCTGGTGGTGCGCGCGGTCGTCGGGGCGTCCCTGGACGAAGCGCAGCGCACCTACGCCCAGCGGCCCGAGTGGCCGTCCGATGCCGTGATGATCCATGGGCACCCCCTGCGCAAGGACGACATCACGGCCGATGATCTCGCCGGCGTTCACGTGGCCTCCCCGGTGCGCAGCACCCTGTCGGTGCCCGTCATCGGCGGGGCGGACGTGCTCGGCGTTCTCACGTTGATGGCGGGCGGGCTCCAGCAGTTTTCGGCCGACGACGAGCGGGTGCTGGTGACGATCGGTCGCCAGTTCGGTGTCGCGGTGGCGAATGGACAGCTCTACGAGCGGGTGCATCGCGCGAAAGTGCAGTGGGAACGCACGGTCGACGCCATCAGCGATCCCATCGCGTTGTTTGATGGCCAGTCACGCACGATGCGGACGAACGCCGCGCTGGCGACGATGCGCGGCTGGAAAATCCAGGAGACACAGGGCCGGACGTGTGCCGAGGTCGGGTTGTGCGGTGGCGGCTGCCCCGACTGTCTGGTGGGCCGCGCGATCCGTGAGGGGCAGCGTCTCGATCAGGAAATCACGACCGCGGACGGTCGCATCTTTGCGGTCACGACCCTGCCGGTGTCGGACGCGGCTGGCGCCGCGGTCCAGTTCGCGAAGGAAATGACCGACGAGCGGCAACGCGCCCGCCAGATGCGGACGCTGAGCCAGGAGGTGTCGGCGACCAACGCCGAACTGGTCGCCACGCTCGATCGGTTGCGCTTGACGCAGGCCCAACTTGTGCAGGCGGAGAAACTCTCCGCCATCGGTCAACTGGTGGCGGGTGTCGCCCACGAACTGAACAACCCGCTGACGAGTGTGATCGGGTACGCCCAGCTCGTGCACGAAGAAGTGTCAGGCAATCCGGTGCTGGCCGCCGCGGGGCAGGGCGTGATGGACGACGTGGCGCGCATCGTGTCTGAATCGGATCGCGCGGCGCGCATCGTCAGAAACCTGCTGACGTTCGCGCGGCGACAGGCGGCCGAACGGAGCCAACACGACATCGCGGAGCTGTGCCGGCGCGTGGTTGAGCTGCGCGCGTACGACTCGCGCATCAAGGGGATCGAGGTCGTGACCGAGTTCGCCGAAGGGGTGCCCCCGGTGCACGTCGATGGGGGGCAACTGCAGCAGGCGTTGCTCAATCTGGTGTTGAACGCCGAGCAGGCGATGAAGGACGGGCCCGTCCGCCGCCTGGTGGTGTCGGCGGCTCCCGACCCGGCCTGCGGTGCGGTGCTGCTGTCGGTGACCGACTCGGGTCACGGCATCGCGGCGGCGAATCTGGCGCGAGTCTTCGATCCGTTCTTTACGACGCGCGGTGTCGGCGAAGGCACGGGCCTTGGCCTCAGCATCGTGTACGGCATCGTGCGCGACCACGGGGGCCAGATCTGGGTCGAAAGTGAGCTGGAGCGCGGGACCACGTTCTTCCTCCGCCTGCCGGTGCGGTCGATCCCGGTCGCAGGGGATGACGGTCGCCCGCCGCCGCTGGTGCTGGTGCTGGTGGCGCACGGGGACGCCGTGAACCGCGACTTTATCAGCGCCGCGCTCGGTGGGTGGGGGTACGCGGTGCGATCGGTGCCCAATGCGCGCGAAGCCTTCGAGAGCCTGGCCGAAGACGAGGTCGCGCTGGCGATCATCGATCACGGCGTGATCGATGTGGATCCCCACCGCTGGCGCGAGGTGTGGGCGCGCGTGCAGGGGCGCGTCGGGCTCATCGCCATTGCGGCCGGGGCCACCGATGATGAGGCGATGCGGTTTCTGCGCGCACACGCGGCGGTGGTCCTGACCCCGCCCTACGACCTGTGCGCCATGCACCGCGCGCTGGTGACCGTGCTCGGGACGTCCTGGTAGCCGAGTACGCGGGCGACCTGGCGCGGAGGCGCCGGCCACGCTACGATTGAGCGTTTGTTCGCGCGCCAAAGGAGTCATTCATGTCGGGATCAGGTCGAAGGGTTGAATTGTCGGTGCTGGGGATCAAGAACACGGGCACCGTGCACTGGAGTCTGGGCATCGCGGCGTTGTACGAGGAGGCGGTGCGCCGCGGGGAGGGCGTGCTCTCGATCGACGGTCCGATCGTCTGCAACACGGCGCCCCACACGGGCCGTTCGCCGAACGACAAGTTCATTGTGCAAGAGGCCTCGAGCGAAGCGCACGTGGCGTGGGGCAAGGTGAACCGGCCCATCGAGGCCGCGAAGTTCGACCGGCTCGAAGCCCGGATGATGGCCGCGCTCGCGGGCAAGGATCTGTTCGTGCAGGACTGCTGGGCGGGGGCCGACGCCGACTATCGGCTGCCCATCCGCGTCATCACCGAACAAGCCTGGCACAGCCTCTTCGCGCGGCACATATTCATCGTCGAACCCAGGGCCGACGCGCGGCTGCGGCACGAGCCGCGGTTCACGGTCATCGACATCCCGAGCTTCACGGCCGACCCGGCCGTCGACGGCACCCAGTCGGAGACGTTCATCCTGCTCAACTTCGCGAAGCGTCTGGTGCTGATCGGCGGCACCAACTACGCGGGCGAGATCAAGAAGTCGATCTTCTCCGTCATGAACTACCTGCTGCCGCTGCGCGACACGATGCCGATGCACTGCTCGGCCAACGTGGGAGGCGCGGGCGACGTCGCATTGTTCTTCGGGCTGTCGGGCACGGGCAAGACGACGCTGTCGAGCGACCCGCACCGGCAGTTGATCGGCGACGACGAACATGGGTGGAGCGCACGCGGGGTGTTCAACTTCGAAGGCGGGTGTTACGCGAAGATGATTCGGTTGTCGGCAGAGGCCGAGCCGCAGATTTACGCGACGACGCGGCGCTTCGGCAGCGTGCTGGAGAACGTGGTCGTTGATCCGGTGACGCGCGCGCTGGACCTGGACAGCGATGCGGTGACCGAAAACACCCGCGGGGCCTATCCGCTGACGTTCATCGACAACGCCGTGCCGTCGGGGCAGGCCGGCCATCCGACGAACATCGTGATGTTGACCGCGGATGCGTTTGGTGTGTTGCCGCCGATTGCGCGGCTGTCGCCCGAAGCGGCCATGTATCACTTCCTGTCGGGCTACACCGCGAAGGTGGCGGGCACCGAGCGCGGCGTGACGGAGCCGAAGGCGACGTTCAGCACGTGTTTCGGCGCGCCGTTCATGGTGTGGGATCCCAACGTCTACGCGACGCTGCTGGGTGACCGCATCGCGAAGCACCAGGCGCGCGTGTGGCTGGTGAACACCGGGTGGACGGGGGGGCCGTACGGTGTTGGGACGCGCCTGAAGATCGCGCACACCCGCGCGATGATCAACGCGGCGCTGGCGGGCGCCCTCGACCAGGTGGGCTACGACCGGGATCCCATCTTCAACCTGGACGTGCCCGCGCGCTGCCCGAACGTGCCCCCCGGGGTGTTGAGGCCCAGGAACGCCTGGAAGGACCCGGCGGCGTACGACGCGCAGGCGAAAAAGCTGGCCGCGATGTTCGTCGACAACTTCAAGACGTTCGAGGCCACGGCGTTGCCGGCGGTCAAGGCCGCGGGGCCAGGTGCCGACTAAGTTCGAGCCCGTCATTGGTCTCGAGATCCACTGTCAACTGCTGACCGGGACCAAGATCTTCTGTGGGTGCCGCACCGCGTTCGGGGCGGCCCCCAACACCCACGTGTGCCCGGTGTGCCTGGGGTTGCCGGGCGCGCTGCCGGTCCTGAACCGGCGCGCCGTGGAATTTGCGGCCCGCGCCGCGCTGGCGCTGGGCTGCACCGTGCAGGCCACCTCGGTGTTCGCCCGCAAGAATTATTTCTACCCCGACCTGCCCAAGGGGTATCAGATCTCGCAGTACGACCAGCCGCTGGCGACAGGCGGTCAGGTGAGAGCCGGCACGACGGTCGTCAGACTGACGCGCCTCCACATGGAAGAGGACGCGGGGAAATCGCTCCACGTCTCGGCCGAAGGCAGGCCCCACTCGGACACGACGACGTCGCTCGACTTCAACCGCGCGGGTGTCCCGCTGATCGAGATCGTCACCGAGCCGGACTTGCGGACGGCGGCGGACGCGGCCGCGTGTTTCAGCCACCTGCGCGAGGTGCTCGTTGCGCTCGGCGTCAACGATGGCAACATGGAAGAGGGCAGTCTGCGCTGCGACGCCAACGTGTCGCTGCGGCCGGTGGGCCACACGACGTTCGGGGCCAGGGTGGAGGTGAAGAACGTGAACTCGTTCCGCTTCCTCCAGAAAGCGCTGGAGTTCGAGATCGAGCGGCAGCGCGGTGTGCTGGACGGGGGCGGCCGCGTGGCGGAGGAGACCCGCCAGTGGGACGCCGAGACGGGCACCACGCAGGCGATGCGCAGCAAGGAAGGCGCGCACGACTATCGGTATTTTCCCGAGCCCGACCTGCCGCCGCTGGTGCTTGATGAGGCGTGGATCGAGACGGCGCGCGCGTCACTACCGGAGTTGCCGGACGCGCGGGTCGCGCGGTTCATGCGTGACCATCAGCTCAGCGCGTACGATGCCGACGTGCTCGTCAGGCTGATCGTCGGCGCGGCGGCGTTCTTCGAGGCCATGGTGGCCGCGGGCGCCTCCGCCAAGACCGCGAGCAACTGGATTCAGGGCGAGGTGCGCCGGAAGTTGAAGGAGGCCGGGCGCGAAGACCTGAGCGCCGTGCCCTTCAGTCCTGCCGCACTCGCCGAACTGACCGGCCTGGTGGATCAGAAAGTGATCAGCAGCTCGGTCGCCAAAGAGGTCTTCGAGGAGATGTGGGACCACGGGCGGTCCGCCCGGGCCATTGTTGACGCCCGGGGCCTCGCGCAGATCGACGATACCGCCGCGCTGGACGCGCTGGTCGACGCGGTGATCGCGGCGAATGCGGAGCCGGTGGCGCAGTATCGGGCGGGGCGCACGCAGACGTTCGGGTTCCTGGTGGGCCAGGTGATGAAGGCGTCGAAGGGGAAGGCAAATCCCGCCCGCGCGAGCGAGATTCTCAAGGCCCGCCTGGAGTCTTAAGCTGTCCTGGCCGGGGCAGTTGACACATCCCGAGCGTCCTGCCTAGACTTGAGCGTTCGCTTTCTCGAATGGCTGTCAAGAGTCGCCTGACCAGCGTTGATGCCGCGGTGTTCCACTGGCCCTTGCCGGGGGCCTCGTGTCACTGTCTTGCAGCCTTTTTTCGCGAAGAGTTCATCAAACATCACGAGTGCCTCGAGCAGCAGCGCGAGTACTATTCTGCAATCGCGATCGCGCAGGCCGAAGACGCCCTCGGCCGCATTCTTTCTCAACTCGACCAGCTCTGCCAGCGCGACGATGCCTGTGATGTGGTCGCGCAACTCCTCAGACAAATAGACGCGGTGACGAATCTGTCCGCGTGGACCGATCCCGAGCGGCTCCATTAGTTGGGGCCTCCCATGTCTTCCAAATCCCTCGCCTGGGTCGCCCTTGTCGTTCTCGTGGCGGCTCTGTCCGGCTGGGTGTGGGGTGCGTCCGGGCGGTCGACGATCGATCAGGCGCGGCGGGCGGCCGAACTGCGCGCGGACATGACCGAGGCGCGCGCGCTGATTGTCGAGGGCAAACTGAGCGTCTTTCAGGTGAACTTTGGCGAGGCGAGCCAGCGCTTCGAACACGCCCGCACCGTCATCGAGCGTGTGCAGACGCAGTTGCGGGAGACGGGGCAGGCCGAGCGCGCGGGCCGTCTGGAAATTCCGGTCGCGCACCTGCGCGACGCGCAGCGATTGTCGTCGCTGCTCGACCAGAGCGCCCAGAATGCCGCGGACGAAGCACTCCGAACGCTCGGGCCGGCAGGTAATTAGATCCCGTTACTTCAGAATCGTCGCCGTCAACTCCGCCGTGACTTTGCGATCGGTCGCCGGGTCGGCCGACTGCGATACGATCATCGGCTTGCCATCCTGCAGGGCGACGGTGATTGATTCGTGCAGTCGTGAAGCGCGGCCAGCCGGGTTTTCCTTCGGGGGTTGCGCTGGCGTGAATTCGAAGGTCATTCGCACTGAGACCAAACCATCAGAATAGGCTGCAGCGATTGCGTCCACGTTCAGGGTGGACCAACCGTCTGAGCCCTGGGCCCGAATCATCCCGCTGTTGCCCGTGAGGATCACGAGAGATACCACCTTCTTGATCGGCTCGCCTGTGTAGGTGTCGGTGATCGTCAAATCGAGCCGGATATTGGTGGATGCCGGCATGCCAGGGTTTGCCGGACCTCCGATCGATGGCGCCCGGGGCGTCTCCGGCCGCGGCGCTGCTGCCTGCCCCGGTGTGGGGGTCGCCACCAGCGGCGGGGGAGTCTGACTGGCGAGCGCGGGCGTGGCCATCAGTACGGTCAGGATCAAGAGAGAGGTCAGTCGTCGCATAAGGCTCCTTCAGAAACAGTGGCTATCGGTCGTCGTGGTGCTCGACGTCTGCTGACGTTGTGGGCAGCATCGTCATGATGAGTGGAGGGATGAACAGGGCTTCCGGTTGGATCGATTCAAACGTCAACTGATCCAGGTGCAGCGCTGCTACCGGATCGAGGGCCGGAATGCGCCGCGCCATCCAGGCCTCTCCCGCCTCGGTCAGCGCCACCTGCCGCTGAGATGACTGAGATGACTGAGATGACTGAGATGACTGAGATGACTGAGATGGCTGAGATGACGGAGATGACGGAGATGACGGAGGTGGCTGAGATGACGGAGGTGGCTGAGATGGGACCGTTGGACCCCTGGACCCCTGGACGACGACCAGCACGACCAGCGCGGCCGCGCCAGCCAGTGCGCCCGCCGTGCGCCAGGTGACCCACGAGGCCCGCGCGCCGCGGGCGGGCTCGATGGTCACCGCATCGAGGCGGCGCCGGATACGGGCCTCGAGATCGGCCGGCGGCTCAGCCTCGGTCATCATCCGCGCCACACGATCGATGTCATTCATCTTCATGCCCCCTCAACCCCGCACGTCGCACTTGAACGATCCGTCTGGTTTCCGCGACCCGCCATTTCACGGTGCCCAACGGCACGCCGAGCATCACGGCGATTTCGTCGTACGTGTGTTCCCCCGAGGCGGCCAGCAACAACGTGTCGCGCAACTTCGGGCTGAGCGCGCTGATGGCGCGTCTGACCTGTTCCACCTGCTGCCGCGCGCTGGTCACCCGCTCCGGGTCGGCGTCGGGGCTGACGAGTCGGTCCAACCCATCCCCCTGCGCAACGTAGTCGTGCGCCGAGTCGTGCGCCGACGGCTGCTGGCGCCGGCGCCACCAGGTTTCGCGGGCGTGCCGCCGATCGAGGGCCTGGCGCCAGACGATGGTGAGCAGCCAGGTCTTGAATGTCGAGTCGCCGCGGAATCCCGCGACCTTCCGCCACGCGAGCACAAACGCGTCCTGGGTGGCGTCTTCCGCGTCCTCGCTCCGCCGCAACGCCGCCATGGCCGTGCGGAACACCGTACGGTGGAACAGCCCCACCAGCGCGTCGAAGGCCTCGCGGTCGCCGGCCTGTGCCGCGCGCACCAGCGCCCGGACTGCCGGCGGATCGCCCAGGCGCGTGGCTTCGGTTTCACCTGCCTGGGACACGGTCATTTCGTCGGCGATGGCAGCAACGGGCGACACCAGTCCAGTAGACCCTGGCAGTGGGGTTCTGGTTGGGTCGATGGCCCAGGCAGGGGAGTACACTAACGGCAATGTTGAGCGATGACGCCCTGTTAGGCCAGATCCGGGACACGGTGGACCACCCGGCCACGGTCAAGGAATTGCTGCAGACCCTGAAGATTCCGCGCGAAACCCGGGCGTCGTTCAAACGCGCCCTGACGCGGCTGGTGGAGACCGGAGCCCTGATCGAGATTCGCGGCGAGCGTTTCGGGTTGCCCGACCGCATGAATCTCGTCGTGGGGAAGGTCGCGACCAATCCACGCGGCTTTGGTTTTGTCGACGTCGAGCGTCCGACCGAGGACGGCCCGACGAGCATTTTTATCGCGGGGGCCAACCTGAATCAGGCCATCCACGGCGATCGCGTGGTGGCCCGTGTCGAGCGGACGGGCGACGGCGACCGCGCCGAAGGCCGCATCCTGCGCATTCTGGAACGCGGCACGGCCTCGGTGGTCGGCCGTTACGACGTTGATGAGCAGGGCCGCGGGTTTGTGGTGCCGTTCGACCGTCGCCTGATGATGGATGTGGAGGTGCCGCCAGGCGAATCGCTGGCGGCCGCGCCGGGCGAGATGGTCACCCTCGCCATCACGACCTGGCCCACCCAGACCCGGCCCGCGCAGGGCCGCGTGATCGACGTGCTCGGCGACATCAACGCGCCGGGCGTCGACACGGCCGTCATCATCCGCAAATACAACCTGCCCGACGCCCACAGCGACGAGACCGTCGCCGCGGCGCTGGCGCTGGGCACGGCGGTGAAGGCGGGCGATCGCGAGGGCCGCACGGACTTCCGCGAGTGGCCCACCGTCACGATCGACGGTGAACACGCCCGGGATTTTGACGATGCGATCTCGCTCGATCGACTGGAGAACGGCAACTACTGGCTGGCGGTGCACATCGCGGACGTGTCCCACTACGTCACCGAAGGCAGCGTGATCGACCGGGAGGCGTACGAACGCAGCACGTCGGTCTATTTTCCCGAGCGCGCGGTGCACATGTTCCCGTCCGAGTTGTCGACGGGCCTGTGCAGCCTCAATCCCGGGGTCGACCGCCTGGTGCAGTCGTGTCTGATGGAAGTGGACCGGCGCACGGGCGCGGTCGTGCGCCACGAGGTGCATGACGGCGTGATTCGCAGCCACGCCCGCATGACGTACACCGAGGTCCACCAGATCCTGACCGAGCGCGATCCGATCGTGCGCAGGAAATACGCCGCGCTGGTGCCACTGTTCGAGCGGATGGAGGAGTTGTTCACGATCCTGAATCAGCGTCGGCGGCGCCGTGGCTCGGTGGACTTCGACCTGAAGGAATCCGAAATTCTCATGGGGGATGACGGGGCCATTGCCGCGATCGTCGCCGCCGAGCGCAACGTGGCCCATCGACTGATCGAAGAGTTCATGCTGCTGGCGAACGAGACGGTGGCCGAGCACCTCGACACGCAGGATGTCCCCACCTTGTACCGCGTGCACGAAGACCCGGATCCGAAGAAAGTGGAGGAGTTCGAAGAGTTCATCGGCGCGTTGGGGTATGCACTGTCCGGGCCTGCCGACCGGCTCGAGCCGCGGCATTTCCAGAAGCTGGTCGAGAAGATCCACGGGAAGCCGGAAGAAAAACCCATCGCGATGTTGATGCTGCGGACGATGCAGAAGGCGCGGTATGACGCGTCATCGATCGGCCACTTCGGCCTGGCGACCAGTCACTACACACACTTCACGTCGCCGATCCGCCGGTACCCAGACCTGGTGGTGCACCGGTCGCTGCGCGAATCCCGCCGCGGGATGCCGAAGGAGCGCCGCGGCGAACTGACCGGGGACCTGCCGGAGGTCGCGCGCCATACGTCCGAGCGTGAACGTCGCGCCAACGACGCCGAGCGCGAACTGGTGCAATGGAAAAAAGTGCGTTTCATGGCCGACAAGGTCGGCGACGAGTTCACCGGGTTCGTGACCGGGGTCAGCGCCTTCGGGTTGTACATCGAGCTGGTCGAACACTTCGTCGAGGGCATGGTGCACGTCTCCACGATGGCCGACGACTACTACCGGTTTGTGGAGAAGTCGCACCTGCTGCGCGGCGAGAAACAGGGCCGGATCTACCGGCTGGGGGACAAGGTCGCGGTGCAGGTCATCCGGGTTGATATGGAGCGGCGGCTGATTGACCTGGGGCTGACCGAGATTCTTGACGCGGTCAGGCGCTCGGAAAAGAACCGCGGCCCGCGGCGCAGCCAAGCCACCCCCCGGTCCGAAGGCAGACCCGGACGGGAATCCGGACGTGGATCCGAACGCGGGGGCACACCGAAGAAGGACGCGCCGGGGCGTGCGCGGTCGAAGCGGCCCGGCCCTCGCGAACGGGCGTTGAAGAAGACGTCGCGGCCGGCCAGGAAGCGCTGAGGCCGCTCGTGCGCACGCTGGTTCTTGGCACCGCGGGACACATCGATCACGGCAAAAGCGCCCTGGTCCTGGCCTTGTCTGGCATCGATCCCGACCGCCTGAAGGAAGAGAAGGCGCGCGGCATCACCATCGAACTGGGCTTCGCACACACGCAGATTGACGATGTCGCCGTGGCGCTGGTGGACGTGCCGGGCCACGAGCGGTTCGTGCGAACGATGCTGGCCGGCGCGGGTGGCCTGGACGCCGTGCTGCTCATCATTGCGGCGGACGAATCGGTCATGCCGCAGACGCGCGAGCATCTCGAGATTTGCCGCCTGCTCGCGATTCCGCGCGGCCTGATCGTGATCACCAAGTCAGATCTGGTCGATGACGACACGCGCGCGCTGGTTGCGCTCGAAGCGCGCGCGCTCGTCGCAGGCAGTCCGCTCGAGTCCGCGCCCATCGTCACCGTCTCCGCCCATACCGGCGACGGCATCGACGACCTTCGGCGCGCGATCCGCGGGCTGGCGGACGGTCCCGCGCGCCCCGCGCGATCGGGGGCGACGCGCGTGCCGATCGACCGCGCCTTCATCGTCAAGGGATTCGGCACGGTGGTGACCGGCACGCTGGTGTCTGGCACCATCGCGCAGGACCAAGCGCTCGTGGTGCTGCCGTCGCGGACGCCGGTGCGCGTGCGCGGCGTGCAGGTGCACGGTCAATCCGTGGCCGGAGCCGCGGCCCCGCGGCGCGTGGCCGTCAATCTGGGCGGTGTGGACCTCTCGCAGGTGGCGCGCGGCATGACGCTGGCGACGCCGGGCGCACTCGCCGTCACGCGCCGTGTTGATGTGCGGGTGGAACTGGTACGTGACGCGCCGCCGTTGCGACACGGCAGCCGGATCCGCGTGCACCAAGGCACCAGCGACCGTCTGGCGCGTGTCTCACTGGCGGCGGTGCGTCAGGCGTCCACCGACGTCTGGACACCCGTGGTCGCCGGGGCGCGCGACGTGGTCGTGCCGCCAGGGGGCGAGGCGCTCGCGCGCCTGCGCCTGGCCACGCCGATGGTGGTCACGCGGTCGGATCGGATCGTGTTGCGCGCGACGTCGCCGGCGCGGACTGTCGGTGGCGCCCTGGTGCTCGATCCTGAACCCCCGCGCGGAGGCGTGCGTCGGCCGGCCACCCTGGCGCGGCTGCAGACATTGGTCTCCGCAGATGTGGCCACGAGTGCGGAGTTGTGGCTCACCGAATCCGGGCTGCGGGGTGTTGTGGCCGCTGATCTGGTCCGCCGTGGGGGTGTGGCTCCCGACGACGCCGATGCCGTACTGCGCGGGCTGATGGACCGCGGACCGGCGGTCGCGTGTGCCGGAGGGTTCGTAGGCGCGACACACCTGGCAGCGGCGGCGACCGCGCTGCTGGAGTCTCTCCGTGCCTTTCACCGTGATCGTCCTGGCGAAGAAGGCGTGCCGCGCGAGACGCTGCGCGACCGCGTGGCGCCTGGCGCCGCGCCTGCCGTGTTCGACGCGATCGTCGCGCGCGCCTCGGGCGTGACGGGCACCGATCGTCTGCGGCTTTCGACCCATCAGCCCGTCGTGCGGGCCGATGATGCGCGGGCGCGCGAGGCGGTGGGGCGTGTCCTGCGCGAGGCGGGCGTGCAGCCGCCTGATCTGGCGACGTTAGCCGCGGCGGCGGGTGTGCCCCCCGCCGATGTGCCGCGCGTCCTGCGGACGCTGGTCCGCGAACGTGTGGTGGTGAAACTGGACCCGCTGTGGTTTCACGTCGAACCGCTGCAGACCCTGAAATCAGAGGTGCGCGCGCTGGGCACGGGGACGACGTTCGATGTGGCGGCGGCGAAGGCGCGTTTTGGCGTGACTCGGAAGTTCGCCATCCCGCTGCTGGAATATCTCGATCGGGAGCGTGTGACCCGCCGCATCGGCGACACACGCGTGGTCATCTGACTCCCGTCCGCGGCCGGGCCTCAGGCGTCCAAACCCCTGACAGGGTCAGGCGTCGTTCTTCTCGTTCTTCTCGTTCTTCTCGGCCAGGCCGTTCCTGGTGGCGTCCTTGAAGTTCTTGATGCCTTTCCCGATGCCCTTGCCCAGTTCGGGCAGACGGCTGGCACCGAAGACCAGGATGACGATGAAGAGGATGATCAGCAACTCGGGAACGCCAAGGCTTCCAAACATGGGGTACTCCTGCCGGTGGCACCGGACCCGCCGATTCTAGCACCCGGCACGGCCGCGCGCCGGGGCATCGTTCTTGCACAAGTAACGACCAATAGGCCAGATGCGTATACTGACGGTGACACCCAGAGAATCTCGATGAGTGCGACACCCCTGACGCCTGACCCAGCGGCTCCCAGTCCGAATGCCTCACCGGCTGCGGGACCCGGCGTGGTGGCGCACGGCTGGCTTGCGGCCGATTGCGTGTTTGCGGAGAAGGACCAGCGCAAGATGGGCCGGGCGATGTCGGCGTCGCTGGGGCTGCACGGCCTGGCGGTCCTCCTGGTGGCGCTGGTGATGGCGTGGCGGCCGCCGATGGAGCCACCTACTTATACGCCTCCCGAGACGTACGACCTTGTCTTCGTGCAGATGAAAGGTCCTGGCGGGGGTGGTGGCGGCGGCGGCAACAAGTCGCCCGACCCGCCGGTCAAGCTCGAGATGAAAGCCGAGTTGCCGAAGCCGCAGGTCATCACACCTGTGAAGCTGGACGTACCGCCCCCGCCCCCGCCACCGCTGGTCGCGCCGATTCAGACCAGCGCCACGCTGCCGATTGAAACATCGGGGACGATCACCGGTCTGTCGGCCGCGCCCTCGCTGGGCCGTGGCACGGACGGTGGCGGCGGCACTGGAACGGGCACCGGCTCGGGTCCCGGCCGCGGATCAGGGCTGGGCCCTGGATCCGGCGGGGGATTTGGCGGGGGGGCGATGCGCCCTGGGAGCGGCGCCGAAGATCCCGTTCTGCTGCGCAGGGTCGATCCCAAGTACACGTCGGACGCGATGCGCGCGAAGATTCAGGGCGCGGTGGAACTTGAGGCCGTAGTCGGCACGAACGGCATCATCACGGAGATTCGCGTGATCAAGTCCCTCGACCGGGCCTTTGGTCTCGACGAGGAAGCGATGCGCACCGCGCGCCAGTGGCTCTTCCGGCCCGCCCGTCTGAAGGGCGAGGCCGTGCCCATGCTCGTCGTCATCGTGATGGAATTCAGCCTGCGCTGAACGGAACTTCACGGCACAAAAAAAGGGCCCGGCGGGAGAGTCCCGCCGGGCCCTTCGTGTGTTCGAGCGATGTGTTTAGTACATCCCGCCCATGCCGCCGCCGCCGCCGGCCGGCGCGTCCTTCTTGTCTTCCGGAATCTCCGAGACCATGGCTTCGGTGGTGAGCAGGAGCGAGGCGATGGACGCGGCGTTCTGCAGCGCCGAGCGCACGACCTTGGTCGGGTCGATGACGCCGGCCTTCACCATGTCTTCATAGGTGTCGGTGGCCGCGTTGTAGCCGAAGTTCACGTCCTTGCCTTCCTTGACCTTCTGCACGACGATGGAGCCTTCGGCGCCGGCGTTGCTCGCGATCCAGCGTATCGGGGCTTCGACGGCGCGGCGCACGATCTCGGCGCCGACCTTCTGGTCACCCTCGAGCTTCAGGCCGTCGAGCACCTTGCTGCACCTGAGCAGAGCCACGCCGCCGCCCGGGACGATTCCCTCTTCGACGGCCGCCTTGGTCGCGTGCATCGCGTCTTCCACGCGCGCCTTCTTCTCCTTCATCTCGGTTTCGGTGGCCGCACCGACCTTGATGATCGCGACGCCGCCGACGAGCTTCGCCAGGCGTTCCTGGAGCTTCTCGCGGTCGTAGTCCGAGGTGGTCTCTTCGACCTGCAGGCGCAACTGCTTCACACGGCCTTCGATGGCCGCCTTGGCGCCCCCGCCTTCCACGATCGTGGTGTCGTCCTTGTCGATTGTGATCTTCTTCGCCTTGCCGAGGTCCTCGATCTTGATGTTCTCGAGCTTGATGCCGAGGTCCTCCGTGATCGCGCGGCCGCCGGTGAGGACCGCGATGTCCTCGAGCATGGCCTTGCGGCGGTCACCGAAGCCCGGGGCTTTGACGGCCACGACCTGCAGCGTGCCGCGCAGCTTGTTGACCACCAGGGTCGCCAGCGCTTCGCCGTCCACGTCTTCCGCGACGATCACCAGCGGGTGCCCGCCGCGGGCCACCTGCTCGAGCAGGGGCAGCAGATCCTTCATCGACGAGATCTTCTTTTCGTGGATGAGGACGACCGGGTTCTCGAGCACGCACTCCATGCGCTCGGCGTCGGTCACGAAGTAGGGCGAGAGGTAGCCGCGGTCAAACTGCATGCCCTCGACGACGTCGAGCGATGTCTCCATCGACTTCGCCTCTTCGACCGTGATCACGCCGTCCTTGCCGACCTTCTCCATCGCCTGCGCGATGATCGTGCCGATCGTGTCGTCGCTGTTCGCGGAGATCGTGCCGACCTGGCCGATCATGTTGCCGGTCACCGGCTTGGACATCTTCTTCAGCTCGGCGACGATGGCCTCCACGGCCTTTTCGATGCCGCGCTTGAGTTCCATCGGGTTGGCGCCGGCCACCACCATCTTGATGCCTTCGCGGAAGATCGACTGCGCGAGCACCGTGGCGGTCGTGGTGCCGTCACCGGCCGTGTCCGAGGTTTTGCTCGCCACTTCACGGAGCATCTGGGCGCCCATGTTCTCGATCGGGTCCTTCAGCTCGATTTCCTTGGCGACGGTCACGCCGTCCTTCGTGATGGTGGGAGAGCCGTACTTCTTGTCGATGACGACGTTGCGGCCCTTGGGGCCGAGGGTGACCTTGACCGCGTCGGCCAGGCTGTTGACACCGCGCAGGATGGCCTGTCGCGCCTCTTCTCCGTAAATGATCTGTTTTGCCATGAATTGAATCTCCTCGCGTCTCGACGCTTACTTTTTGTTCTCGACCACGCCGAAGATTTCTTCCTCGCGCATGATGAGATATTCGGTGCCGTCCACCTTGATTTCCTGTCCGGCGTACTTGCCGAACAGCACCAGATCGCCGGCCTTGACGTCCAGCGGCGTCACTCTGCCGTCCTTTTCGAGCTTGCCCTTGCCGGCGGCGATGACCTTGCCGTGCTGGGGTTTTTCCTTGGCGCTGTCGGGGATGATGATGCCGCCAACGCGCTGTTCGTCTTCCTCAATCCTTTGCAGGATGACGCGGTCGTGAAGTGGTCTGACGTTCATTAGGGGTCCTTTCCGAAAACAGAAAAATGCGCCTTGGCTGGCAGTCAGTCTCTCTGACTGTTAGCACTCGGTGCGGCCGACTGCTAAGTCTACGGTATGGCCCTCCGGCGCGTCAAGGGGCTCCCAATTCACGAAGTTGTCGGGTGGCCGCCTGGAAATCGCCGGTCCGTACGACCAGCGACACGCCGCCGAAGGCCGGCCGCTGGTCCATCGACCAATAGACCGCCGCCTCGGGAGGGCCGGGTCGTGGAACTTCTATCCCGCCCGCTTGATGCGGTACGCCGCCATCTTGCGGCTGAGGGTATTGCGGTGGAGGCCGGTGATCTTGGCCGCCTTGCAGACGTTGTAGTTGGTCTTGACGAGGGCCCGGGTGATGAACATCCGCTCGAACTCGCGCTGGGCGTCGTCAAACAACACGCCGCGGTCGAGCAGGTGCTGCACGAGCTGGTCGAGGTCGTCGCGGATCATGCGAGGTCCAGATCCCGTCCCGTCAGGACCCGATACGCTTCGAGGTATTTCTCACGCGTTCTTGTCACCACGTCGTCAGGCAACGCCGGCACCGGGGGCTGCTTGTTCCAGCCGATCTGCTCGAGATAGTCGCGCACGAACTGTTTGTCGAAACTCGGCTGGCTGTGGCCCGGCGCGTAGAGCGCCTTCGGCCAGAAGCGCGACGAATCCGGGGTCAACACTTCGTCGATGAGCACCAGTTCGTCGGTCCCTCCGTTCGCGCCCCCCTTCGCACCTGCGGCGCTTCGGGGGGCAAGGCCGAACTCGAACTTGGTGTCGGCGATGAGGATGCCGCAGGTGGCCGCGTGGGCCACCCCCTGGCGGTAGAGTGCGAGCGTGAGGGCCTTGAGCTGCGCGACACGCGCGTCGCCAAGGAGGCGGCCGGCCTCGGCTTCGCTGATGTTTTCGTCGTGGCCCGAATCGGCCTTGGTCGCGGGCGTGAACATCGGCTCCGGGAGCCGGTCCGAATCACGCAGGCCGGCCGGCAGCGCCACGCCGCAGACCGCGCCCGTGTTCTGGTAGTCCTTGAGGCCCGATCCCGACAGATAGCCGCGCGCCACGCACTCCACGGGCAACGGATCGGTCTTGCGCACCCACATCGAGCGGCCGCGCAACACCTCCCGATGCGCGCGCGCGGCGGCAGGGAAGTCGTCCACGTTGATCGAAAGCAAGTGATGCGGCGTCAGTGACGCGATGCGTTGGAACCAGAAGGCCGACAGTTGGGTCAGGATCTTGCCCTTGTCGGGAATGCCCGATCCCAGCACGTAGTCGAACGCCGAAATGCGATCGGTGGCGACGATGAGCAGCGTGTCGCCGAGATCGTACACGTCACGCACTTTGCCGCGCCGTTGCAGCGTGAGTCCGGACAAGTGTGTTTCGAGAACGACGGAGGTGGTCATGCCGGGAAGGAAAAGGAAGGGTAGAACCTTGACGTCGCGCGCGTCAAGCCCCTTTGCGGATCACTGCCCCTTTGCGGATCACGCCCCTTTGCGGATCACGATGTTGCCGCGCGTGTTGCGGATCGTCACGCTGGGACCGCCGGGCGCGCCGAAGACGTGGGTCAGGCGCGTGTCCGACCTGCCTGTTTCTGGCGTGAGATGCACATCAGCGGCCTGGATCGCCCCATCACTGGTGGCGGCGTTCAACGTGAACGCGGGCGCGCCGCGAAGAATCAGGCGCACGGTCTGGTCGGTGTTGATGACGGTGACGGGCACGCCGCGCGTGAGCGCCACTTCCACTTCCGTGCGGCGCACGTCGATCGTCACAGCGCGGGACGGCCCGGTCACGGTGACGCGGCCGTCCGAGCCGCGCACGGTGACCGGGCCCTGATGTTCGGTGATCGTGAGTTCCTGCCGTGTTTCGTCGATTTCCAGGAGGCCGGCGCTGCGCAGGATGGTACTGTCGCCGTCGCGCAGGTCGAGCGTCAGGCCACCGCTGACGTCTTCGAACCGGCTGCGGGTCCGGGTCAGGCGCACCTTGACGGAACGGGCGGCCGAGACGGTCAGCCGGCCGTCCTGGTGGGTGCCGGTGACCGCGCCCGCGATCTGGCTCATCGTGATCTCGCCCCGCGCGGCCTCAATGTGCGCGCCCGAGACGCCCGAGATCGTGACGCCCGTCGCGTTGTCGACCCGCGCCACCAGCCGCGCCGGCACTTTGATGATCAACGTCGCGGTCTGGGACGCCTCCGCGGGATACTGGGCCCTCAGAATCAGCGTCGTCCCCACCTCATCGCGTGTCAGCACGGTGCGGGTGGCATACTCGTTCGCCACCGTATCGTCGGGACCGGTCGAGGTGACGGCGAAGGCGTATTCGATCGTGTCGCGGGCCTCACCGACGACCTGGACGTCGTGCGATACGCGCAACACACGGAGTTCATGGATGGTGGCGGGGACGTCGAGGGTCTCGGTGTGGGTGACGGTGGCGCGCCCGGGGTTGCCGCGCATCTCGCGTCGCGCCGAGTTGAAGATCTCTCCCAGCGAGAAACTTCGGGTGCCGGTCGACGGCGGGGCGGTGACCTGATAGACCACGGTTCCCACGACGACGAACGCCACAATAATAAGTAACTCTCGCTTTCCCATAGACTTGCCGCCAATCTTATAGTAGAAACAAAGCCGCATTGTGCGACGTGCGCGCGCACCGCCACGGTATGTCATCCAATCCACACCGCACGTCCATTCCCTGGTCCGGCCTGATCATCACGGGTGTCACGCTGCTGTTGATCTGGTGGTTTGTCAAAGATCTGGACGGGACCGAACTGCGGCGCGCCTTCGCGTCCGCGCATCTGGGGCTCGTCGGTCTGGCGGTGATCACGACTGTGCAGACCTATGTGATTCGGGCGTGGCGCTGGCAGACGCTGCTGGCGCCGCTCGGGCGTGTGCGCTTCGGTCCGGCGTTCCGCACGACTATCATCGGGTTTACAGCGACGTTCCTGTTGCCGGCGCGTGTGGGCGAGGTGCTGCGGCCGTATCTGCTGGCCCGGCAGGAACGCCTGAGTGTGTCGGCCACGTTTGCGACGATCATCATCGAGCGCGCGCTCGATCTGACGGCGGTGCTGCTGCTGTTTGCGTGCGCGATTCCGTTTCTGAGCGTGGACGTCGGCCCCGAGACGCGCTGGGCCGGGGCGGTGGCGGCGGTTGCCGCGCTGATGGGATTAGGCGTACTCTTTGTCTGCGCCGGCCATCCCGAGCGGGTGGGGCGCTGGGTGGACCGCCTGAGCCACTGGTTGCCGGCGCGGGCGGCGACGGCCATCGGCGGGTTTGCACGGAAGTTTGCGGCGGGACTGGCGGTGATGCGCGACCCGCGGGCGCTGGCGACGACGATGGCCTGGTCGCTGGTGCTGTGGGTGTCGATTTGTCTGGGCATCTGGCTGGTGTCGCTCGCGTTCGATTTGACGGTGCCGTTCTCCGGGACGTTCCTTGTCGTGATGTATCTGGCCGTGGGCGTGGCGGCGCCCACGCCGGGCGGGGCCGGGGGGTTTCATGTGATGTACAAACTGGCGGTGATGCAGTACTTCGGGGCCGGGGCGGACGCCGCGGCCGCCGCGGCGATCCTGCTGCACCTCGTGTCGTTTGTGCCGGTGGCCATTCTCGGGTGTGTGTTCATGTGGCAGGACGGACTGACCCTCGGCGGTCTCAGGCGCATGCGCCCGCCCGCAGACGAGGACGCGACCTCGTGAAGTGTCCCTACTGCGGACACCTCGGGGACAAGGTTGTGGACTCCCGCGAGAGCAAAGAGGGCGAGGTGATCCGCCGCCGGCGCGAGTGCCTGGAGTGCGGACGCCGGTTTACCAGCTACGAGCGGATTGACGAGATTCCGTACATGGTCGTGAAGAAGGACGGCCGGCGCGAACGGTTCGAGCGGCCGAAGCTGGTGGCGGGGCTGCTCAAGGCCTGCGAGAAGCGGCCGGTGCGCGTATCGGCGCTTGATGATGTGGCCGATGCGGTGGAAGCCGCGTTGCAGGACAAAGCCGAACGCGAGATCACGACCGTGGAAATCGGCGCGCACGTCATGGACGCGCTGCGCCATCTCGACAAGGTGGCCTACGTCAGGTTTGCGTCGGTGTACCGGAATTTCCGCGACATTGACGAGTTCAAGAACGAATTGAACGATCTCTTCAAGGCGTGATGGTGAAACAACGACGAACCGGAACGTGGGGCCTGTGGGCCGCCCTCCTGGCGGTGGGCGCGGCGGTGGTGGTGGAGGCCACGACGGTGCGCATCACGCCGGTGGTGACCGGGGAGAAGGTGTACGCCACCTTCTCGGCGCCCGCGGCCTTCACCCCCAACGTGCGGAACGCGGTGCACAGCGGGCTGCCGGTGACGGTGACCTTTGTCGCCGAGTTGCGACGGACGTCGGTTTTCTGGTTCGACCGCACGCTGGCCGACACCGTGGTGGCCTCGACCGTGAAGTTCGACACGCTCACCGGCGCGTATCAGGTTTCGAAGTGGCGTGACGGCACGGTGCACTGGTCGCAGCAGACGCAGAAGGAAGACGAAATGCGGCGCTGGGTGACCGAGTTCGAGCGGGTGCCCCTGGATGAAATCTCCGCGCTCGACGGCAGCGGTGAGTACTACATCCGTGTGTGCGCGCGCGACAGCCTGCCGCGCGGGTTCTCGCTCTGGCCCTGGGGGCGCGCCGGGATGTCGGGCCGCGTTGAACTGACGGCCGGACGCTGAGGTCCGCGGCACCCCCATGCTGCTGGACGTTCCCCCCGTGCCTCCCGCGCCCCCCGAGCCTGACACGCCCGAGCCGGCGTCGCGCGGCGCCCGCCGCCGTACCCTCGACAACCCGCGCGTCCTGATCCTGCTGACGTTGCTTCTGGCCGCGCTGCTGGTCGGCGTGTTTTGGGTGCCCGGGCGTGTCGGCCGCATGGATCAGGCGTTTGTCAGCGAGGTGGTCCTCTACGCGCTGTCGGCCGTCAACCTCGCGATGCTGGTGGCGCTCGTCTTCGTGCTGGCGCGCAACATCATCAAATTGTGGGTGGAGCGGCGCCGCGGCGCGCCCTTCGCGCGGTTCCGCGCCAAACTCGTCGCGGCGATGCTCGCGCTGACGATCGTCCCGGCGTCGCTGGTGTTGGTCATCGGCAGCGAATTCCTGCGCAGCAGCGCCGACCGTTGGTTCAGCGTGCCAGTGAACGAGGCCCTTGAGGCCGCCAAGGACATTGCGGCGCAGTACTACAGCGAGCGGCAGGAAACCGTCAGGCTGCGCGCGAACCGGCTGGCCACGACGCTGCCGTCCGCGGTGATCGAGGCCGGGGACGTGGCAGCCATCCAGGCCCTGGTCCGGGGCGAGTTGGCGACGATGCGGGACGGCCTGGTGGAGATGTATCAGGCGGTGCCGACGGTGGCCGGGGACCGCGACGCGGTGTTTCTGCTGGCGCTCGAGGTGGGCGCGCCGCCGCGCGACGTGGTGCGGGCGTCGGCCGATCGGCTGGCGGCGCAGGTGGCCGCGAGTGGCCGTGAGGGCGCCACCGACGATGCCGTGGCGAGTGGGGGCCTGTTGGTGCGCGCCGCGGCGCCGGTGCTCGACCCGGCCGGCGTGGTGATCGGCGTGGTCGTGGTCTCGCTGCACGTGCGCGAGGAACTGACGTCGCACATGCGGCGCGCGACCGTCGCCTACGAACAGTACCAGCAACTCAACGTCCTCAAGGGGCCGCTGCAAGGGGTCTACCTCGCGGTGTTCCTGATGGTGACGCTGCTCATTCTGGTCAGCGCCACGTGGATGGGCTTGTACGTCGCCAAGCGGATCACCCGTCCGGTGCAGATGCTCGCCGAAGGCGCGCGCGCGATTGGCGCCGGCCGGCTCGACCTGCGTCTGGAACCCGAAACGAGCGACGAGCTGGGATCGCTCGTTGAGGCCTTCAACACGATGGCCGCCGAGCTGGGCACCAGCCAGGAACGGCTCGAGCAGAGCCGTCTCGCCCTGGAGCAGAAACACGCGGAGGTCGAAACCCGGCGCCGCTACGTCGAAACGATTCTCGATCGGGTCGCCACCGGCGTCATCTCGTTCGACACCGCCGGGCGCATCTCGACGATCAACGGCGCGGCCGAGCGGTTGCTGGGGCTGGACGCCAGCGCCGTGGGGCGACTGGCCGACGACGCGTTCGCGCGCGAGGACCTCCGCGCGTTGCTGCCACTCGTCGCGGCCACCGCCCACCGTGCCGGCGTGGTCGAGGAGATCACGCTGACGCGCGACGACCGCGAGATCCATGTGGCGGCCGCCGCCACCGTCCTCATCGGCGCCACCGACCAGGTGGAAGGCGCCGTGGTCGTGCTCGACGACGTGACCCCGCTCATTCGCGCGCAGCGGGTCGCGGCCTGGCGCGACGTGGCGAGGCGGCTGGCGCATGAAATCAAGAATCCGCTGACGCCGATTCAGTTGAGCGCCGAGCGCCTGCGCCGCAACTTCGCCAGCGCGCCCCCGAACGCCAGGGCGCTCGTCGAGGAGTGCACCAGCGCGATCATCACCGAGGTCGACGCGCTCAAGGGACTGGTCGATGAGTTCGCGCAGTTCGCCCGGCTGCGCGGGCCGCGCATGGCGCCCGCGGACCTGAACGCGATCATCGCCGACACCTTGAAGTTGTACGGCGGCGTGCTGCAGCACGCCACGCTCCGGATCGAGACGCGCCTGGCGGCGGACGTGCCCCTGGTGCGGGTGGACGTGGAGCAGATGCGCCAGGTCATCATCAACCTGGTCGACAACGCGATGGAAGCGCTGGGCGGTCCCGCCGCTCCGCCGCGTCCGGATGGCGCGCCGCCGACGATTGTGGTCGCCACCGAGCGCGACCCTGGCCTGCCCGGCGTCCGGTGCACGGTCACCGACAACGGCCCCGGGGTGCCCGCCGCGGACCGCGACAAACTCTTCATGCCGTACTATTCGACCAAGGGGCGGGGCAGCGGACTGGGCCTGGCGATTGTCCGGCGCATCGTCGCCGAACACGGCGGGGACATCGACGTGGGCGACGCCGGCCCGGCCGGCACCGTGTTCACCCTGGTCCTGCCCACGGAGTAACGCGCGATGTCTGCCATTCTGATTGTTGACGACGAAGCCGGCGTGCGCGCCTCGCTGGCCGGCGTGCTTCGCGACGAGGGGTATCAGGTGGATACCGTCGAGAGCGGGGAGGCCTGTCTCGCGCAGGTGTCGCGCCGGGCGTACGATCTGTTGTTGCTCGACATCTGGCTGCCCGGCTGCGATGGCCTCGAGACCCTCGAACGTCTGCGCGCGCGGGGCGTCGAGGCCGAGGTCATCATGATCTCGGGCCACGGCAGCATCGAGAACGCCGTGCGCGCGACCAAGCTGGGCGCGTTTGACTTCATCGAAAAACCGCTGTCGCTCGACAAGACCATGCTGGCCGTGCGCAACGCGCTGCGCCAGCGCGAGCTTGAAGCGGAGAACCGCGCCCTGCGGGCCCGTGTGGACCGCCGGTTCGTCATTGTCGGCGAGAGTCCGAGCGTCGGGCACCTCCGGGAACTGATCGCGATGGCGGCGCCGACCAACAGCCGGGTGCTGATTTCCGGCGAAAACGGGACGGGCAAGGAGCTGGTGGCGCGGCACATCCACGCGCTCAGCCAACGCCGGGCCGGCGCGTTCATCGAGGTGAATTGCGCGGCGATTCCCGAAGAGCTGATCGAGTCGGAGTTGTTCGGGCACACGCGGGGCGCGTTCACCGGGGCGGTGGCCGATCGGCGCGGAAAATTTGAGCTGGCGCACGGCGGCACGTTGTTTCTGGACGAGATCGGCGACATGAGCCTGAAGACGCAGGCCAAGGTGCTGCGCGCGCTGCAGGAGCAGGTCATCGAGCCGGTCGGGGGGCGGCACAGTGTGCGCGTGGACGTGCGCGTGCTGGTCGCGACAAACAAGGACCTCGTCGAGGAGATTCGCGGCGGCCGCTTCCGTGAAGACCTGTACTTCCGCCTCAACGTCATCCCGATCCACGTGCCCGCGCTGCGCGACCGCGGCGAAGACGTGGTGGTGCTGGCGCGCCATTTCATCGGCGAGGTGGCGCGCGAGTATGGGCGCCGCCTGAAACACCTGACCCCGGATGCGGCCGCCGTGCTGCGGGGCTTCCGCTGGCCAGGCAATGTCCGGGAACTGCGCAACGTGATCGAACGCGTGATGATCATGGTGCCGGGCGAAACGATTGCCGCGCCCGACCTGGCGTTTCTCGGCGTGAGCGCGCCCGCGCACCTGCACGGCGCGGCCCCGGCGCCGATCCCTGGCGAGCCGGCGCCGGTCGTCGCGCCGCTCTACACGGCGCGCGACGACTGGGAGCGGGAGTACATCCGGACCGCGCTGGCCGCGCTCGACGGCAACATCTCGAAGACGGCCGACGCGCTCGGCGTCGAACGGTCCAACCTCTATCGCAAAATGCGAGGGCTCGGGATCGAAGCGCGGTAGCGGTGCACCGGTGCTCAAGTGCTCGGGTGCTCGGGTGCTCGGGTGCTCGGGTGCTCGGGTGCTCGGGAGCGCTACGGCTTGCAATACTCACAACAGGTAGTCGCGCACCACCTCCGACTCCACGCGAGGATGGGGAACCCCCTGTGGCTGGGCGGCGTAGTCGAGGAACCGCCGCACCCCGCGCACGAAGGAGGGAGCCGCCGCCGGTCGTGCCCACTGGGCCTTGAGCAAGCACTCGCCAAACTCCTGCAACGAAGACTCGAGCTCGCGCAGGTTTCACCTCGGCCCCTGAGAGGCAAGGTGCATGCCATAACGACTCTCGCGCAATTCCTCCGTTCCAGCAACACGTGACGCGATGCCCCGACACGGAGCACCCCGGTTCGGTGTCAACCCAGGTTGCCTGTGTGCAACCCACGTTGCCGCTAACCCGGGAATGGCCCCTTCCGCCTATCCCCGGATTTCCCGGCAATTGGCGCCGGCACCGATTCCCGGATCCGGGTGCCGTCGAATTCAGGTGCTCGCACGGGCAGAAGGACTGTTGTAACGCAGTAGTAATGTCCCCTTGCTAACGCAATAGAAATGTCCCCGACG
>JBCKZS010000024.1:0-38690 GCA_038918905.1 Vicinamibacterales bacterium
CGACCGGCGCCTCGTCAGGGGCAAACGCGAACGGGGCTGGGAGTTTCATCTGAGTATCGGCGAGGTGTTCTGATGATGGCGACGCTGGTGTGGTGCACGGCCGTGTTCGTCACGGCGCAGGCGGCGCCGGGAGGCGCGGTGGTTGACCGCATCCTGGCGGTGGTGAACGGCGACATCATCACGTGGTCGGACGTGCGCGCGGCGCGCCTGTTGAAACTCGGCGACGCCGGGGCGGGTGATGACGACACCTACGTGCGCATGCTGGTCGAGCGCCGGCTGGTGCTGGCCGAAGTGCGACGGTTCCAGACCGGCGATGTGGACGCCGACAGCCTGGACGCGCGGCGGACGCAGTGGATCGCGACGCTGGGAGGCGCCGACGGGCCCGCGCGGCTGACGCAGGCGGGCGTCACCCAGGCCTTCGTGGACCGCTGGTTGGAGGATGATCTGCGCCGGGAGGCGTACGTGCAGCAGCGATTCGCCGCGCTGCCACCCGATCGGCGCGACGGCGCGGCGCGCCAGTGGCTGGAGTCGCTTCGCCTCCGCGCCGACATCGTCTATCGCCTTCCGGACACGCAGCCGTGATGTCCGGGTCGAACGCCGCGCCTGTGGCTGAATCGCGAATCAGAACACTCGACCTCGTCCTCGCCTTTGTGGTGGCCGTCCTGATCGTCCGGGTGTACCTGATGACGATCTATCCCGGCCTGTTCGGCATGGGAGACGCCGCGAAATTTTCGTTCGTCGGCAAGGTGCTGGGGACGCCGCACTCGCCCGGCTATCCGCTCTACGTGATGGTGTCGCACCTGTTTTCCTACGTGCCGTGGGGGACCCTGGCGTTTCGGATGAACGCCTTGTCAGCCCTGCTCGGCGCGGTCGCGGTCTTTTTCTTGTACTTCGGAGCGCGGACGCTGGGGGCCCGTCCGGCCGTTGCCGCGTCAGTCGCGCTGGCGTGCGGACTCGGTCGTGCCTTCTGGGGCGAGGCGTTGTATGCAAAGGGCTACACCCTGGCGGCGGCGCTCGTCTGCGGCGGCATCCTTCTGCTCCTTCGGTGGAGCCAGACGGGACGCCGGTCTCACTTCCATGGGGCCATCGCGATCTTTTCGATCGCCATCGGCAATCATCTGATCGTCATCTCGCTGGTGCCGGCCCTGGTGCTCCACGCGCTGATGACGAGCGCGCGCACGGCCCTGGCCCCACGGACGCTCCTGCTGACGGCGATGCTCATCACGGCCGGGGTTTCGCAGTACTCGCTGATCGTGATTCGGACGTGGCAGCAGGCCCCGTACCTCGAAGCGCAAGCCTCGAGTCTGACCGAACTGGTGGACGTCGTGACGGCGCGGCGGTATGCGGAACAGATTGGTGCGTTCTCGGCCGGCGATGTGGTGCGATCGCGGATCCCGGCCGTGGCCAGCCTGGTGCGCCGGGAACTGACGCCCGTGGGGTTGGCGCTCGTGGTGCTGGGCCTCATGGTCCTGGCACGACGCCGTGCGCGTGACGCCGTGTTGTGCCTGGGCGGCGCGCTGGGTGTCATGGCCCTGACCGCCAACATGAGTGCCAACGAGGACGAAGGCTTCCTGCTCTCAGCCTTCCTCTTGTTGTGGCTGCTGGCGGCGGTGGGTCTGGAGGCGATCTGGTCCTGGCAGTGGCCCGGCACTGACGGGAGTCGAACGACGCGCCCGCGAAGACTCATGCCTGCGCTGGCGCTGCTCGTGGCCGTGTTCGTCCCCGCCGCCCAGGTGGTGGGGAACTACGACGCCAACGATCACCATCGGCGCACTTTTGAGATGCAGTACTTCGACGCCCTTTTCGCGATGTTGCCGGACAAGGCCGTCCTGGTGCGCGATCGGTATCCCACCAACATGATGGTGACCTACAAGCTGCTCGGCGAAGAAGCGGCCAGGGGGCGCGACATCGTCGTCGCATCGCCCGTGCCAGACGAGGTGCGCGCCCTTCGCCGGCAGGGGTATCGGGTCTTTGTCTTCGATGAAGGACGCCTGGAGCTGGCCAGGTTTGGCTACGAGGCCACGCCGGTGACGCTGTACGGGCGTCCGTTTCCCCTGCACCTGGAACAGATCCGCGACGACGTCATTGTGGTGGTGGCGGCGACGCCGGCCGCGGCGGCCGGGCTCATGTCGAATCCCGGCGGTTGGGCCCGGATCGGGGTGCCCGAGTCGTACGCCTTCCGGAAGCCGGGCGCGCCCTACGGCGTCATCGGCGTCAGCGGCGCAGGACAGCCCGCGCTGGAGGCGAACGGGATCCGTGACATCAACCTCGTGGTGCCTGGCGGTGGACAGATCGGACAGACGACGGTGCGAGCCCCTCAGGAGATTCGCCTCCATGCGGATGAGGGCACCGCGGCCATCTGGATTGACGGACAGGAGCGCGCGCGGACCCGTGCGGGTGCCGTCGTGGCGCTCGTCAGTCCGAATGGTCAGGTCGAGATCCTTGCCCTGGAGCCTGGCCAGGATTTTCGCGTGCCGATCGAAATGGCGTTCCTGCCGTTGTTCGAGATCACTTCCGCGGGCGAGTGTATGAGTATCGGCAATCAGGGCTGGCAGGATGTGTCGACAGTGGCCGCCGACGGACCGTTGATCCTGCGTATCGACAACTACCGTCCGCATCTCGCTCGCACCGTCCTCTATGTGGTGGGCGATCGCCCGTCGATGCCTTCGCTGGTCCACATCAGCGGGACTGGTGTGGCGACCCTCGCCGCGCGGTCGTTTCGCGTTGGCCTGGCGGCCGACGACACGGTCCTCGATCGATGGCTCAGCGAAGACGGCCTGGCGGCGATGGATTCCGGCGCGGCAGGCTCCTACGTGACCCGGGTCGAAACGACGGTGGACGACGGCGGAGACCACAACGCCGTTCTCATCAACCTGGACATGAAACCGACGCGCGCATGGATCCAGGCACGTGTGGATCTGGACAATCCCCGGCGCGCGACCGTGTGTGCCGCTTCGTCCGTACCCTAGCGGCCTTCGTGCAGGGTTCGGTACAGCGTCACATGGGCGTCGGCCAGCACCGGCCACGCGAACTCGGTTTCCACGATGCGGCGGCCCGCCGCGCCCATGGCGGGCCATCGTTCGGGGTGGCTCGCGGCCTCGTCGAGCGCCTGCACGAGCGCGTCCACCGCTTCCACGTCGACGAGCCAGCCGTTCACCCCGGGCCGCACCTTGTCGGGGAGCCCGCCGGCGCGCGTGGCAATCACGGGCCGCCGGTGCGCCATGGCTTCAAGGGTGACCAGGGAACTGCCTTCGTAGCGGGAAGGGTGGACGAAGATCGTCGCGGCCTCGTACCACGCGTGCAGGTTCTGATCGGAGACGCGGCCGGTGAAGATCACACGCGACGTGAGGCCGAGGTCTTCCACCAGTGCCTGAATGGCGGACCGATACGGACCCGCGCCCGCCAGCACCCACCGCCAGCCGTGCGCGACCAGCGCGCTGCCGGGTGTGGCGGCCCGTGCCAGGGCCTGTGCCAGCAGATCGAAGCCCTTGTTGTGTTCCAGGCGGCCGACGCTCAGGAGCACGGTTTCTCCAGCGCCGATCCCGTATCGCTGCCGCAGGACATGGCCTTCGGCCGGTCCGGCCAGCGCGCTGACCTCGACCAGATCGAGGCCGTTCGGAATGGTGACCATCTGTCCTTCGCGCGGCGACAGGTGACGCCGCACGACGGGCTCAAGCGCGCGATCGGTGGCCAGGATGATGTCGCTGCGTCGCGCGCACGCCCGCACCGCCGCGCGCAACGGCGCATACCCCCAGCGTTTCAGCCCGGGTGGCGCGTCGCCACTCGCGCCGAACTCCTCAAGGCCCTGGGGATTGAGCACCAGCGGCGGATCCCCGGCCCGGCGTCCCAGCGCGTAGCCGAGCGCGCTGGCGCCGAACGCGTGGACGATGTCGATCTCTCCGGCGCGCGCCATCGCCAGCACCGCGCGGCCGGCCCGCCAGCCAAAGAGCGGGTAGGCCGAACTGCGATCGAGGACCGTGGTGCCGCGCCGGTTGGTCAGCGGAAACGTCACGTACGGCACGTGACGGACGCGGATGCGCGGCGAGGCAAACGGATCGCCGACCCCCTGGAGGCATTGTCGGCGCACGCTGGTGGGCGGCGGCGTGACGAGCGTGACGTCCACATCACGCGCGGCGAGGTGACGCACCAGATCGTGCACCGATCGCTCAAGACCGCCGTCGCCGTGCAACGGGCGCACGGCCCGGGCGATCACCGCGACGCGCAGCCGGCGGGGCGCCATCAGGCGTCCGCCTTCCGTGCCGCCTGCAGCGAGAGGTAGACGTCTTCCACGCGCGCGGCCACGGCCGAAGCCTCAAAGTGCGCGCGCGCGTGCAGCGCCGCCGCGGCGCCCAGCCGGCGTCGCAGGGCCTGGTCGGCGCAGAGGCGCGCGAGGTCGCCCGCAAATCCTCCCGGGGTGGTCGAGAGCAGCGCCGTCACGTCGTGCGTGAGGATATCCGCGGTACCGCCGGTGTCCATGGCGGCAATCGGCAGGCCGAGCGCGGACGCTTCGATCAACACCCGGCTGAGTGATTCTGGCCCGTACGACGGAAACGCCAGCAGCGACGCGCCCCGCATGAGGGCGATCACCTCGGACCGATCGCGCCACCCGAGCCATTGCACGTGACGACCACGACGACCGGCATCGGCCTCAAGGCTGGCGCGCAGCGGTCCGTCGCCAACGACGACGAGTGGCCAGGTGATGGGGGCGGCGTCAAGGGCCGGCAGCAGGTACTGCACGCCTTTGTTCGGCGCCAGTTTGCCGGCGTAGAGCACGTACGGGTCGGCGGGGTGTGAACTCGCCGGCGTCAGGTCCGACATGTCGACGGGGTTGGGAATGGTCTCGACGCGTGTGGACGCCAGTTCCGGCGCGCGGGCCTTGAGGTCGGCCGTGATCGCGCGGCTGACCGCGATCACCACGTCTGCCCGCGCCAGCGTGCGCCGCTTCATCGACAGGTTGCGTCGCATGTAAGGGATGAGCGCCCAGGCGGCCTGACCGAGGGCGCCCGCGCGCGGCGGCAGGCACGCGCGCATGCCGGCCACGCTGCACGCCGGGCACAACCCGGGCTGGGTCGCGTCGACGATCAGGTCGGACCAGTAACACACCGGCCAGTAGTCACGCACGGTCGCGACCACAGGGACCCCGGCGTTCCGAGCCGCGCGAATCGAGGGGACGGTGGTCATCACGTGCTGCGCGTGCACGATGTCGACGGGCGAGTCGCGGAGGCGCCGTGTCAGATACCGCGCCAGCGAGCCCCAGAGCCGTTCGTTCTTCAGCACATTGCGCACGACCGGCACATTCGGGACGCGTTGACGGAACTGTGTGACCGGCAGTCCTTCATAGGTCGTCTCGGTGACACCCGCCGTGTCGCCCGGCACGGCGTGAACGACCGCGATGTCGTGCCCACGCAGGCGCAACTGGCGGGCGAGTTCGTACGTGCTCCACCCCGAGCCGCCGGCGTTCGGCGGAAAGGCATCGGTGACGAGCAAGACGCGCAATGTCGGCATTTACCTTCGCACCAGTTCGCGCAGCCGGGCGTCGATCGCCGCGCAGTGCGCCTGCCAACTGTACTGGGCCGCCGCGCGCCGGCGGGCGGCGCCGCCCAGCCGCGCGCGCAACGCGCGGTCGGTTAATCGCACCAGCGCCACATCCAGCGCGCGCGGATCGGCCGGGTCGTAGAGCAGGCCTTCTTCTTCGTCCCGCACCAGGTGCGCAATGCGCGGCAGTCGGGGCGCCACCACCGGCAATCCCGACGACATGTACTCGAAGATCTTGAGCGGCGACCAGTAGAAGCCGAGCGCGAGCGGTTTGTGTTTACCCGGATCGAACGGCGCCACGCCGATGTCCGCGGCTGCGAGGCACTGCGGCAAATCGGCATGCGGCACCGCGCCCGTGAACGTGACGCCGGGGAGGTCGCGCGCGGCGTGTTCAGCCGCGCGCCGTTCCGGACCGTCGCCGATGAAGACGGCGCCCAGGCGGGTCTCCCCCCGCGCATGTAATCGGGTCAGCGCGGCCGACAGTTGGACCACGCCGTGCCACGAGCGGAAGGCGCCGGCAAACACGCACAACACGCGGGCCGGATCCCGGGTGAACGGCAGCACCCCCGTGGCCTCCGGATGGAACTGCACGACGTCGGCGCCCCACTCGGCCTCCAGCACCCGCGCGCGGTCGACCCACGACGGCAGGATCTGCACCGTGGGGGTGATGAACAGGTCGGTGTGCCGGCACAACCAGTCGCGCCAGCGTCGCATCGGTTCCACGAGGAGCGCGCGATCGAGTCTTGCCTTGGCGGAACCTGGATAGTCGATGATTGGCGCGTTGACTTCCAGGATGGCGGGGATCCCCAATCGACGGGCCGCGAGGACGCCTTCTCCACCGAAGTTGTAATACCGCTCCATCACGACGTCGGCTCCGACGCGGCGCGCGAGGTCCGTGACGACGCGCGCTCTGGCCCAGCGCAGGCTGGGCCGGCCCAGCGGAGGCGACATCGCATGCCACTGCACGGGTCCGTCGGGCCATGTGCCGCCGGGCGTCGTCGCCACGTGCACCTCATGCCCACACGCGGCGAGTCCTTCGGCGACCGCGCGCACGTGCACCGATCCGCCGAGGATTCCCGGCACCTGCTGGTCGAGCGCGGCGTACAACACCCGCATGTCAGGTCTTCCCTCGCGGGCCGCGCGGGCGCTTGCGCAGCCGCGCGAAGAAGGGGCCCGACGGCAGGCGGCCAAACAGCAGCACGTCCAGATACAGGACGCCCGTGAGGGCGCGCAGGGCCCAGTACGTCGCGCCGCGCTTTCGCAGGTGCGCCTTGGCGTCCTTGCGCGCCGCGCGCACGGCCGCGCCGGCGTCGGCCGCATCAGTCGTGCCGGCACTGCGGCGCTGCGCGCGGCGTGTCAGCCACCGCTCCGCCATGCGCACCAGAATGTTCTCCACAAACGCGCCAAGGATCGGCGTGTAGTAGGTGATGCGATCGACCTCGAATCCGCACGCGGCGGCCACACGGTGCAGGTCGTCGTGATCGGCGATGGGGTTGAGATGGTCGGACTTGCGGAGGCGCTCCTGGCGCAGGTCCACGAGGCCCAGTCGCTCGCACAGGTGCGCGAGTCGATTCACGAGGCGCACGCCCTGCGCCAGGGGGCCGTTCTTGCGCACGTGCGTGTACACAAACAGCACGCCCTCGTCGTCCAGCACCCGGTTCGCCTCGCGCAGCACGTCGTGCAGGGCGGCGGGCGAGAGGTGTTCGAGCACGTCGAGCGACCAGGCCTTCGTGAAGGCGCGATCGCGCAGGGGGAGACGCCGAAGATCGCCCAGCAGCAAATCCGCCTGGTCGAGCGCTTCCCTCGCAAAAAACGGACTGATGTCGACGCCGGTGATCGCGGCGCCGGTGTCACGGTTCCAGAGGAGGGCGCGGCCGCTGCCACAGCCGAGGTCCACGACCCGGTCGCCCGGCGCCAGGCGGAGGAACGCGCGCAGCCGGTCGTTGCGGATCTTCGAACCCAGGAGCGGGGGCGCGACCGTGTCGTGCCGCGCGTCGAGGTGCAGCGCGTCATCGAGGTATTTGGTCTGTTCGGCGAAGGCCGCGATCGGCCGCAGGTCGAGGTAGCCGTGACGGCCATCAAACGAACGGCCACAATGCGCGCACATCGCACCCGATGGTTGTGGGGTCAGCGTGGTCTGGCACTCGGGGCATCGCGCGACCGTGAACAGCGCGGGCGAGATCATGCAGGCACCGCCGCGTGAAACGCCGCCTCGAGCCGCTCGGCACGCCGGTCCCACGTGTACTCGGGTGCCAGGGCGCGCGCGGCAGCGCCGAGCCGCCGTCGCAGGCCCTCGTCATCAGCGAGACGTGCCAGCGCGGCGGCCAGGGCGTCAGGGTCGCCGGCGGGCACGAGCAGGGCTGTGACCTCGTGGGTGAGCACTTCCCGCAAGGCCGGCAGGTCGGAGGCCACGATCGCGCGACCCTGCGCCAGGTACTCGAACAGTTTCAGCGGCGACGTGTACCGCTCGGAGATCGCCGAACTCGTGTTGGGCAGGACGCACATCGCGGCCGCGCTGAGCGCCCCGGCCACGGCCGCTGGCGCCAGCAGGCCGGTGATGCGCACGCGATCCTCCAGGTGCAGCTCGTGCACGAGCGCGTTCACTCGGGCCAGATCGGGTTCGCCTGGGTGGCCACCAACGATGAGGCCCGTCAGGCGCGGCACACGCGCCAACGCGCGCAGGAAGATGTCGACGCCCTTCCAGGGATACAGGTGCCCTGCGTACGCCGCGACCAGGCGACCGTGCGCATCCGGCTGCGCCTCGTCGCTGACGGTTGAGGGCAGGGTCGTGCCGTCGGGCACCACGAAAAGGGCGTCTCTGGGACCGAAGCGCGTGGTGAGGTCGCCGGCCAGCGCGCCGGTGATCGTGACGTAGGCGTCCGCGTGTTTCCAGACGCGCGCTTCGCGGCGCTCCAGCCTCCGCAGTTTGTCGGCACTGGGCGCCAGGTGCGCGTGACCGAGCAGTGCAGGCATCGCCGCGCTCACGACCGGCGCGATGCCGTGCGATTCGTACACCAGGCGCGGCCGGCGGGAGGCCGGCAGCCGCGCCAGCAGCGCGGCCAGACCGAGGTCGCGCGTGTAGACCAGATCCACCGCGCCCGACAGCGCGGTGCGGACGCCCGCCCACAACATCCGCGCGCGCCGGACCGACGCGGGGCCTGCCGGCGTCACCGCGCGAATATCGAGGCCGGGCACGCGGGGCACGCCGTAAAACACAAACGGATCGCGCGGCGGCACCGCGGTGTCCGGGCGCACCAGCAACGTGACGGGGTGCCCCCGCGCCGCCACCGCCTGACACGTCGCCATCGTCTGCACCCCGTTGGCGCGTTCGATGGGGAAGCGGGTATCGGCAAATGACAACACGCGCACGGGGCCTCGACTCAACTGCGATCCTGGCGCACCGTGGCGCGCCCGAAGAGGTTGAAGTTCTGCGGACTCGGCCGCGACCGGAGGGCGCGCGAGATTTGCGTGTCACGCCAGTCCCACAGCCGGAAGTGGTGGCGATCGATGTCGAGCGGATTGGTGTTCCACCGTTCGTTCGGATAGACAAAGGCTCCGAGACCGGCCACGACAATCGACCAGACCAGCAGCAGCGTGGCGGTGCGCCGCGCCCACCGCCGGCGTGCGAGGGCGGCGGCGCCAATCGCGCCGAACGGCGCGAGAGGCACCAGCACGTCAAGCAGATAGCGCGGACCGAACGTGTGCCCGGCCCACCACACCGCGTAGCACGAATACAGCGCACACTGCGCGACGATGGCCGCCGCCAGCCATTGCAGGTCTGACGGCGCCTGCCGGCGTCGCAGGGTCATCACCATCGCGCCCATCGCCACGATGACGACGGGACTGTAGATGAGCAAACCTCGCGAGGGCGAAATCAGGAGCCCCAGCGCGTTCCACCAGGGCGCTTCGGCCAGCGGTCCTGGCACGCCGTGGAGGACCGGGTGCAACGATTCGGTGCCGGTCGTCGCGCCCAGCACATGGCCAAACCACACGAGATTGCGCCCCACCTCCAGTGTGGCCGCCGCGCCGACCAGCGCGAGTCCGGCCGCGCCGAGCAGCAGCCGGGATCGCGGCAGGGGATCCACACGCCACCAGGCCCACAACGCGAGGGCCACGCCGAAGGCCACCGTCTCGTGTTGCCAGAGTGTTTGACTGACGATGGCCCAGTAGTTCGTGCCGAGCCCCAGCGCCAGGCTGGTGACCAGCGCCACTCCGATCGAGACCACGCGAGTCAGCGCGAGAAACACCAGGACGACCGCGCCGGCCGTCAACAGCGAGGCCGTGACCACGGCCATCAGGTTTGGGGCGAAGGGGGCCGCCATGTCGACCAGCCCGATCGCGTGCAGGATCGTCGCGGGAATGGCCGCCAGCAGCACAGGGACGATGCCGTACGCCGGCCGCCAGTGTCCGTTGCGATCGGTCACGAACGCCGCGCGTTCGCCAAGCAGCGGCTGGGCGGCGATCGTCGCATCCAGCGTGAGGGTGTGCCGCACCGCCACCTCGCGCGCGAGGTACCTGGCCGCCTGCGTGTCGGAGGAACCAGACTCGCGCCCGTTGGCGTTGTACGCCACGACCAGCAGCAGGAACAGGGCGACCGCGAGGCGGCGCGGGGGAGAGGGCATGGCGGTTACTGGCGAGGCTGACGATAAAAGGAGCCGCGATCGGTCAGATACCGCCAGACGAGCGACGGCGCGTCCCGCGGCAACTCCACGAATGTGACCCACGCATTGTCTCTCAAAGCGAGCCGCTGTCGATCCATGCGATGGGTGCCGAATTGCAGGAGCAGGCCGAGGTTCCACCACACGCAGGCGAGGACCACCGCCCGGAGCAGACGCCGCGGCCGCCGATCGGCGGAGAACACCGCCGCCAGACCCACGACGAGCAGCGGCGTCAATTCGACAAAGCGCCGTTGGCCGAACGACCCGGCGACCGTCCACGACTCGACCGCGCCATTGATGTAGACCTGCAGCGCCACCATCAGCAGCGCGCACCCGCCCAGCCAGCGTGTGTCGTTTTCTGCGCTCCGCGTGGAACCGCTCCGCGCGGTGTCGCTCCGCACTGACACGCGGCCGGAGGCCAGCGCGATGAGGCCCGCCACCGCGAGGACCGCCAGGGGCGTCCAGGCGAACCAGCCGTGCTCGGGGCTGAACAACACGCCGAGCGTGTGCGGAGCCGTCCAGCTCATCTTGTTGACGACCGACGCGTGCGGACCGGGATAGCCATTGATCGCGTACGACGCGGCGAGTTGCGGCGCGAAGGCGATCAGCGTGCCGCCCGTGCCCGTGGCGACGCGGGCCGCGACCGAGCGCCACGACGGCTGGGTCACGGCCCATCGTCCGAAATCCAGCGCCGGACCCACCAGGAAGAACACCGTCTGATCGCGCATGGTCGCCATCAATCCGCCCGCGAGACCGAGCAGCACGACGCCGCGAAGCGACCAGGTGGCGCGCACGCGCACCCACGTCCACAGAAAAAGTGTAACGGCAAACGTGGCGCACGCGTGTGAGAACGGTGGCGCGACGAAGAGGTAGAAGAGCAGCGGTGTGCCCGCAAGCACCGCCAGCGCCGCGGCGAGACCCTGCCCGAGCAGCCGGCGCGCCATGTCGGCGCAGAGCAGAATCGCCAGCCATCCATACACCGCCGAGCCGTAGGCCACGGCGGCGATGTACGGCTGGCTGTAGCCGTCCCGGGGCGCGCCGCTGGCGAGAGCGACGATGTGGCCCGCACCGTAGAACGGGGCCCAGAGGAGCGCGGGACCGATGGTGCCGAAGTTGATGCGCCGGCCGGCCGGCGTGAAGCGATCCTCGAGGAAGGTTTCGTGGAATCCCGCCCCGCCGGCGCCCGCGTCGTGAAAATGGCGGTATTCGTTTTCGAAGCTCAGGTCGCGATCGAAGGCGAGTGAGCGCAGGAACGCGAAGTATTGCACCTCGTCGGACGCGTAGATGCGCGTGGTGACGGCGGGCAGGGTCACCAGGGCCGCGAGGCCAACGAGCAGGAGACGCGCGCGCCAGGTCACCGTGAGACTCCCAGCGACGTCGCCAGCACGTGTTGCAGCACCTGGGCGAAGTTGAAGCCGGCGTGGTTCGCCATCGAGGCCACGATCGAGCGGCGCCTGAGGTAGAGCAGGCCCCACCCGAGGCCCATCAGGCCGATGACGATCGCCACGTCGGCGCCCTGATCGAGGTGCAGGAGTCCGAACGCGATGCCGTACACGAGATTGCCCACCCACGCACCGCCAAGCCGCTGGCCAAACCGGTGCAGGATGAATCCGCGCTGCAACTCTTCACGCACACCTCCGGCCAGCACGACCACGACGGTGAAGATCGCGACATCCAGCGGTGTCTGCATGAACGCGGCGAGGGGACTGATGTCGACCGTCTGCAGCCAGGGGGCGATCGCGCGCAGGCCAGCCACCAGGGCCACCACCGCGAGAAACACCGGCGGCACGAGCGCGAGTCCAAGCACCAGCTCGCGACCGGCCGGTCCGCGGCCGAGATACACGTCGCGCGACGTTTCTCCGCTCGCGCCTAGAAAAATTCGGATCAGGATCGCGACCAGCGCCGTGTCGAAAAGACTGACCGTCGCAATGAACTGCAACGAGAGCGCGCCACCACCAAACGGCGGCATGCCCGCCCCGACGATGAGAATGGCGGCGATGACGACTTGCGTGGGAATGCCGGAGACGGCGAACGCTTGAAGCGCCGCGAAGATCGCGGCCGGTGGACGAGTGAGCGTGGCTGAAGGATCCACGCGCAGCGGTTCGTCCATCCGCGTCACTCTATCAGGTCGGCGACCGGCTCTCCGGCGCATGAACATTCGTGATATCTTCGCCATTCGAGGACAGCGCCGGCGAGGGGCCAGGCGGGCGAAGCGGCCTGAAAAATAGGGCAGGTGAAAAAACGCCTGTACTCACGGGGGGATTCTCAAGATGTGGCGTGCTGCGACCGATACATCCACCATATGTCGTGGGTTCTGTCTTGACTTCGACTCGGCTCGGGCGCATATTCGTTCCCCGGCACCGCAACAGCCGACACCGGGGCTTCCCAGCGCCTCGGCCGTGACTTCTGCCTCCTCGGTTCAGCCCGTTCGAACAAGGAGGAGGGCCCTGTTGCAGGAGCCGTTGAAGCAGGGACGTTGGTCGGGCAATTGAGGGCCGTGATCCGGGGCGGATGCGGTGCCATGTACGAAAGGGAAAGGTCACATCGATGCAAACAGCCCAGCACGCAGGAACCTCGGTGGGAGAAACGACAACTCGGGAGACGACGCGGACGTTTGGTCCGGGCGCGTCTGTGACGGGACTCGAGTTCGAACGGTACTTCAGCCGGGATGGCGTGGATCCGTTTGACGAAGTCGAGTGGGAGTTGCGCCCGGCCGTCATCACCAACGAACGAGGCGAGCTGGTGTTCGAGCAACGGGACGTCGAGTTTCCGAAGTTCTGGTCGCAACAAGCGACCAACATCGTCGTCTCGAAGTACTTCCGCGGCCAGCTTGGGGCGCCCGAGCGCGAGCGGTCGGTGAAGCAGCTCGTCGGTCGCGTGGTCGACACGATCACGCGGTGGGCGCGCGAGCAGGGCTACTTCGCGTCGGACGATGATCTGCAGGCGTTCAGCGACGACCTGAAACACCTGCTGGTGTATCAGAAGGGGTCGTTCAACAGCCCCGTGTGGTTCAACTGCGGCTTTGAGACAGCCCCGCAGTGCTCGGCCTGTTTCATCAACGCCGTGCAGGACACGATGGAGTCGATCCTCGGGCTGGCCAAGACCGAAGGGATGCTCTTCAAGTTCGGATCGGGCACGGGGTCGAACCTGTCGGCGATCCGCTCTTCGAGGGAAGTGCTGGCGGGCGGCGGCACGGCGTCGGGTCCGGTATCGTTCATGAAGGGGTTCGACGCGTTTGCGGGCGTCATCAAGTCGGGCGGCAAGACGCGCCGCGCGGCGAAGATGGTGATTCTCAACGCCGAGCACCCGGACATCGCCGAGTTCATCAACTGCAAGGTCGAGGAAGAGAAGAAGGCGTGGGCGCTGATCGATGCCGGCTACGACGGGTCGTTCACGGGCGTGGCGTACGGGTCGGTGTTCTTCCAGAACTCGAACAACTCGGTGCGCGTGACCGACGAGTTCATGCGCGCGGTGCTCGACGATGGCGAGTGGCACACGCGCAGCGTGACGACCGGCGCGATCGTGGACACCTACAAGGCGCGCGGCCTGATGCGGCAGATTGCCGAAGGCACGTGGGTGTGCGGCGATCCCGGCATGCAGTTCGACACGACCGTCAACGACTGGCACACGTGCGCGAACACGGCCCGCATCAACGCGAGCAACCCGTGTTCGGAGTACATGTTCCTGGACGACTCGGCGTGCAACCTGGCGTCGATCAACCTGATGAAGTTCGTGGATGACGAGGGCGAGTTTGACTTCACCGCGTTCGAGGCGGCCTGCCGCACGTTCATCACGGCGCAGGAGATCCTGGTCGACAACTCGAGTTATCCGACACCGGCGATCGCGCGCAACAGCCACGCGTATCGTCCGCTGGGATTGGGGTACGCGAACCTCGGCGCCCTGCTGATGTCGCGCGGCCTGCCCTACGACAGCGATGCCGGTCGCGATTATTCGGCGGCGATCACGGCCATCATGCACGGGTCGGCGTACGCGCAGAGCGCGCGCACGGCGCGTGACCACGGCGGGCCGTTCCCCGGGTACGGGAAGAACTGCGAGCCGATGCTGCGGGTGGTGCGCAAGCACCGCGCCGCGATCAAGGACATCGACAAGACCCACGTGCCGAAGCCGTTGTACAACCGCGTGAAGGAGATCTGGGACGAGTGTGTCGAGCTGGGTGAAGCCCACGGCTACCGCAACGCGCAGGCGACGGTGCTGGCCCCGACCGGCACGATCGGCTTCATGATGGACTGCGACACCACGGGCGTGGAGCCGGACATCGCGCTGGTCAAGTACAAGAAGCTGGTCGGTGGCGGGATGATGAAGATCGTCAACGGCACCGTGCCGATGGCGCTCACGAAGTTGGGGTACACCCAGCCACAGATCGCCGACATCCTGGCCTACATCGACGAGCAGGAGACGATTGAGGGCGCGCCGCACCTGAAGGACCAGGACCTGCCGGTGTTTGACTGCGCCTTCAAGGCGATGAAGGGCACCCGCTCGATCCATTACATGGGCCACATCAGGATGATGGGGGCCGTGCAGCCGTTCATCTCGGGCGCGATCAGCAAGACGGTCAACGTGCCGAAGGCCGCGACGGTCGAGGACATCGAGCAGGCCTACATCGACTCGTGGCGCATCGGCGCGAAGGCCGTGTCGATCTATCGCGACGGCAGCAAACGTACGCAGCCGCTCAACACGTCCAAGGCGGCCGTGCTCCGTGCCGGTGTGCTGGAAGAAGCGACCACGGCGGCGCCGATGCCGGCACGCCACAAGCTGCCCGACGAGCGCCGGTCGATCACGCACAAGTTCGACATCGCCGGGCACGAAGGCTACATCACCGTCGGGCTCTACGAGGACGGGATGCCGGGCGAACTGTTCCTCACGATGGCGAAGGAAGGCTCGACGATTTCGGGGTTTGCCGACGCGTTCGCGCAGGCCATCAGCTACGCGCTGCAATACGGCGTGCCGCTCCAGGACCTGGTCGCAAAGTTCAGCCACGTGCGCTTCGAACCGGCCGGCATGACGAAGAACCCGGACGTCCGCTTCGCGAAGTCGATCGTCGACTACATCTTCCGCTGGATGGCCGCGAAGTTCCTGTCGCACGAAGCGCAGTACCGCGCGGGCGTCAACGTGCCCGAGACCGTGACCACGCCCGAGCAGCTCACGCTCGACGTCGCGGCGATGGCCGCCTCATCGACGGAACCCGCGACGAAGAACGCTGGCGCGCCAGGCGCTGGGGCGTCCGGGGATCTTAGGAGCCCGGGGGCTTCAGCCCCCGGGCGGCCCGTCGCCTCCCCCGTCAGATCAACGTTCGCGGCGATGCAGAACCAGGAAGACGCGCCGCCCTGCACCACCTGCGGCTCGATCATGGTGCGCTCGGGCGCCTGCTACAAGTGCGCGAACTGCGGCACGACGAGCGGGTGCGCGTAAACGTCCAAGGGTCCAGGGTCCGAAGGTTCGAAGGTCCAGGGGTCCGAAGGTCCGAAGGTCCGGTGCCTGGGTTTTAGACGACAGACCGAAGCCGTCACCACCAACGGCGAGATCTATGGGAAGAAGAAGGTTCGGCGCAACGACACCTTCAGCGGCCGTCCTCCTGCGGCCGAACGTGATTTGCGAAGTACGCCTGGACAACTCTGTTCGGATGGCGTCGTGGCGGAACCGTCTGTCTGAGAACGGGGATTATGTCGTCTCGGGAGGCGCCTGATACGGCTTATCGTCGATCGCTACGATCCCGTCTTCGCGGATGTGCGCGCTTCCAAGATCAAGCACCTCCGAAGCGCGAACAGCGAGGATGCTGTGACGTGGAACGTCTTCCGCTCTCTTCGGCAGATCGCGCCGGAGCGCTGGCGGCCCGCCCTCTGGTCGAAGGCGTTTTCCTCTCACGAGGCACCAACAGACCTCGCGGCAAGCGTTAAGCTCTGGCCCAGTGTCGAACCGCCACTTGGGCTGCTGGTGCACGGCGACGAAGGTGCGTCCGAAGTCGACATCCTCATCGAAGCGGCGATTTGGGTGTGGTTCATCGAAGCGAAATACGGAAGCGACATCTCCCTCGGCACTACGACTCGGCCCGACCGTGACCAGGTGCTTCGAAACATCGACGTTGGATCCTATTACGCTGGTGTGAGACCGTTCTACTTCAGCCTTCTTGGCATCTCGGAGCGCAAGTCGCCACAGGGACTGGCGAAGGCGAAGGCGTACTCGAATTTTGCAACTGTGCGTTCCGCGCTTCAGGGTCATCGGCCCGATGGGCTGGCAAACCTCACCGCCGTGGGCACGCTCACATGGAAGGATCTTGCCGCCGTTCTACAGGTTGCTGCCGAATCGGACGCGCGTGCGGACGAGAAGGAATACGCCACACGCGCGTTCGAGTGGCTCGATGGAAAGGGACTCGCGCGCGATGGTGTCTAACGATCGCTGAAGCTGACGAGCGATCTGTGGAAGCTCGGTTCGCTCGCATTTTGCTTGACTCGCTCGCAGCTTAGCTCGGGCGTTAGACGCCCATAGGCCGTGTCAACTGGGCGCAAGATTTCCGTGATCGGGTTTAGGGTACTTGCCAGAAAAGACAAGAAAGAGGTGTCCTCCTACATGTGTGCAAACAACCGGTCGCTGGTGGCGGCCGAGGAGGACACCGATGGAGAGATGTACCCCGCGCGCGGAGTTCTGCCAAGCGATACAGGCCAGTGCGGAGCGTTTTGCGGAGGAGCGGTGGGGGACCGTCGTGGAGACGGGGCGTGTGGCCGCGGATACCTGGATGCGGACGCACGGCGGCGCGTGGTTGCGCCGCGCGCCGAACGGCTGGGCGTGTCCGAGACCTGTGCGTGTGGCGGGAGGGTGACGTTCCGGCCGCATCGGCCGACGCGCGTCCAGACGGTGCGGCCGGGGCGGGATGTCGAGGCGACGGTCCTCTACGGGCCGTGTACGGCCTGTCACCGCGGGATCTCGCCGGTCCTGCGCGAGTGGGCCGTCGACGCCGAAGGGTTCACCCCGGCGCTGCAGGCGTTGGCGACCTTCGCGAGCGTGGTCGAACCGTACGAGGCGGCCAGTACCGAATGGCTGGGGCGGATGGCGGGCGTCAGCGTGCGCACCGGGCAGCTGCAGGCGTTGGTACGCGACGAAGGGGCGCGCGCGACCGCGCAGGTGACGGCGGCCCCGGCCGACCTGGGGCCGGCGCCGCCGTCGGCGCCGGGGCCGCTGGCGGAGGGGATCGACGGCGGGATGATCTTCGTGGACCGGCGCTGGCAGGACGTGAAGCTCGCGTGTGTCTATGACACGGTCGATCGCGTGGGGACGCCGACGCGGGGCACACTGACGCGGCGATCCGTCGTGGCGGTCCGCGGGACGCCCGCGGCGTGGGCCGGGCCCTTGTGGTCGCAGGCCGCCGCGCGCGGCGCGGCGCACCGGCGCGTCATCGTGCTCGGCGACGGCGCCCCGTGGATCTGGCCGTCTGGCGGCGGAGATCGTTTCCGATCGCGTCGAAGTGCTGGATTGGTATCACGCCGACGAGCACATCAGCGCCGTGGCGCGGGGGCTCTATGGCGAGGGGACCGAGAAGGCCGCGGCGTGGCGCACGACCCAACTCGACCGCGTGGCGACCGATCGCGTCGACGATGTGATCGACGGTCTCCGCTTTCTGGCGACGCATCAGCGGCGCGCGACCACGCGACGGGTCGTGGACGACCTGGCTCGCTCTCTCACGACCCCCCGCGCGCGGATGCGCTACCAGACCTTTCGCGCGGCCGGGTCTGCGATCGGCAGCGGCGCCGTCGAGCGCGCGGTCAGCCACGTGGTGCAACAGCGCATGAAACGCGTCGGCATGCGCTGGCGCGCGGCCGGCGCGGACGCCATGCTGGCGCGGCGCTCCATCTACCGGACCACCGGCGCGTGGGACCAGTTCTGGACCAGTCGGCGGGTCGCATGAACGGATGTCGGCTGCCCCCAGTGGGCTGGCACGATAGCCGTTATAATAGGTGTCGTGATACGCTCGTTTGCGGACCCGGCGACTGGGGACGTCTTCAACGGCGTCGATAGCCGCCGCGCTCGCTCGGCGTGTCCATCCGTCTTGTGGCCAGTGGTGCGCCGCAAGTTGGCACAACTGAATCGCGTGCGGGAACTTCGGGAACTGACGGTTCCCCCGGGAAATCGCCTCGAGCTCCTTCGCAGGAGTCGAGCAGGCCAACACAGCGTTCGGGTCAATCAGCAGTATCGTGTCTGTTTTCGGTGGGAGGATGGTTATGCGGACGAAGTCGAAGTCACGGACTATCACTGAACGAGTGCCGCTGCCGCGGCCGCTGACCGGACGCCGACTGCCAACCGACATCCCGCCAGTGCATCCAGGGGAGATGCTGTTCGAGGAGTTTCTCAAGCCGTTGGCGATCTCGCAGTCAGCGTTCGCCATTCAGATGGGAGTGTCGTTCCCCAGGCTGAACGAGATTATTCGTGGGAAGCGCGGCGTCACAGCGGACACAGCCTTGCGATTGGCGCAGGTCACGGGCATGAGCGCTGACTTCTGGATGGGACTGCAACTGGATTGGGATCTCTGGCATGCCCTGAGATCCAAGGATGCGCAGTGCATTGCCACGCTGGAACCCCTTCGACGAACCGGTTGACGCCGCACGGTCCGACCTGCTCGCTCCGCAGCGACACCACCAGGGGCACGCGTCGAACGGCGCGGGTGGCGACCACCTCCGCCAGATGGAGCGGGTGATCGACGAGGCGCTCGACTTCGCCGACGAGTTTCTGCGACGCCGCCGCGCCGGACTTCCACCGCCGGTATTTCCGAACGTCACCGACGCGTCAGAAGCCGATCAGGAATCCCGCTGACGGAATCCCCTGGACCCCTGGACCCCTGGACCCCTGGACTCAGAAGAACCGCCGGCTCAGGTTGAAGCCCAGGTGCCAGTGTGTGACCGCCGGACCGCCGTGCCCGACCTGGGCGAGCGTGGTGCCGAAGCCGTTCGAGAGGTTGAGCTGAAACATGTGGCCGCCCGCGCGTTTCTCGATGCCCACGCTCACAAGCGACGTGCCTCCGTCGTACCCGCCGACGCGCGGCGCGAATTCGCCGACCAGGTAGACCCGCGAGGCGCCGAGGCGGATGCGCGCGCCCACACCCAGCACGAACGTGTTGTTGTCGGAGCCGGGACGCTCGGGTGTGGCGTTGACGACGTACAACGGATGCGCGTAGATCGCGCCCCCATCACCGAACCGGCGCGAGAGTACGCCGCCCGCGACGTACGAGAAGTCGGACGAGAAATTGTCGCGTCCCTCAATTGCGCCAAGCACGTCAAGGGAGAACGCGCCGCTCTCGCGCTGTGCCACGACCTGGTGCTGGCCGAGGAACTGGATGTTGCGCGATCCGGTACGATGCACGACGAGCTGGGTGCCAGGCGCCACGCCCACCCGCAATTCGAGGCCGACGGTGGCGGAACTGTCGATCCCGAGACCGTTCCTGAGGAAGTCGCCCAGCGAGCTGTCGTTGAGGCGGTAGGTGAAGCGATGAGTCATGCGGAACGCCAGCTTGCCCGCCGGCATCCGGAGCGTCGTGGGCAACACGCCGAGCGCAAAATCGGGTTCGCCAACCTGGATCTGGAGATCGGCATCCGGGTCGGCGGCCTGCGTGGCCACCGCGCCCGATGAAGACGCAGCGGGCGGCGACTGCGCCCCGCTCATGGCCGGCACCAGCACCAGCACGCACACACCCACGCGCACCGCGCGTCTTTTGAACACGTCAGTCATGAATACCTCCGTCACAAGCGTGTCATCACCAGACAACACCAAAACGTACTCCTGGCCAGCAAACATGATGCCGCTTCTTCAGGCACGGGGAACGTCCGGCATCCGCTCGGAGGTCGGCCGCGCCGGCGCGTGGCCGTTACGGGGACCGAAAAGGACTTACTGGACCCGAAAACCACGAACGACCAGTCCGTGAGCGGGCGCGAAGGGCATAGACTGGGCCGCCTGATGCCCTCGTTCGCACGGCAGGCGTGGCTGGTCAGCTACAAGGCGCTCTCCGACATCGCCGGCAAGGCGGCGATCTTCGGTGTCGTCATTCTCGCCGCGCGGACGTTGCCGACCGAGGCGTTCGGCGTGCTGTCGCTGGCCACGACGCTGGGCTGGATGGTCTCGGTCGCGAGCGATTTCGGTCTGCAACTGCACCTGGCGCGTGAGGTCGCGCGGGCGCCGCAGGCGCTGGGCCTGGTCCTGTGGCCACTCCTGCGACGCCGCACGCAGTGGGCTTCGTGCGGCGCCGTGCTGATTGGGCTCGCGGCGTCCGGCGGGATGGCCCGCGGGAACGCGTGGGCGTTCGCGCTGCTGGCCGCCGCGCCGCTGCTGAGTTCGATCGTCGAGTTCGTGAACTACGCCTATCGGGGACTCGACCGCAGCGAAATAGAATCCTCGATCAACCTGGCGCAGCGACTCGCGACGATCCTCCTCGTGCTGATCGTTTCGATCTGGTCACCGGCGCTGCTCGGGTTCGCCGTGGCGATTGTCATACCCGCCGCCGTGGCACTCGGTGTCACGCTCGCGATCGTGTCTCGCCTGGCCGCCGGCACACGTTCGCCATCACCCACGCCGTCGTCCGGGTCGCTGTTCTCTCAGGTGGCCCCCATCGGCTTTGGCCTGGTGCTGTCGGCGTTGTACTTCCGCGTGGATGTCTTTCTGCTCGAACGTTTGAGTGGTCTGGACGCGGTGGCGCACTACAGCGCCGTCTTCCGCCTGGTCGATGCGCTGCGCCTGTTTCCAGCGGCCGTGCTCACCGTGTTGTTGCCCAGGGTGTTCCTGGGGAGCGACACGCGCCTGGCGCTGAGGTTGTCGGCGGGTCTTTTTGTGTTCGGGGCGGCGACCGCGGCCATTCTGGCCTGGATCGCGCCGGCGATCGTGGGACTGGCGTACGGCCCGGGTTACGCCGCCGCGGTGCCGGCGTTTCGCGTGCTGCTGCTGTCGTATCCGTTGCTCGCGCTCAACTACGGCCTGACGCACCAGCTCATCGGGTGGGACGGGCAACGCGCCTATGCCGCGATGTGCGCGGTGGCCCTCGTCATCAACGTCGCGATGAACGCCTGGCTGATTCCCACGTCGGGCGGTGTCGGCGCGGCCTGGGCGACGCTGGGCACGGAAGGTTGGCTGACGCTGGCGTGCCTCGTCGCGCTGCCGGCGATCGTGAAACGACGTCAAACCGCGCGCGCGCGTGAATAGACCTCAACGGCCCGGCGTCCCACCACCGGCCACGATAACGTCGTCTCAAAGTGCCGGCGCACGCGCTCGCGATGGAGGGCAAACGGCTCGTGCATCACCCGGTGCAGCGCGGCTGTGAGCGACCCCGGGTCGCCGGGTGTCCAGAGCGCGCCGACGGTACCGGCGGCGGTCATGGCCGCAAACGAGGGGATATCGGTGAGCACGGGCACGGCGCCGCACGCCATCGCTTCAAGCGCGGCGTACCCGCTGCCCTCGGCACGGCTGCCGGCCACGAAGATATCCGCCGCGCTGTAGAACGCCGCCATGCCGGCGCGCGGCACCGCGCCCACCAGATCGACGCGGCCGTTGAGCGTGGCGGACGCCGCCACCAGGCGTCGCACCGCGGCTTCCCACTCGCCCGCCGACCACACCATCGTCAGGCGCGCCGCGGGAAAGTCAGCGAACCACGCGGCGATGCCGTCAAGCGCGGTCAGGGGGTCCTTGTTCGGGGTAAGCCGGCCGACCCACAGGAGCGCCGGATCGCCGCGCATGCCGGAACGCGCGGCGGCCACATCGTCGGCCAGCGGCACCAGGGTGGTGCTGCTCTCCATCACGCTGGCGATGGTGATCGTGCGGGGTGCCGCCCCGGACGCGCGCCAGAGTTCGGCGTGTCCCCGGGACGACACCATCAACACGTCCGCCACGGCCAGTCCGCGCCGCACCCACCGCCGCGAGAGCACGCCCGCGCGATGCGGATGGAAGCCGCCGTGGTCCTGCACGACCAGGACGCAGGCGGACGGCAGATGACGACGCACCTGTCTGAGGTACTCGGGAAAGACGACGCCGTTCAGGTGCAGCACATCGGGCCGTGCCGCCGCGAGGGACGCCATCATCGCGTCGGTCTGGCGCCACCAACGTCCGGGCCGCGCCGGACCCCGGTCGGCCACAAACGTGTACCGCACGCCGCGGTGTTCGCGGAATCCCGGGTGCGGGAATCGCTGGTGCACGGTGACGTCCGCGCCGGCGCCGGCGACCGCCTCCGCCCACCCCGTCAGCGTCGGGTACGCCTCAAGCAGCGCGTCAGGTGTCTGGAGGGCGGCGTGCCAGACCGGGTTGACGATCGCGACGCGCAGGGTCATCCTTGTCGCTCTTAATCCCGGGTCCCATGTCAAGCGGGACACCGTAGAAGAACGGGTGGTCGCGCATGCGGATCGGTCTGGTCGTCACTGGAGGCGTGGACCGATCGGGTCGCGAACGCGTCATCCCCGTGCTCCTTTCGCTCATCGAGCGGCTGGCCCGCCGCCACGACCTGCACGTCTTCGCGTTGCACCACGAGGATCGGCCGGCCCGGTATGCGCTGCTTGGTGCCACGGTTCACGATCTCGGCACGCGACAGGTGCCGCGCGGCTGGAGACGGATCGTTCAGTACCGCCGGCTGCTGGCCACCGTGCGCGCCCTGCCCCGGTTCGACGTGCTGCACGCCTATTGGGGCCTGCCGGCCGGGTGGGTCGCCACGGCGGCGGGGCGGCGCCTGACGGTGCCCGTGATTGTGACGGCGAACAGCGGGGAGTGGACGGCCAGAGGTGACATCGCCTACGGCCTCCAACGCCGGTGGATCGACCGCCGGGCGGTCGCAACCGCCATGCGCCGCGCCGCGCGCGTGACCGTCTGCACGCGTTTCATGGAGGACCTCGCGACTCGTCATGGCGTACGCGCCGAGGTGGTGCCTGTCGGCGTGCCGCGTGTCTCGCACCCGGACGGGGCACACCCCGCGGGTCCGCCGTGGCGCCTGCTGCACGTGGCCAGTCTGAAGCCGGTGAAGGATCAGGCGACGTTGCTGCGCGCGCTCGCGCGGCTGCGTGTGACCCATCCCGGCGTCCACCTCGACATCGCCGGCGTGGACACGACGGGCGGCGCGCTCGCGCGGCTGGCCGGCACACTCGGTGTCGAGCGGCACGTGACCTTCCACGGGTTTCTCACGCAGGATCGGCTCGCGCCGCTGTGGGCGTCGGCGCACCTCCACGTGGTGTCGTCGGTGCACGAGGCGTCGGGCGTCGCGACGCTCGAGGCGGCCGACGCCGGCGTGGCCACGGTTGGCACGCACGTGGGGTACGTCGCCGATTGGGCGCCGGACGCCGCGGTGAGTGTGCCGGTGGGTGACGCCGAGGCGCTCGCCGCCGCCCTCGCGGATCTGCTCGATGATGCCGCGCGGCGCGCGCACATCGCCAGGCAGGCGCAGATCCGCGCTCGTCTGACCGACGCCGACTGGACGGCAGAGACCTTCGACCGGCTCTACCGTGAGGTGGCTCATTCCGGCACCTCGACGCCGGGTTCCGCGAGCCCGGCCCAGATCAGGTGACGCACCATGCGCGCGTCGGCGAGCTTGCGGACACCGTCCACGACCAGTGGCCGCGTGACCACCCGCCGCGCGGCGAACACCGGCGCCATGGCCGTGTCGCCCACGCGCGGCCGGCCGTTGATGACGACCAGACACACGTCGTGCCGCCGCACATGGAGCCACGCGTCCTCAATGGGAGGCAGCACCACGAGGTCGGCCGGCGCGCCGACGGCGAGCCGCCCCGCGGACCGGCAGCGGAGCATCGCGGCTGGCGCGGTGGTGACCATGGTCAGGAGCGCCTGAGGCGTGAGCCCGCTGAGGTGGCGCGCGAGGCGCAGTTCGTCCAGCAGGTCGCGAGACCCGGTGAGACGTGCGTCGGTGCCGAGGGCGAGACGCGTCGCCCCGACCTCCGCGATGACGTGCCGGGCGTCAAGCGTCCGACCAAACAGAAACTGGTTGGACGCGGGGCACCACACGACACTGGCGCCCGCTCGTCCCACGCGTCGCCAGCCGTCGCGATCGATGGCCACGCCGTGCACGAGCACCGTGTTGGGTTGCAGGCCCTCAACCGCCTCAAGCCGATCGAGCTCGGCTCCGGCGTCGGCATCGGTCCCCTCGGCCAGGTGTACGATGAATGGCGCGTCGCGCGGCGTGGCGCGATACCGATCGCGCACGCTGCCGCCAGGCTCGCCGCGCGCGCCGACCGGTGCCTGTTCCATCGCGAACGAATGCGCCCAGCCGAATCGTGCGAGTACCCGGACGGGCGACAGGCGGCGCAGCGACGGGTACAGCGGGTTGTGGTGCGCGACGAGTGTCACGCCCGCGAGCAGGTTCTTCAACCCGCCGATCCACCCACGCGCGGGCAACGGCAGCAACAGTCCGGGCTGGATACGATGATCGAGCCTCAGCCGTGGCCGCATGTCGTCCACCCACTGCGAGACGTTGGTGTACCGGTCCTGTCCCTTCACCGCGCCGTAGTGGTTCAGTTCCAGATGGTCGTGGGCGTTGATCAGCCCGGGCAGGACCCACGCGCCCCTTGCGTCATGGACGACATCGCCTGACTGAGGAGGCTCTCCCAGCGAGAGCACCCTGTCGGCGAACCGCACCGCGTGGGTTTCACCCTCGGGCGTGAGCACGCGCGCCCGAACAATCGCCACGGGCCTGCGCCACATCACGCCCGCTCCGGCCAGGGTTTCCTGGCTTCGATCACGAGTAATCCTGGGACGGCGGGTGGGGCCACGAGCCGCATCGACCGCTGCGGTGGCTGGACCCGCACCTCGTCGATCGCGCTCGGTTCAAGGCCGGCGGCCGCGATCGCCGTGGCGTGGTCATCGAGGGCGTGTGACACGCAGGCGATCGCGTACGTGGCGCCGTCGTCTGCCACGAACGTGCGTTGCCACCCGCGCGCGGACCACGCCGGATGGAAATCGGAATAGAGCAACACGCCGCCGGGCCGCATCGTCCGCGCGAGTTCCGTCACCCAACCGGCCAGGTCCACGATGTCGCCGGCTACGAGCGACGCGTGCACCAGGTCGAACGTGCCCGCGGGAAAGGGCAACACGCGCGTGTCGCCGCACACGCGGATGGTGGCGACGGTGTGCGCGCGGAGCATCGGGAACGACCAGTCGAGGCTCACGATGGTGGCGGCGCCCGTGGCGGCGAGCAGCGGCGTGTACCGGCCCGATCCCGCGCCGGCGTCCAGCACGCAGCGGGCGCCGCGGCCGGTCAGGTGTCGGCTCATCGCCTCGTGTTCCGCCTGCATCAGCGCGTTGTGCGACCGCGGCGGATAGGTCGCCGCCCAGCGGTCGTACGCCTGCCGTGCCGGCAGCGTCGGCACCGTGCGCGCGGGGTTGGGCCGCGGCCGCCACCAGGCGCGGCGTCGCATCAGAACCCCGTCGTCTCCGGCCGCTGATACCGAATCAGCCGCTGCAACACCCGGAGTTCGTACGGCGCCTCGTACCGCTGGCTCAGGTACCGCCACGCGCTGACGCCGCGCAGCACGGTCCGGGCCGCGGGACCCAGACCGGTGGTTGTGGTCGGGTAGAACGCGTTGAGCACGCGCTCGAAGTTGCGCACGCGCGTGCGCACGGCGCGGGTGACCCAGGGAAGGCCGTCGCCTCGTCGCATCGACAACTGCTGCCAGGCGGGCGACGCCCATTCGTCAAGCGTCTCGGGAAACCGGAAGCGCAAGGCCGTGGCCTGTTCGAACATCGCCGTGCCGGCAGGCACCGGCGTGTAGGCATAGAGCACGATCTCGGTTGCAGGGTTGATGCGCTTGATCGCGCGGATGAACGCCCGCGTCGTGTCGAAGTCGGCCAGCGGATCGGGGGGATTGCCGATGACAAACGACAATTCGGGGATGATGCCGTAGTCGCGCATCCGGCGGACCAGTGCGAGCGTTCGGCCGGTGGACGATCGCCCGCCCTTGTTCATCGCGGCCAGTTGCGCGTCGGACCCTGACTCGGCGCCCGAGAAGACCATCTTCAATCCCGACCGCGCCAGCGCGCGCCACGTGGCATCCGAGTACTCCACCAGACGGTCGACGCGGCCGAGGGCCCACCAGTGGAGGCCGAGGTCCGCAATCCGGTGGGCAAACTCCGCCGCGCGCTCCTCGGAGATGAAAAAGTCCATGTCGTGCATCTGGACGGCGTCCACGCCGTACGTGCGGACCAGATGGGTCATCGACGCGGCCATGCGCGGCGGACTCTGGTGCAGCCAACGGCGACGGGACATCGCCACCACCGCGCAGAACGCGCACGCGAAGGGACACCCGAACGACGAGTGGTAGGCCGCCGTGCGCCGCCCGAGATAGTTGCGGTGGAGGTACCGCTCCATGGGGACGCGGTCGTAGGGCAGGTCCGGCAGATCGTCGAGGGCCCACATCGGGCCGGCGGGGTTGTGCACCACGCGTCCCTCGCGCTTCCACGACACGCCCCCAATGGCCGCGACATCGCCGCCGGTTGTGATGGCCTGGATCAGGTCGAGAAACGCCCGTTCTCCCTGCGACCGCACCACGAAGTCGACCAGGGGTGAGGCCAGCACCGTGTCCGCGTGTTGCGTCGGAAAATAACCGCCCCAGACCACAACCATGTCAGGCCGCGCCGCGCGCACGCGCCGGCACACCTCGACGGCGTGTGTGACCTGCGGACCGGGCATCACGGTCACCGCCAGAATCACCGGCCGGGCGGCTGGGACCGTGGCCGCGCACGCGAGGATCGCGCCCGCGGAATCGCGCTCGAGATTTCCGTCGATGAGGCGCCACGACGTCTCGTCGTCGAGGACGGCGGCGAGCGAGAGCAGCGACAGCGGCAGCGGCTGCTTTCCCGGTGTCGTCGATCGCGGGTTGAAGAGAATGATCATGTCGCCATCCAGACGCCAAACCGTGGGGGCACAAGGCCATGGCGCACACGCGTGACCCAGCGGCCGGCCGCCCAGCGGAACGGTCCGCGCGACTCGAAGAAATGGGGTTCCCGGCCCAGCGCCCGCGCGCAGCCGGCCAGACCCGTGAGCGTCAGAAACCCTTCGCCTGGCTGCGCCGGGGCCGCGAGGCCGTAGTCGCGCTGAAAGCGCGCGCGGTTCCGCGCGCACATCAGCCGCCCATCCCGCGCGGTGTCAAACACCGGCGAATCCATGACGACGACGATGCCGCCGGGAGAGAGCAGGGGGGCCACGCGCGTGAGGGTGGCCGCGACAGCGGGGGCGTAGTGCAGCGATCCGTTGAAGACAATCGCGTCGAACTGTCGCGGCGCAAACGGGAGGTCGTCGAAGTCGGCCTGCACGCGGGGAAACGCGATCTCAAAGTGCCGGCTCGCCCCCAACCCGTCACACTCGTCGTCGAGCAGGTCGACCGCGACGGGCCGGCAGTGCATCCGCGCCAGGCGCGCCGACAGCCAGCCGCTGCCGGCGCCGAGGTCGAGCACGGTGGCGCCGCCCTGCCGGAAACGCGCGTGCAGCAGGTGCTGGAATCGCCGGTAACTCTCCCGCCGCACCTGCCACACGACCCGTTGCGGATCCCCCGCCGGGACGTCGGGCAGATTCCGGTAGTACTCAGGGTGTGACACGCGGTACCCGTCACGCGCGCGCACGTGCCGGTACTGCGCGAGGAACGGTTCGGCGGCCTCGCGCTGGTTCGCGCTGAGCCACCGCAGAATGCCGCGGGCGTCCACACCGGCACCGCACCCGCCGCACGACCACGCGCCGGCGTCGCGCCAGAGCCGGCCGCACCGGCAGACACAGGCAGGGTGCCAGACGCCGGTCATGTCGTCCGCCTCAGCACGATGAGGAAGTGATCCCCCCAGTGCCGCAGCAGTGGCCAGTGCGCGATGCCGTCTTCGACCTGTTGCAGGAGTCCGACCACGTGGGGATGGCGGCGACAGAATCCTTCGAGGCAGGGCGGCGGCACGCACACGCCGAGCGCCCGCAGACTCACCAGCGAAAATCCGGCGGCGCCCGTGGCGTCGAGACATTCGGACGGCGTCAGGTACTGCATCCAGACGACGTGTCCTTCGAGCGGCACGGGGACGAACCCGCGGGCGAAGCGGAGACGGATGCGAGGCCAGTCGGCGCGCCGGGCGTGCACCAGCCACTCCCACGGACAGACGCGGCCGATCACTGACGCCACGAGCACGCCGCCTGGCGCAAGGCGGCGCGCGATGGCGCGCGCCGCGGCGCGCAGGTCTGGCACGCAGTTGAGCGCGCCGAGGTTCGAGTACGCCGCCTCGAAGCGGCCCGGCGGCAGCCGGTCCAGCTCGTGGATGCCGAGCGCGTGCACGGCCGCGCGGTCCGTCAGGCCGGCCGCGTCAACGGCGGCGCGCGCCTGCCCGGCCATCGCGGGCGACCAGTCGAGCCCGGTGACGTGGTACCCCTCGCGCGCGAGCGTGAGCACATCCGGTCCGGGGCCGCAGCCCAGGTCGAGCAGCCGCGCGCCCGGACGCGTGTGGCGGCGGACCGCCGCCAGCGTGCGCGCGCGCATGGCGCAGAGAATCGGGTTCGCGTCGTTGGCCGCGCGATAGGTCAGGGCCACGCCATCAAAGGCCTGGCGGGTTTCGGCCAGCGCGGCCTGCGTCAGGACCATGGCGGCGTCCTCCAGCCCACCTTCAACGTGCAGACGCATCGTTCGCAGATGGCGTTGGCCGCGGGGTCCCAGCTCGCGCGGAACTCCTGCAGGTGCCGGGTCACAAGCGTCTGGAGCGGTGTCTCGCGCAGCGTGCCGACCGGCGGATGAAAGAAGCAGGGCCGCACGCGGCCGTCGGCCTCGATCACCGCGGACATGGACGGCGCGTTGCAGGACACCGGCGGAAACGTCGCCTGACCCAGAAGCGCCGCGTAGTACTGCGGCAGCCGGCGGAGTTTGTCCGGCGACTCGGCGACAAAGCCGGAGCGAAACGCGTCGGCGCGATCGGCCACGCACTGTTCCACGATGTGCGCGAACTCGCGCGCCTCCGGCGCGGTGAGGCGGAGTGCGGCGCGGTCGGGGCCGTGGCGCGGGCCGAAGGCGTCCGAGGTCACATCCGCGGCGAGAAACGACACCTGGTCGACGCCCATGTCGCGTGCCGCGTCGAGGATGGGGATCAGGGCGCGGAAGTTGTGCCGGTGCAGGGTGGCGCGCGCGGTCACCGGCAGCGACGGCGCGACCGCGCGCAGGGCCGCGACGCCCGCGCGCACCGCGTCGAAGCCCGCCACGCCGCGCACGAACCGGTAGTCCGCCTCCGTGGCGGCGTCGAGCGACACCACCACGCGAGAGAAACGCCGTGCCACGTCGCTGGCGCGCGTTTTCAGCGCCAGACCGCTCGTCAACAGGTGCAACGCGATGCCGCGACGCCGAAAGTGGTCAGCCAGCACGAAGACATCGGGACGCAGCAGCGGCTCGCCGCCGCTGAACACGACCAGGCGGGTGCCCAGGCGCGCGAGATCCCCCGCGATCCGGGCGACCTCGTCCGCGGAGAGATCGTCGTGACCATCGCTGGTCCACCAGGCACAGGACTGACAGCGGCTGTTGCACCGGCTGGTCACGAGCAGCACCACGATCGGCAGCACGAACGTGTGGTTCAGCCTCGCGCCGGCGTGCGCCAGCGTCAGCGTGGTCAGGTCGCGGCCGTTCAACATCGGCTCAGCCCTCGTCCAGACGCGACAGGTGGTCGAGGCGGCGCCGCAGCAGCGGCAACGCGCACAGATGACGCGCGATGGACGCGGCCTGCCGGACGTGCGCCCGCCGCAGCGTCCACGGCCGGCGCAGCACCGGGGTCAGCGTCGTGGCCTTGCGCACGCGAAACTCGGCGTGCACGGCCTGGTGCAACACGCGGTAGAACTCGGTGCTGTAGGTCGCTCGGTACATCGTGCCCAGGTCGCTCGAGTCGACCCAGTTCTGCCTGGGGCCGAGTTGCGCGCGCACGCGGTCGTGGAACGGCGTGCCGGGCAGGGGATAGGAGATCGACACGCCGATGTCGTCGGGCCGGGCGCGGCGCACCATGTCCAGCGTCTGATTGATGTCGTCGCGCGTTTCGCCGGGGTAGCCGAACTGCAGGAAGAACCCCACCGCGATGCCCGCCGCGCGCAGGCGGCCGGCCGCCTCCTCGACCTGGGCCACCTTGATGCCTTTGTCCATCGCGTCGAGAATGCGCTGCGAGCCTGACTCGGCGCCGAGCCAGACCGTCCGGCACGCCGCCCGCGCGAGCGCCGCGACCACCCGGCCGGTGACCTGGTCGGCGCGCATGAGGCACTTGAACGGGATGGCGACGCGCCGATCGGCGAGGGCGTCAGCGAACGCCTCGATCCAGCCGGGCGCCAGGCCGAAGATGTCGTCGGTGATCCAGAGGTGGTCGGGCCGGTACTGCTGCCGCAGCCACGCGATTTCCTCAGCCACGGCGGCCGGCGATCGCGCCGCGTACCGCTGGCCGTAGATGGGTTTTGCGCACCAGTTGCAGTGGTAGGGACAGCCGCGCGTGGTGGACAGGTGCATGGAGAAGAGCCCATGCCGTGCCTGCCAGATCGACCGGTACCGCTCGACGTCCACCAGATCCCACGCCGGTCGCGGCAGGTCGTCCAACTGGCGCACCGGTTCGCGCGCCCGGGTGCGGACGTCGATGCCATCAGCGTCGCGGAAACACACACCCGCGACGTTCTTCAGCCGTTCGCGCGACCCCTGCAGCACGGTGACGACCTCGCCAAGCGTGACTTCCCCTTCGCCCAGCACGACGCACGACGCGCCCGCGTCGAGGTAGATCGCGGGGTGGTCGGTGGCATCCGAGCCCGCCACCACCACGGGAATGTCCCGCGCCCGCGCCGCACGAATCATCGTCAGCGCCGCCTCGCGCATGCGGAGCAGGCACATCTTCGTGAGGTAGTTGAAGTTGTCTTCGTAGAGGACCGCCACACGCGGGCGGTGGCGATCGAGGGCCTCTGCCCACTCCGACTCGGACGTGGCGAGCATCGCGTCGAACACCGCCACGCGGTGGCCGCGCGCGCGCAGGTACGACGCGGCGTACAGCGTGCCGAGCGGCGGGTAGGGCTGCTGCGCTTCCCACAACTTCGGATCGAATCGCAGATAGTACGCCTGGCCGAGCAGCACGGAATGATCCGGCACGGGGCGAGCGTGGCCGCCCGGGGCGATGGACCGGCGGCGGACCGCCGGCTGACGGGCGAGCACGGTGCGATACACGCCGAGCGTCTCCTGCGCCGCGCGGTGCCAGGAGAATTCGCGCGCGCGGGCCAGCCCGCGCGCGCCCAGCGCGCGCCGTCGCTCGCCGTCCCGGTCGAGCGCCACCATCGCGTCGCCAATGGCGTCGACATCCAGGGGGTCCACGTCCACACAGGCGTCGCCCGCGATCTCGGTCAGCGCCGCGCCGCGGCCGAAGATAACCGCGGCCCCGCACGCCATCGCTTCCATGACCGGCAGCCCGAACCCCTCGTAAATCGACGGAAACACGAACATCTCGCACAGGCTGTAAATGGCCGGCAGGTCCTCGAACGGGACGTACCCGGTGAAGCGCACGTAATCGTCAAGACCGAGCGCAGTGATGCGGGCGTCCAGATCCCGCGACAGCCATCCGTACGGCCCGACGCAGACCAGCGACTGCGGCAAGTCCCCCGCGCGTTTGCGGCGGGCAAACGCTTCGAGCAGGCGCGGGAGGTTCTTGCGCGGCTCAAGCGCCCCCACCGACAACACGAATCGATCGGGCAGACGGTGCCGGCGCCGCACGGCGTCGAGCGTCGCGGCGTCGGTCACCGGCCGGAAGATCGGGGCCGCCGCCTCGTGCACCACGTGCACGCGCGACGGATCCACGTTGTGCACACGCACGATGTCGCGCCTGGCGCTGTGCGACACGGTGATGATCGCGCCGGCCCGCTGCGCGGCGAGCCGCACGAGCGGCCGGTTCAGCAGCAGCCGGCGCCTGGGGTGACACTCCGGGTAGAGGGTGAGACTCACGTCGTGAATGGTGACGACCGTCGGGACCCGCGTCGCCAGCGGGATCATGCCGTTGGTGAAGTGCGCCACATCGGCGCCCACCGACCGCAGCAGGCAAGGGGCCATCGTCTGCATCCAGAGCAGACGCACGAGCGACGAGCCCGCCACGGCCACCTCGACAGATTCGGGCAGCGCCTGGGCGGTGTCCGGCGGCCGATTCGAAACGACGACCAGTTCGCCGGGTGCGACCTGAAGCGCCAGGTGTTGCAGCAGATGTTCGGTGTAGTACCCGACGCCCGTGCGCCGCGGCTGAAGCGTGGTGCCGTCAAAGGCGATGCGCATGTCAGGCACTCTGCTTTGTCGGGCTTGTCTGGGGCCACCACGCGGGCGCCACGATCAGGCCGAAGACGACGGCGCCGGCCAGGTACGTCGGCGTGAACGTCAGGAACGAATCCACGAGGCCGTGGACGAGCCAGCCGGCGCCCGCGGCCGCAGCGCCCGTGTAGAGCGCCAGCGTCTGGCGATTCGCGGCCCGTCGAATCGCGTGGGTCAGCCGGCCCGCGCGCCAGAGCAGCCAGAGGGCACACAGCCCCGCCGCGAGGCCGCCACCGGCGAGGATCTCCAGGTACTGGTTGTTGCTGTGCACCCGCGTGTCAGGTCTGGACAACCCGAGATACGCGCCGTACCGCCACCGGAAGTTGTCCGGACCCACGCCGAGCCACGGATGGTCCGCGATCATCGCCACGGCGGCCCGCCAGAGCGAGCGCCGGCCCGTGACGTCCACCGCTTCCGGGAGGGTGGCCGGCGATCGCCGTGAGGGCGGCGGCTCAGGGACCGCGTTTGCCGCGAGCGGGCCCGTCACCGACGCCGCCGTGAACGTCATCGTCGCGCCAGGTTCGCCGCTGAACCACAGACGATGTTCCTGCACGATGTCCCACGCGATCCGGTACTGACCGGCCGCGCGGGGCATCCGCACCCGCGCGTCGATCCGGCGCGACGTGCCGGGCGCGATCGCGCCGGGCAGCGGCGTGCGCGCGCCGTCAAACTGCACGATGCGGGTGGTCTCGGCGTCCACCCAGTGGTACGACACGCGGAAGGGCGGGTCGGCGTCCGGGCGCCAGGTCAGCCGGCCCGCGTTGGTGACCGTGATGGGCACAACGAGCAACGCGCCTGGCGCGGCCTCGATCGTGGCGGGCGCGTCGAAGGTCGCGCGATACCAGCCCTGGCGGCCTTCACTCGTGAGCCGCAGGCTCGCGGTCTCAGCCGGCCACGAGACCAGCGGCGCGACGACCACCAGGGCGCCAGCCACCGCCAACCAGGCCAGGCCCCGTTCCACGCCGTACCTCGACACGCGGAACCAGGCCGCCACCAACAGGCTCGCGGCCACCGTGAGGAATCCCGCGCGTGTGAACGTGAGCGCCAGCCCCCCGGCCAGCAGGGCCAGCGCGAAGACCACGAGCGCCAGGTGGCGCGTGTCCCGCCGGTCAACAGCCGCGAGCAGCAATCCCAGCGCGCCCGCAAAGACCAGCTCGAAGTACATCGCGGCAATCGTGGGGTACGCCAGCGTGGATGACGCGCGCACCTCGCCGCCGACGACGCGGACACCCTCGCGGAAGTGTTCGAGCCAGTCAAGCACTGCGGGCCATTGGAGGTACTCGAGGATCGCCAACGTCGCCACACCCGCGCCTGCGACTGTGGCCACCGCCAGCACGCCGGCCATGCGCCGGTGACCGGTCACGACGGTCGCCGTCATCCACGCGGTCGCCCCGGCCGCCATCAGGCGCAGCACCGCCTTCAGCGCATTCGCGCGCGCGTCGGGCCCCCCCGGCGCCGCAAGGGCCGCGACGACCAACACCGCCAGCAGCGCCGCCGCTGGCCCGGCGACCGGCGATCGCCAGCGCGGAAACGTCCGCGCCCGCACCAGCGCGCCAATCCACACGGCCATGACGACGAGCCACACGGCTTCCACGGTGGTGATGCGCTGGATGGGCAGCGACAGCAGGGGCGTCTGGCCTTCGAAGGGAATGGCGAACACGAGTCCGCACAACGCGAGGTAGGCCACCCGCGCAGCGAATCCGTGGGGAGATGCAACGACCGCGGCCATTGGCGACAACGTGATCTCAAGAACCGTGCCACGGCCGAGGCGGCACGCGACCTGCATGATGTCGGTGGTGCGTGCCGAACTTCTCGCAACTGCCGCCGATATCCGACGCGGCGGCTTACGACGCCGGAAAACGGGTTTCGCGGCTCGTAATCAGCCGCGCGGTTCACACGGTCGCGCCGACGCTGGAGGAACTGGCGATCCTCAAGGCGGTGCGGTACGCGTCGTTGTTTGATTATCCGCTCACCGGCGACGAGCTGGGCCACACGCTGATCGGCGCGCGGCTGACCGTGGCGCGCGTGCGCGAGGTCTATCGACGCAGCCGGTTTCTTCAGGCCCGCATCACGCACGAGGATGGCTTGTATCGTCCCGTGGATCGGCCTGGACTCGTGGCGCAACGGCACCGGCGCGAAGCGTGCAGCCGGGCCCTGCTGCAGTCGCATGCGGGGACGCTCAGGATGTTGTGCGCCGTGCCGTTCACGCGTCTGGTCGCGCTCTCGGGGAGCCTGGCGCACCTGAACGCCGAGGCTGACGGCGATCTTGATCTCTTTGTCGTCACGCGCGGCGGGCGCGTCTGGACCGTGGCCGTGGCGATGGTCGTGCTGGCCAAGCTGCTCGGCCGCCGGCGCGTCGTCTGTGTGAACTACGTGATCGCGGATTCACGGCTGGCGCTGGACGAGCAGGATCTGTTTTCCGCCAATCAGGTCATCCACCTGCGTCCGATCATCGGCCACGACGTGTATCGTGACTTCGTTGACGCGAACCCGTTTGTCCGGCGCTGGTTTCCGAACGCCACCCTCCTGGCGCCGGCATCGGCCGCGCCGGTCCGTGTCGCCTCCCTGGCGCAGGGGATCAAGCGCGGTCTCGAGTGGGTGTGCTGGTGGCCGTCGGCGGTGATCGAATACGTGTGCCGGTGGGCCTACGGCTGGCACCTGCGGCGCCGCCTCGCGGCGTGCCCGTCACCTGAACAAGTGCGTCTCGAAGCCGACTGCCTCAAGCTGCACAGCCACAGCCATCGGGTAGAGGTGTTGCAGCGGTTCGACCGGCTCATGGCCGATTGAAGCGGTTGTCATGAGCGCGTAGCGCCCGAGTATCCTGAATTTTATTGAAATCAAAGTCGAAGGTATCGAGCGAGCGATCGGGATCGCGGAAGCACGCCTCTTTGTGCCGACGCTCGAGCAGTCGGTCCTGTCGACGCGGGAGCTCGTCGGAGGCGAACCTCGACACGAGATCGATCGGCGTGAGCTTCTCGGTCTGGGCTTGGCGCAACCGGGTTTCCAACGCCTTCACGCCCAGCGCCTGCGTCTGAGAAGCGAGGTTATGTCGACTCGGGAGGCCCCTCATACGGCTTATCGTCGATCGCGTCTTCAATCGTCGCGTGTTCAGGCAACGCGCGAAGGGCCTCGAGGGCTCGCTGCTTTTCTGTCGTTTCCATTGTCATGATCCTACCATCGTCAGAATTTGAGTGTCTTTCCCGTCGTCAGCCCAACGTGCGGCTTGAGCCGCGCGCCACAGCGACATGATGGCACAGGACGGTGGGCGCGACGGCTCCAAGCCGATGTTAGGCCGTCGTGAACATGTCAAGGGCCCCTTCGCTGATGATCCGGGTGTTCCGATAGTCATTCCCAGAGATTTCCAGGACTATGAAGAACGAAGGCGACGCACGATGGACCCGGTCGAGGCGCTTCCACGACTTCGCCAAGTAGTAAGCGGCCGCCGCGGTGCCGCCCTCACCCAAGCCCGCAGCATAGAACCAGAACCTTCCACCAGAGTGCAAGCGGACTACAACACACTGGCGCGGGTTCGTTACCGCCAGATTGCCCGGCAATTGGATCGTGGAGTTGTTCGGACCGAACCTTACGGGACTCTTGCAATTGGCCTCGATCGCGGCCGAGACGGAATTGTAGCCGGGCGAACCCAGGGACACCACCGCACCATCCGGATCGATCTGTTCGGCTGAGTCTGGCGAAGGATGCACTTGGACGTCGGCGTTCACAAGAAGCAATGCCTTGACCCAGTTCGGTTGGACGGCGCCACCCGGGACAGTCGCAAAAAACAAACTCTTGAGCAGGGCCCCCATTTCCGACTCAAGCTGCGTTACGACACTGCCCTGATACGAGCGTGCATTTCCCTGCGCATCGAGCGCCCCGCCATGTGCGATCCGAAGGTGAGAGAGGTAGATTCGAATTTTTCTAGTGTCTTGAATACCCCAAAAACGCAGCAGCGACCGCCAACGAGCAACAAGGAATAGGGCTCCGGCTCCGACTGTGAGCACAAGAGTAGCGAGGTTGGCGATCACGCCTGCGCTCACGCTTTCCCAGAACGTGTTCAACTGTGTCCCTATCGGCCTAGACGTCAGGCATCAGCCGCGGCGCGCAGATCGCAATCGCGCCGTCGGCTGCATGCCGTGTTAGACGGACTATTGCATTCCCTGGTCACGAAGCATCGAGGAGAATCTCACGGCCCGTCGGTTCTCGAAGTCTGTCAAGAATATCTCATTCGTGATCTCCGTGATCTCGCGCGGAGCGGTATCGGCATGAGGCCACAGTGCCTGTTGGAGATCCCCACTGGTCATGACTCGTCGCCCAAACCGGCAATCGCGAACCCCTTCAAAAAACGCAGCCCAGCGAAAGTACCGCGAGAAGCCCGGCTGCTGAAAATGACGGCGGGAGAGATGTGGGTCGAAGGGAAAGCCCGTTGGGACGATGCGAAGATAGTGCAGCGCGTTGCGATGTTGTCTCGCAGAAGTCAGATCGGACAGGCCGTAATAGATCCAGTCGAACGCACTCAGCGTCGAGTGTTGCCGCTGATCGACATTCCAGAAGTCGTCGCTGTTGTGGTACAGGGCCTTGTACTGCAGACCGAACAGCTTGTTGGTCCGCCCATCGAGGAACAGGAAGTCTGACGGTACGCCGCGCTCGGTCAGCTGAGTGATAGGTAGAACCAATACCTCGAAGCCGCTGTCGAGGAAGAACCCCTCAATCTCGCGGCTGGTCCAATATTCGACCTGGCGCTCGTAGATGTATGGCCCTGTGGGCATCTCAAGATCCTCGGCGTTCGGGTCGGCGTCGTCCGTCTAACAAACAGGGTTTGATCCGCACGGCTGACCACACCGACTCAGCAGCCGGCGGCGCGCCCGTGCGGATAAACCCGGTTGGACTGAACCGCGTGGCTGCCCTGCGGCGGTTATGGGGATTGTAAGCGGTCGGTCGGGAGAAGCAAGCGATTTCTGGGGCGCTTGGTCGCGCGGACGCGGTCTGCGGAGGGGCCTGGCGGCACGAGCCGCCGAGTTCCGCAGGTGTGGCGAGACGCCGTCACGCGCCGATCGGCCGCGTCGGGCGTGCACAGGCACACCACGCCGACCGCGGCGCCAGACACCGCGAGGGCGATCCACGGGCACGGCGTGATGACGACCGTCATGAGGTGTCGGGACTTGTGAGCGATCCCCGCGGGACGGGCGCGACCAGCGCGGTCCGGTGCATCACGCCGCGGCCGCAGACCGGGCAGGGGACGCCCGACTCGCGCGCGGTCGCCACCGGCGCGTCGGGGACCGGGGCGGCGAGCACCGTACGACACCGATCCAGTAACGCCCGCCGCTGCCGGTTGGCGAGCAGGCCGAAGTGGCGGATGCGCATGAAGCCGCGCGGCACGATATGGAGGAGGAACCGCCGCAGAAATTCGTCCGCGGTGAGCGCCATCACCTTCACGCAGTCGCCGTCCGCGTAGTCGTTCCACCGGAAGCGCACCACGCCGTCGCGCAGATCGACGAGCCGTGCGTTCGACAGCGCGACGCGGTGCGTGTAGCGGCCGAGATACGCCAGCACCTGCGCGGGGCCGCCAAACGGCGGCTTCGCATAGACGACCCACGGCTCGGCACGAAGGGCGGCGACGAAACGCGCGAACGCCGCCGGGGCCGCGAGGTCGGCCGTGCCCGCCGCAAACGTCAACGCCCGTGTCTCGAACGCGCGCCGAAGCGCGTCCAGGTACTTCGCGCGAAAGACCTGAGACAGGGCTCGGACTGGAAAGAGGAAGCCGGGCTTGGCGGCGATCCACTGCGAGCCATTGGCGGCCAAGGCTCCCCCGGTGACGATGCAGTGCAGGTGGAGATGCTGGGACAGATTCTGGCCCCACGTGTGCAGGATCGCTGTCACGCCGATCGTGCCCCCCAGATGGCGCGGATCCCGCCCGAAGGTCAGCAGGGTGTCGGCGGCGGCGCGGAAGAGCGCGGCGTAGAGGACCCGCGGGTTGCCCTGCGCCAGCGCATTGAGCGCGTGCGGCAGCGTGAAGACCACATGGAAATACGGGATCGGCAGCAACTCCGCCTGGCGCGCGGCCAGCCACGTGGCTTGGGCGGCCCCCTGACACTTCGGACAGTGGCGATTCCGACAGGAGTGGTACGCGTGCCGCGTGGCGCCACACCGGTCACACGTCTGCGTGTGCCCGCCCAGCGCGGCCGTCCGACACGCCGCGATCGCGCGCAGC
>JBCKZS010000025.1:0-38377 GCA_038918905.1 Vicinamibacterales bacterium
CTCGATCAGGGACGAAACCGAGCCCCGCGTATGCACGAGCGTCAGGAGATCGGCGGACGGGAACAGGCGGCACAACGATTCGAGGACCTTCTCCCCGCCTCGCATGCCGGTGAGCCAGTCGTGCACCAGCACGACCCGGCGGCCCGCGAGCGGGTCAGCCACCGAGCACCGTGTGGTACACCGCGCGGGTTTGTGTGGCGGCCCGCGCCCATGAAAAGGCGCGCACCCGCTCGTGCCCGCGCGCGATGAGATCCTGGCGGAGGCGGTCATCGCCCAGCACACGCGTCATCGCCGTCGCGATCGCCGCCGGGTCGAACGGGTCGATCAGCACGGCCGCGTCGCCGACCACTTCCGGCAGCGACGAGACGTTGGAGGTGATGACGGGCGTGCCGCTGGCCATCGCCTCGAGTGGCGGAAACCCGAAGCCTTCGAAGAGTGACGGGAAGACAAACACCGAGGCCAGCCGGTAGAGGGCCGCGAGTGTGGCATCGGGCACGAAGCCGAAGAATCGGACGTGCGCGTGCAGGTGGTGCCGGTGCACCAGCCGGCGCAGGCCCGGATACTTCGACAGTTCGTCGCCGATGATGAGCAGTTTGACGTCCTGGGGGCCGTCGCGACGGAACAGCGCGAAGGCCTCGATCAGCCGCTCGACATTCTTGTGCGGTTTGATGTTGCCCGTGTAGAGGAGAAAGGGCGCGTTGAGCTGGAAGCGCTCACGCACGCGGGCCACATCGGCCTTGTCGGGCGGCGTCAGGAACCGCTCGTCGATGCCGTTGTGGATGACGTCAATCTTCGCCGCGGCGGTGTGCAGGTAGTGCTGGATGTCGTCCTTGGACGCCTGCGACACCGTGATGACGCGCCGGGCCCGCCGGGCGCCGAGCGCCATGAACGTGCGCGCGTACCAATGCGCCGCGCGGCTCGGCAGGTATTGCGGGAATCGCAGGTGGATGCAGTCGTGAATCGTCACGACCGCCGGGCAGCCGATGAGCGGCGACACGACGTAGTGCGGCGCGTGCAGCAACTGCACCCGGGCGCGGTGCAGGTCCAGCGGCACCGAAAACTGCTCGCGGACCGAGTAATTCGCGGACGTGTCGGGCCAGGCCTCGAACCGCGGCCCCAGACTACGCACAAACTCGACGTCTGCCGGGTGGCAGATCAGCACGTACGTGTCGCCCGAGTCCTGGCGCGCGAACTCGCGGACGAGGTTGCGGACGTAGGTGCCAATGCCGTAGTCGTGGAGTTTGCGGGCGTCGATCGCGATGCGGGCAGCAGGCACAGGTGAATTCTATCGAATGGCGCGTCCGCGCACCGACAGCCACGCGCGAAGCCAGGGGGTCCACTGCGGCGCGTGTTTGTCGTAGAACGCCAGATGACTGCGGTCGTAGAGGGGTGACGCCGTCGAGCCAGCTCTCGCCACGGATCGGCCGCGGTGGTGCACCACCTCGGCGTCGGGGGTGAACAACACCCAGCCACCACGGGCGCGCAGCGCGGCGCAAAAGTCCACGTCCTCCTCGTACAGGAAAAACCGTTCGTCGAGCAGGCCGGCGGCCTCGGCGGCCGCGCGTCGCACGAGCAGGCACGCGCCGCTGACCCAGTCGACTTCACGATCCTGCGACACCCAGCGTCGCACCAGGCGCCGGGCCCAGGCGGCGTTGGAGGCCGCCAGCCGCACGCGCAGCGCCTGCCGGGCCTCGGCCCAGGGCGACAACATCGGTCCGTAGGAAATCTCGGGGCGGCCCGCGGCGTCAATCAGCCGCGGTCCCGCGGCGGTCGCGCCGGTGGCGTGCAGCCGGGCAATCAGGCGATCCACGGCACCGGCAGGCACCACGGTATCGCTGTTCAGCAACAACACCAGCGGGGCCTGCGTGCGGCGGATCGCGAGGTTGTTGGCGGCGGCAAACCCCACAGTGCGGTCGAGCGCGACCACGTCCACGGCCGGCCACGCCGCGCGCACCCCCGCCACACTGGCGTCAGTAGACGCGTTGTCGACCACGCTGATGTGGTGCGGACAGGCGGGCGGGGCCGCGTGCAGCGACGCCAGGCACGCCCGCAGGTCCGCCGCGGTGTTGTAGTTGACGATGATGATGTCCAGCGCGCCCGTCATCGTGTGGCCGCCGCGGCGCGTTCGAGGGTGTCGCGCAGGACCCGTGCCGTCTGTGTCCACGTGAAGCGGGCCAGGCGTCCGCGCGCGGCCTCCACCGCGCGACCATGGGCGGCGTCGTCAGAGAGCAACGTCACCAGCGCGCGGGTGATCGCCGGCACATCAAGGGGCACATACGTGGCGCCAGCGCCGTAGACGTCGCGGGCGACTGGCGTATCGAGGAGCACCGCCGGCACGCCGTGCGCGGCCGCCTCCATCGGCGTCATGGCGAACCCTTCGTAGTCAGAGAGGAACGCAAACGCCCGCGCCGATTCGTACAGGGCCGTCAATTCCGCGTCCGGCACCCAGGCCCGCCAGGCCAGCCGGTCGTCGATGCCGAGGGTGCGCGCGATCGCGACCGGATCGATACGGGGGTGGGTCTGGTTGCCGCCGACCAGCGCGAGTCGCGCCGCCGGGACCTCGCGTGCCGCCGCCGCGAACGCCTGCAGAAGTTCCGGAATGTGACGCCGGGTGAACAAGGTGCCGACCGACAGGACGAGCGGCGCCCGGGCGGACAACGGAGGGCCGCCGCGCCACTCGGGCGCGCCCTGCGGGGCCAGCACGATCGTGTCCCGCGGCAGCCCGAGGACGCGCGCGATCTCGCGGGCCGAGAAGTCAGAGACGGTGACGACCGCCGCGGCCCGGCGGACGCTCGCGCGGGTGACCAGCCGGCGCCGCAGGCCTTCCCGCCAGCGAAATCCGCCCGGCTGCGCGAAGAACGACACGTCGTGCACGATGAGCACGGTCGGTGCAGGGGACCACAGGGGCGCGGTGTACGCCGGACACAACAGCACGTCCACGTTCGCGCGTCTGACCGCCGCCGGCAGCGTCGTCTGTTCCCACCACGTGCCGGCCGTATCAGTCGGGTGCACGTCGAGCGTGAGGGCGAGCGGCAGTTCGGTGACCCACGACGGTGCAGGCGCGTGAAGGAAAAGCGTGACGCGATGCGGCAGTCCCTCGCGCGCCCAGGTTTTGAGCACGCCGGCGAGATAGCGTCCGACGCCGGTCGGCTGGCCCGCCAGTTCACGCGCGTCGATCCCGATGTGCAGGATGCGCAGACGGTCAGCCACGACGCCGGGCCTCCTGCTCCAGGGCGGAGGCCCAGGCCTCGCGGGTGCGTGTCGCGGTGTGGGTCCACGAGAAACGATCGGCCTGCCGCCATCCGGCTTCGCGCATCCGATCGCGTCGCGCCCGATCGTCAATGAGCGACTCCAGTGCAGCGGCCAGTGCCTCGGGATCGCGGCTTTCGCACAGCAGGCCCGCCTCACCCACCACTTCGGGTAACGCGCCCCGGGTCGAGGCCACGACCGGCACGCCCATGGTCATGGCCTCCAACGCCGGCAGGCCGAAGCCTTCGGTGTGTGACGGCATCACGAGCACCCACGCCTGCGCGTACACCTGCTGGCGCTCGTCGGGTGCGATGTAGCCGAGCACGTCCACACGGCCTGCGAGTACTCCGTCGCGGGTGCGCGTGATAAGCGCCTCGGCGCCGAGTCCCGGTCCACCGGCGAGCGTGAGCCGTGGGGTGGACGCGCCCCGGGCCTGCCGGCGCGCGAGCAGATGGCCGTACGCGTCGAGCAGAGCACTGAGGTTCTTGCGTGGTTCCAACGTGCCGAGAAACAGGATCGTGCCGTCGGCGGGTTCGTCGAGGCGACGCGGCCAGTCGGGCCGTCCAAGTGGGGCCACAACAATCCGGGACCGCGCGACCCCGGTGAGTCGTTCGACCTCTCCGGCCGTGTGGGCGGAGACGACGAGCACCGCGTCGGCGGCGCGGATGTGCGCGGGCGCCAGCCGGGGGTAGTCGCGGCGGATCTCCGCGCGCGAGCGCTCTGGATGGTGCAGGAAGTCCAGGTCGTGCACCGTGACCACCTGGGCTCCTCGGCGCGCGGGAATGCGAATCGGGTGCGCGGCGTGCACGACATCAAACGATCGTCGCGTCAGCGTTTCCACGGCCGGCCACGCCCATCGATGCCACGCGTAATTCAAGACGCGCACAGGTACCCGCAGGTCGATGACATCGGCGCCTGCGACCACGCCGGGATCGAGGCGATCGCGCCAGGACGACGAGAAGAGGGTGAGCGATTCAGGCGCGGCGTCGCGGGGAGGCGGGCGCGTGGTCACGAGCGCACGGGCCAGTTCGTGTACGTATTCGCCGACGCCGGTCCGCTGGCGCAGCGCCGGTCGGTAATCGAGCAGAATCCGCACGGGACGAGTCAGCGGATGCTATCACGTCCCCAGGCGCGTGGCCGTCAGGGCCTGCGCCCATAACTCCTTATCTGTCAATTGATTGACAGCTTTTCTGGGTGCATGGTAGCTTGTGGAGTTTCGCGGTGGGGCAGTGGAGTCATCATGCGCATAGCGGTCGTGGGCACAGGGTACGTCGGGTTGGTGGTGGGGGCGTGTTTCGCGGAGACCGGCAATCAGGTCGTGTGCGTCGACAAGGACAGCGCCAAGGTGCGGGGGCTGCGACGCGGCAGGATTCCGATTTTCGAGCCCGGGCTCGAAGAGTTGGTGCGGCACAACTACGCGGAGAAACGTCTGAGCTTTACGCTGGACCTGGCCGACGCGGTGCGCAAGGCCGATGTTGTGTTCATTGCGGTCGGCACGCCGATGGGCGAAGACGGGTCGGCCGACCTGCAGCACGTGATCGGCGCGGCGCGGGAGATTGCGCGCGCGATGAACGGCTACAAGGTCATCGTCGACAAGAGCACCGTGCCGGTGGGCACGTCGGAGCTGGTGCGCGAGGCGATTCGGAGAGAAACCACGCATCCGTTCTCGGTAGTCAGCAACCCGGAGTTCCTGAAACAGGGCGCGGCGGTGGACGACTTCCTCAAGCCCGATCGCGTGGTGATCGGCGCCACCGATCCGCGCGCGGCGGGCATCATGGTCGAGTTGTACCGGCCGTTTACGCGGACGGGCGCGCCCATCATGGTGATGGATTGCCCGAGCGCGGAGCTGTGCAAGTATGCGGCGAACGCCATGCTGGCCACCCGCATTTCGTTCATGAACGAAATCGCGAACGTCTGCGAGCTGTTTGGCGCCGACGTGGACATGGTGCGGCAGGCGGTGGCCACCGACAGGCGCATCGGGCCGGCATTCTTGTTTCCCGGCGTGGGGTACGGCGGCAGTTGTTTCCCGAAGGATGTGCAGGCGATCGTCAAGTTCTCGGCCGACAAGAAGTACAAGTTCCGCATTCTTGAAGCCGTCGAGCACGTCAACACGACCCAGAAGCAGCGCCTCTTGCTGAAGGTGGATGCGACGTTCGGCAAAGGGCCGAAGTCGCTTGCGGGCAGGACGATCGCGGTGTGGGGGCTGGCGTTCAAGCCGCGGACCGACGACATGCGCGAGGCGCCGGCGATTCCGATCATCGAAGGGTTGCTCGCGCGTGGCGCGACGGTACAGGCCTACGATCCCGAGGCCATGGACGTGGCGCGGCGGATCTTCGGTCCGTCGATCGCCTATGCGACAAACGCCTACAGGGCGCTGGTGGGGGCCGACGCGTTGCTGATCGTGACCGAGTGGAACGAGTTCCGTGAGCCCGACTTCGCGCGGATGAAGAGGGCGATGAAACAGCCGCTGATTTTCGACGGCCGGAATCTCTATGCGCCCGCGCAGGTGCGCGGCCACGGCTTCACCTACCAGTCGATCGGCCGCCCCTAGCCCCGATGGGAGTCCGCGACACGATGGCCAGCGTGCTCGTGACCGGCGGCGCCGGGTACATCGGCAGCCACGCCGTGAAGGCGCTGGCCGCCGCCGGGTACGACGTCTGCGTGTTCGACGATCTGTCGGCCGGTCACGCCGAGGCGGTCACGCGTCTCGCGAAGGCGTTTCCGGCTCGGACGATTCGGCTGGTCGACGGCGACGTCACCGACCGCGCGTCGGTCGCGCGGGCCCTGAGGGACTCGGGTGCGCGCGGGGTGTTGCACTTTGCGGCGCGCCTTCTCGTGGGGGAGTCGGTCCGGGAGCCCGCCCTCTATTACCGCACCAACGTCGTCGGAGCGCTGTCGGTGCTCGAGGCGATGGCCGAGTGCGGCGTTGGGCGATTCATTTTTTCGTCGACCGCGGCCACGTTCGGGGAACCGCAGGTCATTCCGATCGACGAGACGCATCCGCAGCAGCCCATCAATCCCTATGGCGAAACCAAGCTGGTGGTGGAGCGGGCGCTGGCGCACCTGGATCGTGCGCCGGGCCTGCGCCATGTCATTTTTCGCTATTTCAACGCCGCCGGCGCTGATCCCGACGGCTGGCTCGGCGAGGATCACACGCCCGAGGAACACCTGATTCCGCGGGCGATCGGCGCCGTGCGCACGGGTGAGCCGTTCCAGATATTCGGCGACGACTATCCCACGCCGGATGGGACCTGTGTGCGCGACTTTGTCCACGTCACGGATCTGGCGGCCGCCCATGTGGCCGGCCTCCAACGACTCGAGGTGGGCGGCGCCTCGACCGCCTACAATCTCGGCATGGGCGACGGCGTCTCGGTGCGGGAGGTGGTGGCGAGTGTGGCCCGCGTGACCGGGCGGGACGTGCCGCACGTGATGGGGCCCCGCCGGCCGGGCGATCCGTCGCGCCTGGTCGCCACGAGTGACAAGGCGCGCCGCGAGTTGGGGTGGGCGCCGGCGCATGGCGCGCTGGACACCATGGTCCGGACGGCCTGGGACTGGCACACCCGCCATCCCCACGGCTACAGGACCCGCGCGTGAACGAGTTCCGACGACTGCTGCGGTACGCGGCGCCGTTTCGCAGCCGCGTGGGGCTGGCGGTGCTGGCGATGCTGGTGTATGCGGCGGGGTCGCTCGCCCTGGCCAGCCTCGTCAAATTCATCTTCGGCGAGGTGCTGGTGCCGAGCCCTGGCAACGTCGGCCTCATTGTGACGGCGCTGCTCGGGGCGTACTTCATCAAGGGGATCGGCGCGTACGCCTCGAGTTATCTGATGACGGACATCGGACAGCGCGTGGTGATGGACCTGCGCAACGAGTTGTTCCGGCACATCCTGGACCAGTCGGCGGCGTTTTTCTCGCGCCGCACGTCGGGGCAACTGATTTCCCGGATCACGAACGACGTGGCCCAGATTCAGACCGCGGCCTCCGAGACCGTCGCCGACCTCACGCGCGAATCGCTGACCGTGGTGGGCCTGGCCGCGTGGCTGTTCTACCTCGACGCGAATCTCGCGGTCATCTGCGTGGCGGTTGTGCCGCTTGTGGTGTACCCGCTCGTGCGACTGGGCCAACGGGTGCGCAGCACGACCCGTCGCGGGCAGGAGCACCTGGAGCACCTGACCCATCTGGCGAACGAAGGCCTGACGGGGCACCGCATCGTGAAGGCGTTCCGGGCGGAGGCCCGCGAGGCCACTCGGTTTGCCGCCGCCGGCGCGTCGCTCTATCGCACCAACATGCGCATCACCAGCGCGATGGCCGCCCTGCCGCCGCTGATGGAGTTCATCGGCGGAGTCGCCGCCGCCGGCGCGCTGTGGTACGCGTCGCAGAAGATCGCGGCGGGCGTCCTGACCCCCGGTGAATTCGCGTCGTTTCTGACGGCCGCGTTCATGATGTACGCACCCATCAAGAAACTCAGCCGTGTCAACGCCGGCTTGCAGCAGGCGATCGCCGCGGCGCAGCGCATCTTCGAGATGCTCGACACACACACCGAGGTGAAAGAGCGCCCAGGCGCGAAGGCGTTGCCGCGCCTGCGTGAGGGCGTCGAGTTCCGGGACGTCGGATTTGCGTACGACGACAGCCCCGGCAAATACATCCTGCGGCACGTGTCGTTCTCCGTGCGCGCGGGGCAGGTCGCGGCCATCGTCGGCCTCAGCGGCGCGGGCAAGACGACCCTGGTGAATCTGATTCCGCGCTTTTACGACGTGACCGAGGGCGCCCTCCTGATCGACGGGGTCGATGTGCGCGACGTGACGCTGGCGTCGCTGCGCGATCAGATTGCGTTGGTGACACAGGAGACCGTGTTGTTCGACGAGACCATCGCCGCCAACATCGCGTTTGGCGTGCCTGGCGCGTCACGCGCCGACATCGAAGCGGCCGCCCGCGCGGCGCACGCGCATGAGTTCATCGTGCACCTGCAGGGCGCCTACGAGGCCCGGATCGGCGAACGGGGTCAGCGTCTGTCAGGCGGCCAGCGCCAGCGGCTGGCGATTGCGCGCGCGATTCTGACGAACTCGCCGCTGCTGGTGCTCGACGAAGCGACCTCGGCGCTCGACTCCGAATCGGAGCAGTTGGTGCAGGCGGCGTTGGTGAACCTGATGCGTAATCGGACGACGTTTGTAATCGCGCATCGGTTGTCCACGGTGCGGAATGCCGGCCTGATTGTGGTGCTGGAGCATGGAGTGGTGGCCGAAGTCGGCAGCCACGAGGCGTTGGTGCACCGTCCGGGCGGCGTCTACGCGCGACTGCACGCGCTGCAGGTGCTCGATGACCGGGATCGTGAGGGAGACGCGTGATTCGATCCATGACCGGGTTTGCGGCCGTCAGCCGCGACGAGGAAGGGCTGACGGTCGGCGTGACGATCAAGGCGGTGAACCATCGGTTTCTCGACGTTCAGATCAAGGGCCCGGCGTCACTGGCGGCGCTGGAGTCGCGGCTCAGGACCCTGATCCAGCAGCGGCTCACCCGCGGGCGCATCGAGGTGCAGTTGACTTGCGACGACCTGGGCGAAACGCCGCGCGAGGTCGTGCTCAACGAACGACTGCTGGCGCAGGTGAGCGCGGTGATCGAGGCGGCGCGCGACCAGGGACTGGTCGCCGGGACGTTGTCGGCGTCGGACCTGGTGCGGATTCCGCACGTGCTTGAGATTCGACATGCCGCGACCCCGGCAGGCGTGAGCGAGACCGCGACGGGGATCGTGGAGCGGGTGGTGGCGGATGCGCTCGACGCGTTGGTCGTGATGCGCGAGACCGAAGGACGTTTCCTCGCGGCCGATCTGGACCGCCGGCTGCTGACGCTCCTGGCGTTTGTGGATACAGTGGAGCGGGAGGCGGCGACCGGACAGGCCGCGCTCGAGGCCCGGCTCCGCGAGCGGCTGGCCGCGCTGCCGTCCGACCTCCAGGGCGACGCCGCGTCGGTCACCCAGGAGGTGGTGCGGTTTGTCGCCCGGTCTGACATCCACGAAGAGGTGTCGCGGATGCGCGGGCACGTGGGACACTGGCAGACACTGGTCGAGGGGCCCGAACCCTGCGGCCGGAAGCTGGATTTCCTGGTGCAGGAGATGAACCGCGAGATCAACACGATCGGGTCAAAGGCCGAAGGTCTGACGGTGACCGGGCTGGTCGTCGCCGCGAAGGCGGAACTCGAACGGGTGCGCGAGCAGGTGCAGAATGCCGAATGATCCCGCCCGCGGCCTGCTGTTTGTGGTGTCGGCGCCCAGCGCGACCGGCAAGACCACCGTGGTGGAGCAGCTCGTGCAACTGGTGCCAGGCCTGCGCAAGTCCCGGTCGTTTACGTCCCGGCCCCGGCGTGAGAGGGAAACCGACGGAGTCGACTATAATTTTGTCAGCCGGGAAACGTTCGAGTCGCTCGTCGCCAGGGATGAGTTGCTGGAGTGGGCCGATGTGTTCGGCCACTACTACGGCACCGGACGGACGGAAACCGAGACCCGGCTGGCGTCGGGCGAGGATTTGGTGCTCGTGATCGATGTGCAGGGGGCGCGGCAGGTGCGCGAACGCCGGCCTGACACAATCGCGGTGTTCATGGTGCCGCCGTCATTTGCGGTGCTCGAAGAACGGCTGCGGCGTCGCAGCTCGGACCCCGAGCCGGCCATGGCGCGGCGTCTGGCCACCGCGAGGAACGAAGTCACGGCCGTGTCGGCGTACGACTACGTCGTGGTGAACGATGTGCTGGAACGGTGTGTGGGAGAACTGGCGGGGATCGTCATGGCAGAGCGGGCACGGCTGCCGCGCCGCCGCAAGGCGATCGAGCCGATCATCCAGTCGTTCATCACACCGCACTGAGCACGCCGCACTTTTTATGAGAGGTTTCATGACAAAACAATTGAAGATTGCCCGTCCCGAAAGTCGATTTGAATTTGTGGTCGTCGCGTCAGCGCGCGCGCATCAGTTGCTGCGCGGCTGTCTGCCGAAGGTCGAGGGCTCGGCGCAGCCCGCGCGGCGCGCGCAGCAGGAAGTGACCGCGGGCATGATCGCCCGGGTCGATCCCGAGCCCAGCGAGTAACCCCCATGGCAGGCGGGGAAGGCCACGCCCCCCTGATCGGCCTGGGCGTGTCCGGGGGCATCGGCGCCTACAAGGCGGTGGAGATCGCGCGCCTGTTGCAGACGCGCGGCTACCAGGTCCAGGCCATCCTGACGCGGAACGCCCGGCGTTTCGTCGGCCCCCTCACGTTTGAAGCCATCACCAGACGTCCCGTCATCACCTCGCAGTTTGCGCCGGGGATGAACGCCAACATCGAACATATTGCGCTCGCCACCGACATGCGCGCGCTGGTTGTGGCGCCCGCCACGGCGAATGTGATCGCCAGGTTCGCCCATGGCCTGGCCGACGACTTTCTGAGCGCGCTGTATCTGGCCACGCGCGCGCCGCTGGTGCTGGCGCCCGCGATGAACACCGTGATGTGGGAACACCCCGCGGTGCGCGACAACCTCGCCACACTGGCCGCGCGCGGCACCACCTTCGTGGAGCCGGGTGAGGGCTACCTGGCCTGCGGCTGGGTGGGCAGGGGCCGGCTGGCTGAACCCGAAGAGGTGGCCGAGGCCGTTGACCGTCTGGTGCGGGGCCAGCCCGCGCCAACGCTGTCCGGCACGCGCCTGCTCGTCACCGCCGGACCCACGTGCGAAGACCTCGACCCCGTGCGGTACCTCGGCAATCGCTCAAGCGGCCGGATGGGATTTGCCGTGGCCCGCGAGGCGATGCGCCGCGGGGCGGACGTGCACCTGATCGCAGGGCCGACCACCGTCGAGCCCCCACAGGTGACCACGCTGACCCGGGTGCGCAGCGCGGCCGACATGCACGCCGCGGTGCTTGCCGCCGTGGATCGCGCCGACGTCGTGGTGATGGCGGCGGCGGTCGCCGACTACACGCCCGCCGGGGGGCCCGCGCCTGGCAAGATCGAGAAGGGCGAGGCGCTGACGTTGACGCTCGAACGCACCGTCGACATCCTCGCGGACCTGGGCCAGCGTCGCGGCGACCACCCGCGGCCGCTGCTTGTGGGTTTTGCGGCCGAAACCGGACCGCCCGTCGATCGCGCCACACGCAAACGCCTCCACAAGCGCGCCGACCTCATCGTCGCCAACGACGTCTCGGCCGAGGGCAGCGGTTTTGACGTGGAAACCAATCAGGTCACCCTCATTGATGCGGCGGGCAGTGAACCATTGCCCCTGATGTCGAAAGGCGACGTGGCGGTGGCGATTGTGGATCGCGTGGAGCGACTGCTGCGGCCGGCCGGCGTCACGGTTCACCTATGACCGATCGCGATGGGCTGCGCGAGCACCTGAAGTTCTACCGCGACCTGGGCGTCCAGGGGATCTCGAAGGACGCCGTGTGGCGTCAGCGCGCGTCGGGTTCTGATGGCGCGGCATCGGCCGCGGCGGTCGTAACGGGAGCGCTGGAGGCAGCGGTGAACGAGACGCTCGAAGACATCCGCGCCGACATCGGCGACTGCACGCGCTGCAAATTGCACACATTGGGCCGCCGGCAGATTGTGTTCGGCGTGGGCAATCCCAACGCCGATCTGATGTTCGTGGGTGAAGCGCCGGGCGCTGACGAAGACGCGCAAGGCGTGCCGTTTGTGGGGCGTGCCGGGCAACTGCTCACGAAGATCATCGAGGCGATCGACCTGCGGCGTGAGGACGTCTACATCGCCAACGTGATCAAGTGCCGCCCGCCCGGCAATCGCAACCCCGAGCCGGACGAGGTCGCGACGTGTGAGCCGTTTCTGCTCCGGCAGATCGATCGGATTCGCCCGCGCGTCATCGTGGCCCTCGGCGCCTTCGCGGCCCACACGTTGCTCAAGACCGACGCGCCCATCTCGCGGATCCGTGGCGTGGTGCACGACTATCGGGGCGGGGCCAGACTGATTCCGACCTTCCACCCGGCGTACCTCCTGCGCAGCCCCGACCGGAAGCGCGATGTCTGGGAAGACATGAAGAAGGTGCGCGCGCTGCTGAACGAGCCCCCGTGACCGGGCGCTTCGTGTCGGTGGGCGTGCCCGTGCCCGGGCTCGGCCATCTCACCTATCGCGTGCCGGCATCGCTGCCGCTGCCCGCGCGTGGCGCGCGGGTCAACGTGCCGCTCGGGACGCGCGTCGTCACGGGCTGCGTCATCGACGCCCGCGCGGTGGCGCCGGCGGGCGGCGTCGTTCGCGACGTGGTCGACGTCCTCGATGCGGAACCGTTCCTCCCTGAACAGATCGTGGCGCTGGCCTTGTGGGTCGCGGAGTACTACGCCGCCGGACCGGGAGACGCCCTCGTCAACGCGATGCCGCCGCGCGCCAGGCGGGGCGAGGCGACGTCGTTCCGCCGTGTGCCGGTGGCCGAACTGATCGCATCGGACGTTCCTCCCACAGTGCGGGGTCAGAAACAGCAGGCGGCGGTTGCTCGATTGCAGGCGGCACCTGAAGGCGTGGCGCTGGGGGCGTTGCGCAAGGACGGCATCAGCCTGGCCACCGTGCGTTCATTGGAACGCGCGGGCGTGGTCCGCCTGCGCGAGGAGATTGTCGAACGCGATCCGTTTGAAGCCACCGCGGAGGCGGGCGGCTCACGATGGACGCTGGGGGACGCTCCCCCGGCCGCGCGCGACCTCACGCCCGAACAGGCCCACGCGTTCCGGCACCTTGAAGAAGCCGCCGTCATCGGCCAGTTCCGCACCGTGCTGCTGCAGGGCGTCACCGGCAGCGGCAAGACGGAGCTGTATCTGCGGCTTGCCGACCTCGTGTTGCAGCGCGGCCGGCGGGTGCTCGTGCTGGTGCCCGAGATCGCCTTGACCCCGGCGGTGGCAGGGCAGTTTCGCGCCAGGTTCGGGCGCCGTGTCACGATTCAGCACAGCGGGTTGTCCGACGGCGAGCGGCATGACCAGTGGCATCGGATCCGGCGGGGCGAGGTGGATGTGGTCATCGGCACACGCTCGGCGGTGTTCGCGCCCCTCGACGACGTCGGCCTCATCATCGTCGACGAGGAACACGACGGCGCGTACAAGCAGGAGGAGGCGCCGCGGTACCAGGGGCGCGATGTGGCCGTGGTGCGCGGCCGGATGGAAGGCGCACTCGTGGTGCTGGGCAGCGCGACGCCATCGATGGAGTCGGTGGCCAATGCCCGCGCGGGCCGATACGACCATCTGCGATTGACGCAACGCGTGTGGAATCGTCCGCTCGCCGACGTGCGCGTGGTGGACATGCGGCAGGAGTACGCGGATCTGGGCGCGGATGTCATGGTCAGCCGCGCGTTGTGGGAGGCGCTGGAGGCACGACTGTCGCGCGGGGAGCAGTCGCTGGTGCTGCTCAATCGCCGGGGATTTGCCACGGTCGTCTTCTGCCGGCAGTGCGCTGCGACGCTTGAGTGTCCGCACTGCTCGGTGACGCTGACCTATCACCGCGCCGCGCGCCGGGTGCGGTGCCACTACTGCAACTACGCGACGTCCGTGCCGAAGACGTGCGGCACGTGCGGGGGCCAAGTGCTCGAGCAATCAGGCTACGGGACCGAGCGGATCGAGGCGGAAGTGCGGGCGCGGTTTCCCGGCGCGCGGGTGGTCCGGGTCGATCGCGACACGGTCCGGCGCCGCGGCGCGATCGGGCGCATCCTGAACGCGGTGGCGCGCGGCGAGGTCGACATTCTGGTCGGCACCCAGATGATCGCCAAAGGGCACGACTTTCCAGCCGTCACGCTCGTGGGTGTGATCTCGGCGGACGTCGGGTTGGGTGTGGCCGACTTCCGCGCGGCCGAGCGGACGTTCCAACTGCTCACGCAGGTCGTGGGGCGCGCGGGCCGCGGCGACATCGCGGGCCAGGCGCTCGTCCAGACGTTGTATCCCGATCACTACAGCGTCAAGGCCGCCGCCGCGCAGGACTTCGAGACGTTTGCCGAACACGAACTCGGGTTCCGCGCGCGCATGCACTATCCGCCCACCGTCGGACTCGTCAATGTGGTCGTGCGCGGACCGTCACTGGGCAGGGCGATGGACGATGCGCAGGCGCTCGCCGGACTGGTGCGGCATCAGGGACCGAAGGCCCACCTGCTCGGGCCGGCCCCCGCGCCGCTGACGAAGATCAAGGACGAATACCGCGCGCAGTTCTTCCTCAAAGGCACCCATCGGCGCGCGATGCGCGACGCCGTGCAGCGCGCGCTGGACCTGCGCCCGGACCTCAAACGCCGGACGATGGTGGACGTGGATCCGTACTCGGTAACGTGAAATGGTGCTCGGGTGCACCCGAGCACCTCTAGAACTCGAACGTGATCGGGGTCGGCGTGAAGCAGCCGATGAAGACGGCCACCGCGAGCAGCGCCACGAGCCACCGCATCGGCGTCAGCGGCGTCACATCATCGAGGGGCGGCGGGTGCCGAAGGCCGACCATCCAGGTCATGGCGGTCAGCATGACGGCCATCGCGATCCAGCTCGCGGCCAGATAGGACAGCCCAAGCACTGCCGCCAGGGTGACCATCGACACGGCCGTGGCGCGGCGACCGAAGGCCGCGTACGCGAGGTGGCCGCCGTCGAGTTGACCGAACGGCAGCAGGTTGAGCGCCGTGGCGAGCATCCCAAACCACGCGGCGAATCCTATCGGGTGAATGACGATGTCGGTGCCGTCGGGGAGGGGGCCATGGATCAGCGTGGCCAGGGTCTTGAAGAGCAGCGGCTCGCCGAGCCAGATCGTACTGGGGTCGGTGGGCTTGGGGACGATCTCGGACAAGTACAGACCGACGATCAGGAACGGCAGCAGCGTGACGAAGCCGGCGAGGGGCCCGGCGACACCGATGTCAAACAGCGCGCGACGTGACGGAAACGGCTCCCTGATCTTGATGACCGCGCCAAGCGTGCCGGTGAGGGGCAGCGGCGCGGGCAGGAAGTAGGGCAATGTGCAGTCGACGTTGTGCCAGCGGCACGCGAAGTAGTGGCCGAACTCGTGGGCGCCGAGGATGAGGAGGATGGCGCCGGAGTACCACAGGCCACCCACGATGGTCGTGGTCAGGAACGTGGCCAGAAACAGCGCGATGGGCAGCAGTCCCAGGCCGTGCTGGAATTTCCTGGGTTCGACGAGGGCGACCGGAGGCGGCGGGAATCCCCAGGCCGGGGCGGGGTCACTCACCGGAGATGTTCTGCAGGTCTTTGCCTGGCTTGAACCGGATGGTGCGGCCGGGGGGGATCTTCACTTCCTTGCCGGTCCGGGGGTTGCGCCCGATGCCGCGTTTACGGGGCTTGACTTGAAACACCCCGAACCCGCGCAGTTCGATGCGGTCTCCCTTCATCATGGAGGTCCGCATGGCGTCCAACACCGCGTCGACCGCCACTTCGGCTTTGACTTTGGTGATGTCCGCGATGCGCGACACCTCGTTAACGATGTCAACTTTGATCATGGCTTCGGGGCCGCGCGATGTCCGTAAGTCACTATAAAGACACCCACTTACGGAGTCAAGTGTCGCCGTAACTGATACACTCGACCGCCATGGCCGTCCAGGGCGTTGGCCCCACCGTGGTGCTGGTTGGCCGACCGAACGTCGGCAAGTCCACCCTGTTCAATCGCATCACCGGCGCGCGCCGGTCCATTGTCGCGCCCGTGGCCGGCACGACCCGCGACATGGTGACGGCACCCGCGGAGTGGCTGACCCGGCGCTTCACGATGGTGGACACCGGGGGCCTGTTCGGGGCGACCAGCGACCCACTGCACGCGCTGGTGGTTGAGCACGGGCTTCGGGCCATGCAGCGTGCCGACGTCGTCATCTTCATGGTCGACGGGCGCGAGGGGTTGGTGTCGGGCGATGAGGAGATTGCGCACGCTCTCCGGGCGCTGAATCGTCCGGTCCTGCTGGCGGTGAACAAGGCCGACGACAAACGGGCGCGCGCGCGGGCCAACGAGTTTCATCAGTTCGGGTTCGAGACCGTGCTTGAGGTCTCGGCCGAACACGGCACCGGAGTGGCGGAGTTGCTCGATGCGTTGCTGGCGATCATGCCGGCGAAGTCGACCGAGCCGGCGCCGGATCCGGAACCCGAAGTCGCCATCGCCATCGTCGGGCGCCCCAACGTGGGGAAGTCGTCGCTCGTGAACCGGTTGCTGCGCGAAGAGCGCGTGATGGTGAGCGACATGCCAGGCACGACGCGCGATTCGGTGGACATGACGCTGCAGTGGCGGAAGCGCAAGCTGCGTCTGGTGGATACGGCCGGTATGCGGCGTCCGGGGCGGGTGGCCGCGGCGGGACAGGTCGAGTCGATCAGCGTGGTGCTGGCGAAGCGCGCGATGGAGAAGGCCGATGTGGCCGTGCTGGTGATTGATGCCATGGAAGGCGCGACCGATCGTGACGGGGCGATCGCGGGCGAGGCGGAAGCCGCGGGCTGCGGCGTGGTGCTCGTGCTCAACAAGTGGGACCTGATGGCCGGGCGGGACCAGCAGTTCGTCAAGGACTACGACGACAAGCTGCGGTTCCAGTTGAAGTTTCTGGAGTTCGCGCCGATGCTGCACGTCTCGGCGTTGACGGGGGAACGCGCGGGCAAGGTGCTGGAGATGGCCGTGAAGGTGGCCGATGCGCGGCGCAAGCGGGTCGGCACGTCAGAGCTGAACCGGTTTGTGGAACGCATCACCGAAGCCAACCCGCCGACCAGCAAACACCGGCGCGCGGTGCGCATCATGTATTGCTCGCAGACGGCGACGGCGCCGCCGCGGTTTGTATTCTTCACCAACGTGGCGACGGAGTTTCATTTCTCGTACGAACGGTTTCTGGTCAATCAGCTCCGCGACCAGTTCGGGTTCATTGGCACGCCGATCCGGATCAGCGTCCGGCGGCGGAAAAAGGCGGAGGTGGCGCGGTGACCGGGTCTGCACGCCCTCTGCTATACTGCGGGGTCTGCGTCTCGTGAGTGCCGTTTCGATCCCCAATCGGCCGGTATTCCGGGCACAGGAGGTCTGCGAGATCGCCGGGGTGCAGCCGTATGTGCTGCGGGGCTGGGAAGCGGAGTTTCCGGACCTTGGTGTGGCGAAGACTCCGACGAGTCCGCGTATCTACCGGCGGGCGGACGTCGAGCGGGTGTTGCGGCTCAAACACCTGATTCTGGTCGATGGGTTGACGTTGGCCGGTGCGCGGCGCCGGTTGATGGAAGAAACCGGCGCGTCGACGGGCGAGGCCGGCGATCTGACGGATGTGGAATTGGCGCTGTTCGATCAGGGCGCCCGCGAGGGTCTGCGGGAGGTCAAACGTGGCCTGCAGTGGATGCTCGATCTGCTCGACGGCCACCCGGCCGGCGGGTTCGCGCTGGTAGCGGACCCTCCGCCGGCCCGCGCGGTGAAGACGAAGGCGAAGAAGACGTAGTCGGCGGGATGTAGCGCAGCCTGGTAGCGCACTTGACTGGGGGTCAAGGGGTCCCGAGTTCGAATCTCGGCATCCCGACCAATTTTTGCTCAGTAATTTTAACGATTCACGGTCCGCCCCCAGCGGGCCGTGCTCGTTGTAGGCACACCGTAGGCACAAGGTTCGGCGGGTGGGCCGACGGGTGTTTGAGACACGCGACTGAACGCCGATCGACGTGATCGTACCGTCCTTGCGGTAAGATGCCCATGAGCATCCGATTCGTCGGACGATTTGCCGGCCAGCCGATTGTTGGAATCGGGCTGGGAGCCTTCCCAAGCTTCGCGATGAACTCGCCAATATGACGTACCCACTCCTGCTCGACTATAAGGGCACCCTCTTCGGCCGCGGCTTCGTGGCCGAGGTGACGGCGCGCGGCCGGCTCCTCGCGACGCAGGAATCCGACGGGGGGTGGTGGTTGTACGGCGTCAATCCTGGGGCGATCGCCGCCGACGGCGCCACGCTCGATGAGGCCCACGAGCACCTCCGGTTCGCGTTGCGTGAAGTGATGCTCCAGTACGTCGGCGAAGCGGCCACGTTCGTCGAGTTCTCGGCCATGGTCGAGGAGTTCTTCCACGCGTCCGACGTCATGACCACCGACGAGTGGAGCCGCGCCGTCGATCGCGTCCGGGTCGAGAAGCTATCGCTCGACGATCTGCCCTTGAGGTCAGCGGCGCTGCCTGTCCAGGTGTCGGTGACCCGTCGCGTCGAAGCGCAACTCACACCGGCGGACAACGTCACGAACGCGAGTCTCGTCCAGGTCGCCTGATTTTGAGCATGTCAGGATCCGGCGTCATCCCGATCGGAGACGTCTGGATCATGCTCAACGTCTGCGCGCCTGGGTACACGGCTCAGGACCACACGCACTATTGGACGGTCCGGTGGCAGGCGAAGACGTACCCGCGTCTGCCCCTTGGTGGCCATGGGAAGCGTCGTCGAACCGGTCGCGCGGAAATCGAACTCGGGCACGTGCGACGCCTGGTGCGCTTCCTGGCGATTGAGACGTGCGCCCAGGAGCAGATTCCTCAACTGAAGTTCTGACGACGCGTGTCGGGAGCGAGTAACGGCCGGTAGGCGCGACGCCCGGCCCGGCCGTTCGGTGGTTCGCGCGGTTCGCGCGCCCAAGCTTCGAGAGCCACCCGTTCTACCGCCTCACGATCGAATCCCGCCGCTACTGCGCGCCAATCTGCTTCCGCGGTCGCCCACCCTTGCGGCCGTTCCGGCGTGCGGCCTCGGTTTTCGCTTTGCTCGTGCGGCGTCCGAGCAGCGCACCGAGCCCCACGAATCGCAGCCGCGGGCGATGGGGGCCCGAGTCGTACCGCAGCACCAGCACGTCGGCGTGCGGCGCCGGCGTCCGGCCCAGGTCCGTCAGGGTTTCCAAGTGCGCGGTGAGCGCCGAGCGGATCGCGCGTTTGGCGACGGCCGCCGTGTCAGCCGCCGCGTAGACGCCGGGCAGCCCGGCGACCCACGCGCTGAAGGTGCCATTGAGTTCGCGTTCGACAACGACGGAGTAGTGCTGTATCACAGTCCAGCCTCTTTCAGAATGCGGGCAGCGAGTCCGGTACCAACTTCCTTTGTTTTCTCAAGGTTGTCACGCGTGCCCAGGGATGGACAGGGGTGCTCCACTCCTGTATTGACAAGAGGTCGTATTGACAAGAGGTCGCGCCTCGTGTAGCGTCGCCGATAACTCCGCCCGTTCGTCAGACCTGCGATACAAGACACGGCCGTGCGGAGTCCATCGACGCAAGCCAAAATGGAGGAGCGTGTTATGACTCGTTACATCTGGCGGGTGCTGCTTGCCGCAGTCCTCGTCATGTCCACGTCGACCCTCGCGTTCGCGCAAGCGACGACGACGTTGTCCGGCGTCGTTCGTGACTCGGCCGGAGGCGTCATTCCTGGCGCCACGGTGGTGGTGACCGATGCCACCGGCAGAACCTTCGAAGCCGTCACGAACGCCACCGGCATCTTCACCGTTCCCGCACTGCAGGCGGGCACCTACACCGTGACAGCCACGCTGTCCGGCTTCAAGACCGCGCAGGCCAACGACGTCCGGATCGCGCTGGGCACTCCCGCCACCGTCAACATGACGCTGGAGGTGGGGCAGCTCACCGAGACCGTCAACGTCAGGAGCAGTTCCGAGCTGATCAACACACAAACCGCGACCGTCGCGGCGACGTTGAACTCCGACCAGCTCAACCGGATGCCGACGCCGACGCGCAACGCGCTCAACGCCGTCACGTTCCTGCCGGGCGTCAACACGCCCGGGACCAACCGCGACTCGACCATAAACGGCCTGCCGGAGTCGTTCGTGCAGATCACGCTGGACGGCGTGAGCAACAACGACAACTTCCTGCGGACCACCGACGGGTTTTTCGCGTCCGTCACGCCGCGGCAGGATGCCGTGGAGGCCGTGACCGTAACGATGGCGGCGGCCGGCGCGCAACAGGGCGGCAGCGGCGTAATCACGATTGCCTTCCAGACGCGGGCGGGCGGCAACCGGTTCTCGGGCAGCCTCTACGAGTACTACCGAAACCCGAAGTTGAACTCGACCTACTACTTCAACGAGATCAACAATATCCCGAAGAACGAGGTGAAGCTGAATCAGTATGGCGGTCGCGTCGGCGGTCCCATCGTCATCCCGGGGCTCTACGACGGCCGGGGCAAGGCGTTCTTCTTCGCGAACTACGAGCAGATTCGGTTCCCGAACAGCGCGACGCTCACCCGCACGGTACTGAACCCACGGGCGATTGACGGCTGGTTCCGCTATCAGGTTGGCACGGAGACGCGCGAGGTGAACGTGCTCACGCTGGCGTTGAACAACGGCCAGATCTCGGCGACGAACCCACTGGTGGTGTCGTTGCTGCGGAAGATTCAGGCCTCGACGGCGACGACAGGCACGGTCAACACGACCGCCGATCCCCTGCTGGACAGTTACGTCCACCTCGCCCCGAGCAAGCTCTTCGAACACCAGCCGACGATTCGACTTGACTACAACATCACCGACAAACATCGCCTGAGCGGCACGACGGCGACGATTTGGGCCACACGCGACCCTGACTACCTGAACAACGCCGAGCCGCGGTTCCCAGGGGCCCCCAACTTCCGCCTCTTCACGTCGAAACGGCCGCTCTACTCGTTGACGCTGCGGTCGACGCTCAGTGCCAATGTCGTCAACGAGCTGCGCGGCGGCATCACGGCGCTCGGCGGCCAGTCCAACTTCGGCGCCGACTCGAGCAACGGCCCGCATTCGTTCGGGGATCAGGGCGGATTCGCCATTGACTTCGACACGAACATTGGCCTTACCAACTGGTTCACGAGCAACTTTCCCAGTTGGCGCAGCGCGCCGACCTACAGCCTCGCCAATACCGTGAGCTGGCAGCGCAACTCGCACAGCTTCAGTTTTGGCGGCGAGTTCCTGGTGTCCACGGTGAACGACAGTGCCCAGACGATGGTGCCGGGCATCGACTTGGGCTTCAGCACGGAAAACGATCCGGCGGCAGGGTTGTTCACCGCCGCGCGTTTTTCGGGGGCCTCAGGCGCTCAGTTGACGGACGCACGTGAACTCTACGGGCTGCTCACCGGCCGCGTGATCGCCGTGACGGGGCAGGCGGCGCTCGACCCGGAGACGAACAAGTACGTCGCGTTCGGGCCGCGCACCCGTACCGGAAGCATCAAGATGTACTCGATGTTTGCGCAGGATTCGTGGCGCATGACGCCGACCCTGACGGTCACGGCCGGCCTGCGCTGGGATGTGCAGTTGCCGTTTGTCGCGTCCAACGACATCATGACCGCCGTCACGATGGCCGATGTCTGCGGCATCTCGGGCATCGGGGGAGGCGGCACCTACGATCGCTGCAACTTCTTCCAGCCGGGCGCCAACAGCGGCAAAGCGGTGCCCGAGTACGTGCAGTTGACCAAGGGCACGCAGGGCTACAACACCGACTGGAACAACGTGTCGCCGTCGGTGAGCGTGGCGTGGCGGCCGAACGTGCAAGACGGCGTCCTGCGGACGCTCCTGGGCGATCCGGATCAGGCGACGCTGCGCGCGGGGTGGTCGGTGGCGTACGAACGCCAGGGCATGAGCCAGTTCACCGGCGTGTTCGGGGACAACCCCGGCAGCACGCTGAGTTTGACCCGCGACGCGAACACGGGGCTCGTGCCGGCCGGCGAATCCTGGCCGGTGCTGCTCAGCCAAAGCAGTCGGCTCTACAACGCCAGCTTCCCGGAGACGCCCACGTTCCCGATCGTGACGCGGCCGAACCGGGCTGACAGCTTGAGCGCGTTCGCGCCGGATATCCAGATCGGCCGGGCGCAGTCGTGGTCGGTGGGCGTGCAGCGGGCGATCACCCCCGACATGGCGATGGAGGTCCGGTATCTCGGGACCCGCGGCGACCAGCAATGGTCGACGCTCAACTACAACACCATTCGGGGTGAGAGCCTGCTGAACAACGGGTTCCTCAACGAGTTCAAGCTCGCGATGGTGAACCTGCAGGCCAACAACGCCTCAGGCGTGGCCGCGCGCGCCGGGTCCTTCGCCTTCTTCGGGGCGGGCACCGGCACGAATCCGCTGCCGATCTATCTGGCCTACATGAACGGCCGGACGGATGCGACGAACGCGGCGGCGTACACCGGCGGAGCCAATACGTGGACGAGCACGACCTTCGCCGGGCGCCTGGTCGCGGCGAGTCCGTCCCCGATCACCGCGGCCGATGACCTCAATGGGAACCTGGCGCGGCGCAACAACGCGCTCGCGGCCGGCCTGCCGGCCAACTTCTTCATCCCGAATCCGCGGGTCAACGCGGTGAACGTGACCGACAGCGGCGCGTTCAGCGACTACCACGCCCTGCAGGTCGAGCTGCGGCGCCGGCTGTCGCGCGGGTTGTCGGCAAACGTCAACTACCAGTACGCGATCGAGCGCGGCGCGGCGTTTGACGGCTTCAGCTTCGGCCGCACCATGGTCAACCAGGCCAACGTCCGGCACGCGTTCAAGGGCCAGTGGGACTGGACGCTGCCGCTGGGCCGCGGTCAGCGGTTCGGCGCGAACATGCACCCCATCCTCGACGCCGTGCTCGGCGGCTGGAGCATGAACGGCGTCGGCCGCATCCAGGCGCGGACCCTGGACTTCGGCAACGTCCGGCTGGTCGGCATGACGCGTGCCGAACTGACGGACATGTACAAGTTCTACAAGCGCACCAACGCGACCACCGGCCGCACGGAAATCTGGATGTTGCCCGAGGATGTCATCCTCAACACGCGCCGGGCGTTCAACTTCAGCTCGACGACGGCCAACGGGTACTCGACGAGTGTCGGTACGCCCGAGGGGCGGTACATCGCGCCGGCCAACACGGCGTCGTGCATCCAGATCAAGTCGGGTGACTGTGCGCCGCGTTCGGTGCTCGTGCGGGCGCCGTGGTTCACGCGCTTTGACGTGGGCGTGACCAAGCGGTTCAACGTCCGGGGCACGATGAACATCGAAGTGCGTGGCGACGTGCTGAACCTCTTCGACAACGTCAACTTCAACCCGGCCGCCAACCCGGGTGGTGGTGCCACGATCTTCCAGGTCACCAGCGCCTATAGGGACCCGAGCAACACGTACGACCCGGGCGGCCGGCTCGGCCAGTTGATGATCCGCTTCAACTGGTAACCGCTGCGTTCGCGCGACAGCCGGTTTCGGCCGGCTGACCTTCACACACCGGTTGGGTCCCCTGGGGATCCAACCGGTCTTTTTTTTCGCGGTGCATGGGGTCTAATGGACAGCGGAGGGACACAGTGAAGGGAACCAGTGCCGGCCTTCGCCTGAGCGCCGCCATTGCCGTGACCATGGCGACGACTGCCGCGCTGCCAGGCGTCTGGTCCAACACGGCCGTGATGGGGCAGGAAGTCGCCGGTCGCCTGAGCGTGGATTTTGTGGCGCTCGGGCCCGACGGCCTGCCAATGCGCGGCCTCACGGCCAATGACGTGCGCCTCCGGATTGATGGTCGCGAGCGTCAGATTCGCACGTTGCGGGCCGTGGTGGCCGCCCCGCTCCCGCGCAGTGGCCCGTTGCTGCCGCCGCCCTACGGCACCAGTGCCGACAGTGCCAGCGGTCGTCGCTTTGCTCTGGTGGTCGACGACGATTCGTTCCGGGCCGGTCGCGAACAACCGCTGCGCAACGCCATCGACGGGTTGCTCGATCGGTTGACCACCTCCGACGCCGTGATGCTCATCACCATGCCGTACGGAGGCGTGAAGGTGCCGCTCACGACCGATCACCTCCTGGTGCGTCACGCGGTCCTGAGGATGTCCGGCCAGCGCCCCCAGGACGAAACCGGCTCGGCGATGGCGTGCCGCACCAAGCTGGTGCTCCAGGCCCTTGAAGGTTTCCTGTCCTCATTTGCCGGTCGCACCACACCCACCACCGTCGTCCTCTTCACGGCTGGCATGGCCGCGCCCCGCCGGGACGCGCCGATGGCGCTGGCGCCGGGGATGTGTGAACTGCAGGCCGCCGACTTTCAGCGGATCGGTGGAGCGGCGGGAGCCGCGCGCGCGAACTTTTATATCGTCCAACCGGACGATCTTGGCTTCAAGGCGGCCGGCCGGAACGAGGCGATTGGCGGCGGGGGCTTCACGGGGTCCGACAATCCGCTCGAAGGCATCGAGCACCTGAGTGGCGTCACCAAAGGCAAGCGCGTGCCGCTTGAAGGGGTGGGCACCAACGCTCTCACGCGCGTGGCGAACGAAACTGCGATGTACTACGTGGCGGAGATCAGTCCCGACTCTGGCGACCTCGACGGCCGGTCGCGCCAGTTGGAGGTGCGTTCGACGCGCGCGGATGTCACGATTCGCGCGCGGCCCCGGATTTCGTTTGGGCGTCCCTGGGGGGCCGGGCCGGCCTCGCGCGTCAGCGTCTCGGACATGCTGTTGTCCGCGGCCAGTTTTACCGACCTGCCCATGCGCGCCGCGGCCTACACGATGGGCGACGAGGGGGAGGCCGTTCTGGTGGTCGCGGTCGCCGAAGCCGCGGACCGGGCGTTGACGCTGGCATCAGCCGGCGCGGCGCTGGTGGATCCCGACGGCCGGGTGGTGGCTCGGTGGTCGGCGCCCGATGCGCGCGAAGTGCCGCTCATGGGGGCGATGCTGGTCCCCCCGGGACGGTATCGCCTGCGGGTGGCGGCCGTGGACGCGGCCGGGCGCGCCGGTGCGGCGGACTATCTGTTCGATGCGAGGCTCATCGCGGTGGGCCCGCTGTCGCTGGGATCGCTCATCCTCGGCTTGTCGCGCGACAACACCCTGACGCCGCGGCTGGAGTTCGGCGCGGAGCCGTCCGCTCTGGGCTCGTTCGAGATTTACGGGGGGTGTGGCCGGTACCCCGGTCACCGCCACGTTGGAAGTCGCGCACACGCTCGGCGGCGCCGCGCTGGTGACCGTGCCGCTGGTGATTCAGTCGTCCGCGGCAGGGCGCTACGTCGCCATGGGGACGGTGCCGATTGGCGCGCTCCCGGCCGGCGACTACGTCGTCAGGGGCGTGATTCGCCTCGGCGATGGCACGACCGGACAGACAGTCCGGACGCTGAGAAAGAGGTGACTGAGGTGGCTGAGATGTAACAGCTCTGCCACCTCTGCCAGCTCAGTCATCTCAGTCATCTCACCATCTCTTCATAAGGTCCCTTGAAGTCCTGAATCCGCCCGTGGGAGAAGTGCCACACGCGCGTGCCGACTTCTTCGAGCAGGTCCTGGTCGTGCGTGACGAGAAACACGGTGCCCTCGAACTTCTGCAGCGCGATGTTGAGCGCGTTGATCGACTCGAGGTCGAGGTGGTTGGTGGGTTCGTCAAAGATGAGGACGTTGGGTTTCTGCAGCATGGTGCGGCAGAACAGCAGGCGTGCTGTTTCACCGCCTGACAGCGCCTCGGTGGGTTTAAGGCCCTCTTCGCCGCGGAACAACATCTGGCCCAGCAGCCCGTGAATGTCCTGCCGCGCCAGATCGGGATCGAACTGGTGCAGCCACTCGACGGCGGTCATCCCTTTCTGGATGGCACCCGTGTGGTCCTGCGAGAAGTAGCCGATGGAGACTTCGTGGCCCCAGCGCACGGTACCGCTGTCGAGATCCTCCGGCGCGCGCGGCTGGCCCGGAGCTTCGGCCAGCAACGCCTTGAGCAGCGTCGTTTTCCCGACGCCGTTGCGGCCGGCCAGCACGATTTTTTCGCCGCGGGTGATGATGGCGCCAAAGTCGTTGATGACCTGCAAGTCGCCGTACGCCTTCGACACGTGCTTGAACTCGAGCACGTTGCGGCCCGACGGCCGGAGCATCGCGAACTTGATGTAAGGCCGTTGGATGTTCGACCGCGCCAGGTCGGTCGTCTGCAGCCGTTCCACTTCCTTGCGCCGCGACGAGACCTGCGACGCGCGGGTGCCGGCTGAAAACCGTGCAATGAAGTCGTTGAGCTGCGCGATCTTCTTGTCGCGTTGCGCGTTCTCGGACTCGATCCGCGACCGGATCTGGGTCTTGGCGAGCACCATCTCATCGTATCCGCCGGGGTAGGTGATGATCGTCTCGTAGTCGATGTCGGCGGTGTGGGTACACACCGCGTTCAGAAAGTGCCGGTCGTGCGAGATGACGATGAGTGTGCCGTCGTACCGTTCGAAGAACCCCTCCAGCCAGTGGATGGAGTCGAGGTCCAGGTGGTTCGTCGGCTCATCGAGCAGGAGCGCGAGGGGATGGCCGAACAGCGCCTGCGCGAGGAGTACCCGGACTTTCTGTCCGCCCTGCAACTCCGCCATCGTGCGGTCGTGGAACTCATCGGGAATGTCGAGCCCCTGCAGCAGCACCGCGGCGTCACTCTCGGCCGAATAGCCGTCTTCTTCTCCGACAATGCCCTCGAGTTCGCCGAGGCGCATGCCCTCCGCATCGGTCATCGACGTCCTGGCGTAGAGGGCCTCGCGCTCCTGCAGCGTGTTCCAGAGGCGGGCGTTGCCCATGATGACGGTGTCGAGCACCCGGAAGGCGTCGAAGGCAAACTGGTCCTGCCGCAGGACGCCGATCTTGCCGGGGCGGTCGACCGTGCCCTTCTGGGGGTGGAGTTCGCCGGTCAGCAGCCGCATGAACGTCGACTTCCCCGCGCCGTTGGGGCCGGTCAACCCGAAGCGGCGCCCCGCCACAAAGGTCGTGGTCACGTCGTCGAAGAGCACCTTCGACCCGTAGCGCATGGACACGTTCGACACGGCAATCATAACCAGCCATTGTAGCCAGGAAGCGTCTTCGCCATTGCGGGGGAGCCAGCTATGATTTGGTCATGAAGAAGATGTTGATGATTCTGGCGATGGTGGGGGGGGTCGCAGCCTGTGGCGACAAGGCCTCCCCGACGGCGCCCATTCTGGACGTGCCGTTCTCGGCCACGGACCTCGTGGTGGGGACCGGGACGGAAGCCACGGCGGGCAAAACCGTTCGTGTGTATTACACCGGGTGGCTGTACTCGACGACGGCGACCGATAATAAGGGTACCCAGTTCGACGCGCACACCTCGGGTGTGGGCTTCAGCTTCGTGCTCGGCACGGGCAACGTGATTCAGGGATGGCACCAGGGTGTCGTGGGCATGAGGGTCGGCGGCAAGCGCCGTCTCGTGATTCCCCCCAGCTTGGCGTACGGCTCGGCAGGCTCGGGAGGGGTGATTCCTTCCAACGCGACGCTCATTTTCGAGATTGAGCTGCTCTCGGTCGCGGGATAGTTGCGGGAGCGTCGTGCCACGTTGCTCGCCGAGGTCGCGATGGCCCCGCTGGCGCCGGGAGATTACGTGGCGGAACTCTTGTATTCGGACGCGGGGCGCACCGTGCGCCAGCTCGTTGCCTTTCGCGTCATCCGGTAAGGAGGCCTCATGCGAAGACCTGTAATCGGCGGAGCGGTGCTGCTGGCGGTGACCGTCGCGTACCTGCCAATGTCGGCGCAACTCCCGGCGCCCGCGCAGTCCCAGCGCCCCGTCTTTCGATCGGATGCCCACTTTGTCCTGGTGGATACGTACCCGCTGAAGGATGGGAAGGTGGTTGAGGGTCTGACGGCGTCCGACTTCAGCGTGCTCGAAGACGGCGTGCCGCAGCAGGTGGAGTGGTTCGAGTTTGTGGACGGCCGTGTCGCGGAGCCCGAGACGTCACGCCGCGACCCGAACACCGTCGCCGAGTCGCGCGAGGCCGCGGCCGATCCGCGCGCGCGCGCGTTTGTGGCGTACCTCGACATCCGGCATGTCACCACTGCGGGGGCGCATCGGTCACGGGTGCCGCTCGTGGAACTGCTCAACCGCATCATCGCCCCCAACGACGTATTTGGGGTGATGTCCAGCGAGCATGACGTGGCGCGGCTGACGTTTGCGCGCCGGGTCACGGGCGTCGAGGACATGCTCGCCAGGTACTGGTCCTGGGGCCTGCGCGACCGCGACACGCGCACGGCCGACGAGGACGGGTTGTGGTCGTGTTTTGCCTTCAAGGATCCTCCGGCTGATCCCGAGCCGCGGTTGATCGCCGACGGCGCGCGGATGCGGAACATCGCGGACCTGCTGATCGATCGGCTTCGGGAGGACGTCCTGCTGGCGCACCTGGAGGACCTGGTCTGGTCTCTCGGCCGGATCCGCGAGGGGCGCACCGCCGTGATCCTCTTCACGGAAGGGTGGCGCCTGTTCCTGCCCGACATCCCGCTGGTGGCGCAGGTGGAAAAGACGGGGCAGGAACGGCCCTCGGTCGGGACGCGCGGCGGGCAGTTCGCCCTGTTCAACACCGTCGCGCAGGGACAGCGGCAGGCGTGCATTCTTGAAGGCAGCCGGCTGGCGCGCGCGAATCACCGGCAGCGGTTCCTCGACCTCATCACGCTCGCCAACAGCATGAACGTGACGTTCTTTCCGGTGAATCCCGTGGGGCTCACCGCCATGGACACCAGCATCGCCGAGCCCGTCATCCTGTCGGGCACCGGGTCGGTGATGTCCGATGAGCTCACCCGTCTGAACGACCGCAAGGACGCGCTGCTGACGCTGGCCGAGAACACCGACGGCACGGCGGTCGTGAACACTAACGACTTGCGGGCCGGCCTCCGCACGGTCGTCGATCAACTGCATTCGTTCTACCTGCTCGGGTACCACTCCACCAACACGAAATTCGACGGATTGCCCAGGCGGATCACTGTCACAACCACCGTGCCTGGCGTCGAGGTGAAGGCGCGGCGCAGTTATCGCGCGCCGACCGAAGCCGAGCGGGAGGCGCGCGCCAACCCGGTGGCGGCCGCCGGTCCCACCGACGTCGAAAGGGCGCTCGACGTGCTGGCGGGTCTTCGTGCCGCCGACGACCGCACCTTCAACGGCGCGCGGTACCTCAAGGCCGACGCGGCGCCGCTTCTGGGTCTGCCAGCCGTCTTCCGCGCGAATCCAGGGCCACGGTCGCCGCTGGCGCCCGTCACCGCGCCGGCGTTCCGGCGCAGTGAGCGCCTGCACATCGAATGGCCTGTCACGCACGCGCTCTCGGGGCGCACGGCGCGCGTGCTCGGACGCGATGGCCAGCCGCTGGCCGTCCAGGTGACACTCAGCGAACAGGACGGCGCCTCGGGGCCGCTCTTGGTCGCTGACGCCCTCCTCGCGCCACTCGCGCCTGGCGACTACGTCGTCGAACTCGTCGTGACGGCAGGGGACGTGACCAGGCGGACATTGATCGCCTTCCGGGTGGTACCGTAGGGCCATGTTGCGCAGTCTGCTTCTGCTTCCCGCGCTTGTGGCGCTGGCGCTCGGCCAAGCGCCCGCGCAGTCCCAGCGCCCCGTCTTCCGCTCGGAGGCCCACTTCGTGACGGTGGATGCCTACCCGCTCAGGAACGGCCAGGTCGTCGAAGGCCTGACCGCCGCGGACTTTGTGGTCGAAGAGGACGGCCAGCCGCAGACGATCGATACGATCGAGTTCATCAGCGCCACGTCGGCTGAACCGGAGAGCGCACGGCGTGATCCCAACACCATCCAGGAGTCGCGGCTGCTCGCGGCCGATGCGCGCACCCGCGCGTTCGTCGTCTACCTGGACATTCCCCATGTGTCGGTGGCTGGCGCGCGCGCGGCGCGTGTGCCGCTCGTGACGATGCTCAATCGGCTCATCGGCGATCGCGATCTGTTTGCGGTGACCACGTCCGAACTGCCTCCGCAGGCGTTGACGTTTGTTCGCAAGACCACGACGGCCGAGGACATGCTCGCGCGCCACTGGGCCTGGGGCACGCGCGATTCCATCCAGCGCACACCGCTCGAGGATGAGTTCGATCGATGTTTTCCCGCCGACGCCATGGGGCAGGAGGGGTGGATTCGTGACGGCACGGCCATGCGGACCGTCGCCAACGTCCTGCGCGACCGCGCGCGCGAGGACGAGGCCCTGCAACGGCTTGAGGACCTGGTGGCCTACCTGGGGCACCTGCGCGAGGGTCGCACCTCGGTGATTCTGTTCACCGAGGGGTGGCGGCTCTTTCGCGACGGCGGTGGCCTGATGACCTACACCGGACGCACGATGCCTGGCTGCACCCAGCACCTGATCCGGTATGCCAACATCGATGGACCCGGCCGCCTGCGCGAGATCATGGCGCGGGCCAACCGCGGCAACGTCACGTTCTTTCCCGTCAACCCTGGCGGCTTGACCGCCTTCGATGCGCCGATCTCCGAGCGGGTGATGGGCACGGGCAATATCACCGAGTCACCGATCGCGCAGGGCTTCGACAACCTGCGCGATCGCGCCAGTGCCCTGCAGACCCTGGCGCAGAATACCGACGGATTCGCGGTGGTCAACACCAACAACGTCAAAGAGGGACTGCAGCGGGTGACCGACGCGTTGTCGGCGTACTACCTGCTCGGGTATTACTCGACCAACACGAAATTCGACGGCCGGATGCGACAGATCAAGGTGCGGGTGACGCAGCCGGGGGTGCAGGTCACCGCCCGCCGCGGGTACACCGCGCCCACCGAAGCGGAGCGCGCCGCGCGCGCGGCGGCCGCCGCCGCACCCGCCGGGCCGTCGGGCCCGTCGCCGATCGAGCTGGCGCTCGACGCGCTGGCCCGGCTGCGTCCGTCCGCCGAGTTGTTTGTCCACGCCACGCTTGCGGACGGGCGTCTGACCACCTTTGTGGAGGTCAGCGGGTCGCAGATGGAGCGGGGCGTGCTCGCCAGAGGCGGCACCCTCGAGATTGTGGTGACTGGCCCGTCAGGCGAGGCGGTGGACACCGTGCAGGTGGCCCTCGCGCCGGCGGCGCGCGCGGCCGGCGTCACCGTGGCGGTGCCGTCGGACCTGACCTCGGTGATCGCCGTCGCGAAGGTGCGGACGGCCGACACCATGTTGGAAGCGCGCACGGAGGTGGCGCGCGACGCCGGGGCGGTGCTGGGGGACCCGCTGGTGTACCGGGCCACACCGGCCTCGCGATCGCCGCTCGTGCCGGTCGCGGGGTATCAGTTCCGCCGCACCGAGCGCGTCCACGTGGAGTGGCCGCTCCTGCACCCCCTCGATCGCCGTGAGGCGCGCCTGCTCGGCCGAAGCGGCCAGCCAGTCGCGGTGACGGTCGCGCTGACTGAGCGCGAGAACGACGGGCGCCAGATGCTCGCGCTGGACGTCCTGCTGGCCCCCCTCGCGCCTGGCGACTACGTGCTGGAAGTCGTGGTCACGGCCGGCGCCACCACCGAAACGAAGCTCGTGGGTATCAGGGTGGTGAGCTGACGGGGGAGATTGGCAATTTGTTATTGGTCATTAGATCGATCTGATCCGTAGACGGTTGGCAGAAGCGGAGCGGCACCACAAAGAGAGGCGGAAGACCAATGGCCAGAAAAGGGACCGACATTCAAGTTGAGCGCGGCAGCGGCAACGTGTTCGCGGATCTCGGCTTTCCAGACCCTGACCTTGAACGCTTTAAAGCCACGCTCATGCTGCAGATCTACCGCATCGTCAAGCAGCGCAAACTGACCCAGGTGCAAGCCGGCAAGGTGCTCGGCATCAAGCAGCCGAATGTGTCTCGTCTGATGCGGGGGAGTTCCGGCAGTTACTCGGTGGAGCGCTTGATCGAGTTCTTGACGGCACTCGGTCAGAACGTCGAGGTCGTCATCACGCCGACGCGCAAGAAGCACGGCGAGATGTCCGTGGTGGTCGCGGCGTAGGACCAAGTGCCCCGCCGCGGACCTTTTTCACCGGGAGGCCAAGCCAGGACGGGGACCAAACCGAAGGCACCGCGCCGCATGCCGCGGTCGTGATGAGACGCAGGCACCCCGGCAAATGTACCCCGCGTTTTTACGCCGCCGACGAAAAACAGTGGAGCGGGCTACGGGAATCGAACCCGTCTGACTGGCTTGGGAAGCCAGGACATTACCACTATGCTAAGCCCGCGCTCGGTCGCGATGATTCAGATGCGCCCAGGTGGTCACCACGAGTAACGATACGCGATTCCCGATTCCCGTTTCAAGATTGCCTGACGATCGCGAGCACCTCGTCACGCTTCTGCGCCATGAGGCCCGGCGTGAGGGCTTCGAGGTTCAGGCGCAGGAGCGGCTCGGTGTTCGAGGCGCGCACGTTGAAGTGCCAGTCGGGGAACTCCGCCGAAAACCCGTCCATCGTGTACGTGTGTCCGTCGCGATACCGTTCGGCCAGCGCGGCGAGCCGTCCCTCGATCAGGGCCGTGCTGGCGACCCTGGTGTTGATTTCTCCCGAGATGAAGTACCGCTCGCGCAGCGGCGCCAGCAGATCGCGCAGGGTCTGGCCCTTGCGTGACATCAACTCGAGGATCAGGAGCGCCGGGATGAACCCGTTGTCCGCGTAGAAATAATCGCGGAAGTAGTAGTGGCCGGTGACTTCGCCGCCGAAGATCGCGTTCTCTTCGCGCATCCGCCGCTTGATGAAGGCGTGGCCCACGCGGTTCATGAGCGCCGTGCCGCCGTACTTCGCCACGATGTCCCTGACGGCGTAGCTGGCCCGGACGTCGTAGATGATGGTCTCGCCAGGCGACTTCATGAGGAACGCCTCGGCGAGCAGCGCCGTGATGAAGTCACCGGCGATGAACTCGCCGGAGCCATCAATGAAGAAACACCGATCGGCATCGCCGTCCCACGCGATGCCGATGTCCGCCTTCTCGGCGATCACCCGCTCGACGATGTCGCGGCGGTTTTTTTCGATGAGCGGATTGGCTTCGTGATTCGGGAAGGTGCCGTCCACGTCGAAACACAGGCGCGTGGTCTGACAGGGGAGCTGATCGAAGAGGCGCGGGGCGACCAGGCCGGCCATGCCGGAGCCGGCGTCGAGGACGACCTTGAACGGTTTGATGGCACCCGGCTCGACAAACCCCATGACCCTGGCGACGTAGGCGTCGAGCATGTCACGGGTCTCGCAGGTGCCGCGGGGCAGGGTCGCCGCGGGGATCGCGCCGCCCACCACCATGTCGCGAATCTCGCCGATGCCGGCATCCCCCGACAACGGGAACGCCTCGCGGCGCACCATTTTCATGCCGTTGTACTTGCCGGGGTTGTGCGAGGCGGTCACCTGCACGCCGCCGTCGAAGCCTTCCGACGCCACCGCGAAATACAACATGTCGGTGCCGCACAGGCCGTAGTCCACGATGTCGGCGCCCTGATCGCGGGCGCCCTCGACCAACGACCGGGACAACGACGGCGACGACACGCGCATGTCACGCGACACTGCGATGCGCAGCGGGCCGGGACGCGCGTCGGCCGCCCCCTGCAGGTACGCCACGTACGCGCGGCCAATGAGGTACGCGGCCGGTTCGTTGAGTTCGCCCGGGTAGAGCGCGCGAACGTCGTAGGCCTTGAAGATGTCAGGAGAGATGGTCATACGCGGGAATAGTCCGTCACGATGGATTTGTCGCCAAAAAGGGCCGTGCCGCTGATGTCGACGTTCCGGCCGAACTGGCAGTGCCGGCCCGCGATGAGGGGGCCGAGCCGGGCGTGACGGTCGACCCAGGTGTGCGGCCAGAGAATCGCGCCGTCCACGTCGGCCTGCTCCCCGATGTGGCAGTACGCGCCGATCACGCTGTTGGGACCGATGCGCGCGCCGGCCTTGATGACCACCCCGGCATCGATGAAGCAGGGGCCCTCGATTACGACGTCCGCGTCGAGCCGCGCGTCGGGCGAGACGAGCGCGGTGCCCGCGCGCCCGGCGAACGGAGGGGCCGTGAACCTCCCGCTCATGATGTCGTGGTGGACCTGCTGATACTTCTGCCGCGTGCCGATGTCGATCCAGTAGCCGTGTTCCGTGTGCGCCACAAACGTCTCGCCCCGTTCGATGAGCGAGGGGAAATATCCGCGTTCGATGGAATACATCGTGTCGGCGGGAATCCGGTCGAGTGTCTCGCCCTCGATCACGTAGATGCCGGCGTTGATCGTGTCGCACGTGATCTGGTCGGCCGAGGGTTTCTCCAGAAAGGCCGTGACGTTCGCCTCCGCGTCGGTTTCCACCAGTCCGTAGGCCGATGGGTTCTCGACCGGGGTCAGCACAATCGTCGCCCGGGCCTGGCGCGCGCGGTGCAGCGCGATCACCGCGGGGAGATCCACCGACGTGAGCACGTCGCCGTTCAAGACCACGACCGGCCCGGTGGGCCGCGACCCGGCCGCGAACTTGATGGCGCCGCCCGTCCCCAGCGGCTGCGGCTCGACCACATACCGGAGCTGCACGCCAAGGTCGCTGCCGTCGCCGAAGACTTCTTCGATGCGTCGGGGCTGGTAGTTCAGGCTGAGCACGACCTCGTCGATCGCGGGCACCTGTTTCAGCAACTCGATCTGATACCGGAGGAACGGCCGATCGAAAATCGGCACGATCGGTTTCGGCGTGTGCAACGTAAGCGGCCGGAGGCGGGAGCCCTGGCCTCCGGCCAGCAGGATGGCTTTCATCTCAGCCGTCCATTGTACCGGGGTACTGGCGAAACGATAGAATAGTCGCGCCCGTGAATCTCCCCAACGCCCTGACCCTCAGCCGCATTTTTCTCGTGCCGCTTCTCGTGGTGGTGCTGCTCACGAAGTTCGACGGCTGGGAGTTGTTTGGCGTGAGCAAGGAGATTATCGGCGCGGCGATTTTTGCCGTGGCCGCGCTGACCGACTGGCTCGATGGGTTCCTCGCCCGCCGCCGGGGCCAGGTCACGGGATTCGGGCAGTGGATGGACCCGCTGGCCGACAAACTCCTGGTCACCGCCGCGCTGATTTCACTGGTCCAGATGGGGCTGGCGCCCGCGTGGATGGTCGCCGTCATCCTGGGGCGCGAATTCGCCGTGACGCTCCTGCGAAGCATTGCGCACGCGCGGGGCCAAGCGCTGCCCGCGTCGCCGCTGGGGAAGATCAAATTGGTGGCGCAGGTGGTGGCCATCCTGGTTCTGATTCTCGGCCACGGCCACATGCAGGGCTTTCTCATCGTGGGGCAGGTGGCCCTGTGGGTGGCGACGATTACCGCGCTGGTGTCGGCCGTTGACTACTACCGCCGCTTCCCCCCGCCCCGTCCGGACCGGTCGCCAGCGCCTTGATTTCGGCGACACGCTTCCGGGCCCGCTCCAGGTACTCGCTTGTTTCGAACTCGATCAACACCCGCTCGAACCAGGGCAGCGCTTCGGCGACCAGCCCCTTCTTCACCAGGCATTCCGCCATGTGGAAGAAGACCGCGTCGCGCCGGGTAAACGCCGGATCGTTGACCAGAATGCTGCGGAATCGTCCGATGGCGCCGTCGCACAGGTTGAACCGGGCATAGAAGAGCCCGATTTCGTATTCCGACTGCGACAGGCGGTCGCGCGCCTCGCGTTCGAGTGTCAGCGCCTCGGCCGTGAGCGCGCTCCCGGGATACCGCTGCAGGAAGGTTTCGATCTCGCGGATCGTGTCGCGGGTGGCCGTCTGGTCGCGTTGCGACGACAGCATCTGCCGCGAGTAGGCCAGCGCGATCTTGTACTGGGCGTAATCGGCGCGTCTGGAGACTGGGAAGAACGTCAGGAATTCACGGAACTCGTTGATGGCCAGAATGTTCGACTCGACCGAGTCCTCACCGATGTACGTGTCGCCGATCCCGATCTTGGCGTCTGCGCGGTGCGGGCTCTGCGGATACCCATCCACCAGGCGGCGGAAGTACTCGCGAGACGTGTACCACTTGCGGTCCGCGAGGACCTCCGTGGCTCGCTCGAACAACCACTGGTCGGCTGCCATCAGTCCCGCCGGGGGCAGTCGAGTCGCCTGACCACCGCCGCAGGCTGCCCCGGCAAGGGTCAGGCCCAGGACGACGGCCAGCACGGCTCCCCGCATCCGGGGGCGATCGGACAGGGTTCGCAACAGCACAGCCATCCTGAGCATCTTAATCGGTCAGCAGGCGTTCCAGCCATGCGTACTCGGCCCGGAGGCCGGCGTCCAGAGGGGTGGACGGCGCGAAACCCAACGCGGCGCGCGCCCGGCTCGTGTCGGCCAACGTGTCGCGCATGTCCCCCTTTTGCGCGGCTTCCCGCCGAATGTCGAGCGGCCGATTCGCCACCCTCGCGAGCATGGCCAGGACCTCGTTGACCGACACCCGGCTGCCGCCGCCGATGTTATAGACGGCCCCCGCGCGGCCGCGGTCGCCGGCCGCCAGCAGGGCCGCGACGATGTCGTCGATGTACGTGAAGTCGCGGGTCTGCTCGCCATCGCCATACAGGGTGATCGGGTGGCCGGTCAGGGCCGCCCGGATGAACCGGTGGAACCCCATGTCGGGACGCTGCTTCGGCCCGTACACGGTGAAGAACCGCAGCGACACCGTCGGCACGCCGTAGTTGGCCGTGTACAGCAGGCAGAGGTGCTCGGCCGCGAGTTTCGTCACCCCGTAGGGCGACAGCGGCTGCACCATGGCGTCCTCGCGCATTGGAATCGCCACGGCGTCCCCGTACACCGACGAACTCGACGCGTAGACGAAGCGCGTCAGCGGCCGCTCCTTCACCGCTTCAAGCAGCCGTTGGGTCGCGTCGACGTTGTGCGTGGTGTAGGTGAGGAAGTCGCGCCCCCAACTCTTGCGCACCCCGGCCTGCGCGGCCAGGTGGAAGATGTGCGTCACGCCGTCCAGGAGCGGCTCCATCGGCACGGTCTGCAGCGCGTCTTCCACGAAGTGGAAGGTCGGACGTTCGCGCAAAGGCGTGAGGTTCGCTTCCTTGATGCTGCGGGCGTAGTAGTCGGTGAAACAATCGAGGCCGATAACCTCATCGCCCCGGCGGGTGAGGGCCTCGGCGAGGCTGGATCCAATAAAGCCGGCCGCGCCGGTGACCAGCGCTTTCACAAGAACGCCTCGTGAATGCGCACCGGCAGGCGGCAGGGCCGACCGTCCAGGGACAAGGCCGCGTGCCTGGTGAATCCAGTCGCCGCGAACGTTCCGTCCTGTCTCAACACAACCTCGCAGGTAAATTCCATGCGCACGGGGGACAGCAGCCGTCCGCTCGTGCGAATGTCACTGTCGTCATCGTACCGCGCCGGCCGCTGATACTCACAGTGCGCCTCGATGACCGGCAGCAGGACACCGGTCTCTTCCATCTCGCGGTACGTCCACCCCAACCCACGCAGCAGGTCGGCGCGGGCGACTTCAAACCAGACCAGGTCGTTGGCGTAGTAGACGACGCCCATGCGGTCGGTTTCCGCGTACCGCACGCGCAGGGTGGTGGTCGACACCGGCATCACGCCCGCCGGCCAGGGGCCGCGGCGCGGCGCAACGCGCGGATTGCGTCAGCCGGATCGGCCGTGCCAAACACTGCCGCCCCAGCCACCAGAATGGAGGCGCCCGCCTCGACCAGGGCCGCGGCGTTTCCGGCATCGACGCCGCCGTCCACTTCGATCGCCACGGGCCGGTCGCCCAGCAGACGCCGAAGAGCTCGCACCTTGTCCACGCTCCCCGGAATGAACGTCTGGCCCCCAAATCCGGGATTCACCGACATGACGATCACCTGATCCACCGCGTCAACGACCTCGCGCAGGGCGTCCACCGGCGTGGCAGGGTTGATCGCCACACCCGCCCGCGCGCCGAGCTGCCGGATTCGCGTCAGCGTGCGGTGCAGGTGCGTGGCGGCCTCCAGGTGGACCGAAATGGTGGCGGCGCCCGCCTGCGCGAACACCTCCAGATACCGATCGGGCTCGCTGATCATCAAGTGCACATCCAGCGGCAGCGTCGTCGTTCGTTTGAGCGCGGCGACCACGATCGGCCCCATCGTGATATTGGGCACGAAATGGCCGTCCATCACATCCACGTGAATCAGATCGGCGCCCGCCTGCTCGACCAGCGCGACCTGCTCGCCCAGGCGCGTGAAGTCGGCGGACAAGACTGAAGGGGCGATCTGCACCGTCATCGACTGACCTCCAGCGTGATCGGATCGCCGGGCGCGATCTGGTAGCCCGCCTGCGGTGATTGCCGCACCACGGTGCCGGGCGGCAGTCCGGGATACGGCACCTCGCCGATGATCGTCACGCGAAAGAGGCGCCGGCGCAGCAGGTCGGCCACCCGTGTGCCCGACGTGCCGATGAGGTCGGGCATCACGTAGGTGATGGCCGCCTCTCCGCGATTGACCAGCAGTGAGACTGCCCCCGCCAGACTCTCGGCCGTCTGCGTGATCGTGATGCGTTCCTGCGCCAGCCGAATCTGTGCGAATCGCTCCGATTCGCCACTGACCGCGGGCACGACTGTGTCGCGCACGCCTTCGCTGATGCGCACACGGATGGGGCGCTGACGCCGGATGACGGCGCCGGGATCGGGTTCCTGCGACAGGATGTGATTGGCGGGCACCGTCGGGTC
>JBCKZS010000026.1:0-38019 GCA_038918905.1 Vicinamibacterales bacterium
CACCGGAGCCGCAACGATGAGTGCCGTTGACGCGGACGTGCCGGGCGCGAAATCGTCTGCCGCGAGAATGGCGCGGGTCCATCGGTCGATCGTGTGCGTGCCAGCCACGTACGGCTCGATCTCGCCCGCCAGCGCGCCGGCGCCAATGAGCGCGATGTGGGCACAGTCGCGGGTGTGGCGCCGCACGGCGCTCGCGTAGGTGCGCGATCCCAGGCCGCGCAGATGGCGCTCGCGGATGACGCGCGCGTCGGTCAGCACCTGCCGGCCGATGCGCCTGATCCAACCGTGCTCGCCCGGCTCGAGGGCAGCGAGAAACGCCTTGAACTGGCCCTGCACCTGCGTTTCGCCCGCCAACGGTGACCGCAGTCCGCACACGATCTCCACCAGGCGCGCGTACGCGGCGCCGTCCTCGAGCAGCGCCTCGTCCCGGTCCTCCGTCTCCACGTCGCCGCCGTGACCCATGGGCCCATCGAGAAAGACCACGTCGCGAAGGCACGTGCGGAAACGCGCGATTGAGCCCGACAGCTCCGTGTCGACTGGGTGGCGCGGTGTGTCGAGAAGCATCAGACGCACACCTGCATTTTATGAAGCCCCGCTGGACGAAGTGTCACGGTTTTGTCGCGCCGCTGGGGACACGCCCGGCGGCCCGCTACGCTGCTGGAGGCGCTTATGGCCCAACCGATTGGCATCCTGCTGCTCCAGCTCGGCACGCCCGACGCGCCGACACCCGGCGCGCTCCGTCGGTACCTCCGGCAGTTTCTGTCGGATCCGCGGGTGATCGACCTGCCACGCGCCTGCTGGTGGCCGATTCTCCACGGGATCGTCCTGCGTACACGGCCTCGTCGTTCCGCGCGCGAGTACGCCAAAGTGTGGACCGACGAGGGGTCTCCGCTGGCCGTGACAAGCGCAGGGCAGGCCCGGCTGCTTGAGGAACGGCTGGCCGCCAGCGGCATCGAGGCGCGCGTCCGCGTGGTGATGCGGTACGGCGAGCCCTGCACCGAGCGGGTGGTGGACGAACTCGCCCGGGACGGCATCGACCGTCTGGTCGTCCTGCCGATGTATCCGCAGTACGCCAGCGCCACAACCGGGTCGAGCCTCGAGGAGTTGTTTCGTGTCGCGGGACGCCGGCGGGTTGTGCCATCGATCCGCATCCTGCCGCCGTACTTCAACGACGAGGGGTACATCGCGGCGCTCGCCGACCGGGCCCGGCGCCACCTGCAGGACTGGGTCCCGGACCACGTCGTGCTGAGTTTTCACGAGATCCCCGAGCGGTACGTGTGTAACGGTGATCCGTACGCGGACCATTGCCGCGCGACGGCCGCCGCGCTCCGTGGCGCGATGGACTGGGATCCGGTCCGGGTGACGGTCGCGTTCCAGTCGCGCTTCGGCCGCGAGGTGTGGCTGCAGCCCTACACCAACGAGACGTTGCGGAAACTCGGCGAGGCGCGCACGCCCCGCGTGGCGGTGTTGTGTCCGGGGTTCACGGCAGACTGCCTTGAGACGCTCGATGAGATCGGCAACCGCGAACGCCGCAACTTCGAGGCGGCTGGCGGAGGGGAGCTCCGCCTGGTGCCGTGTCTGAACACCGCGCCCGCCTGGCTGGATGCCCTCGAGGCGCTGGTGCGCCGCGAGGCGCACGGCTGGCTCTGAGTCCCCGGGCGCTGTTTGTAAGACTATTGTCGCCCTCCTTGATCGACCAAATAAGTCCGCCATAATCTTGCTGAGACTTGTCTCATCTTGGACGGTCACCAGGGTCGGTCTCGGAGGCCTCATGTTCGCTCGGTTCGCCCTCACCCTTTTGTTCACCACCATCCTTGCCGGGAGCGTTCCGGCACGGGCAGACGCCCAGACGACGTCCTCCTTGACGGGCGTCGTCGAGTCCGCGAATGGCGCGAGGGTGGCTCATGCGACGGTGGTGTTGCGATCGACCGACGGCAGGGAAGTGGCCGCCCGCACGGACGAGGACGGCCGGTTCGTGTTCGAGCGTGTCGCGAGCGGCGTCTACGTCGTGGCCACAAGCGCGGTCGGCCTGTCACCGGCCGAGACGCGCGTGACGGTGTCGATCGCCACCGTGCACGAACCACTGTCGATCGTGCTTGCCGAGATCGTGCACGAACGCGTCAACGTCGTGGGTGACGCGTTTGCCCGGACACGCGCGCCGGGGTCCACGCACGTGATCGACCGGCGGGAACTGCGGAAGGTGCAGGTGGCCACCGACGACATCCACACGATGCTTCGACAGATCCCCGGCCTCAACATCCAGGAAGAGGATGGCTACGGCCTGCGGCCGAATATCGGCATGCGCGGCACCGGCACCGATCGCAGCAGCAAGATCACGATGATGGAGGACGGCGTGCTGATCGCGCCGGCGCCGTACTCCGCCCCGGCCGCCTATTACGCGCCCACGCCGGGCCGGATGGAATCCATCGAGGTGCGCAAGGGCTCCAGCCAGATCAAGTCCGGACCCATCACCACCGGCGGCGTGCTCAACTACGTGTCGACCAGCATTCCGGCGGACTTCCGCCTGCGTGCCAACGTCACGAGCGGGGGCGACAACACGCGCAAGATCTCGGCGAACATCGGTGACACCGCCCGCAACTTCGGCTGGCTCGTCGAAACGTTTCAGCTCCGGACCGACGGGTTCAAGCAGATCGACGGCGGAGGAGAGTCTGGCGTCAATCTCGCCGACTACCTCGGCAAGCTCCGCTTCAACACGACGCCAACAGACACCCTGTACCAGGAGCTGGAGCTCAAAGCTGGACGCACGACGCAGGACGGCAACGAGACGTATCTGGGCCTGACCGACGCGGACTTCGCCGCCAATCCCTGGCGCCGCTACGCCGCTTCGCAAAACGACCTCTTCGCGTCGACGCACACGCAGTATCAGGTCAGGCACCTTTTTGCGCGTCCAGCCTGGGACCTCACGACGATCGCCTATCGCAACAACTTTACCCGCGCCTGGTACAAGCTCGAGAACGTCATGGGCACCAATCTCTCGTCGGTGCTGTCCAATCCGTCCGGCTTTCCGCCGCAGATGGCCGTGCTCACCGGCGGACCGAGCGCAGAGAACGCCCTGGTCATCCGCAACAACAGCCGCACGTACTTCGGTGCCGGGGTGCAGTCCACCCTGGGCGCGCGGTTGACGACCGGCCGTCTCACACACGCGCTTGAAGCCGGTCTCCGCTACCACGAAGACGAGGAAGACCGCTTTCAGCAGGACGATGCGTTTCAGATGGTGGGGGGGCGAACGGTGCTGACGCGCGCGGGCGCGCCAGGCAGCCAGACCAACCAGGTCGTGGGCGCTTCCGCCGTGGCGGGGTTTGTCTCCAACACCATCACGGCCGGCGCCTGGACGGTGACCCCAGGTCTTCGATACGAGGCCATTGACCTTCGCCGTACCGATTACGCGCGCACCGATCCCGCGCGCACCGCCCCGACCGCGAGGATCAACACCTCGGTGAACGTGTTGATTCCAGGCCTGGGCGTCGCGTATCGGCTGAACGCCGCCACGCTCTTCGGAGGCGTGCACAAGGGCTTCGCGCCTCCAGGGCCCGGCCTGGCGGCCGAAACGACGTCCGAAAACAGCCTCAACTACGAAGCGGGCGCGCGTCTTGAACGCGACGGGCTCCAGGCCGAAGTGCTGGGCTTCTTCAACGACTACTCGAACCTGCTGGGCCGCGACACGTTGTCCACCAGCGGCAGCGGCTCCGGCGATCTGCACAACGGCGGACGGGTGCGCGTGCGCGGGCTCGAAGCCTCCGCGCGTTGGCAGATCGTCTCGCGCGGCACGCTCTCACTTCCCGTGCGCGTCGCCTACACGTTCACGCAGGCGGAGTTCCGCAACAGTTTCCAGAGCAGCTACGGTCCGTGGGGCACGGTGCAGCGTGGCTTTGAGCTGCCGTACGTGCCGCGCCATCAGGTGTCGGCCGCGATGGACCTTGAGGCTGGCGTGTGGCGCGCCCGCGTGGACGCGACCGCGGTTGGCCGCATGCGTACGCTCTCTGGAGAAGGCGCGCTGGTGGCCGCGCGCGCCACCGACACCACGTTTGCGCTCGGTCTGTCCGGTGAGTACGCGCTGACCGCCGGCGCGCGTCTCTACGCGAGCGTGCAGAACGTGACCAACCATGTCCACGTGGTGTCGCGTCACCCGGCGGGTGTGCGTCCCGGGCTGCCGCGGCTGGTGATGGTGGGCCTCAGGCTGGAATTAGGGCCTGCGGGACAATAACCTGGCCATTCTGGCTGTCGCGGCGCCCGGCCGCCAAGGCGCGAGGAGCGCGCATACCTGGCGTATGTAAGCGACGAGCAACGCAGGCGGTCGGGATGGATCGGCAGCCAGAATGGCCATGTTATTGCCCCGCAGGCCCTTAGGGCGATGACGATTGCGGCCAAGGGTCGATGCGACGGCTCCACGTACGCGCTGCCCTTCACACCGCAATCATTTTCCGAGACGAGCACGGGCTGCACAGCACTCGCGTAACGCGTGTGTTCGGACTCGATCCTGACACCGGTCAGTAACCGAGGGGAGGATAGCCCGACTCCTCTCGGTGAGCAAGTGGAAGGCGCGCCCCCTGCGCGCGTGCGAACCGCCATAATGTGGCAAACTGGTATCAGTTAATGTGTAATAGTGGTATCAGTTAACGTGTAAGAGTGGTATTGTCTAGCATGGCCGAATACACTGCCCGCCACCTCGACCGGCCGATTGAAGATCTCCTGAAGGAGCTACCAGCCCTCTTCATTGTCGGCCCTCGGGCGACCGGCAAGACGACCACCGCCGCTCGTCACGCCCAGACCATCATCCATTTGGACCGTGAAGCGGAGGCGGCTGCCTTCCGGGCCGATCCTGACGCCGCGCTTCGAGGCCTCAAAGAGCCCATTCTGCTCGACGAGTGGCAGGTCGTTCCAGGAGTACTTGGCGCCATCAAGCGTTCTGTCGATACCCGACCTGAGCCTGGCCGGTTCCTGGTCACCGGTTCCGTGCGCGCGGAGCTTGACGGCGCATGGTGGCCCGGCACCGGGCGGGTGACGCGGTTGCCGATGTACGGGATGACCGTGCGCGAGCAGGTGGGGTTGGCGCATGGCGTGTCTTTGCTCGATCGCCTCGCGGGTCACGTGGCCCTGCAGCCGGCGTCGGACACGCCGGACCTTCGGGGTTATGTTGACCTCCTGCTGCGTAGTGGGTTTCCGGAGCCGGCGCTTCGCTTGGGCGACGCGGCGCGCCAGCATTGGCTTGACAGCTACATCGAGCATCTCCTGACTCGTGATGTCGAACAAATCGAGGCCGGCCGAGACCCGACACGACTTCGTCGCTACCTCGAAGCGTACGCGTTGAACACCGCTGGCGTTGCCGATGAGCGGACGCTGTTCGACGCGGCGGGGATCAATCGGAAGACCGCGATGGCGTACGAACGGTTGTTGACCAACTTGCTGGTTGTCGAGGCGCTGCCCGCCTGGACGTCGAGTCGGCTCAAGCGACTCGTGCTCGGTCAGAAGCGCTATCTCATTGATCCCGCGATCGTGGGTGCCGTCCTTCGGTTCGATACCAACGGCGTGCTCCGGCACGGTGACCTTCTGGGTCGGCTGCTGGACACGTTTGTGGTGTCTCAGCTACGCGCGGAACTGCAGATCACCGTCGCTCGACCGCGTCTGTATCACGTACGCCAGCAGCAGGGTCGTCTCGAGATTGACGTGGTCGCGGAACTTGGCGGTGGACGGTTGATCGCCATCGAGGTAAAGGCCGACGCCGCACCCACGATTCACGACGCGCGGCATCTCATCGCTTTTCGCGACCGTTTCGACAAGGAGTTCGTCGCCGGCGTCGTGCTCCACACGGGGCCACGTGTGTACGGGCTGTCGGACCGTATCGTCGCGGCACCGATCTCCACGTTGTGGGGCTGAGCGCCTGGCTGAAGATCCCGGGCTCTCCCGGCCCAATCAATCGGCTGCCGGCGTCACGCCAAGGACGACGTCGAAGGTCGCCGCCAGTTCGCCGATGTTCGACTCGGGCTCCGGCGCGAAGTCCACAATCACTGACTCGCGAGCCTGCAAGTCGCCGATCCCCCTCAGAATGCCACCCCGCTCGTTGCCGAACCGGGCGCCGGCATGGAGCAGATCACGTCGGGAGAACTTCGTCACGATGTGTTTGCCTTGGCGAGCGACGTGGAAGCCAGCGTTCTCGAGCGCGACCGTCTGTGCTCCCCCCGGCCGCCGACCTGCGGAGCCGCGACCGCCGGGACCAGCGCGGGGTGGTCCTTCACCCCGTCGACCCAGGAGTGCCGCTTTCGCAATCGCCACCCATCCCCTCGACTCCAAGGTCTTCCTGAGGCAACATTCGCGAAATGGTGTTGTGGACGTCGTGGGGCCTGCTCGTGTCAGGCGTCAGGCCGCGACCGGCGTGAAAGGGAGCCACTGGTGATATAGGTACGGATCACCATGATTGATATCCGTGCAGAGATTGACATTACCGCATCCCCCGCGACCATCGCCGGGGTGATGTTCGACCCGCAGCGTTATGCCGAGTGGATGAAGGCGGTGGAGCGCGTGGAGGTGCTGGATCCGGCGCTGGCTCCCGGCGCCCGCGTGAAACATCACGGCACGTTCATGGGGCAGTCCCTCGCCTGGACCACCACCGTGGAGACCGTTCACTTTCCCCACGTGCTGGCCCTGACCATCACCGACGGCCCGTTCGTGGGCACCATGCGCATCGGCATTCAGCGGTCGGGCGACGGCTCGCGCGTCCAGGTGCACCAGTCCGGTGAACTGAAGGGAATACCGTTCGTGCCGGAGTCCATGGTCACGAGCCCGCTGCAGTCGGCGCTGCAGTCCGACCTCACGCGACTCAAAGCCCTGGTCGAAACTCCCGCCTCGGTGTCATGAGACAGCACCGCGTCGTTGGCGCTTTCGTTGCGGCTGTCACCTCAGCCACCTCAGTCACCTCCATGGGTCATCGGCATGCTGGTCAGAATGCTCGTGAGCACCAGCGCGGCCGTGCCGAAGGCCAGTTCGAGTGAGGCGATGCTCCGCAGGTGCAACGGGCCGTCGGGATGGGTGCTGAGTGTTGGCCGCACCACACGCCAGTTGTAGAGGCCGCACAGCGCCGCGCCGCCAAACGCCACGAGCTTGGCGATGAAGACAAAACCGTACGGCGTCAGCAGAGCGGCGATGCCACCGACGTGCTCCCAGGCGGCGAACAGGCCCGAGAGCGCCAGCACGGAGACGGCGACTACGGCCTGCGGCGAGAAGCGATCGATGGCGCGCGCCAGCGCCTCTCGCGACGCCGCGGCGTCACCCCCATGAGCGCGTCGCGTCACCACCAGAATGACCGCGAGCGTCCCGAGCCAGAGACCGGCCGCGATGACGTGCACGCCATGCGCAAGGATCAGCACCCCCGCACCTTCGTCGACGCCTGCCGCGTGACCGGTCAGGCCCACCGTGGCGCCCGCCGCCACCGCGGCGGGCAGGAACGCCGGCCACGACGCCGCGCCGCCGCGCAGCAGTGAGAGCCACACCGCCACACCCGCCGCCATCTGCCAGAGCCAGCCGGTGCCCCAGGGCGTGTCGTTGATGATGATGAGCGCGAGCGTCATCGACAGCGGCTGGTCGCTGCCAAACGCCGACCAGGTCTGCAGCCAGAGCCGCACGAACACCGCCAGCAGCAGCAGCGGCGCGCAGACGCGCGCGACGCGCACCGCGCCATCGCGCCAGGCGCGGGTCAGCGTTACGTCACGGTGTCGCGTTGGCGCCAGGATGCGCATGGCACCCGCGGCGCCGAGCACACCGATCACGGACCCGTACCAGACGAACGTGATCCCGTCGGAGAGCCACCCCATGTGCGGGTTACTGCTCAGACTTCAGCGTGAACTCGAACGTGCCGGTCTGGATGTGGCCGTCGTTGCCTGACGTCTTCCAGCGCGCCGTGTACTTGCCGGGGACGAGCGTTCCCACGACGTCAGCCACCAGCGACTGGTCGGGCTTGTTGTCGGCTTTGCCCGGGGCGACCTTGCCCAGTTCAACGCGGCCCGCCGGGCCTTCAAGCGCCAGCGCGCTCACCGCCAATGTCGGCGACTGCGAGAACCACACCTGAATCTGTTTCGGCGCTTCGGTGACGACCCCGTCTGCCACTGGAAACGTCTTCTCCACCTTCAGGTGTGCGGACAACACCGCCACGAAGAACAGGGCCAGAACGGCCGTCGCGAAACGAGTCATTCCTGTAGTCTAGCCGCCTTCTGAAACAACGGCCACCGGTCGTCGTCACCAGTGTCATCCGCCATGTCCACGAGGCCGACAAGGTTGTGCACGCCCGCGCCCAGCAGACGCACGGGGCGCTGGCCCGCCTCGGTCTTGTCGAGCAACCCCAGGGCGCGCGCCACGATGACCTCGGCGTCGCGGGTGGCGGGCGCGCTGTGGCTGCGGGTGATCGTCGTGAAGTCGTCGTAGCGGACTTTGATCGTGACCGTACGCGCCAGCCACTCGCGTCGCGCCAGCCACTCGGCGGCATCGCGCGCCATTTCCGAGATTTCGTCGCGGATCCGGGGCAGGTCGCGCAGGTCTTCCGCGTAGGTGCACTCGCTCGACGACGACTTGGCGGGCCGGTTGGGCGTGACCGGCCGGTCGTCGTGGCCGTGCGCCAGCTTGAGCAACCAGTCGGCGAGGTTGCCCACCGTGGCACGCAGCAGCGCCGGATCCGCCGCGCGCACGTCGAGCAGTTGGACGATGCCTTTTTCCCGCAGCCGTGCTGCCGTGACCGGCCCGACACCCCACAGCGCGTCGACCGGCAGCTTCCGCAGGAAGGTCTCGACGCGTTCGGGGGCGATCACCGTGAGGCCGTCAGGCTTGCGCCAGGCAGAGGCGATCTTCGCGAGGAACTTGTTTGGCGCGACACCGGCCGAGGCTGTGAGTCCGGTGGTTTCCTGAATCAGGGCCTTGATGCGCCGAGCGACGTTCATGCCAAGCCGTTCGTTCCAACGGTTGGTCGTGACGTCGAGATACGCCTCGTCGAGTGACAGGCCCTCGACCAGCGGTGTCACGGAGCGAAAGATCTCGAACACCTGCTGGGACACGGCTCGGTACTTGGAGAAGTTCGGGCGGATGATCACCAGGTCGGGGCACAGCCGCACGGCGCGCGACATCGGAATCGCCGAGCGCACGCCAAACCGGCGGGCTTCATAACTCGCGGCTGCGACGACCCCGCGTGAGTCGGGTGACCCGCCCACCACGACCGGGCGTCCCCGGAGGTCGGGCCGGTCGCGCTGTTCGACCGACGCGTAGAACGCATCCATGTCGACGTGGATGATGCGCCGGGTCATCGGCCTCCAGTATTGCTATGATTCGCTCGTGCACGCGATGTTTTCCGCTCTGACTCGTTTCACGCCGGTGTTGGCTCTGTCGGCCGCCCTGTTGTCCGTCCACTGCTCCCGCGAGCCCGCCCCAACGCCCGAGGCGACACCAGCGGCCACGACCGAACGGCACCTTCGCAACATCACACAATTGACGTTCAGCGGCCAGAACGCCGAGGCGTACTTCTCGGCCGACGGCACCCTGTTGAGCTTCCAGAGCATGGATGGCGACCAACAGTGCGACCAGATCTACACGATGCGCCTGGACGGTTCGGATCGGAAACTCGTCAGCACCGGCAAGGGGGCCACGACCTGCGCGTACATCTATCCGGACAGCCAGTCGCTGCTCTACGCCTCGACTCACCTGGGCGGAGACGCGTGCCCGCCGAGGCCAGGCATGGCGGAAGGGTACGTCTGGGCGGTCTACGACTCGTACGACATCTTCCGCGCGAACATCGATGGTTCGAACCCGGTCCGGCTGACCGCCACGCCTGGCTACGATGCGGAAGCCACCATCGCCCGCGACGGGCGCATCGTCTTTACGAGCGTCCGCGATGGCGACATGGAGATCTACTCCATGAACGGCGACGGGTCTGACGTGAAGCGGCTGACGCATCTGCCCGGGCCTGACGGCGGACCGTTTTTTTCCGCCGACGGCCAGCAGATCGTGTGGCGCGGTCGTCACTCTGAGCCGGGGGCCGAGCTTGAGGAGTACTTCGCGCTGCTGAAGCGGGCCCTCTGGAAGCCGGGGTCGGTCGAGCTGTTCGTGATGAACCGCGACGGGTCAAGTCCCCGCCAGGTCACGAAGCTGGGCGCGGCGAGCTTCGCGCCGTTCTTCTCGCCGGACGGGACGAAGATCATCTTCGCCTCCAACCACCACGTCCTCAGGGGCCGGAACTTCGACATCTTCCTCATCAACGTCGATGGCACCGGACTCGAGCAGGTCACGTTCAACGACACGTTCGACGGCTTCCCGATGTTCTCGCCCGACGGCACAAAGCTGGTGTTTGCGTCCAACCGCGGCGGCGCCAAAGAAGGCGACACGAACATCTTCATCGCCGACTGGGTGTGGTAGGAGAAGGACTCTATGGAATTGAGGATTGGGGATTGAGGATTGGGGATTGAGGATTGGCGGGGGGGGGATGGAGCCCGTAGGCTGGCCGGGTCTTTAGACCAGGCGTCTTGCCGGTGACGGGTCGTCTTCTACTTGCGGGTGTCGTGGTCGTGCTGTTGACGACCATGGCATGCGCCACGGCTGGGCCGGGACGCCCGCCGGTGGACCAGATCGCCGGCGTCGTCCGCGGCGTTGACGGCCGGCCGATCGAGGGTGTGCGGGTGCTCCTGCAGTCGATCTCGTCTGGCGCCGCGCCCATTGTGACGCCCGCCGATCCCATGGTCCGCACCGATGCGCGCGGACGCTTCGTGTTTGTGGCGCCGCCAGACGGCCGCTACCAACTCCTCCTGCTGCACGGATCGCTGGGCTGGATGATCGCCCAGGGCGTCACCATGCCGTCAGTTCGCGGTGGACTGACGGTCGTCTTCGACCCTGCAGTGCGGGTGGTCGACATCGGACGCTGATCAGTCGTTATACTCCGCGGATGCGGATCTTTCCTGCGGCGTTGTGCCTGGGTCTTGTTGTTCTGTGCGGCGCGAGTGGCTTGACCGCGCAGTCGCCCGCGCCGGACTGGTCACGGTTCCGCGGCCCGAACGGGTCGGGTCACGCGACCTCGCCGCGGTTTCCCACCGAGTTCGGCCCGTCGAAGAATCTGCTGTGGCGGTTGCCGTTGCCCCAGGGGCACTCGTCGCCGATGATTTGGCACGACCGCATTTACCTGACGGCGTACCGAGGCGACGTGCTCGTCACGCTGGCCATCGACCGGGCGAAAGGCACTGTGCTCTGGGAACGTCAGTCGCCGGAGGCGAAGACACGAATCGTCGACAAGCGGAACAATCCCGCCTCTCCGAGCCCGGTCCTTGAAGAGAATCGCGTCTACGTCTTTTTTCCTGACTACGGCCTGCTGGCGTACGACGCCGCCGGATCCGCACTGTGGCGCATGCCCCTCGGGCCGTTCGACAACATCTACGGCATGGGCGCCTCGCCGGTGATCGTCGGCGACCTGCTGATTCTCGCGTGTGACCAGAGCCTCGGCTCGTTCCTGCTGGCTGTGGACAAACGCACGGGGCAGGAGAAATGGCGGACGCCGAGGCCCGAGGCCAGGAGTGGCCACGCGACGCCGATCGTCTGGAAGGCGCCGGATGGGCGCGATCAGATTTTGTTGCCGGGATCATTCCTGCTGACGGCGTACGACGCGCTGACCGGCGAACGGCGGTGGTGGGTGCGCGGCCTGTCCTTCGAGATCAAGTCAACGCCCGTCGTGCATGGCGACACGTTGTTCATCAACGGCTACGGCGCGCCCGAGAACGACCCCGATCGCAAGATCAATGTGCCGCCCGCCGACGAGGTATGGCCCGTGGCCGATGTGGACAAGGACGGCGTGCTCTCAACGGCCGAGTTTCCGAAGTACACGGCGGCGTTCTGGTTTGCAGTGGCGGATCTGGATCTGAACGGCACGTTGACCAGAGACGAATGGGAGTACTACCGCGCGGCGCTCGACTCGGAGAACGGCATGCTGGCGATTCGCCTGGGCGGGTCGGGGGATACGACCGGGAAGGCCGTGCGCTGGAAGTACCAGCGCTCGGTGCCGCAGTTGCCCTCGCCGATTGTGTTCGAGAACGTGCTCTACATGGTCAACGACGGCGGCATCGTGACGACCCTGGATCCCCAGACCGGCGAACTCATCAGACAAGGCCGGCTGACAGGCGCTCTTGGATCCTATTACGCGTCGCCCGTGGCCGGCGGTGGCCACCTGTACTTCACCAGCGAACGCGGCGCCATCGCCGTGCTCCCACCAGGGGGCGACCTCACGCCGATGGTCGTCAACGACCTGGCCGAAGACTGTTACGCCACGCCCGCCCTGGTCGACGGCCGGATCTATGTCCGCACGGTCGAAGCGCTGTACGCGTTCGGAATGAGCTCGTAGCTGATTGCCCTGCAATCAGCTACGAGCTCATTTAGAATCACTACGTGCCCAAACGTCCGCCGAAGACCCCGTCCCTGTTCGATGCACCCCCCACCGACACTGACATCATCACCCGCCCCTCATCTGGCCCCCCATTTAGCAATGACGAACCCGTTGCGCTTCACGACGCCGCGCAAAGCCGGTACCTGAATTACGCGCTGTCGGTCATCACGTCGCGGGCGTTGCCGGACGTGCGCGACGGCCTCAAGCCAGTGCAGCGCCGCATCCTCTACACGATGTGGCAGCAGCACCTGACCGCCGACGCCAAACACCGCAAGTGCGCCAAGGTCGTCGGCGACGTGATGGGCAACTACCATCCCCACGGCGACAGCGCGCTCTACGAAACGCTCGTCCGCATGGCGCAGCCGTTCTCGCTGCGATACCCCCTCATCGAAGGGTCAGGCAACTTCGGCTCGCTCGACGGCGACAACGCCGCCGCGATGCGCTACACCGAGTGCCGCCTCGCGCGCATCAGCGACGAGATGCTCCAGGAAATCGACCAGGACACGGTGCCGTTCCGGCCCAACTACGACGGCACCTGCGAGGAACCGGTCGTGCTGCCCGCCCGCATCCCGAACCTGCTCGTCAACGGCGCCACTGGCATCGCCGTCGGCATGGCCACCAACATCCCGCCGCACCACCTGGGTGAAGTCTGCACCGCGCTCGTGAAGATGATCGACGCGGACCTCGAGCTCTCGAGCGCCCAGCTCTGCCGCTATATCAAAGGCCCCGACTTTCCGACCGGTGGCCTGATTCTGAACACGCCCGACGAGATCAAGGAAATCTACGAAACCGGTTCCGGCAGCATCCGCATGCGTGCCACCTGGCAGATGGGGCCTGAAACCCGCGGCAGCAAGACGATCTTCATCACCAGCGTGCCCTACGCGATGAGCAAGGCCACGCTGATCGAACGCATCGCCGACGTGGCGCTGTCCCGCAAGCTGCCGCACCTGGTTGACGTCCGCGATCTGTCGACCGATGACGTGCGCATAGCGTTGGAACTGAAACGCGACGCCGACGAACACATGGTGATGGCGTACCTGTTCAAACACACGCCGCTCCAGTCCAACTTTCCAGTCAACCTCACGTGCCTGGTCCCGACCGAGAACCCGGCCGTGGGCAAACCCGAGCGCATCGGGCTGCACGACATCCTCTGGCACTTCCTCCACTTCCGTCTCGAAGTCGTCCGCGCGCGCCTGAACCATGAACTGGCCACGCTCAACAGGCGCATCCACCTCCTTGAAGGCTTCGCCAGGGTCTTTGACGCCCTCGACGACATCCTCCGCATCGTCCGCAAGTCCGACGGCAAGCAGGACGCGGCGGCACAGATCATCGCGAAGTACACGCTGGACGGCGAGCAGACGGACGCCATCCTCGAACTCAAGATCTACCGTCTGGCCAGGCTTGAAATTCTCGTGATCCAGGAGGAACTGGCGGCCAAGCGGAAGCGCGCAAAGGCAATCGGCGGTCTGCTCACGCGCGACGCCGACCTGTGGCAGATCGTGCGCGAGGAGATCGAGCTGGTCCGCAAGACCTACGGAGACAGCAAGTTGAACCCGCGGCGTTCCGAAATCGCCGGTGAGGTGAACGAACCCGAGTACACCGCCGATGACTTCATCATCGACGAAGACAACGTCGTCATCGTCACGCGCGATGGGTGGGTGAAGCGGCAGAAGGAAGTGAAGGACGTGGCGTCGACCCGGGTGCGGGAAGGCGACCTGGTCATGGCGGTGCTGCCGGGAAGCACGCGAGCGTCGGTCGTGTTCTTCACGAATGTCGGCGTGGCCTACACGTCACGGATTATCGATATCCCGGCGTCCACCGGCTACGGCGAGCCGATCCAGCGCTTCTTCAAGTTCAAGGACGGCGAGCGGATCGTCGGCGCCGTGAGCCTGGATCCACGGGTTGCCGGGGTCATCACATCGAAAAATCCCGACACCGCGCCGCCGGTGCACGCGCTGGCGGTGTCGAGTGATGGTTACAGCCTGCGGTTTTCATTCGAGCCGTATCTGGAGGCCAGCACGCGGTCTGGCCGGCGGTATGCCAGGGCGGCTGACGGAGCCGAGATCGTGGGCGTCGAGCAGGTCACCGGCGCCGAGACGGTGATCGCGGCGACACGTCAGGCGCGGGCGATGTTGTGCCGGGCCGACGAGATCAATCTGTTGTCTGGCCCTGGCCGTGGCGTCATTCTCATCAAACTGAATAAGGACACGGACCGTGTGATCGGGTTCATGGCGTCGCGCGGCGATCGGGATCTGATGACCGTGGAGACGACGCGCGGGGCGGAGCAGACGATCAGCACGACCAAGTACGAAGTGACCGGCCGGGGCGGCAAGGGACGTGAACTGCTGCAGCGCGGCCAGTTCGTGCGCGTGGTGCCGCGCGAGATCGAGTTCGTGAAACTCGGCGAGTGACCGTTTCTGCACTACAATTCGCCGGAGTCGAAAAGACGACCCGGCGGGACCAAAGTCCCGCCCTCCATCAGTGGTGAAATGCGCTCTCCAGGAGAGGAGAACAGTGATGCGTGCAGCGTTGGCAGCGGGTCTGGTGTGGGTGGGTGTGCTGGCCGTGGCGGCCTCAGCGCCCATGGCGCAGCAGGCGCCGCCTGAGAACCTTCAGGTCCTGTCGAAAGACATGACGCGCGCGGAGGTCACGGCGTTTATGCGCACGGTCGCGGCCGCGCTGGGCGTGCAGTGCACGCACTGTCACGTGGGCTCCCCGGCCGATCGGGCGAAGGACGAGAAGCCAGAGAAGCTGACGGCACGCAGGATGCTCCAGATGACGATGGCCATCAACAACGACCTGCTCAAGGGCGTGGGTGCCCCCGCCGCGGCAGGGACGATGAAGGTGACGTGTTTCACCTGCCACCGCGGCTCGCGCAAGCCCCTCACCGCCCCACCCGCCGGCCGCAGTTTGGTTATGATTCCGTAAATCGTAAATATCATGAGCCTGATCCGCAAAGCCCTCCTGTGGGCGTCAACCAACGCCTGGATTCGCGATCACGCGATGCGGACCGGGTTCGTGCGCCGTTCGGTGTCGAAGTTCATGCCAGGCGAGCGGGTCGAGGATGCGATCGCGGCTGCCAGCGCATTGACATCGGCGCAGGTGCACACCATCCTCACGCGGCTGGGCGAGAACATCGCCTACATCGGCGAGGCCGACGAGGTCTGCGAGCACTACCTGAACGTGATCGATTCGATTCAGGCCGCCGGCATCGATTCCCAGATCTCGGTGAAACCCACGCAGTTGGGCTACGACCAGGATCCGGACGTGTGTGTGAAGCATTGCCTGCGCCTGGTCGATCGTTGTGAGCAGACGAACACGTTCTTCTGGCTCGACATGGAGAGTTCGCCGTACGTGGACGGCACGATCGCGCTGTTCAAGCGGTTGCGCGAGCGGACGCCGAACATCGGCATCGCGATTCAGGCGTACTTGTTCCGCACGGAGAAAGACGTCGAGGAACTGGTGGCGCTGGGCTCCGCGATCCGCATGGTGAAAGGCGCCTACCTCGAGCCCGCCGACGTGGCATTTCCAAAGAAGTCGGACGTTGACGAGAATTTCTTCACGATCTGCGCACGGCTGCTGCAGGACGACGCGTTCAAGCCTGGCGCGCTGTTGCACATCGGAACCCACGACGTCGTGCTGCAGGAACGCCTGCTGAAGGTCATCGCCGACCGCCACGTGTCATCCGACCGCTACGAGTTCGCGATGCTGTACGGCATCACAACGGCTCGCCAGAAGGAACTGGCGGCCATGGGCGCCCGGACGCGCTGCCTCATCAGCTACGGCGAATACTGGTTCCCCTGGTACATGCGCCGCCTCGCCGAACGCCCCGCCAACGTCTGGTTTGTTGTCAGGAATATGTTCAAGGCTTAGCCCGCTTCGGCACGATCTTCAGCACGCGGCCCTGCGGGCTGTCGGTCAGGAGATACAGCGCGCCGTCCGGACCCTGACGCACGTCACGAATGCGCTCGGGCTTCGGCTGCAGGTCCGTCAGCAACCGCTCCTCGCCGACGATCCGGTCGCCCTCCACGTCGAGGCGCACGAGGCTCGTCGTCACAAGGCCGCCAATGAACAGGCTGCCTTTCCACGCAGGGAAGAGATCGCCGGTGTAGAAGACCATCCCGCTGGGTGCGATAACGGGATCCCAGTAGTAGCGCGGTTGTTCCATGCCGTCCTTCGCGGTCAGGCCCTCGAGGATCGGGGCGCCACGGTACTCGATGCCGTACGCGATCGCCGGCCAGCCGTAGTCCTTGCCCTTCCGCGCGATGTTGAGTTCATCACCGCCGCGCGTGCCGTGCTCCACTTCCCAGAGTTCCCCCGTGGTGGGATGCAGTGTCGCGCTCTGCACGTTGCGATGACCAGAGGACCAGATCTCCGGACGGATGCCTTCCGTGCCGACGAACGGGTTGTCCTTCGGGATCGATCCGTCGGGATTGATGCGCACGATCTTGCCGATGAGACTGTCCATCTGCTGCGCCTGCATGCGGCCCGGCGTGGCGGAGCGATCGCCCTGCGTCACAAAGAGTGTGCCGTCCGGGCGGAAGACCAGGCGGCTGCCGAAGTGCGCGCCGGAGGCCAGCGAAGGCACCTGGTGGTAGATCACCTGCACGTGCTCGACGCGCGGCGCCGCGCCGTCGACGAACCGGCCGCGCGCTACGGCCGTGTTGTTCGCGCGCGCCTCCTGAGGTTCGGAGAAGCTCCAGTAGATCAACTGATTCGACGCGAACGCGGGATCGAGCGCCACGTCGAGCAGGCCGCCTTGTCCGCGACTGTCGACCGGCGGCAAACCCGCGACCGGCTCCGACAGTTTGCCGTCGGCGGTGACCACACGCAGGCGGCCCGGCTTCTCGGTCACCAGCATCCTGCCGTCCGGAAGGAAGGTCATACCCCAGGGCGATTCGAGACCCTCGGCGACGGTGACGACGTCGACGGCGACGTTCGTCTTGCGCTCGGGGGCGCGCGTCTGTCCCGCAAAGGCCGGCACCTGGCCTGGCGCGTTGGGCGGGCGCGGATCGACGCCGGCTTGAGCGTGGGCGCTTCGAATGGACGCGCCACTCACGACCACGAATGCGATCAGGACGACGGTTGGGTTGATTCTCATAGGAGCAATATTACACAGGTCTCACCCCCGGAAGCCCACTGAACCTCCGAGACCGCGCTCGACCTTATAAAGCGATGAAAATATCCTGGAGCCATGTCATCCACAATGGTTCAGATCCGGATCGATTCTTGAGAGACGGGTCTCGGCCGCAGTCATGGCGCAAGTGTTGCCCGCCGCATCCAGGTCGAGCAGGGTGTTCTCATCCCAGTCGCGAGTATAGACCGCGTCATCTCGACGACCAGTAACCGGGCCGACGTTTCTGATGAGCCACCGCCACAATCGAGACGGCGTCGGCCTTCACGCGGTAATAGATCGTGAAGGGAAACCGATCGAGTAAGATCCGGCGCGTCTTGCTCTCGGCGATGGGGTAGCGGTCCGGCGCCTCCCGGACGCGCTGAATCGCGATGGACATCTCTCGCAAGAAGCCCGACGCCGCGAACAAGCTCCGCTCTGCGTACCACGATTGGGCGTCCTCGACCTCCTGCAACGCCGCCGGATGGAAGTCAACGCGCATTCAACCTGTCGAAAAGTCGCTGTCGGACTTGTTCCCAGGGTATGGTCTCGACCGTGCCGGCCTCGAGTTCCGCCACGCGCTTCTCGATCTCAGCGGCCCAGGCGGCCTCCACATTCGAATCCGGCTCACCCTCCAACGATTCGATGAGCAACCCTGCGAGTGCCGCGCGATCCGGCTCCGAGAGCTCCACCGCTTCTTGCCACACGTCAGTGAATGTTCGGCTCATGAGGTGATTCTACTCCTGCTGACGTTCGGAAGCGGTCTGACAAACAGGTATTCACCTGCAAGCCCCGGTAATATTCCTGCGAAACCTTGCGGCATAAGACCCAGGCGCCGCGACTCAGGAACCGCCCGAACGTGTTGAACGCGCGAATCTCAGCACGGGACGACCAGCAGCGGCGCCGCCGGAAAACCCTGTGGGACTTCGCAGCAGAACGCCGAATGGCTTCGCTGCATCACACCAGCCGATTCAGTGCCGATCCGCCGGACTCCGCACGCCCAATCCACCACGATTGACCCCATGCGCGCAGATCATCGTCATGCTCACGTCCGCATGTCCTGGCCACTCCCGCGCCGACAGGGCGAAGAGCGCGCCGCGGCGCCGGCGGGTGGTGCCGTACAACACCTCCAGATCTCCAATGCTCCCTGTGTACAGACGGAGATCCTGCCGGACCGCGACGACCGACCTGCCCGTGTGGAAGTAGCGTGCGCGGCCAACGCCGCCGATCGACAAGGGCGATTGGGCAAGAAGCCCTGACCGCGCGTCTGCAAACTGACCCACTCCCGACCGACTCGACTGCGGCAAGCCTCTGTCAACTGAGCGGGGCGAACTGCGCGGTGAAGTGCCGCAGGACCGACGGCGCTTTGACAATGCGGTAGCCCCGCAACGAGTCGCGCCGGGCCGCGACCGCCGAGACGACTTCGCCGACGTAGTCGATGTGGGACTGCGTGTAGACCCGGCGCGGGATGGCGAGGCGCACCAGGTCCATCGCGCCCGGGTGCTCGGTCCCGTCGGGATGCCGCCCGAACATCACCGTGCCGATCTCGACCCCGCGCACGCCGCCCTCGAGATACAACTCGTTGACCAGGGCAATGCCGGGGTACTCGAGCGGCGCCACCTGCGGCAGCAGCGCGCGCGCGTCGATGTAGATCGCGTGCCCCCCTGGCGGCTGGAGGATGGGGACACCGGCCGCGACGAGCGTCTCGCCAAGATACGCGGTGGAGCGGATGCGATACCGGAGGTACGGTTCTTCCACCACCTCCTCAAGGCCGCGAGCGATGGCTTCAAGATCGTACCCGGCCAAGCCGCCGTAGGTGGGAAACCCTTCCGTCAGGATCAGCGCGTTGCGTGCCGTCTCCGCCCACTGCGGGTCGTTCATCGCGAGGAAGCCGCCGATGTTGGCCAGGCCGTCCTTTTTCGCCGACATCGTGCACCCATCGGCGAGCGAGAACATCTCCCGGGCAATCGCTTTCGGCGTCCGATCGAGTTGGCCGTCCTCACGCGTCTTGATGAACCACGCGTTTTCCGCAAAACGGCACGCGTCAAGAAACAACGGCTTCTTGTAGCGGTCGCACAACTGACGCACACCGCGCAGGTTTTCCAGCGACACCGGCTGTCCGCCCCCGGAGTTGTTGGTCACGGTGACCATCACCAGCGGGACGCGGTCGCCACGGGTCGCCAACAGATGTTCCAGCGCGCCCAGATCGACGTTGCCCTTGAACGGGTGCAGCGTCGAGGGCTGCCGGCCTTCAGGGATCACGAGGTCGAGCGCCTCGGCGCCTTCCACTTCGATGTTCGCGCGTGTGGTGTCGAAGTGATTGTTGTTGGGCACCACGTCACCGGCGTGCAGGATGGCGTGGAACAGGATGCGTTCCGCGGCGCGGCCCTGGTGCGTCGGAATGATGTACGCGAACCCGGTGAGGTCGGCCACCACATCCCGGAACCGGTAGAAGGAGCGGCTGCCCGCGTACGATTCGTCGCCCTGCATGATCGCGGCCCATTGGGCCGACGACATGGCGCCGGTACCCGAGTCGGTGAGCAGGTCGATGAGCACGTCCTCCGCGTGCAGTTGAAAGACGTTGAACCCGGCGTCCGTCAGCCGGGCGCCGCGTTCAGCGCGCGTCGTGAACTTGACGGCCTCGACGGACTTGATGCGGAAGGGTTCGATCGTGGTCCTGAAGGGCACGGCCTTGTTATTGTACGGCTTGAAAGGCAACGCGCCCCACGGACGTCGGCAGGGGGGCCGGCGCCGCCCACGACACCATCATCGCGACCGAGTCAGCCTTCACTGAATCTCGATCTCGACTCCTCCTGTGATCCGCGCGGCGACGTTGAACAGCAACGCGGCGATGAGCGTGCCGATGAACCCGACGATGCCGTAAAAAATCGGCAGCAGAATGATTGCACCGACACCAAAGAGCGCCCCAAACGCGGCACCGCCGGCATCGCTCGCCGCCAACCCCCCGGGAAGCCCCGTCAGTGCCAGGAGCGAGATCAGCCCGCCGATGAGCAGCCCTATGCCCGCGTACAACACCGCCGCGACTTTCGCGAGCGAAAGCGCGCCGACCCGTTTAATCACCATGGAATCCTCCTTGTGCTGTTGACCGGCCGAGATTGTAGCACGAGTCAGTCTCCGGCACGATGGGCCGATTCTACTCTGTGGGGACGAACGCGTCAACGTTCCAGTTCAGCCCGCCTTCGCTCGAGCTTGCCCACGAGTTCGGGTGCTTCCTTGAGTTCAGCCAAAGGCGCGAGCTGTTCGCGCACGTAGGACCAGTCAAGCCGTTCTGACTGGCGGATGATGATGCCCTCGATGTCGAGCCAGTCCTTCGGCCGGTCGGCAAACGCCTTGAGCACGATCAAGTCTTCGGCCGAGCACGTACGGAGCGGAACGTCGGGAGGAAACGTAAACAGGCTCGCACGAGTGACCGCCGACTCTTCGAACGGCAGGCCTCCGAGCGCGATGTCGAGTCCCACACCCGACCGGGCGCGCAGGAGCAAAACGCGATTGACTCGGGCAAAATCCGCGGCGTTGTCGATCCTCGACTCGAACGTGTCCATCAATACCGACACAAAGCGGGCTTCATCAGCGAACCCGGTGAGGAGCGTGAGATCAACAACCACCGTCTCGCGCGGCTCACCCCAGCGTTGCACCGCCAGGCCGCCAATGAAGCAGAAGCGCCAACGGTTGGCCTCACACACGCCCTGAAGCTCGGCTGCGGCGTGGATCAGCGCGTTCATGGCCGTCGCATCTTCTGGAACAGGCGCTGTTGTTCGATCAGTCCGGACGTGGGTGTGGGGGCACGCGGGGCTTCCCGGTAGCTGGCCGGACCACACAGCCAGGAGATCGCGGTGAACGAATCGAGCTGACGCAGTTCCTGCCGTCGAATCGCCTCCAGGCGCGGTGCCGCCTCCTGCCAGGTCCTGACCCATCGGCGTCCAAGCGCCACTTGCTCAGGAGTCCAGGAATCGAGCGCCGACGGTCGGGAGGGCATGAGCCGATTCTACTCGGAGTCGGCGAGCTGGCCGACCGTTCGTTTTGACGAACGGTGTCGCGCGTCGTATGCGGAAACGGTGGTTGCACCATCTCGTCGTTGACGCGATTCACACGGACCAACTCCGCGAGCACGGCGGACTCCCCGGTGTCCGCGGCGAGAATGTGCTGGCATCTGCGCTGGCCCGACCGCAGCAGGCCTGGCAGTACGAGGATGCGGTTGATCTCGCGTCGCTGGCGGCCCGGTACGCCTTCGGGCTGGTCAAGAACCATCCCTATCGAGACGGCAACAAGCGTATCGGTTTCCTGGCGATGGTGACGTTCCTCGGGCTCAATGGCTACGAGTTCGAGGCCAGCGACGCCGACGTCGTAACCCGGATGCCCGCCCTCGCCGACGGGCGCGTACCTGAGCCCGACCTGGTTGCATGGATCCGCGCTCGCATTCAGAAGCGCAGCCGGTAGACTGGGCAGCGGTCTGGCGATGAGCCGCGGCGCCAGCGTGCCCCCTTCGCCACGATGTTGAACGCCGCCGGCTCCATCGCCTTGTTGGGCAGCCCTGTGGCTACGAGGCTTTCTTCTGACGTGGTGCACGCGTTGGCGTCAGCCGAACAGGCGCGCGCCCGGCTTCTTGTTCGTGTCGGCGAACGGTCGCCGCGATTCGGTCGGCGTCGAAGTCGTGGGCGCGACCCATCCGTTGCCGGAGCTTGTGCAGGTCCTCGAGAATGGAATCGCGGCGCTTCATAAGACCCTCCCGACGGGCAGCTCCTCGGGCGTGCAGATAATCGGCGGGCTCAGGCCCTCGGAGCGGCAGATGGCCTCAATGGTACTGCGGATCGTTGCATTGGCGAGATGCTTGCAGTTCGAGCACGTTAACAGGTACGCCACCTGATGGGCCGCCGCAATCCCAATATGGAAGGCATCGACGGTCGCCTTCTCCGGTAGAGCCCCATGCCGGACCAACTCCTTCGCCAAACGCGTACCAGAGTCCGTCAGCGCGAGAACCGGAATGCCGCTTAACGCCTTCAACCTCCGCGCTCGCATGACCTCGTGGCCGGCAGCCGCTTCGTCAAGCACGAGTTGCGAGACGGCCAACTGGTACGATCTGCGCCCCCGCCACCAGTTCCGAGTCAACGTCTGGTGTGCGGCGAGCACCACGTCACGACTTGGCCGCGCCGTCAAGTAGCTCACGATGCTCGTCTCCACGTAGACCGTTGCCACGAGCGAGATGATCTCACATCACCGGCATCCAAGGGATTCCCAGATCGGCTGGTCTGCCCAACGTTAGCAATAAGCCGCGCCGGCACCGTGATCTTACGATCAGCCGGCGTCGGCTTCATTGCTTAGGCTGCGGGCCGACTCCCGTGTGAACCCAGGTGGCACACACCAATCCTGGTTCTTCTCTGAGTGCAGCCAGAACGTTGATGCTGCCTCGTATCTCGCTTTCAGTTCTGGCGGGAGCTCCGAAAGACAGAGGTCTGCCAGATACGGCAGCGCTGCGTCCGTGCGTGACTCCCGCCACACCCGGGGCCAATCGAGCACCAGGCCCGAGAAGAGCGCTACCCCGCCTTCCTTGAGCGGCGGCTCATAGAGAAAGACGGCGTCAGGGGGCACGGGTATGTGAAGGCTCTCATTCTTCCAAGAGGCGGCTAGCGAGACGCCGACCCAGTTCGACTAGAACGTCGTCTTCGTCACCTTGGACGTGCCGTCAATCAACTCTTGAACCTCGTCGGATGTCGGCTCTCGCTGCTTCGCGTGATCGCACATGTTTCGGATGTCTGCCAGACGCTGGATCCCTCTCCACGCAGGCGTTTCGATGACTTCCGAGCTCTTTAACGCATCATTCAGGTCGGCGATGGTTGGATTCGTCTTCCGAGCGGTCAGTTGATGGTTCTCGCAGACCTGCCGAAGGTGCCTCTCAAGTACTACTCCGGCGACCGCACCAGCGCCCCTGAGAAACCCGCGCTTACGCAGTTCCACCGCCGCTTCGAGCTCCGAATCAAACAGATCCGCCTGCAGGAGCTGGCGGATGTCGAACAATGAACTCTCGAAACGACGGACCACTGATCTGACTATTTCGCGCTGCATGTTGAACCGCATCGCTACGGCTGCCAGGTCATCAAAGGCCTTGACACCTGTGCGCCCATCCGGTGCGATGCGCATGCCCTTGAACCAATCCTGTATTGCAAAGGAGAGCGTACCCAGTGTCTTTCGCTTCGGGTCAGCTTCGTACAGGTTCCGAAACTCCGCGGCGCGATCTGGCAGGAGCTGTCGGATCAAGGCTTGCGCCTCGGTGTACCATTCCTGATATCGGCTCTCAAATGTGCCGAGCATCTTCTTCTGACGCGCCTCGTCATCCGAACTGAGTTTACCGCTCTCTTTCCGGCTTCGCAGCTCCAAGTCATCGAACATGGCGTCCGACGTGGAGACCACCCTTGCCAAGTCTGCCTTGTAGCGCTCGAGATTCGAGAACATGTTCACTTCAATGTCTGACAGCCTAACGGCTGGCGCATGACCTGCCGCGCGCGGACCAACAAGCTCCCGAGGAAGATACTGACACGCCGCGCGCGGGCAGGTCCATGCGCATGTTATGCGGCTGGTCACGAGCGATGTTGGTCAAGCCGCCAGAACTGTGCGAGTACAGCCCCGAGTGCGCCAATCCAAGCGAGCACCTTCTCAAGGAGCTGGCCTGTGGGGGCCGAAGGCCTGGCACGATGACACGCGCGCCGGTTGTCGACTCAGCGACCAGATCCTCAGCGCGGCGGCGCCGGGCTCGGCTGAGTCTGCTCCCGCGCCCGCTGGGCGAGCGCCTCCCGATCGACCAGGCGTCCGCCCTGAACCACCTTCCAGATCCGGCGGGTGTTGTGGATATCCGCGAGCGGATCGCCGTCCAGCAGAAGCAGGTCCGCATGCGCACCCACCGCAACGATGCCGATCTCGCCCTCGGCTCCGAGCACACGCGCCGACCCGCCCGTCGCCGCGGCGATCGCCTCCAGCGGCGTGAGCCCGGACGCGACGAGATCTTCCAGCTCGAGGTGGAGCGTGCCCGGGATCCAGACAAAGTCCGTCCCCGTCGCGATCGGGACGCCGCCGGCATGCAGCGCGCCGACCGCGGCCCGGTGGTTCCGGCGGAGCGCGTACCAGACGTCGGCCGCTGGCAGGGGCTGCCGGGACGCTGGGATGAACGGGGCCACGTCCGGCGCGTGCAGCACCGCGGTGTCGGCCGACGCGATTCTTCCGCTGGACAGGGCGAAGGTCGGGACGACGGTGACGCCCGCCTCGCGGTAGAGCCCGATCAGGTCCGCCCGTGGCGGAGCCTGACTGCGAGGACCACAGCCGGTCAGATGCTCGGTCTGGGCGATGCCGGCCGCCACGAGCGGCAGCGGATGCGCACAATGCCCGCCGATACGGAGTCCGAGGGCATGGGCCTGTCGCACAAGATCGGCCCCGCCCGCCCACCGTGCCGGGAACTGCATCTTCACGTACGACGCCCCGAGCGCGCGCACCAGCTCCAGCGCGCGCTGTCCCTCCGCGCGGTCGCGCGTGCCCTGGATGTCGGCGCCGGTGAACGGGGACGGTGCGCCGGGGTTGATGCGCGCGCCACCGAGAACGATGCGAGGTCCCGGGAGACGCCCTGCCGATATCATCTCCGCCTGTGCGGCCCGGGGAGCCATCGGCGAGCCCATGTCCCGCACCGTCGTGACACCGTGATACAGCAGCGCCAGGAAGACGACGGGGTCAGGGGAGTGCACGTGAAGGTCAATGAGGCCGGGCATGAGCACTCGTCCCTGGGCGGCCACGACCTCCACGCCCGCGTCGGGGGCGATCGCCCCGGCCTCCGCGATCCGCGCGATCCGCCCGTTTTCCACGAGCACGTCGGAAAGGCCGCGGGGGGCGGCACCCGTCCCGTCAATGATCCTCGCGCCGCGGATGAGGAGCGGCGGCGGCGTGGGGACGCGGTACGAAAGCGGCCAGCCGAGCGACGTGACCCGGCCGTCCGGTCGCCGGATCCGATAGCCATCGGGCGCGATGTAGAGAACACTGCCGTCGCGGGCGACGCTCGGATACAGGGCGGGCTCCTCCGTCAGGCGCACCGGCTCCCCGACGGCCCAGTTCCGGAATGGCGCCCGCCAGAGCTGGCTGCCCTGCACATAGACGAGACTCGAGTCGGGCGCCCAATGAACGAACGTCGCGGCATCCGACAGCGGCGCGAGCGCGACCGGGTCGCCATCGAGCGGCACGATCCGCAGTTCGTCGCGGGGCTGCCCGCCGTAGATGCAGGAGTACTTGGCGCACCCGGGCTGGTAGTAGAGCAGGGCATCGGATCGGGGGCTCCAAGCGGGCCGCTCCTGCACGAGCGCCGGCACGTCCAGCAGGACCGGCGCGAGCAGCAGTAGGTCGGCGGGGTCCCGGACGGCGTCCGCCGCGGCCGACACCACCGCGAATCGGGCTGGCGGGCCCGCGGGCCCCGCGTCGGCCCCCAGACCGGCAGCCGGGCGGAAGACGAACGCGATGTGCCGGCCATCCGGTGACCACGACGGACGCGCCGCGGTTCCGTCGAGGGCTGTGAGCTGGCGCGTGCGGCCGGTGCCGGCATCGGTTACCCGGATGTTCTCGGCGCCATCCACCTCGGCGCTCCACGCCACTTCCCGTCCGTCGGCGGACCAAGTAGGCCACGCCGCGGTAATCGGGACGTCGGTGACCGCGCGCGGCTCCGCGCCGATGGGCCAGACCCAGAGCCGCCCGAGTGCCAGCAGCGCGATCCGGTTCCCGTCGGGAGAGAGCGCCAATCCCATGTGACCGCGCGCGGGGACCTCCGCTCCCGGTCCCGGGAACCGCACGGGCGGCAGCACGGGCTCGTCTCGCTGGAACGTGACCGTCGCCGAGAAAGGGACCTCGCGTGGCTCACCGCCCTCGAGCGCGACGCGGCGGATCCGGCCTCCCGCGACGTACACCAGCTCTCGGCCATCCGGTGTCCAGCGGACCCGCGACGCCTCCAGGTCGGGCTGGTTCGTGACGCGCACCGGTTCGCCGCCCGCAATCGCCTGGACCGCGAGCTGCGCCGCACCCTCCTCTTCCTCGACGAAGTACGCGATCCGGCTGCCGTCGGGCGAGATGGAGGGGCACGGTGTGATCAGGAATCCAAGCATGACCCTGGAGTCGGCCGCCGGGCCCGCGCTGCCCCGGCCGGTGGCCGGATCGAAGACCCAGAACAGGCCCGCCCCGCCGCCGCGCGGGCGGATCAGCGCGATGAGCCGGCCGTCAGGCAGCCAGTCGAGGCAGACGGGTACTCCCGCGGGGGCCTCGCGGAGGGCTACGGGCGCCGTCCGGTCCTCGTCCAGCCGGTACACGAAGAGCCCGTTCTCGCGCAGGAAGACGACCTGACGGGCGTCGCGCGACCACGCGGGGCGGTACAACGACTTCCAGCGGGCCCGCACGCTGGCTTCCGTGCCGGGCAGGAGCCGAGGCGTGCCCCCGCGCGCCGGCATGAGCCAGAGCCCCTCGAGGCCGTTGCGGTCCCCCTGGAAGGCGATCCAGCGGCCGTCCGGCGAGAAGATCGGATCTAGGTCCTCGGCCACGTCCGCTACAGCATCGGTAAGCGGCGCCGCCTCGCCCCCCTCTGTGGGGATCCGCCACAGCTGACCTAACAGGTCGAAAATGACCCAACGGCCGTCCGGCGAGAGGTCGAAGGACAGGCCGGTCCCTTCGGTGGTGGTGAACGAGACAGTCCGAGATCGCGTTGCTCCGGCGAGAACGGGATGTGATTGCGCCGCGAGCGGCCCGCCGCCAAGGAGCGCTGCGAGCAGCAGCGTCCACGCCCTGAAGGATCCGGCGAAGCAGCGGAGGCGCGGCGGGATAGACTCCATGCCTGTGTCTCCACGCGTGGGTCCGCTCTGCGAAGCCGAGGTGTGGTGTGTCAGAACGAGTCCGCGCGTGAACAAAGGACGGGGTTGCGTATCCGCAATGCACTCGTCGAGAGCGAGCATGGTGTCCTCCCTACGCCGCCGCATAACGCCACAGCTCAGCCGCGGCGGCTCATGATCACACGAGCCGCCGTCGGCTGCAAATGATCGTTAGGCATCACGCCTCCGCCTCCAGCTTGGTCTCGTGCGCCCGTTTGAGCCGCGGCAGGAACGAGCTGAGCGCCAAGAGTATTTCCGAGCCCGCAACCGCACCTGCCTCAGAGTCACCTGCACGGGCGAACGATCGTAAAGCGACCTCGACCGTCGAACACAATTCGTCCGCAGCATTCGGCGTCCGCGGACCAAAGTACTGACGATGTTCCCGAAGTAACAGAACGAACTCCTGCACGACTCCTGCGTCTGCAGAGCGATCAATTCCACGCAGGCTGTCAGGGCTGGCGGCCGGTCCGTACTTCGTCACGCGAGCCTGAGCGCGACGGCAACACGCTTCAAGGCTTCCGAGTTCGGAGGCCTCCCGCCTTCCGGCCAGCTCCCGTCGAATCCGAGAAGCCTGCTGAGCGGCGGAACGCGCCCGCCGAGCTTGCCAGATTGAGACAGCCGCCCCAAGGACCGAGGCAACAGTCCCGATCGCTGTCCAGAACTCCACGGCTACTCCGCCTCGAGAATGCGAACCAAATCGTCGGCGGTCAGCTCATGGCGAGCGTGACGATCATGCCATTCTCGCAACATCGCCCGGTACTTGCCGAGTGTGGGCATATGGCTGTTGAAGTCTGCGTCGTCCTTGCCGTACTTGAGCTCCTGATACCTTTCTAGCTGGACGACGAAGTATCGAACGTACCCGACGCGATGGGCCTCCTCGTTTCCATCGAACCCTCGGAACTCAAGCCAAGCCTGAGGTATCTGTTTCTTTTGCGTTTCTTGCAGTCCCTTGTATGAGTATGTTATTGCGCGGTACATGTCCAAGATGTTCAGCACTTCTCGGCAGTCATCGACAGGCAGTTCGTCGTAAAGATGTTCAAAGAGCCAGTCGTAGTGCAGAGTGTAGCCCTCCTCGAGGGCTGTCCTGTGCCTTCCATAGTAGTCAGCGTCATCTGGGTATAGGCGCTCAAGTATGCGAAGCTGGTTGATCAGCTGTAGGCGCTCCAGCTTTGAGAGGCCAGTGACAGCGTCCGGTTTGGTCATGCCACCCTCGTTCAAGTCTCCGTGATGCCTAACTTGTTATTAGCCCACGCACCCCGGCCTGTGAGTTTGGCTCCCTCGCAGCCATACACCAAAGTCGGATCTCACCGAAAACCGCGATTTCCCTTCGGTGCGCCGCAGATTTTAGCACAAACCCCACCTGCCGCAGCGATGAATAGCCGAGCGCTCGCAGCCATGCGCCAGCGACCACACGGGAGTGACCAGCAGAGACGCGAGGGTGGCAGCCACCCACAATCGTCTTGCTCTCCAGGAAATCCCGCAACTCCCATGGCGTCAGCCACTTACGCCGCTCATTGGGGCGATCCGCCGCTCGCGCATACGCGCAAACGCCCATCAGCCTATCCCAAGCCGATCCGCCGGACTCCGCACAGCCAGCCCGCCCCGATTCAGAACGTGCGTGTAGATCATCTTATGTGGCCGACCACATAAGATGATTTATGTGGTGGTCGTCGTTATGTGGCACTTCGCATCAGCCGCGGCGCTCCCGAAGCTGTGCGCCGTCGGCTGCATGCGGTGTTAGGCGGACGCGAGGGTCTCCCTCGTCCGCATTTTCTGCGGTGGCCTGAGCTGGCAGGACGACCGTTATGTCCACCGGGGCATTGCGCTCGAGCTGCAGCCGAACTGGGATGTTCAGGACGAACCGCCAACCGCTTGCCCTGAAAGCCTGCAGCGAGCCCGCTACCGGTAGCGAAATGCCCCTTTCACCAAGCCGGCTACGGATTTGGGTAACCAGGCCACGCAAAGCAGACCGCAGATCAATGTCAAGAGCAAGCTCGTGGACACTTTCGCCGGCCGTCATCAACGGCAGTCCAGGTTGCATCAGCTCAACTTCCAAGCCAATCACTGTCTGTGCAGAGGACGTCGAGGCCGTCAACAAGAGATTTACCACCACTTTATGGTTTCAGGTGCTCCTGGAAGTAGCGGCGGATGGCCTCCCGCCAGTAGTTATTGGCGCTGCCGTGAAAAAGCGGGTGAGGCTGCTCGGGCATCACAATCATGTCGAAGTGCTTGCCGGCGCGGATGAGGGCGTCCACCATCCTCATGTTGTCTGAGAATGGCGCGCTTTCGTCGCTGGTGCCGTGGATCAGCAGCAACCTGCCTTTGAGCTCATCTGCGAGCCCAAGGTTCGAGGCATATTCATATCCTTGCTTGTTTTTGTCTGGCGGGCCCATGAAAGCCTCCGCAGTGTCCCAATCCGCTCGCGCGGCGGTGGCGACACCGACGTGATACACATCGGGGGCGAGCAACAAGGCGCGGACCGCAAAGTAACCGCCCCTTGAGACGCCCATCACGCCCACGCGATTTAGGTCCACGTAGGAGCGGGTTTTAGCCAGTTGTTGCAGTGCGGCCACGTGATCCTGGATCTCATAGCGACCGATGTTTCCATAGGTTACGTCCTGAAACGCCTTGCTGCGTTCCGGCGTTCCGCGGGCGTCCACAAAGACGGTGATGAAGCCGACCTGGGCGAGGGCTGGGACAATCAGATAAATGTCAGGGAAGCGTAGAACAAACGTTTTCGGAACCGCGCTAGTCGAGGGACTGGCGTAAATACTCTCAATTACAGGATACTTCTTGTTCGGGTCGAAATCGTAGGGTTTGTAGAGCACCCCGTATAGATCGGTCTTCCCATCGGCGGCCTTGACGACGAACTCTTCTGGGGGAGTCCATTTCAGTTCTTGCACAAGGGCGCCAATACTGGCTTGGGAAAGCGTTTGCAGTAGAGTACCGTCTGCATTTCTTAGCTCCACAACCGGGGCTCGGGCGACCGTCGAGTGCCGGTCTAGGAAAAACTGCTTCGAGGGAGCGAACTCGATCTCGTGTTGGCCGGTGGCTTCGGTGAGCTGCGTGAACCGTTTGCCCTCCAGGTCAACTCGGTAGAGATGGGTGTCATAGAGGCGCTGCCTGTCGCCGTGTGCCGTGAAATAGATCCACCCAGACTTTTCATCCACCGCGACGACTTCGACGACTGGGAAAGCACCTGTTGTGAGTTGGCGGAGGAGGGTTCCGTCTACGTCATAGAGGTAGAGATGCCTCCAACCGTCGCGGTCTGAAAGCCACAGAAACCTCTTTCCATCGGGAAGCCAAGTGAACCGTTTTGTAGGAATGTTCTCCAGGAAGGTTTTCTGAGTCTCGGTGAGGATGATGCGTGTCGTTCCGGTCTGCGGGTTGGCGGCCAGGAGTTCCAGCTTCTTGTAGTAGCGGCTCATCGTCTGAAAAATCAGCTCGGAGCCATCGGGGCACCAACCGGAGTGGGCATAGAGGAAGTAGTGCGGCCCCTCGCCTGTTTCGACCCGCACATGCTGCCTGGAGACAGTATCGATGATGTAAAGCTCGGTTTGCGGTACGTCCTCATCGGCACGGGGATTGTAATCGCGCTTCCACTCCACTTCCTCCCTAGGTTGCAGATAGTGGACGAGGGGGATTTTGGGGTACTGGCGCAAATCTATTTTACTTGTCACGAGCTTCGAGCTGTCGGGGGACCAATGTAACCACCTGTTCCAGATGTCGTGGCCCCACTCGTAGTCTTCGAGACCGCCTTTCGTGAGCTGCACAGCTTCCTTCTCGGAGGTTGAGCGGAGCCAGACGTTGTGGTCTTTGACACCGGCAAACCAGCGGCCGTCCGGTGAGAGGACTTCCCCAGCCTGGGGGATCAGTCGGCGCTTCTCTTCCTCTGAGGCAGTCGGCACTTGAGTGATCGTGTAGGTTGCAAGCTGGAGGACGAACGCCTTGTTCTCGACGGTGAACTGGACCGCCTCCTCGCCGTCCACAAACGTGAAGGCAGAAAAGGGAAGCCCTTGGTAAGGCGGCTCGTGGCCGAGCGCTTCCGTTAGTGCCCGGCGCAAACGCGCCGTGTCGAACAGCTGCCCCTTGGTGTTGGCTGCCGGCTCTACTTTGTAAACGACGGTGTGCGCCGGCACGCCCTCCGCATACCAGAAGCTCGACCCGTCAGCCATCCAGTGCGGTTGAATCGAGCCGCCCTTCACGTACGAAGGAAATTCCAAGTAGCGACGGTACATCGCCTCGCGTTCTGACTGCTTCGCGTCTTGCGCGCCCAAGCCACCGGCGAGTACGGTCGCTGCGAGAAGCACAGCAATCATGCGGTTCTCGATTCGTCGCTTCATAATTTCCTCTGATCCGTGGTTTGCCCGCCTAACGCTAGATTTCAGCCGCGGCGGCCACGGGGCTTTTGACGCGCCGCCGACGGCTGCAAATCTTTGTTAGGCGGCGTGTCGCACCATGTCGTTGGACCCGAAAACGGATCAAACTCCCCTCTTGCTCCGTGCGCTCCGAACTGCCGCCACTGAGAAGGCGATCGGGATCAGCACCAAAGTCAGCGGCGGCGAATACGTGGAGTAGATGATCTGGTAGTATCTCGCGCTGTCCGGCCACAGGCTGGTGACAACCGGATGCAGGAGGAGCGGCCCGAACGCCGCGAGCGTACCCCCGAGCATTATTCCCAGGCCATGCTTGGCCCGGTCTGCTCGGCTGGCGGCGACGTATCGCCAGATCAGCAGCACGATAGCCGACAGAAAGTATGCAGCGCCGAAAACTGTGGAGAGCATGCCGAGCACATTGCGGGATGTGATCTCGACCGGAAGATTGAGCGTGCCAACGCTGACGAGCACCACAAACACAGCCGGACCATACAGGACAACTGGGGCCCACCGCCGATCGAGAAACCGACGGCGAGACGGAAATGCGAGCAGGAAATGCACTAATGCGGTTATTCCCGTGTAGAGCGCGAGGATCGCCACACCGTCAAGGACGCTGCGCACGGCAGGCGATTCGAAATATGGCGCGCCCATCAGAAGGAACCCAAAGCTCAGTCCAAAGATAGCCAGCAGCAGCGCCGGGCTGCCAGGCGATATGAACCACGCCCAGAAAGGGAAACCGAGAAAGAATAGGCCGAGGAGCGACCGCGTACGTGCAAGGCGGATCTCGGTCGCGGGCAGACCTGTAGGAGAGAGCTTTACACGCACGGTCTCTCCATTGCGCTCGACCTCCAAAGGCCACGCCTCTGCTGCCGGCGCGCGCCGCTGCAGCTCCTGCAATTCCTTCCGGTTTCCCGCTGGAATGCCGTTCAAGCTTTTGATCACGTCCCCGACTCGAAGCCCGGCAGCTGCCCCGGGACTGTCGTGATCGACTCTCATTACCCTGCTTTCATCACTTACCCGATAGCCTGTATATGTGCGGTTCTCTACCTCATGCGCCGCCAAAGCGCCAAATACTAGGGCAATGATCGCCGCCGCGAGGAGGGCCACCCTTTGGGTGTTTTGCGATAGTGTGCTCATGGCTGCCTCAAGTTGTCGAGCATGCGGTGCACCTTCGTGAGACGGAATTCGAGTAGCAGCCTAACGTGAGCGCTCACCCGCGGCCGCCCGAGTAGTCGAGATCGCGGCCGTCGGGTGCAGCGCATGTTAGACCGCCCCGAAGTTGCCCCGTGCACTCGTGGACACTCGTGTCTTCAGCGTGGCAACGCTCCCGCGCAGAGCCGGCTGAACTCTTCGTCCGCATTCATAATGTTTCGAAGCCTCGGATCTAGCTGCAGGGCCTTCCGAATTGACTGACCAGCAGTTGCGAGCTGATGCGACGCGCATTCGGCTCTGGCCAGATCGAAGTATCCCCACCCGTAGTCTGGCCGAATTGAAGTGGCGCGCTCGAACGCTCGCACGGCGTCTTCCGGCCGGTCGACAGCGAGAAGCGCATAGCCTTTCAGATTCAACACATACGCGTCCTTCGGATCTTGTTGCAGAGCTTGATCGTAGGCATCCAGTGCAGCCACGAAATCGCCCGCGGTGTATTTCCCGTTCCCCAGCGTCACAATCGCAATTGTGGCTTGTGCGCCGTCGACGGTGCGCTCCCGCGCCAAGACCGAGTTGGTGAAAGTCTCAAACTCCATCCTTGACTCCCGCCCCGTCACCTCCGTCACATCGACCTTGTTCCGGAGCGCGGCCGTTTGGTCCTGAAGTCGCCACAGATTGCCGCCTCCGTAGACAAGGGCCGCGATGACCAGCGCCGCTCCGAGCGCGCTGAGAACCGCGTTTCGGCGAGACGACTTACGAAGAGCCTCACGTTGTGAGCTATCCACGGCCGTCTCTCTTCTCGATATGGCCGGCAACGATTGAAAGGGCCTGATCCCACATCTTCAATAGTCTACCGGTCGTGTATGTAATGAGTCCTGAGGAACCGAACAAGCCCGACAGCTCCGCCGCCCCGGCTGTCTGCCTGTAGAGGAGCACGACAGCACTGCCGAGAAGTATCGCGAGTGCCAAGCTGGTGACCACGAGATGCACGAGGCGCTCGGCACGAAAGAGCTTCGTCAATTCTGCGACGGCGTGGAGGCGCTCATCCATGTCCGTAGTCATACTGTCTCCATGTTCTGCTTGACGTGCCGCAACTACTCCCGCGTCCGCTGATCCGGCGCGATGGTCAGCCCTGTTCCCATAGTGTATTGCGGTCTAACGCTCGCGCTCACCCGCGGACGCTCATGATCGAGCGGCGGCCGTCGGGTGCAGCGCGATGTTATGCCGCGGTCTCGAAATACCGGCTCTGCAAGTACGACCTCCAACTTGCATGATCGTCGCCGGCCAAGCTTGAAATCCGATCAAAGAGGACCTGATATGTCAGTCCGGCAAACCGCGTCGCATCCGAGCCAATGCCCTCGGCAAACGCCGCCAACTCTCGCGCGTGAAGCTCCGATAATGAGCCGCCTGGACCGTACCAAAGGCACGTCAACGTCCATGCATGTCCGCTGAGCGCAAGGCCGAGCATGTGTTTCAACAGCTGTGCGGCGTCGAGCAGTTGGAATTTAGCCGCGCCGTCTCGAAGGCCCTCGGCCAGAGTCTGGCAGCCCGGAAGACCGGCCTCTGCCCACAGGCCGCGGTCTCCCGGAAAGTACTTTGGCTTGAGAAAGCACTTCGTCTTGGACCTGGTGAATGACTCGGTAAATTTGCTCTCAACGGCGAAGAGCGAACCGTCGCAGCCATGCAGAACAACATCCAGGTTCGGCGCGATTCCACCAAGCCGAGTCGGGAACTTCTGTTCAAACGCCACTCCGCAGAGTCGCACGGAAATACCAAGAGCCCGTGACAGCAACCCGAGGTCGCGACCTCTCCAGTAGTCAAAGAAGTTGCAGGCCAGCGCGGCCGAAGAATGGAGCGCCTGAATCTTGCCGCGCCCGCCACCCTTGCCCAACTCCGACCCGTCACCGCTGGCGAGGTCACGGCGTGAGCACGCCGAGAGCGGCTCAAACAGATTGGCGTCACACACGTGGCAATAACCATTGGCGTCTGTCGCGATGCCAAGCTCGGCAGCCCAAGCCCGTTGCTTCGATTTGAGATCGGCCAGCAGGTCCTCTGTCATTCACGTCTTCCGATTTGTCGTTCAGTCTGCATAACTTGTTATTAGCCCACGCACCCCGGCCTGTGAGTTTGGCTCCCTCGCAGCCATACACCAAAGTCGGATCTCACCGAAAACCGCGATTTCCCTTCGGTGCGCCACGGATTCTAGCACAAACCCCACCTGCCGCAGCGATGAATAGCCGAGCGCTCGCAGCCATGCGCCAGCGACCCCACGGGAGTGACCAGCAGAGACGCGAGGCTGGCAGCCACCCACAATCGTCTTGCTCTCCAGGAAATCCCGCAACTCCCATGGCGTCAGCCACTTACGCCGCTCATTGGGGCGATCCGCCGCGCGCGCATACGCGCAAACGCCCGTCAGCCTATCCCAAGCCGATCCGCCGGACTCCGCACAGCCAGCCCGCCCCGATTCAGAACGTGCGTGTAGATCATCGTCGTACTCACGTCCTGATGGCCGAGTAACTCCTGCACCGTCCGGATGTCGTAGCCGTCCTCCAGCAGGTGCGTCGCGAACGAGTGACGGAACGTGTGAGGGCCAACGTGTTTCGCGACCCCCACTCGCCGCGCCGCCTCCGACACGGCGCGCTGCACCGCCGATTCGTGTAGATGAAAACGTGAAGGCGCGCCCCAGCGCGGGTCGCGGCAGATCCGCGCCGCCGGGAAGACGAACTGCCAGCCCCACTCGGTCGCCGCGTTCGGGTACTTGCGCGCCAACGCGTCCGGCAGGACCACACGCCCGACCCCTTGCGCCAGATCACGCGCGTGGGTCGCCCGCACGGTCTCCAGATGTTGCCGCAGCAACGCCCTCACCGCTCCCGGCAGCATCGTCACGCGATCCTTCTGTCCTTTGCCACGCTTGATAGTGATCTGGTTGCGCTCGAAGTCCAGATCCTTGACACGCAGCTCCAGGCATTCGCCGAGGCGCAGCCCCGCGCCATACAACAAGAGACCGACGATTCGCATTATGCCTGTGAGCGTGCCGATGACGAGCGCGACTTCCGAGCGGTTCAAGACCACGGGCAGACGCCCTGGGCGCTTGGCTCGCGGCACCTCCGGCATGGTGCCAAGTTCCCTGCCCAGCACGTGGCGATACAGGAACAGCAACGCGCTCAGCGCCTGATTCTGTGTCGAGGCGCTGACCTGACGCGCGGTCGCGAGCGATGACAGGAACGCCGCCACCTCAGGAGCGCCCATCTGGTCAGGGTGACGCTTGCCATGGAACAGAATGTACCGGCGAATCCACGGCACGTACGCCTCTTCAGTGCGGCGACTGTAATGGCGAACCCGGATGGCGGTGCGAACGCGGTCTAGAAGCTTTGGCGAACCGGTCGACTGGGTCGAGGCAGGCGCATCGGTCATGCCGTTCGGTGATCGCGAAAGTCGTGCCGCTGAACACCTCCTGTAGAATGGCCGATTCTTGAAGCGTGGTCGGGCTTTGGCACCTCGACAGGTGCCTCTGGCTACCCTCGTGTCAACCACAGTTTCCTTGCGACGCCCCGGGTCCCGTAAAAGCCCGCGCGCAGCGCCGCGCTACAATCGCCGACGCCGGCCGGCACCATGACGACAACGCCCAATCCCGCTCAGTCCGGTCCTGACGCCTCACGGCCGCTTGCTGCTGACGTCAACGGACGACGCGCCGGTGCTGGTGTCGGAGACCGCAGAGAGACTGCGGTTGGCGTTTGCGCGCGGTGCCGGCTATGGCCTGCTGCAACTGGACGCCGCGATGGGCGTCGCAGCACGAAGGCCGCGAGCAGGCTGCCGAGAAGAGCGAGAAGGAGCAGCCACGGGCTGAGTTCCGGCGCCCCGATGCTCAGGGGCAACAGAGCATAGGTCGGCGCCGGGACCTGTGCCCACGGCGCCACAGCGAGCACGAGAAGTGCGAGGACGAGCGCGAGCGCGGTGCCCACGGCCGACAGGACCTACGTGATCTTCGCCAGGTCGATCGGTGCGTGCGTGGCGTTGGAGTAACTCGCACGGGCCTGGAACACGATGCGCGAGGCCGCACGCGCCGGATCGTACCCACGCCCCATGACCCTTGGCCCAGACGCACCCTCACGCGCCAGTCACTTGGTGATTCTGGGTTCCCGATTCCTGAGCGGACGCGTGTCTATGGCGTACGGATCGCGCAACGCCATCACCGGGTGGTGCAGGTTCCACACTCCGCATGGCGCCGCCGGTGACATCGAGCAATCGGTACTGTTCTTCGAGGGTGGTGCCGGACACGCGGGTCGCGTACGACGCGTGAGACGTGGCCGCCAACCGCAACAGTTCTGAGAGGACCAGGCCCTTCCGGGCCTGGACGGGCGGCGCCACACCCAGCGCCGCGGTCGCGACGCCGACGAGCATCTCATGCGAGCATTAAACGCCGGCCCTTCGGTTCCGGAATTGGATCGCCGAACTCTTTCGCGGTTTCAATCCACAGGCTCAAAGCATCCTTTGCGTTCGCTAAAGCCGCTTCTTGCGTTGAACCGTGTGCCGAACACCCCGGAAGTTCAGGCACTTCAGCTACGAAGGCTTGGTCTTCTGCGCTCCAGTAGATGATGATTTCGTATTTGTCCATTCGACCTCGCTAAGTTTGTATTTCAAAAGGACGGCGCGGACCTGCTTCACTTGATACGGCTTTGCATGGTTTCCATCTCGCTGGAGATTGATCTTTTCGTCGACACCCGCTCTGCGAAATACGTGATGCCCACCCTTCACGCGCTTCTCGAATCCGGGACTCTCAAGCAATGAACAGAGATCGTCGAACCGAATCGCCGCATCCCCGGTCCTGCTCAGGACGCGTCGAAGCGTCTTGGTTGCCCCCACACCGACATTCTACCCGTGCCGTGATTTCGCGGAGAATCCAGCTGACGAGTATCCACCTGCAAGCCCCGGCAATATTTCTGCGAAATCTTGCAGCGTAAGACCGGCCCGCCTCCGGGCCCGGGCAGCCAGAACTCGTTGAACGGCGGCATCGTAACATAGCAGGAAGGGCAGGGGGCGGGTCCGGACAATCACTGCGACACTCGCTGT
>JBCKZS010000027.1:0-37351 GCA_038918905.1 Vicinamibacterales bacterium
GCCGAACTTTTCAATCCGGTACCGAATCTGGTCGCGATGCATCCCGAGCAGGGTGGCCGCGCGCGTCTGGTTCCCCGCGGCCCGCTCCAGCGCCTGCACCACCAGGCTGCGCTCGACCTCCTCAAGGTTCACTCCCTGGGCGGGCAGCGTGAACTCCCCCGCAGGCGACGCCACCCCGCCGCCACCGGCGCCGGTGATCGTTTCGAAGTCCGACGGCTGCAGCGCGCCCTCATCGGCCATGAGCACGGCCCGTTCCACCAGGTTGCGCAATTCGCGCACGTTGCCTGGCCAGCCGTACGCCTGCAACAGGTGCACGGTCGCGTTCGACAGTCCCGGCACGGCGCGCTTGAACTCGCGCGCGAACGTCTCGACAAAGTGCTGCGCGAGCAGCGCGATGTCTCCACCGCGCTGCCGCAACGGCGGGATTTCGATCCGCAACACGTTCAGGCGGTAATACAGATCATCGCGGAACTTGCCGATCCGCACCGCTTCCTCGAGTTGACGGTGCGTCGCCGCCACCACGCGCACATCGACGTGCACGTCGGCGATGCCGCCCACCCGCCGAAACGTCTTTTCCTCGAGAAATCGCAGCAGCTTTGCCTGCAACGCCGGCGTCATCTCGCCAATTTCATCGAGAAACACCGTGCCATCGTCGGCCTGTTCCAGCAGGCCGCGCTTCTGCTGGCGCGCATCCGTGAACGCCCCGCGCTCGTGCCCGAACAACTCAGACTCGAGCAGCGTCTCGGGCAGCGCGGAACACGTGATGTTCAGGAAGGGCCGGGCCGATCGATGGCTGGCATAGTGAATGACCTTCGCGATGAGGTCTTTGCCCGTGCCACTCTCACCGGTAATCAGCACCGTGGATCCGGGACTCGTCGCCACTTTGCGCACGAGGCTCTTGATCTGCTGCATCGGTACCGACTCGCCGATGACCGACCCCACACTGTAGGGACGGGCCAGACCGTCCCGCAGCGTCCGCAGTTCCCGGCGCAGTCGCGTCGTGTCGAGCGCCCGCGCCACGCGCACGGCGACGTCGTCAAGTTCAAAGGGCTTGGTCGCGTAGTCAAACGCGCCGGCCTTCATGCTCTCGACCACGGTGTCGATGCCTTTGTGGGCGGTCAGCATCATGACCAGCGTGTCGGGATCGAGGTCGCGAATCCTGCGCAGCACCTCCAACCCGTCGCCGTCCGGCAGCCTGTAGTCGAGCAGCACGAGGTCCACGCCCTGTTCCGCGTGGTCGATGGCCTCCGCCACGGTGCCGGCTTCCAGCACGTCATACCCGTCCGACCGCAGGCGCTCGGCCAGCGACCAGCGGATCAGCGCCTCATCGTCAACCACCAGAACCCGGCGTGCGGCCATCGACCGCAAGTATATGGCCTTGGCGTCAGATGGTCAGCGCCGCCTGATCCACCAATGCGACTACGGACGCGACGTCGAACGGTTTCCCCACAAAACGGAACACCCCGGCCGCCTCGGCCTGCCGGATGTCTTCAGTGGTGCCGTGGGCGGTGATCACGATCAGCGGCACGTCGGGCCGCCGCGCGCGCAGCTCCAGAAGCAGGGACAGGTCGGACACATCCGGCAGCCGCAGGTCGAGGACAATGACGAACGGCTGGCCGTCGAGGCTGGCGACGGCCGCCCGCGCCTCGGCACCGGTGGCGGCCTGCCGAACCACCCACCCGGCGTCCGACAGCCCTTCCGACAGGGACCACCGGATCAGCGCCTCGTCATCAACGACGAGCGCCGTGTGGGGGATTTTTCCCCGCATCATGGGTGGAATTCCTCGTACATCGGCGTCGTGTGGCCATACTCCGCGCGGGAAACAGCTACTATCGTCGACACTTGTCCCTGTTGTATTCAAGGGTTGGGCCATGGACGATCGAGTGCCGGCATCGCGGCGTGCGACCGCTCGGGTCCGGCTTCCGCTGACACAGGCACAGTGTTTGCTCCAACAAGGAGTGGAGAGTCCCATGGTCCCCATCCGTCGCATCCTCGTTCCCACCGACTTCAGTGAACCGGCCGGCGCGGCCTTGCTCTACGCGCGGGCGCTGGCGGAGAAATTTGACAGCGAACTGCACCTGCTGCACGTGGTGCCCGAGCCCTACGTCTACCCCTGGGGCACGGAGGTCTCCACGCTGCCGCTGGTCGACTTGCTCGCGCATTCGGAGACCCAGGCCGCCGAACGGCTGGAGGCCCTCGTACCGGCCTCCGACGCGCTCGCCGGCCGCGTCACGACGCTCGCCGCCATTGGCTCCCCGGTCGACCGGATGCTGCAGTATGTCTCCGACGTGGGCATTGATCTCGTGGTCATGGGCACCCACGGCCGCGGCGCGATTGGCCATCTGCTGCTCGGCAGCGTTGCCGAGCGCATGGTGCGCCGATCGCCGGTGCCGGTCCTCACCATCAAGGGGGAACGGAAGGAATGAGGCATCCCCGGCCCTCGAAACCCGCGGCGACCGCCATCGCCACTTCCGCGCGACCCGGTGACTCGGCAGACCGCTGGTACCCCGCCACCACCTGGAGTTGTCCCCCGACTTCCCCGACGACCACGATCCCCGGCGCGGCCTTGACACTGGCCGCCGACGGTAAGGGCCCGTCAGACAATAAGTGGAGCATCCTGGCTGCCGATGCATCCCGGCGGGCGGCGTTGCTCGTCGCTTACATACGCCGGGTATGCGCGCTCCTCGCGCCTTGCCGGCCGGGCGCCTCGACACCCAGGATGCTTCACTTATTGTCTGACGGGCCCTAACCCAAGTCCGCGCAGCTACGCGCCGTGGCTGCGGATCTGTTCGAAGAAGGTCTGCGGCAACGCGTCGAGGTCTTCGGCGGAGGTTGGTCGCAGGTGCAGGGTGGTTCCGTCGCGCAGGACAATATCGGCAGTCATCGATACGACAATCGATACGAGTATCCCTTGACCGGCCCTCACGGGGAGAGGACACTGGTGCCATGAGTGACGACTCGTCTGCCGCCTGTGTCCTGCGGCTCGCACAGGAAACCCACCTGTACGCATCACTGCTGAAGCGGAGTTCCGGTCTGCTCGGCTGGTGGCGGGAACGGAAGCCGGTGCTCGCGGTGCCAGCAGGCCTCCATCAGAGTGGTTTTCGCTCGCCGAGCCACCAGGCGGGGCGCTGCACCCGCCGCAAGCCGAATCGCGCGACGGTGTGCGCTTCCAGGTGGGCCATCGCCTCATCGAGGTCGTCGGTGACCTTCAGCAGGTCCAGGTCGTGCGGCGACACGGCGCCTTCGTCGACCATCTCGCGCAGCAGTGCCATATACGGTCCCCAGTACTTCGTGCCGATGAGCACCACGGGAAAGTCGGCGATCTTCCTGGTTTGAATCAGCATCAAGGCCTCGTTGAGTTCATCGAGGGTGCCCAGCCCGCCAGGCAACACGACGAACGCGTACGAGTACTTGAAGAGCAGCACTTTGCGCACGAAGAAGTAGTGGCAGGTGACCCACCGATCGAGATACCGGTTCGGCTCCTGTTCGAACGGCAACTTGATATTGCAGCCCACCGACAATCCGCCGACGTCGTGCGCGCCGCGATTGGCCGCTTCCATCAGGCCCGGGCCGCCGCCGGTCATCACCGCGAAGCCCATCGCGCTGACGCGCCGGCCCACTTCGCGGGCGACCTCGTAGTACGGATGGGATTCACCGAATCGTGCCGACCCGAAGACCGCGATGCAGGGGCCGACAAAGTGCAACCGCCGGAACCCGACCACAAAGTCGCGCATCGCGCGTGCCAGCAGCAGCATCTCACGCCAGCGCGAGTGCGGGCCTTCGAGCAGCAGGCGATCGGAACCGGAATCGTTTACGGGAACAGCCATCGTGTCGTCCATCCGTCCGCGGCCCGATCAAAACGCTGACGTTCGTGCAGTCGTCCCGCGCGCGCGGACCAGAACTCCACCATCTCGGGCACCAGCCGGAACCCTGACCAGAACGGCGGCCGCGGCACCGGCCGGGCGACGTAGCGCGCGGCGATCGCCGCGGCGCGCGCCAACAACGTCGCCTGGTTCGACAGCGTCTCGCTCTGGCGCGACGCCCACGCGCCAATCTGGCTGTCGCGCGAACGCGTCGCAAAATAGCGATCGGCTTCGTCGTCGGGCACCGGGGTCACGTCGCCCTCGATGCGGACCTGGCGGTCGATCGCCCCCCAGTAGACACACACCGCCGCATGCCGGCAGGCCTCCAGCTCGTGCCCCTTGCGGGAACGCAGATTGGTGAAGAAGGTGAAGCCGCGCGCGTCGAAGTATTGAATCAGCACCATGCGGCCCGACGGGCGGCCGTCAACGCCGACCGTCGACAGACAGGCGGCCTTCGGGTCGAATCCGCCCCGGGAGGCCGCCTCGTCGAACCACTTCTGGTACTGCGCGACCGGATCACTCACACCTGAACGTATATCACTTCCGCTTCACGCCAAGCGTGCCCAGCGTCCGGGCGAGATCGTCCCCGGCCGTGCTCGTGCTGACCTGCTTGTCGATGTGGAGGATCTTGCCGTCGGTGCCGATGTAAAACGTCCAGCGGCGCGCCAGGCCGGCCGGCGACAACACGCCGTAGGCATTCGCGGCGTTCTTTTCCGGATCGGACAGGATCGGGAAATCCGCTTCGTTTTCTTTCGCGAATCGCGTGTTGGTCTCGGCGTCGTCCACGCTCACCATGAAGTACGCGACATCAAACTGCCGAATCGTCTCGCCGCTCGCCCGGAGCGACTTGCACTCGGCCGTTCAACCACCGGTGAACGCCTTCGGGAACCAGGCGAGCACGACGGCCCGCCCTTTGTAGTCGGAGAGACGATAGGTCTTTCCGTCGGAACCGGCGAGGGCGAAGGCCGGGGCCTCGTCGCCGACCTTCAATTCCACTGCCGGGGCTTGAGTCACCGTCACCGCCGCCAGTCCAACGACCAGCGCCGACGCCGCGACCCCCAGAATCGTGAGTGTTCGCATGGGGCAGGGCTCCTTTTCGAGTCTCATCTTAACTCTTCCTGCTCCTCCACTTCCCCCTATAATCGGCGGACCATGGCCAATTTCTACACACGCGTCGCGTCGGCTGCCGAACGGTTCGCCGATCTGCCGGCCATCGAACTGCAGACGCCGGACGCGCTCCTCCCCACCACCTACCGTGCCCTCGTGACCGAAGCCGGCCAGTTTGCGGCATGGGTGGCCGCTCAGGCCGTCACGGCGGACGACCGCGTGGCGATCCTCGGCGACAACGACGCGCGGTGGATCGCGGCCTACCTCGGCGTGCTGCGCCTGGGCGCCATCGGGGTGCCTCTGGACACCGCCTACAAGGCCGGACAGGTCCAGACGGTGCTGGAGAACTCCGGCGCGCGCCTGATCTTCACGACCCCCCGGTATCTCGACACCGTGCGCGCGGCCTGTGACGCCGTGCAGGGCACGACGCCGGCCATCTGTCTGCTCCACGGATCGGCCGAAGGCGTCCCGGACGCCGGCGTGGTGGCCGCCGCCGGTGAACCGCCACCGGTCGTCGATCGCCAGGACCAGGACGCGGCCGTCATTCTGTACACCTCCGGCACCACGGCCGATCCCAAAGGCGTCGTGCTCACCCACGGCAACCTCGAAGCCGAACGGCAGGCGGTCTTCTCGGTCGTCAACCTGACGGAACGTGACGTCATCCTCGGTGTGTTGCCGCTCTTCCATTCGCTGGCGCAAATGGCCAACCTCCTGCTGCCGCTGGTCGCGGGCGCGCGCGTCGTGTTTCTGCAGAGTGTGAGTTCCACCGCGCTGCTTGAGGCACTGCAGCAGCGCGGCATCACCATCTTCGCGTGCGTGCCGCAGTTTTTTTATCTGATTCACCAGCGCGTCATGGGCGAAGTGGCCAAAGCCAACCCGATTCGCCGGACGTTGTTCAGGGTGCTCCTGCGCACGAACGGCTGGCTGCGCGAACGGTTCGGGCTGAACCCGGGCCGGCGCTGGTTTGCAAAGGTGCACCACGCCCTCGGGCCGCGGATGCGCGTGCTCGTCACGGGTGGCTCGAAGTTCGATGCCACGATCGGACGCGACCTGTACGACATGGGTTTCAACCTGCTCAACGCCTACGGGCTGACGGAAACGTCGGGCGGCGCGACGATCATGCGGCCGGGCGACACCTACACGACATCGGTGGGTCAGGCGCTCGAGGGCGTCGAGATTCGCATCGCCCCACGCGAGGCGAGTGACGACGCGCGGGAACATGAGGATGGAGAAGTGCTCATCCGCGGACCGATCGTGATGCGCGAGTACTTCCGCCGCCCCGACGCCACGGCCGACACGCTGAAGGACGGTTGGCTGCACACCGGCGACCTCGGCCGCCTCGACGCCGACGGACGGCTGTACATCACCGGCCGCAGGAAAGAGATGATCGTCCTTGCCTCGGGCAAGAACCTCTACCCCGAGGAAATCGAAGCCCATTATCGCGAGGCGCCCGTCATCAAGGAACTGTGTGTGCTCGGCCTGAGTCGTCCAGGCGAACCGTCGAGTGAACGGCTGCACGCGGTGATCGTGCCCGACGAACAGGTGTTGCGCGACCGCGGTGTCGTCAACGTGCAGCAGCACGTGCGTTTTGAACTCGAGGACCGCTCGGTGCACCTGCCGCCGCACAAACGGATCCTGACGTACGACATCTGGATGGATCCGCTGCCCCGCACCACGACGGGCAAAATCCGTCGCCACCAGATCGAAGCACGGCTGCGTGGACAGGCCGCCAGTGAGACCGGCGCGCAGACGCAGCCATCGAGCCCATTGAGCCACGACGACCAGCGGTGGGCAGCCGACGAGTCACACGCGGCGGCCCTGCGGCTGGTCGCGACGCAACTGAGGTTGGCGTCGGTGCGGCCCGACGCCAACCTCGACCTCGATTTGTCGCTGGACTCCATGGAGCGCATCGAGCTGCTGACGTTCCTCGAACGGCAACACGGACGGCGCGTCGCGCCAGAGACGCGCACGACGATCTTTACAGTGCGGCAGTTGGTGGAAGCCGTGGCGGCCGCACCGGCGACCGGCGGAACCCGCGCCGAGGTGGAAGTGGTCGAACCCGCGGACCACGGCACCGCCATGTGGGAGTCGATCCTGCGTCAGCCCATCGACCCGGCGATCGAAGCGCAGTTGGCCCGCACGCCATTCCTGCGCGCCGCACTCGCCTTCGTGCTGCTGCGTGCCCTGGGCCTCATCCTGCGCACGCGCGCCACGGGTCGGGCCCACATCCCGGAGACGGGCCCCTTCCTGCTGTGCCCCAACCATCAGTCGTACCTCGACGGCTTTGTCGTGCTGAGCGTGGTGCCGTTCAGGACGCTGCGCCGGGTCTTTGCCGTGGGGGCCGCCGAGTACTACCGGACCCCGCTGATGCAGTGGGTGGCGCGGACCACCAGCGTCATTCCGGTGGATGCGAACGCGAACCTCGAAAGCGCGATGCAGGCCGGCGCCGCGGGCCTGCGCCTGGGCAAGGTGTTGCTGCTGTTCCCCGAAGGCGAGCGGTCGATCGACGGCGAGTTGAAGCTCTTTCGCAAGGGGGCCGCCATCCTCTCGGCCCACCTCGACGCCCCCATCGTGCCGGTGGCCATCGACGGTCTCTATCACCTGTGGCCGCGGAGCCGCCCGTTCCACTGGCGCGGCCTCCTGCCCTGGCGGTCGACACGCCTCGTGATCCAGTTCGGCCCTTCGCTGACCACGACACGAGGGAAGTACGCGGAGGGGACCGCGGCGTTGCACGCCGCGGTGGCACGGATGTTCGACGCCGTGCAACGAAGGTCGTGAAATGACCACGCCACACGCCGGCGGCAGCATGTTTGACTTCGTGAACCAGTACTTCGACCGCGCCGCCAGATGGAGCGACCACGCCCCGGGACTGCTGGGCCAGATCAAGGCGTGTAACAGCGTCTACCGGTTCGCCTTTCCCTTTCGTCACAACGACGGCACGATTCAGGTTATCAACGCCTGGCGCGTGGAACACAGCCACCACAAACTGCCGACCAAGGGCGGGATCAGGTACGCGCTGCACGTGGATGAGGAGGAGGTCAAGGCCCTCGCGGCCCTCATGACGTACAAGTGCGCGATCGTCGACGTGCCGTACGGCGGAGCCAAAGGCGCGGTGCAGATCGATCCGAAGCAGTACACGCCCGAACAACTCGAACGCATCACGCGCCGGTATACCCACGAACTGGTGAAGAAAAACTTCATCGGCCCGGGCATCGACGTGCCGGCGCCCGACTACGGCACCGGCGAACGCGAGATGGCGTGGATTGTGGACACCTACATGGCGCTGCATCCCGGGGCGCTCGATGGCATGGCGTGCGTGACGGGCAAACCCGTGACCCAGGGCGGCGTACGGGGCCGGCGCGAGGCCACCGGACGCGGACTGTTCTTCGCAGTACGGGAAGCCGCAAGCGTCGCCGACGACATGAAGGCGCTCGGCCTGACACCGGGCCTCGCCGACAAGCGTGTCATCGTGCAGGGCCTGGGCAACGTCGGGTCTCACGTCGCGAAGTTCTGCCACGAAGGCGGCGCGCGCATCATCGCCATCGCGGAGTACGAAGGCGCGATCACCAATGACACCGGGCTCGATCCCGACGTCGTCCTTGCCCACCGGCGCGACACGGGGTCCATCCTCGGCTTTCCAGGCGCGCGCGACATCACCAGAAGCGCCGACGCCCTCGAACTCGACTGCGACATCCTGATTCCCGCGGCACTCGAGAACGTCCTCACGGCTGATAATGCCCCCCGCATCAAAGCCCGGATCATCGTCGAAGGCGCCAACGGGCCCACGACGCCGGAGGCCGAGGCGATTTTCCGCGACCGGGGCATCATGGTGATTCCCGACCTCTACGCCAACGCCGGCGGCGTGACCGTGTCGTACTTCGAGTGGCTGAAGAACCTGTCGCACGTCCGGTTCGGCCGCATGGGAAAACGGCTCGAAGAGCGCGACGAGGCCAGCTTCGTGCGCGCCCTCGAAACGCTCACCGGCAAGACCCTGTCCGAGGAAGAACGCCGGACACTCGTGCACGGCGCGGAAGAGCAGGACATCGTCAACTCCGGCCTTGAGGAAACAATGATCGTGGCGTATCACGCGATTCGCGACACCCTGAAGGAGAACCCGAAACTCGGGGACCTGCGGGCCGCGGCGTTTCTGACGGCGATCGACAAGATCGCGGTTTCCTACAAGGAGCTCGGGGTGTTTCCGTAATGCGCGTCATCACGACCCGCGTGGCGCACGTCGTCTGCGCGGCGGGAGTCCTGCTGCTGGTGAGTGCCGGTCCCGCGTCTGCCCAGCAGGCGCAACAGACGCCGCCCATTGCCGCGCCGGGCAAGGTGGAGCTCGGCATCAAGGGCCGGCTATCGCTCATGGCCTCGCTGGGGCTCGACCTGGACCTCTTTGGCGAGGTCCTTGCACCCGGCCGTCGGCGAAACGCCAACACGCATCATCACGATCGATGCCCAGGCCCCGTATCCGAAGATCTACGTGGCTACGCCAAAGCGGTGGCTGGCCACGGCCGGCTTCGGCGTTTTCCAGAAGGACGAGCTGATCGTCCATGTGAGCGGCACAAAGAACATCGCCGACCCCGACATCCGCCTCGGGGAGCTGATCACGGCCGAAGGACGGCGGACGCTGACCGCCACCTTCACGAGCTACAAGGACCGGTCGATTGAAGGTGGCCTGCGCCATTACTTCAAGGCCGTTGGCGACTCGAAGTCGTACGTGAATCTGCTGTTCGGCCGGCGGAAGATCGAGGCCATCTCGATGACCCTGGCCGCCACCGGCAACGACGGCAACCTCGGCACGGTGCGCGTGTACGACGGAGCCACGCTGCCGACGGCGGCGATCGTGTTTGGCGTGACCTACGAGAAGGGCTTCGCCGGTGTGTTCATCGAGGGCGGCGCCCGCTGGACGCAGCGGCTGCCGAGGCAGGACGACGACCTGCGGGCGCTGGGGCCGGGACTGGAACCCGCCAACAACACCGGCAGCCGGGTGTTCATGCCGGCCAACATCGGCATCCCGCTGCGGTTCTAGAGGTCCAGGAGTCCAAGGGTCCAGAGGTCCAAGGGTCCGCGTGCGACCTTTGGACTCTTGGACTTCTGGCCGCCCGGACGTTCTTAGGGCCTGGCAATGAATGAAGGTGCCATTCTGGCGGCCGGGATGCATCGGCAGCCAGAATGGCACCTTCATTCATTGCCCTTAGACCGCTTTAGTGCTCGTCCGCCCGAAGGCGCCGTCGTGCCTCGATTTGGGCGCGCCGGCGCCGCAATGCCAGTTCGGCGTACATGTCCTTCTGCATCAGCCACAGGCGCGGCACTGCCGGCCGTCCCCCGAGCCCACCTGCCCTGGGCCCCTTCGGCTCGTCGATCTCGTCAATCTCGTCAATCAGCACCAGTTGTCGCGTGGCCGTGCCATAAAAACGCTGCATCGTACCCTCCATGCCGCCCAGCGTACGGAGGGGCTGTGACAGGGCGGGTCACAAGGGAAATGAGCTCGGAGGTGATTTTCACGACAATCACCTCCGAGCTCATCTAAAATCCCGGCATGCTGTTCGTTCCCGAGACCCCGGCGTAGCGATGCGCAACGCCGAGGTCATTCGCCAGTGGAAGATTCTGAAAGACATCGAGTCGGCGCGCACCGGCATCACGATCCACGACCTCGCCGCGCGGGCCGGCGTCAGCACCCGCACGATCCGCCGCGACCTGCAGGCGCTGCAGGAAGCGGGCTTCGCGGTGTACGACGAGGGCGGGGAACACGACACGAAACGCTGGAAGCTCGACGCGCAGCCGTTTCGCAGCGTGCAGGCAGGGTTGTCGGTGGCCGACGTCGCCGCCCTCTATCTGAGCCGGTCCATCGTCGAGGCGTTGTCGGCGTGGCCGCTGGCCGACGAACTGCGCACGGCCCTGGCGAAAATTGAAGGCGCGCTGAACCCGCGGATGCGCGAGTTCCTGACCACGTTGCCGGACTTCATTTCGACCAAGGCCGCGCCACGCGCGGGCGGCCCCGAGCGCGGACTGGTCGACGTGACACGTCGCCTTTTTGAGGCCGTGCGCGAACGCAAACACGTCGACATGCGCTACTTCTCGGCGACGAGTCGACGCGCGAAGTCGTACGACGTGCAGCCGTATCGGCTGGCGCTGGCGCAAGGCGGCGTCTATCTGGTGGCGTGGGTGCCGCAGTACGACGAGTTCCGCACCTTCGCGGTGGAACGCATCGAACGGCTGTCGGTGCAGGAGTCGACGTTTCGTCGCACCCGCGAGCTGCCTGCCGACCTGTTCGGGTCATCGTTGGGCGTGTTCTCGGGCGACCCTGAGCCGATCGAGGTGGAGTTCGCCGCGCGCGTGACCCCCTATGTCCGCGGGCGCGTCTGGCACGAGTCGCAACACATCGAGGCGCGGCCAGACGGACGACTCCGGCTGACCCTCCGCGTGTCGAACGACTGGGCGCTGCGCAGTTGGCTCCTGGGTTTTGGCGCCGATGCGCACGTCATCAGCCCCCCCGCGCTCGTCAAGGCGCTGCGCGACGAACTCACCCGCGCCGCCGGCGGATACCGCTCTAGCGCGCGGAAGGATCGCGATCACACTACGGCCGGAGAAAGCGGGGATCCCCCGGCCGGCCGAGCAGCAGGAATTCGGCGTAGCGCCAGAACACTTCCCCCTCCAGGCCGCTCTCAATCGAGCTCGAAATCGTCTTGAAGATCCGGCCCTCGGCCGTGAGCAAGAACGTCGCCCACGCGGAGGTCTTCAGCCCCCACTCGCGGGCCATGTCGCGCGTGCCCCGCACAACAGGAAACGCAATGTTGTGCCGCTGGACGCACACTCGCACAGCCTCGTCGTCGTCAAAGAGGTTGACACCAAGCACGCGGAGGCCTTGCGGGGAGTAGCGCTGATGGAGATCGGCCAGCACGCGTCCGGCCCAGTCACACGTGCTGGCATCGAAGAAGTTGACGATAACAGGCCGGCCGGCGAGGTCTGCAAGATCAACGAGACGCCCTTCCAGATCGGTTCCGGCAAGAGGCGGGGCCGGCGACTGCTCGCGACGGGTGAACGATGGAACGGCGGGAAGCGGTTCGTCGAGCGCTGCGCTCACGGCTTCCTCGAGCCTCGCCCAGTCGGTGTCGCCTCGGTCGAGACCCAGGCGGATCAGGCGACCGCTTCGCGTGATCAGGTAATTCGCCGACGTGTCGCCCCGTCCCTGCGGCACGACCTCTCTGAGAAACTCTCCTTGATCGTTCAGCGCGATGGGCCAGGTGATGTCGCGCTCACGACGATACCGCTCGATGTCGCCGACAGTGTCCGCGGTATCGTCGCTGACGCCCAGGATCTCGAATCCACGATGACGATAGCGTTGGTATAACGCGGCGAGCTTTGGCGCTTCTTTCTGCGACCACGGGCAGCTCGTGCGCCACCAGTTGATCAGCACCACATCTCCCGGCACATCGGAGAGCCGAAACACGCCAGGCTGGCTGACAAGCGGCAGCGTGAAGTCGGCCGCCGGCTCACTGGAAAGCGGAGCAGACGTCGCCCGCGCGGCCGGCGGGGCACCCTGAGGTGAGCTGTTGGCACGGCCAACCCACAAGTGCAAGGTGAGCACGTTGGACGCCGGCGAAAAATCGCCGGTCGCCCCGGCAATGCGAAGCTCGACACAGTCCGTCTCGCCGTCGTAGTCGAACGGCACGGCAACCGACTCGTCGTCGCCCGGTTCGAGAGCGCGAACCGCGGTTCTGGAAAGCGCGCGGTCGCCGGCCGTCAGCACCACCTCCGCCTGTTGCGATGCGACCTCGCCGATGTTCATGACGAGGACGTCAAACTGCATCGGCCCCGGATCCGGCGCCGCCATCGGCATGCGCAGCGTGTTGGCAAGAAGGACCAGGTCGGGACGATCGTCGTTGACGTTGGCCGGCTTCTCGGCCAGCAGCTCGGCGTCCGAGGTCGCGAAGCCCCACCGCTCGCTCCACGCGGTCTGCACGATCAAGTCGAAGTCGTTGTTGATCATGTAGTGGCCGCCGTTCGTGTGGCGGCTGTTGACCTGGACGTCGTTGGGCATCGGGCGCGCGGGCGACGTTCGGATCTTGCGCGGATCGAGCCTGAAGAGATACCGCCCCTCGGCCACGTCGTTTTCGAAGGCCTGCACGGTTTCGCCGTTGAAGGCCACCTGCAAATCGTGCGGGCGATAGGAGGAGCGCGGCCCGCGCAGCTCGAACTTGTACATCAGCCACGCGCGTGTGACGTTGCCGGACACCGACGGCATCAGGATGGGGGAAGGATCCGGCAACCGCAGGAGCCACAAGGCCTGCGGGCCAACGGGCGCCGGCCCCAGGCATGTGAGCCGCACGCGATCGTCTTCGAGCGCGAGCGCGACCCAGGACGGATTGCGTACGGGCACTGTCGTTTCCGCTGCCCAGGATCGGCCCGCACGCTGGCGGAGTTGGATGGTGTCACCGGAAATCCACGCGACGTGAAGGGTGCCATCCGGGGCCGCCACAATACTGGGCCGGCGGCCGCGTCCAATGCGCTCATCGTCGCACCAGACGTCGTCGCCGCGTTCGAATGCCACGTGCGGATCGCCGCCGGCATCAACGGCCAGCGACGGCCGCGCATACGCGCCATCACGCAGACGTGAAAACGATCCGCCCTCGAGACGCCAGAGGCCGTCAGCCGTTGCGGCGACCAGCATGCCGTCGGCAGCAAATGCGATGGTCCCTTGTGGTCCCGGGAGCGTCACGGGATCCTGCCAACGGTCGGCGTCGTGGATTCGGACAGCAAGATTGTTGTCGTCAACGGATGCGATCGCACTTCGTCCCCGTTGGACGGCGACACGAGGCCACCGGCCGCCGCCGAACGCCTGCAGCCCGCCCACCTGACGGCCAGCGGTATCGAATGTGGCGCAGCCGATCGTGCCGTCCCGATGATGCCAGGCGAACAGCACACGATCGCCGGCGTGATACCCCGCCGGCGCATCGCTACTGTCGTGCGCGTCGCCGTCCAGCGGCGCGGCAAACGCACCCCGGTGCCGGCGCGTAAAGGCAGCCCGGCGTCCGAGCGCTTCGATAAAGCCGGGACGGAGCATCAGCATCGTCCGTTCCACCGTTGTTTCTGCTGCAGCTCTGTGAGCAGCTTGGATCGATCCCAGTTGCCGTTGCGCTTTTGCACGTCGACCACAAGTGGTTCGGCGCGACGCCAGAGCATGTCGCCGCGGCCAGGCCCCCGCACGGCCGTAAAGCTCATGACGACATCACCGTGCCACGTGACTTTGTTGAGCGCTTCGACCTCGGTCAAGGGCTTCGGCTTGGGGTCGAACGTCAAACCGCGGTACTCCAGGAACTCGGTCTCAACCGGTACCAGGACAGGACCGCCCCCGCCGCTTCTGCCTCCGGATCCCGTGGTGGCCCGCTGCGCGCGATGAATGTCGCCACAGCGCGCGAACACGCGCTCGAATTGTTCGCGTGCGGCGCGCACGGCCTCGTCGTCGGCAGACGACCGGCCGGGAGGCGGCGGCGCGCTGCCGGTCGTTCGGCCGCCATGCCAGTCGTCGGAACCGTCGTCAAAGACGAGAGCGACGACGATGATCGCCACGGCGACTGCGCCGACAACAAGTCCGATCCGCTTGCCTCGTGTCATATCGCTCCCCCGTCCACGAGGCGCAGCCACGCTTCGAGCAGATCTCTGTACGTGTCGGGTTCGAACGTGTCCCACTCGCGGAAGCGATCGAGCTTTTGGAATGGGATGTTTCCGACGCCGAAAACGGATTCGAGGTTCCAGACGATTGTCGGATCGTAGATCGTGCCATTTGGATTGCGAACCGCCGCATGTAGGGGGGTCGTCAGTCTTTTTTCTCGCCGTCCCGCGCTGTACTCCAAAAGCGGGTCGTACATGCCAGGACCGGTGTTGGCCGCGAACGGCAGCGCCTTAGTTTCAGGAAACACATGCATCCGGGGTCCGTCCGAATGCTCCTTATTCCAATTCGTGGCATACTTATTTGCAGCCACGTGGCATTCGACGTATGGGGTCTGTCCGAGCGCGGTAGGCGTCGATTTCGCTGCCCCCCGACGCTCGCGGCGTGGCGCAGGAGGCCCCGACGCACTACCGCCGCCGCCTGGGGGATCGCCGCCTGGAGGATCCCCGCCCGGAGGCCGGCCCTGGGGCCCGTCCTGGCCACCGCCGCCGGCGTGTGGACGCAGCGGAGGCCCGCTCGCCCCAGCACCACGTGCAACACCAGCGCCCGGGGGGCCACTCAGCAACGAGCGCGGGCGCGTCGGCGGCAAGTGGTGGACACTGTCCGCCACATTGCTGGCGGCCTTCGCGCGGCGGAACGCGGCTTCGAGTCCTTCCTTTCCGAGCCGCTGTGCCGCTTCAGCGGTGATCTTCACGCCGTACTTCGACAGCGTCGCTCCCTGGCCGATCACGGGAATCAGCGCGATCGCCGAAATGCCGGCGTTGGGCCAGTCTCCCTCGATGACGTAGAGAATGAGATTGGCGCCGTCCGCGGCCATGCCGATCGGTCCTTCGACCATCCCAACGAAGTCGAGCGTCGTGTGAACGGCCGGGCTGATGACCCGATAGACGTCGAGAAACGGCCCCAGGCCCGCATCGATCAGGGCCTCGCGAATCATTTCACGTATTTCGTCGTCGTACTCGCCGATACAGTCCGGGCCAAAGAGCGTAAGAAGAATGCGCGGGCGGTTAGTGCAGATCCAGTCGAACGCGTGACTATGGTGTTGGCACCCGGTCCGTACACCCCGCAGGCGCCGGCCCGTCGGCGCCGCGAACGCCAACGGAAACGAGCGGAGCTGCCCGGCGGCGCGACATTCGACCTCCACCGTGGCCCGTTCGAATTCCAGGTAGAGGACGGGCGTCGCGGTGAACGTCAGCGACTTCCCCATCGGCAGATACGCGTGGCCGGCGGTGGGCTCGAGGCGCGCGATATTGTCTTCCGAGCCTCTGAGGGCGAGCGAGAGATCCCCGACGGGCTCGCCCTCGTTGGTAATCGCGAACGTCGATGCCAGTGTGATCGGGTTCTGCTCGATAACGCGAAACGAGAGTTTCAACTCCGGCCTGTCAACCTGCACCCGCACGAGCGTCGACGCTCCGGCGGCCTCGAGCGGGATCTCGTAGACATCGCGCACGGCGTCAGGAGCAGTCACGGCGAGCTCCAGCGTGAGCGACTCCCCGGGCGAGAGCTCGACCGGTTCGTCGGCGGATCCAGGCCCGACAACGTCCGCCGGAAGCTCGTCGAACTGCGCGACCGCGCGCGCCGCGATCGTGACCGTTCGCGCGCTCGTATTCCGCAGCGGCACCTTCACGCGCTGATCGTAGTCGCGCGCCACGCGCGCGTCGAAGACCGGCTGCGCGAACACGACGGCGGCAGGAATCGTTTCAGCTGGCAAGGGAGCGTCTGATACCACAGGCTCCAATGGCGGAGGACCCGTTATCGGAACAACCGAGGCCGGCACGATGGTCGGTGACTCCAGCGCGGACACAGCAGCTGGCGGTGACGGAACGACCGGCTGAGCGATAGTCGGGGGCGTAACGGTTGACGGCGTGACGGTTGGCGGCGTAATGGTTGGCGGCGTAACGGTCGGCGGCGTAACGGTCGGCGGCGTAACGGTCGGCGCCGCAACGGTCGGCGGCGGACTCGTCGGCCGGGCAACCGTTGGCGCCGCTGCCGGCGGCGGACTCGCGGTTGTCGCTGCGCCTCCCGCGCGTTTCAGCCGGCGAACAAAATACAGGATCGCGGCGGTGACGGTGGTGATGAGCAGGCCGACAATCGCGACCACGGCAAGGAGAAGGCCAAAAAACGCCCACACGACCCCTGTCTCGCCAGGCGCTTGTCCGCCGACCAGGACCATGGCGAGGCCGCCGAGCAAGAGCGCAAGCCAGCCGAGAAATGTGAATGTGAAAAGCGTCCGACCGTGGCGCACCAATTCGGCATCACACTAACTCTCGACCGGCGTCGTGTCAACCTCGCCGACGGGCGTATGTCGCCGACGGGCGTACAGCATTCTGGCCTCCCGCGCTTTTGTCGCGAGAGGCCAGAGTTCGGTCTTTTCCCTACGAGCGGCCGGAGCCGCGAGTCCCACGAGGCGCGAAGCGCTGAGCCCACGAGGGCCGGAGGCCCGAGTCCTATTTCTGCTGCGAGCTCGTGACCTTCTTGAGAATCGTCAGGTCCTGAGAGTCGACCGAGTACTCGGTGAACGGCTGGTACATCTCGTCCCAGCTCTGTTCCGACCAGAACACCTTGAGGTGCGGGCCCGGGTTCCACTTGTTGCGCACCGAGTTGTCGTAGACGCCGATGCCGGTGATCTTGCTGCCGGCTGGAATCTTGAGCGGCTCGGCGAGCTCGTAGTTGAACTGCCAGTTGAAGTCGAACTTCGGCACGTTCAGGATCACCTGCTCGCGGCCGTCGGGATAGGTCACGACCCACTTGAGGCTCTTGCCGCGCAGGTGCATGTGCGGCGACATCGCATAGAGCGTGATGTCTTCGGTCACCGGCGTGATGCCGGTAAGGCGCCAGTGCTCGGTGTAGGGCGGAATGTTCGGCGTCTTGCCGCGGCGGCGCGTGCCGCCCTCGTCGGCCTGGTACTCGACCTCGCGGCCTTCGGCCCGATAGATCGACAGGCCGCCCTTCGTCGTCGCCAGTGGATCACCCGCCTGGCGGATCAGCACTTCGTGCGTCACCGGGACCTTGTTGAACCAGATGCCCAGCTTCGTCCGATCCTTCTCGGGCTTGCCGGTCGGGTTGTAGTGCATCTGCCAGTTGACGTACTTGCCGCCGGGGATGCGCTTGCCGATGTTGGGCCGGTGCTGATCGAGGCCGCGTCCGGGGACCCACGACAGCAACTTGCTCGAACCGGGCAACCCGCCGTCGGTGGCCGGCAACCCGCGCGATCCGCGATCGCTGATGATCTTGCCGTCCGCATCCACGATGCGTCCGTTCACCAGCCGCGCGCCCTCCGGAATGTCCACGAAGTAGATGCCGGCGTGGTGCAACACGGCGCGATTGCTCGGGTGCAGCTCGACGACTTCCGCGAAGCGGTCTTCGTCCCACGGCACCTTCGAATAGAACATCTGCACGCCGACTTCCCCTTCCGCCGGAATGTCGACTTCGACGGGCATCTCGAGGACGACGTCGGGCTCCTTGCCGTAGGTCCATCCCGACGCGAAGGTCGGCGCCGGCGGCATGTCGGCCGCGTTGCCCCGCGCCGCGCCGCCATCCACCCACGCGGCGATCGTGTCGATCTCCTTCTGCGTGAGGCTGACGTCGTTGCGCATCGGGAGGCTCTGGCTCATGTCCGCGCCCCAGGGCGGCATTTCGCGCGCCACGACCTTGACCTTGATGGCCCTGGCCCACGGCCGCGCGTCTTCGTACGACAGCAACGCCATCGGCGCGACCTCGCCGGGCCGGTGGCAGTTGGCGCACTTGTTGAACATGATGGGCGCGACGTCTTTGGCGAACGTCGGCGCAACCGAGGGTGTTGGGGATTGAGCGGTTGCCGTGAACGATGTCAGGGCCGCAACGCCGACAACGATTAACACTAGAGCGGTTTTCAGGATCATCTGGCGCCCCCGGGTACCCGGCGTGGCGGAAGTCGTTTTGGCATTCGTCGGGACTGAAATGCTGCAGGCATTCGCCGAGCAGCGGCCAGAGCGTCTCGACACTCCGGCAGCGTGCGGCGCGGACGAGGGTCTTCAGCGTGGCGAAGCAGAGTTCGATGGGGTTGAGGTCCGGGCTGTAGGGCGGCCAGTACGCCAGCGTGGCGCCGACCGCCTCGATCGCGCGTCGGACGCCGGTCACTTTGTGGGCACTGAGGTGATCGGCGATCACGACGTCGCCGGGGTGCAGCGTCGGCACGAGGATCGGCTCGATGTCGGCGAGGAAGCTCGGCCCATCAATCGCGCCGTCGAAGCCCCCTGGCGCGGTCAGCCCCGTGACGCGCAGCGCGGCGATGAAGGTGCTGGTCTGCCACCGCCCACACGGCGCGTCGTCGTCGACGCGCCTCCCCCGCGCGGCGCGGCCGTCGCGCCGCAACACATGCGTGGTGACGCCCGTTTCGTCGAGGAAGACGAGGTGCGCGGGGTTCCACGTTGGCGCGCACGGTTGCCACTCGGTCCGCGCTGTCGCACTGTCAGGCCGGCTGTGCTCGCTGGGGCGTATCGTTTTTTTTACCCTTCAACCCCAGCGCCTTCACGGCGCGGCAGATGGTGGGCAGACTGACCGAAATCCCGAGCGCCTCCTGCCACTCGACGAGGGGGCGATCGGGCGGCTCCGCGATGCGCGCCGCGCGCGTGTGGACGTGGGATTCAAGTGTGCGCCGCGGGCCGTGCCGTTGCGGCCGTGGCCCACTGTCCCCGGTCTTACGCCGCCGCGGCTTCAGCCACCGCACCCACGAGCCGCTCACGTGGGAGCGCTCCGCGACCGCGCCGGCCAGCAGGCCGGCATCGCGGTCGCGGAGCACGCGTTCCCGCAAATCCATTGAAGAGGCGCGCATCGGATCCTCCCGTCACTGCGTCCAGGAGTACCATGACGCGGCTATTCAGTACAAGAGCTTCCTGAAAACCGCTCTAGACGCGGCCCCCTGGACCTCTGGACCCGACCCGGCCCGGCCCCTGTGGCAGAATCATCCCATGCCAAGACGCTCAAGCACACCCAAACGCACGGGGACCGAGCACGACTTTACAACCGTGGCCCGTCGCGTCGTGGAACAGGCCATCGGGGAACGCCTGGACGGCTCCCCACTGCCCGACAAGGACGCGGGGAAGAATCCGGCCGCTGTGGCCCTGGGGAAACTCGGAGGGGCCGAGGGAGGCAAGGCACGGGCGAAAGCACTTACGCCAGCGCGGCGTAGAGCCATCGCCCGCCAAGCCGCTATGACTCGTTGGAACCGGAAATAAGCTCCGTGGTGTCGTCCTTCTCCAAAATGGCGAGAAGTGGACGTTTTGAGAATCTCGGCAAGATGCGCTCTAGCGCCTCATAAAACGGCTCCCACTCCGTGAATACCTGCATGATGCCAATCACTTTCCACAGGTGCTCACGGAGTCTGGGGTCGCCAATGTTGTCCGTGAGCCATTGGAAGTGCTTGTGCTTCCGATGTCCCGGCGCAATGGTGGGATTCTTCCTCCTCAATTCTGCAAGCACGCCAGGAGCCAACCGGCCGTAAATCAAGTCGTTTGTGAGATGCCCAAAATACTGCGGCAAGCGGTACGGCGGCACGGTTGGAAACGGGACCCCGCGCAAGCGGCAAAGTTCCTTGGTGTATTCAAGGGGGAACGTTCGCGTCCACTTTCGATATTCCTTGGCAACGTACTGCTCAAGGATTCGCGCGAGCGCCAACTGCGGGCGCTGATCCTGGAATCCCGTCGCTTCATCGATCAGCGCGATGATGCCGATCTGGGCGAAGCCGCGCAGCAGGATATCCGCCTTCGCGGCGATCAACTTTTGTCTCGGGCCAAGGACGTTGGCCCGGTCGGCGTCAATCCACACTTCGCAGATTTTTGGGATGACGGTTGCCGGCAATCCGACCGTCACTAAGCCGCCTTCTGGGGTGTAGTAACTCCATGGCTCGAAGTGCACAGCCCCTAAATGTTTGTCAACAAAAGGCTTAAGGTTCTTGTGCGCCAATGAAAGAGGGATTAGTGCACGGCCCTCCACCGTGCTCCTGACGGGCGTGGCGAAGAACACGATCCAGAAGCTCATCCTGGAGCTGGGCGTAGCGGTCACCGAGTCTCAGGACGCGACGTCGCGGAACTTGAACTCCAAGCGGGTTCAGGCGGATGAAATCTGGTCGTTCTGCTACGCGAAGAAAAAGACGGTCCGGAAGGACCGGTCGATTCTTGAGCGCAACCCGGACGCGGGCGACGTGTGGACCTGGACGGCGATTGACGCGGATTCCAAGCTCTGCATTTCGTGGCTCATCGGTGACCGCACGGCCGACAACGCCTACCGCATTATGAGCGATGTTCGCGCCAGGATGGCGAACCGCGTTCAACTGACGACGGATCAACTCAGCATCTACCTCAAGGCCGTGGACCGCGCCTTTGAAGGCGACGTCGATTACGCGATGCTCCAGAAGATCTACGCGGGTGGCCAGGATGGGCGCTACAGCCCGGCCGAGTGCATCGGCTGCAACAAAGTGGACGTCAACGGCGACCCGGACCCGAAGCACATCAGCACGTCTTTCGTGGAACGCCAGAATCTCACGATGCGGATGTCCATGCGCCGGTTCACGCGCCTGACGAATGCGTTCTCCCGCAAGGTGGAGAACCACGCCGCAATGGTGGCCCTGTATTTCATGTGGTACAACTTCGGCCGCGTGCACCAGACGCTACGCGTGACGCCAGCGATGGAAGCTGGAGTCACCGATCACGTGTGGAGCGCGCAAGAAATTGTTGCGGTGCTGGTCAGGTGATGGGTGTGACCTCCCGCGACACAGCCTCGGTTACACTTCACACCATGCCGGTCGCCCAATCCACGGAAGCGCTGAAGCCCCCGCTGAAGTGGGCAGGGGGCAAGCGCTGGCAGGTGCCACACTTGCGGCCGGCCTGGGAGCCTCATTCGCATCGCCGGCTGGTGGAGCCGTTCTGTGGTGGCCTCGCGGTCTCGCTCGGTCTGGAACCAGCAACCGCCCTTCTGAACGACGCCAATCCACACCTCATCAATTTCTACCACTGGCTCCAGAAGGGCCTGCGTATTGATTGGGTGATGGAGAACGACGAAGAGGCATTCTATCGGCACCGGGACCGATTCAATGCGGTGATCGTCAGTGGCCGGGCGAACACCAAAGAGGCGGCGGGGCTGTTTTACTACCTCAATCGGACGGGCTACAACGGCCTCTGCCGATTCAATAGCCGGGGCGGGTTCAATGTCCCGTACGGTCGATACGTCACGATCAACTACGTCACGGACTTCACGCCGTACCGCGACGTGCTGGCGTCCTGGTCGTTTTCGCTGGGCGACATTGACGACGTGGCGATCGAATCGGGCGATTTCGTGTACGCCGATCCCCCCTACGATGTGGAGTTCACGCACTACGCTCAGGGCGGATTCACTTGGGACGACCAAGAGCGGACGGCTGAACGCCTGGCGAAACATCGTGGTCCCGTTGTGCTGGTGAACCAGGCCACGGCCCGGATTGAGCGCTTGTACCGGCAACTCGGCTACACGATCAAGCGCATGGACGCTCCCCGCCGAATCAGTTGTACTGGCGACAGAACTCCCGCCCGCGAGGTGATCGCCACGCGCAACCTCTGACCCCTCGCAACACGAACACGGGCGGCGTTCTTGAAGCGATGGTCCTGCCAGCCCTTGAACGCGGCGGCTATTTCTGTGAGCAACAGGTCAGCGTCGGTACTCGCTGTGGCGGGGGCGTCCAGAACGTGGATGTCGTCGCCACCAAGGGTGGGCAGCGAGTCTTGGTATCCATGAAGTGGCAGCAGACCAGCGGAACGGCGGAGCAAAAGGTGGCGTTTGAAGTGATGTGCCTTGCCGATGCCGTGAGGCAGGGTCACGCGGCACGGGCCATCCTCGTCCTTGGTGGGGACGGTTGGAAGCTGCGCGATTATTTCACGTCCGGCGGGCTGAACGAACACCTGATTCATGCCGCATTGGTTCGGGTTGTGACCCTGGAAGCGTTCGTCAGGTTGGCAAGTAACGGGCAGGTGTAAGGCAGCAGCTTTTTATGCAGGCACGGATTCAAACTGACCCACTACCGGACCTCTGGACCCGGCCCCTGCGCGGCGGGGCTGAAGCCCCGCCCTACGTCGTGCACGACCGTTGGACCTTGTGGCCCCTTGGCCCCTTGGCCCTCACTCGATAGTGCCCAGCCTCCGCAGCAGCGCGCGAATCGCCTCGTCAAGCTGCGTGTCGCGGCCCGTTGCCTGCCACTCGCCGAGCGGCCGTGTCACCGCCACATCCACGGCGCGCGGCGCGTTCTCCATGTTCGTGCCATCCGCCGCGCGCACGCGCAGGCGCGGCAAGCGCAGCGTTGACCCATCCACGAGTGTCGTGTTCCACGTGTAAAGGTCGCGGAACAGATCCTCACGAATCCTCGGCGCCCGCAGCGTCAGGTCCACACGCGCGTGTTGTCCGATCTCGGTGCGCTGCCGCGTGTCGAACAGCAGGGACCGGTCGTCTGGCGTCCACGCGATCGTGTTCGCGTACACAAGGGAGAGGCCGCGCCAGGGACGGGGCGGTGGGTGACAGGTCGACACCGGGGCCCGTGGTGAGCGGCGACTCGGCGTTGGCCACAAAATCGTGGAGGGAGAGCCGTTGCGCCCCCTCGCGCACGGCGACGTACGCCAGGCGACCACTTCAGCGCCCCGTCGACCAGACGATCCTGGTCACGTGCAGCCGCTGGCTGGACTTCTGAGGAAAACGAGCTCGTCCCCCGCACGCCCGCACGCCGCACGTCCCGATTCTGATACCCTCGTCCCGGCGGTTCGCGAGAGTGGCGGAACGGGCAGACGCGCCGGACTTAGAATCCGGTGGCCGACAGGCCGTGGGGGTTCGACTCCCCCCTTTCGCACCACCTCCCCTATACAATTGATTCCAATGAAGACTGAGCTGACCGAGGTCACCGAGACCCAGAAACACCTGACGTTTGAAGTGCCGCCCGACACGGTGGCCTCCGAAATCCAGCGCATCGCCCAGGGCTACGGCCGCAGCGCCCGCGTGCCCGGCTTCCGGCAGGGCAAGGTGCCCACCACGGTCATCAAACAGCGGTACAAGGACCAGATCCTGTACGACGTGGCCAACGAGATGATTCCGCGCCTGGTCGACGAGGCGTTGCGCGAGCGCGGTCTGCAGCCCGTCACCACGCCCGACATCAAGGACGTGGTCATCGAAGAAGGCCAGCCGCTGACGTTTCTCGCGGAGTTCGAAACCGTCCCGCCCATCGATCCTGGCGACTACGTCGGCATGGCCCTCGGCAAGCCGGCGGCAGTCCTCGAAGTGGGCGCGGTCGACGCCCTGATCGAACGCCTGCGGGAGCGGGCCGCGAAGTGGATTCCGGTGGAAGACCGCCCGGCCGGGCCCGGCGACGCCATTCTCATGGACATCACGCGGACCGCCCAGACCGAGGGCGCCACGCCGGAACCGATGGAGAACGTCTCGATCGAGCTGGGCGCGGCGGCGAATCCCCCGGGCTTCGACGAACATCTGACCGGTGTGACCGCCGACCAGGTGCGCGAGTTCACGGTCCCCTACCCGGCCGACTACGAGGTCGAGGCCCTGGCGGGCGTCACGGTGGCCTGCCACGTGACCGTCAAGGGCGTGCGGCGCAAGGAGCTGCCGGACCTCACCGACGACTTCGCCAGGGAAGTCAGCGAACTTGAGACCCTTGATGCCCTGCGCGATCGCGTGCGCCACGACCTGCGGCACGAGGCCAAACACGAGGCGGACCACAAGGTGCGTCACGATCTGCTGCAGAATCTCGCCGCCCGGATGCGCGGGCCCGTGCCCGCCGCGCTGGTGGGCCAGGAAATCGACCGTCGGCTCGAGGAATTCGTCCGCCGCCTGATGGACCAGGGCGTCGATCCGATGAAAGCGGGGGTCGACTGGCAGGAGTTCCGCGAGCGGCAGAGGGGACCGTCGGAAGAAACGGTCAAAAGCACCCTGGTGCTCGACGAAATCGCGCGCCGGGAACAGATCGCGGCGACTGACGAGGACGTGGTGCAGGAGGTGGAGAAATTCGCGGAGCGTTCAGGCCGAACCGCGGCGGCCGTCCGGGCCCGGCTGGACAAAGACGGGGGCCTGGGCCGCATCCACGCCGGCATCCGTCGCGAAAAAACCCTGCAGTGGCTGCTGGAAAAGGCCGCAATCTCGGCTCTCTGACGTCATACTGCCCCCAGTCCCAACTTCCTGAGTTCCCAACCTCCACATGTCTTCTCCCCAATCCCAACTCGTGCCCATGGTCGTCGAACAGACGAATCGGGGCGAACGCGCGTACGACATTTTTTCGCGTCTGCTGAAAGACAACATCATCTTCATCGGTATGACGATCGACGACATGATCGCCAATCTGGTGATTGCCCAGATGTTGTTCCTGGAGGCGGAAGATCCCGAGCGCGACATCCTGCTCTACGTGAACAGCCCGGGCGGCTCGATCACCGCCGGACTGGCGATCTACGACACGATGCAGTTCATCAAACCAAACGTGCAGACGTACTGCATCGGCCAGGCGGCGTCGATGGCGGCCGTGCTTCTGGCGGCGGGCGCCAAGGGCAAGCGCTTTTCGCTGCCGAACTCGCGCATCCTGATTCACCAGCCGTGGCTGGCCGGGCTGGCCGGGCAGGCCAGCGACATCGACATCCACGCCAGGGAAATCCTGCGCATGCGCGAGCGCCTGAACGAAATCCTGGCGTTCCACACCGGCCAGCCGCTCACGAAGATTCAGGAAGACACGGATCGGGACTACATCCTGAGCGCCGCGCAGGCGAAGGACTACGGTATTATCGATGACGTCCTCAACCGGCGGACGTAGGACCGTGGCTAACGCGGGCGCCCGTGCCCGCCGATAAGGAACGCGGATGCACCCATGACCAGGAAAGCTGGCGAGACCGACGTCCTCCGCTGCTCGTTCTGTAACAAGGACCAGAACGACGTGCGCAAGCTCATCGCGGGCCCCACGGTCTTCATCTGCGACGAGTGTGTCGAGGTGTGCAACGACATCATCGCCGACGACAACAAGTTCGATAAGACCGGTACACGCGCCGTCCTGCCGACGCCGGTCGAAATCAGGAAATTCCTCGACGAATACGTCATCGGCCAGGATCAGACCAAGAAGAAGCTGTCGGTCGCGGTCTACAACCACTACAAACGGCTGGAAATCGTCAAGCAGTCGAAGGGCCGCAACGACGTCGAGCTCACCAAGTCAAACATCCTGCTGATCGGGCCCACCGGCACGGGCAAGACCCTGCTCGCGCAGACCCTCGCCCGTCTCCTCTCCGTCCCCTTCACCATCGTCGACGCCACCACCCTGACCGAGGCCGGGTACGTCGGCGAGGACGTCGAGAACATCATCCTGAAGCTGCTGCAGGCTGCCGGGGGCGACATCGAAAAGGCCCAGCAGGGCATCATCTACGTCGACGAAATCGACAAGATCTGCCGCAAGGACGAAAACCTGTCGATCACGCGCGACGTGTCGGGCGAAGGCGTGCAACAGGCGCTCTTGAAGATCCTGGAAGGCACGGTGGCCAACGTGCCGCCGCAGGGCGGGCGCAAGCATCCCCACCAGGAGTTTTTCCAGATCGACACGAGCAACATCCTCTTTATCGTGGGCGGCGCGTTTGTCGGGCTCGACAAGCAGATTGCGCGGCGCCTCGGCAAGAAGACGCTCGGCTTCAAGGCGGATGTGAAGGCGAACATCAGGGAAGGCGCCGCCCTGCTGGAACAGGTGGAGCCGCAGGACCTGATCCGGTACGGCCTGATTCCGGAGTTCGTCGGCCGCCTGCCGGTCGTCGGCACCCTGCACGAACTTGACAAGCCGGCACTCATCCAGATCCTGACCGAACCGCGCAACGCGATTACGCGGCAGTATCAGCGCCTGTTCGACTATGAAAACGTCAAGCTGCGGTTCACCGACGATGCCCTGGAAGCGATTGCGGAGGCGGCGCTGCAACGGAAGATTGGCGCGCGCGGTCTGCGCATGATCATCGAGGACATCATGCTCGACCTGATGTATACACTGCCCGGCCAGAAGAAAATCCGCGAGTGTGTCATCACCCGCGAGGTGGTAGAGTCGAAAGAGAAGCCGATTACCGTGATTGAGAAGGCTGGCTAAGCATGGATCAGTACGAGACTCTGCCCATCGTCCCCCTGCGGGATGTCGTCGTGTTTCCCCACATGATGATGCCGTTCGTCATTGGACGGGCGTCGTCCACCCGCGCGCTGGAGCACGCGCTGACCACCGACAAGAAGATTTTTCTCGCGGCCCAGCACGACGCCGCGATTGACGATCCCAAGCCGGCCGACATCTACACGATGGGCTGCGTGGCGAACATTGTGCAGTCGCTGAAGTTGCCCGACGGCAACATCAAGGTGTTGGTGGAAGGTGTCGAACGCGCCCGCGCGGTGGAGTGGAAGGAAGACAAGGGATTTTACCGCGTCACGGTAAAGGTGCTGCCGAAGAAGGCCGAGTCCGCCAGCGACAGTGAAGGTGTCATGAGCCGCGTGGTCACACTGTTCGAGCAGTACGTGAAGTTGTCGAACACGCTGCAGTACGACGCCATGATTGCGGCCGTGCGGGTGGACGATCCCTCGCGGCTCGCTGACACGATCGCCGCCCACCTGCAGGTGGGTGTTGAGGAGAAGCAGAACCTGCTCGAAATTGTCGCGCCGCTCGAGCGCCTGGGCCGCATCGTGGCCGTGCTTGAGGCGGAAGTCGACAAACTCCAGGTGGACCGCCGCATCCAGTCTCGCGTGAAGAAGCAGATGGAGAAGGCCCAGAAGGAGTACTACCTCAACGAGAAGATGAAGGCGATCCAGCGCGAGTTGGGACGCAAGGACGACAAAGGCAATGAGGGCGACGACCTGAAGAAGAAGATCGCCCAGGCGCGGATGCCGAAAGAGGTGGAGAAGAAGGCCATCGACGAGCTGAAGCGGCTCGACGCGATGCCGCCGATGTCGGCCGAGGCCACCGTCTCACGCAATTATCTCGATTGGCTGATCGCGGTCCCCTGGCACAAGAAGACCAAGGAAAGCCGCGACCTCAAGCGCGCCGAGACCATCCTGAATGAAGACCATTTCGGTCTGGACAAAATCAAGGAACGCATCATCGAGTTCCTGGCGGTGCGGGTGCTGGTCAAGAAGCCGAAGGCGACCATCCTCACGCTGGCGGGCCCTCCGGGCGTCGGCAAGACCTCGCTGGCCAGGTCGATCGCCAGGGCGATGAACCGCAAGTTTGTGCGCCTCTCGCTGGGCGGCGTGCGAGACGAAGCTGAAGTGCGGGGACACCGCCGCACGTACATCGGCGCTTTCCCCGGCCAGATCATCCAGATGATGAAGAAGGCCGGCACCTTGAACCCGGTCTTCCTGCTGGACGAAGTCGACAAGATGTCGATGGACTTCCGCGGCGACCCGTCGGCGGCGCTGCTGGAGGTGCTCGACCCGGAACAGAACAACACGTTCCTCGATCACTACCTCGACGTGGAGTACGACCTCTCGAACGTCATGTTCATCTGCACCGCCAATGTGCTGCACACGATCCCGCACGCGCTGCGCGATCGCATGGAGGTGCTGCAACTGGCCGGCTACACGGAGATGGAGAAGCTCGAGATCGGCAAACGGTTCCTCTCGCCGAAGGCCGTCGGGGGCGCCGGGCTCACCGGCAAGAACATCGTCTTCAAGGATGAGGCGTTTCAGAGCATCATCCAGCGGTATACGCGCGAAGCAGGCGTCCGCAACCTCGAGCGCGAGCTCTCGGCCATCTGCCGAAAGGTCGCGCGCAAGGTCGTGGTGCAGGGCGCGGAGTTCAGCGAAGAGATCGACAGCGCGAAGGTCACCGGCTACCTCGGCGTGCCACGGTTCCGCCCGTCAATGGCCGAGGAGAAGAACGAGATCGGCATCGCCACCGGGCTGGCCTGGACCGAGGTCGGCGGCGAGATCCTGGTGGCGGAAGCCATTCTGATGCCGGGACGGGGCAAACTGACGCTCACCGGCAAGCTGGGCGATGTCATGCAGGAATCCGCGCAGGCCGCGATGAGCTGGGTGCGGTCGAAGGCCGCGGACCTCGGGATTTCACCCGACTTCAACCGCAGAACCGACGTGCACGTGCACATTCCCGAAGGCGCGATTCCCAAGGACGGCCCGTCGGCGGGCATCACGCTGGCCACGGCGATCGTGTCAGCCCTGGCACGAGTGCCGATCCGCCGGGACGTCGCAATGACCGGCGAGATCACGTTGCGCGGCAAAGTGTTGCCCATCGGGGGCGTGAAGGAAAAGCTGCTGGCCGCGCACCGCGCGGGCGTCACGACCATCCTGCTCCCGAAAGACAACGAGAAGGACCTGGCGGACATCCCGAAGTCGGTGCTCGACGCCATGGACGTTCACCTGGTCGAGACCATGGACGAAGTTCTCCGGACGGCGCTCGCGGGACCGCTGCCGGTGCTGCCCCCGACGCCCGAGTCGGACATCCAGGGGCCGGAACTGAGCACCCGGCACTGACGCCGGGGGCACGGCCCCCTTCCCCCGCACTGCCTTTGACTCAACAACCTCAACCACCGCAAGCTCCCGCGATCGAGTTGGCCGCGCTCAAGGAAATGAGCATCGCGGAGCTCACCAGGATCGCGCAGGACCTGGACGTGCCGCACGCCACCAGCCTGCGCAAGCAGGATCTGATTTTTCAGATTCTGCGCGCGCGCGCCGAGAAAAGCGGCCTGCTGTTTTCGGAAGGCGTCCTCGAGATGTTGCCCGACGGCTACGGATTCCTGCGGGCGCCCGACTACAACTACCTGCCCGGTCCCGACGACGTGTATGTGTCACCGTCGCAGATCCGCCGCTTCGATCTCCAGACCGGCGACACGGTGTCGGGGCAGATCAGGTCCCCGAAGGAAGGCGAGCGCTATTTCTCCCTCGTCAAGGTGGACGCGGTCAACTTCGAGCCGCCCGATCACACGCGCCGGCGCGTGTTCTTCGAGAACCTCACGCCGATCTATCCAGATACCCGCGTCCGGCTGGAAACCAGCGGCGACAACTACTCCGCCCGCGTCATGGACCTGATGACGCCCCTCGGCAAGGGCCAGCGCGGCCTGATCGTCGCCCCGCCGCGCACCGGCAAGACGATGCTGCTGCAGAACCTGGCGAACAGCATCACGACCAATCATCCAGAGGTGTACCTGATCGTGCTGCTCATCGACGAGCGGCCCGAAGAAGTCACCGACATGCAGCGGTCGGTCAAGGGCGAGGTCGTGTCGTCCACCTTTGACGAAGCGGCGCAGCGCCACGTGCAGGTCGCCGAAATGGTGATTGAAAAGTCCAAGCGCCTGGTCGAGTACGGCAAGGACGTCATCATCCTGCTCGACTCGATTACCCGTCTCGCCCGCGCCTACAACACCATCGTCCCCACCTCCGGGCGCGTGCTGACGGGCGGCGTGGACAGCAATGCGCTGCAGCGGCCGAAGCGGTTCTTCGGCGCGGCCCGCAACATCGAGGGTGGCGGGTCGCTCACGATTGTGGCCACCGCGCTCGTAGACACCGGCTCGCGCATGGACGATGTGATTTTTGAGGAGTTCAAGGGCACCGGCAACATGGAGATCCTGCTCGACCGCAAGCTGGCCGACCGGCGCGTGTTTCCGGCGATCGACATGCAGAAGAGCGGCACCCGCAAGGAAGAACTCCTGCTGTCCAGGGAAGACCTGAACCGCATCTGGGTCCTCCGCAAGGTCCTGACGCCCCTCTCGCCCGCCGAAGCGATGGAGCTGGTGCTCTCACGCATGTCCAAGACCAAGGACAACGCCGAGTTCCTGTCCTCGATGGGAAAAATGAGCTCGTAGCTGATTCTTTCAGAATCAGCTACGAGCTCATTTACGCCTGGGACGACCAGGTCGCCTGGGCTGGGCCGACAAGTGCAGGGCATTCGCTACCCGTTCGGCCCAGTTGCCGGCGCCAAAAGGCACATTCCACGACACCGACTCACGAATCCGCATCACGCTTGGCTGAGGCTCAGCATCATTCAGGAGTTCGGCCCATCCTGAAGGGCGGGCAACGGGCCACGACGCGAGTGGCACGCAGAGGGTTGATCGGGCGGGTTCGGCCAGACTTGACCATGGCCAGTCTTCGGCCCGCGCCACGAGGCTGGCGCGGAGGGGATTCCGTTCGACGTACCGGCAGACGGTCAGGAAGTGATCATCAGTCTGGACCGGGAAGGCCTTGAACCTCCCTTGGTACACGGAACCGGTTCCTCGCGAGCCGCGCCCCAGATGCCAACGCCGACTGTGTGTGGCCGTGAACCACTGCATGAGACGCGAGAGTTGCCCGTCCACGGTCGGCCTGACCAGCAGATGAAAGTGATTTGGCATCAGGCAGTACGCCAGAAGGTCAGCCGGGTACCGCTGCAGGGCTGCTGCCAGCACGACCAGGCACGTCTGGTACTCCTCGTCTGAGTCGAACAGGCGCCACCGTCTGACCCCACGATTCATGACGTGAAAGACCATCCCCGCAGTGCCGACGGTCAGTCGAGGCTGCCCCATGTTCGGCATTCGCCTTCAAGAACCCTGCCATCACCTTTGGTCTCCGTGGAAAATGAGCTCGTAGCTGATTCTGAAAGAATCAGCTACGAGCTCATTTTGGGGTATTGTCCCGTCTGCCATGAGCGGCACGTACAGGCAGACACTGCGGCGACCGGGGCTGCAGGCGTTTTTGTGGACACAATTCCTCGGCGCCTTCAACGACAACGTCTTCAAGATCGTCGTTTCGTTCCTGGCGATGGACGCGATGGGGCAGGTGGATGGCGTCGCCCTGGTGGGTGGCGTGTTCATCCTGCCGTTCCTGCTGTTCTCGGGTTATGCGGGTCAGCTTGCGGACACGCGGAGCAAGCGGCAGGTGCTGGTCTGGATGAAGGGCCTCGAGGTCGTCGCGATGCTGGTCGCCGTGCCCGTGCTGCTGGCCGGCCGCATCGACGGATTACTCGCCGTGCTGTTCCTGATGGCGACGCAGTCGACCTTCTTCAGCCCCGCCAAGTACGGCATCATCCCCGAGCTGCTTCCGGAGGCTGAGTTGTCGCGCGCGAACGGCCTGCTCGAAATGAGCACGTTCGTGGCGATCGTGCTCGGCGCGTCGATCGGCGGCGTCGTGTTTGCGGCCTGGCGGGACACGCCGGCGGTGATCGCGATGGTGCTGGTCGCGATCGCCGTGGCCGGGACACTCACGAGTCTGCGCATTCCACGGGTGCCGGCCGCGACGTCGGGCGTGCGCCTCAGTGTGGCGCCGTGGAGTGAGATCGCGAGCGGCTTCCGCCGCCTGTTGCCCGATCGCACGCTGTGGATGACCGCGGTGGGCGCCTCGTTCTTCTGGTTTCTCGCTGCGTTGCTGCAGCTTGCGCTGCTGCCGTACGCCATCGGCTCGCTTGGCGTGAACGAAGCCGCCGCCACCCAGCTCTACACGGCCATGGCGATCGGCATCGGCGCCGGCAGCCTCGTGGCCGGCCGCCTGTCGGGCAACCACATCGAACTGGGCCTGGTGCCGCTGGGTTCGCTCGGGATGGCGATCTTCAGTCTTGCGCTTGCGGCCTCTTCATCGTCGTATTGGTGGTCGGCCGTGTCTCTCGCGGCACTCGGCTTCTCCGGTGGCTTCTTCGCCGTGCCGCTCAACGCCCTGCTGCAGCACCGCCCGGCCGCGCACGAGAAAGGCCGCGTGTTGGCCACGGTCAACGTCATGCACACCGTCGGCATCCTGCTCGCCTCGGCCGTCTTGTGGTTCTTCGGCACGCGGCTGGGATGGACGATGCCGGAGCTGTTTGCGGGGGCGGGCGCGTTCACGCTGGTGGCTGGCTTGTATGTGCTCGCGACGCTGCCCGCGTTCTTTATCCGATTCACGCTCTGGATGCTGACGCACACGGTCTATCGCATTACCGTGGTTGGCAAGGCGCACGTCCCGCACACAGGGCCGGCCCTGCTCCTCTGCAACCACGTGTCGATGGTTGACGGCCTGCTGGTCGGCGCGAGCGTGCAGCGATTCGTGCGCTTTCTGATGCACGGCCCGTATTTCCACCTGCCGGGCATTCACTTTGTCATGAGCCGTCTGCACGGCATTCCGATCACGGCCGGCGACAAAGCCGATGTGACCGCCGCCCTGGACCGCGCGCGTCGGGAGTTGCGCGACGGCCATGTCGTCTGCATCTTCGTGGAAGGGTCGGTCAGCCGCACCGGCAACCTGCTGCCCTTCAGACGCGGCTTCGAGCGCCTGCTCGACGGCCTGGACGTGCCGGTCATCCCGGTCTACCTCGATCGTGTGTGGGGCAGCGTGTTCAGCTTCAAGCGGGGCCGCCTTTTCTGGAAGCTCCCCGAGCGTCTGCCCTATCCGATCACCGTGGCGTACGGTCCGCCCCTGCCGTCCACCGTCACGGCGCCACTCGCGCGCATTGCGATCAGCGAACTCGGCGCCGAGGCGATGCGCCACCGGCGACGTCCGTCCGACCAGCTCCACTCGTCGTTCATCACCAGCGCGCGCCGACGCTGGCGCCGCCTGGCCATGGCCGACAGCACCGGGCAACGCCTGACTTACGGACGCGCGCTGGTCGGGGCCCTGCTCTTGAGCCGGCTGATTCGCGATCGCACCGCAGGCCAGGCGATGGTCGGCGTGTTGCTCCCCGCCTCGGTCGGCGGAGCCCTCGCCAACATTGCCTCGCTGTTCGCCGGTCGCGTGCCGGTGAATCTGAATTTCACCTCGGGCACCGAAGCGATGGCAGCGGCCAGGACCCAGTGCGCGATCACGACCGTCATCTCCTCGCGACGATTCCTCGACAAGACCGGTCTCGAGGCCACGCCGGACATGATCTTCCTCGAAGACCTTCGCGGCGACATCAGCGGAGGCCAGAAGGTCGCCGCCTTCCTGCGCGCCCGTCTGCTGCCACGCCGCTGGCTGCGCGCCAGTGTCGGCAATCCCTCCTGGTCGACTTCGTCGCCCGCAGCGGTCATCTTCTCAAGCGGCAGCACCGGCGTCCCCAAGGGTGTCGTGCTCACACACGCCAACCTGCTCTCGAATGTCGACTCGCTCGAGCAGATTTTCCAGATGGAAGAAGATGACTGCTTCATCGGCGTGCTGCCTTTCTTTCATTCGTTCGGTCTGACCGGCACGCTCTGGTGCCCGCTGCTGCAGGGCTGCTCGGTCGCCTATCACGCGAATCCGATGGACGCGAAGACCGTCGGCGAGTTGGCCGAGACCTATCGAGGCAGCATCCTCATCAGCACGCCGACGTTCTGTCAGGCCTACCTGCGCCGCTGCACGCCGCAACAATTCGCGCACCTCCGCTACGCCATCGTCGGTGCCGAGAAACTGCGTGAGCCGATGGCCAGAGCTTTTCGCGAGACCTTCGGCCTCTCGCTGCTGGAGGGGTATGGATGCACCGAAATGTCGCCGGTCGTCGCGGCCAACCGGCCGGACGTGGTGTTCCAGGGCCGCACACAGGTGGGCACCAAGGCAGGCTCGGTCGGTCATCCGATTCCTGGCGTGGCCGCGAAGGTGGTCCACCCCGAGACCGGCGAGGGGCCCCTCTTCAACCAGGAAGGCCTGCTGCTGGTGAAAGGGCCGAACCTGATGGCCGGCTACCTGAATCAGCCTGAACGGACCCGCGAAGTCATGCGGGACGGCTGGTATGTGACCGGTGACATCGCGCGCATCGATGACGACGGGTTCATCTTCATCACGGACCGGCTCGCGCGTTTCAGCAAGATTGGCGGCGAGAGGTGCCGCACATCAAGATCGAGGACACGATCAACAATGAGCTCGTAGCTGATTTCCTGGGCAACGTTCACCATGGAGGGCCGTGGAGGTGTGCGTGCGCGAGTTGTACTCGAGCCACTCCTGCACGAACTGGAATCCCGGCACTCCTGTGCGATCGCTGTTGGTGTGATCCGTATAGACTCTGAATCCGATGAGGCCCTGCTCTTCGGCGCCCCACAACGCGATCCGAGTCGTCCGGCGCGGCTGCAGGCCCGCTGCCTTTTTGGACTGCTCTACGTGATCCACTCGCGGCGCCTCCTGCGCATGCTGGCCAGCTTTCAACGAAATCCGCCAGACGAAGGTGACAACGTAGTGCCAGCATCCGTTCGTGCCTCCCGAGTCCGCGCCTACAATCCCCATAACGGCCGCAGGGCCGCCACGCGGTTCAGACCAACCGGGGTTTATCCGCACGGGCGCGCTGCCTGCTGCTGAGTCGGCGTGGTCGGCCGTGCGGATGAAACGCTGCTTATTTTAGGCGGGCGTCCTCAATTACCATCGGAGTACGTATGGATCTGGGATTGAAAGGCAACGGAATCGTCGTGACGGGCGCCAGCCCTGGCATCGGGGTGGAAGTCCTTTGGGACTGGTAATGGGAGGTATTATCCCTGAATTCATGAGGAAGACACGTTGAACACGAGTAGTTCCGCTCGCGCACCGAGCCCGCGCGAGCGGGTCCGCGTTCTCATTGAGGATGTGCGCTTCGAACAGGCCATTACCGCGCTGATCGTCGCGAACGCGATCACGCTCGGGCTCGAAACCTCGCCTGCGGTCGTCGCACGCTTCGGCGACGTGCTTCACGTAATCGACCGCACGGCGCTGGGAGTCTTCGTGGTCGAGTTGCTGTCGCGCTGCTTCGTCTACCGCAGGCGTTTCTTCCACGATCCGTGGCGCGTGTTCGATTTCGTGGTCGTCGGGATCGCGCTGATGCCCGCGAGCGGTGCGTTCAGCGTCTTGCGCGCCTTGCGCGTGCTGCGTGTGCTGCGGCTCGTCTCGCTGGTGCCCTCGATGCGCGGGGTGGTCAGCGCCCTGCTCACGGCATTGCCGGGAATGGCGTCGATCGTCGGCCTGATGGCACTGGTGCTTTACGTGTCGGCGGTGCTGGCCACGAAACTGTTCCGCGCGATCGCGCCGGAGTTCTTCGGCGATCTCGGCGTCTCGCCCTTCACGCTGTTCCAGGTGATGACGGTCGAGGGCTGGCCCGACATCGCGCGCGGTGTCATGGCGCAGTCGCCGTATGCCTGGATGTTCTTCGTCGCCTACCTGCTGATCGCGACGTTCATGGTATTGAACCTGTTCATCGCGGTGGTCGTCAACGCGATGCAGTCGCAGGTCACGGAAGACCTTAAGGGCGAGGGAGAGGCGCACACCCGGTTGATCCTCGACGAGGTGCGCGCGTTGCGGCAGGAGATCGAGGCCCTGCGCAGATCTTCCCCATCGTGATCGCATGTGGAGGGAGACCGATGGGCCCGCCGTTGTCCTCGCCGCCGACCGCGGTATGGAATCAGTGCCCCTGGCGATGCGGTTCATAAAAGCGCCCGCAGTATCCGCTGACGGCGGGCGCCAGGCGGCTTGACCCACGAAGGAGGAGAGTAGCGAATGGTTTGGCTCTGGGTGGCATTTATCGGCTTTGTGCTTCTGATGTTGGCGCTGGACCTGGGGGTCTTTCATCGGAAGGCCCATGTGGTCACGGTGAAGGAGGCCCTCGGGTGGTCCGCCGTGTGGGCCACGCTGGGGCTGTCCTTTGCCGTGTTCGTCTACTACGGGTACGAGAACCAGTGGATGGGACTGGGTCGGTCGATCGATGCTGCCGACGGGCTGATCAACGATGGCACGACGGCGACGGTCAAGTACCTGACAGGTTACGTCGTTGAGAAGTCGCTGAGCGTTGACAATATCTTCGTGATTGCCATGATCTTCGGCTTCTTCGCGGTCCCGCAGATCTACCAGCATCGGGTATTGTTCTGGGGCATCCTGGGCGCCCTGGTGTTGCGCGGCGCGATGATCGCCATCGGCGCGACACTTGTCGCGGAGTTTCACTGGGTTCTGTACATCTTTGGCGGTTTCTTGATCTTCACGGCGGTCAAAATGCTGGTTCTGAAGACCGAGCACAGCGACCCGAACCTGAACCTCGTCGTCCGGCTGACGCGACGTTTCTTCCCCGTCACCGCCCGGTTCCACGGGCAGCACTTCATCGTTCGGGCTGGAGCACCGGCCTCATACGAGAGCGAGTTCCCCGGTACCGCCGCCATGCCGGATGAAGCCGTGGACCGAGCCGAGCCCGGCACGCTGATGCTCACGCCCTTGGCCCTGGCCCTGATCATGGTCGAGTTTACGGACTTGGTTTTCGCGGTGGACTCGATCCCGGCGATTTTCGCCATTACAACCGATCCGTTCCTGGTTTTCACCAGTAACGTCTTTGCCATTCTCGGCTTGCGCTCGCTCTATTTCGCCCTGGCGGGATTAATGGACAAGTTCAGATACCTCAAGGCGTCCCTCGCGCTGATTCTGATGCTCGTGGGTGTCAAGATTCTGGTTGCTGATTGGCTCAAGGAACAACTCGGGAAGAACTTCAACTTCTATTTGCTGGCGGTGGTGCTGCTCATCCTGGCCGGCGGAGTAGCCATCTCATGGATCGCGGACCGACGCGAAGCTGAGCGCCGCCTAACAAACCGATGAAGCTGCAGGTCGCCTGCGGCGCCCGCAGCTTATCCGCGCTGTTGAACTAAACCGCCGCGCGGTAGAGAAGATCGGCATTCCGCGCTTCGTTCCTCATCCCTCACGCACAATCTGTTCGCGGCCGTCGAGGGTACGAATTCGTACGGCCTCACGCAGGAGGGGTGTGATGACCGAGTTGCGGTGGCGCCGTCGAGCGTGCCGGGGCCGGGCCGGCTGCACGTCCCTAGAGCAGTTTTCACTTGTACGTAGTACGCGCCCGTGGTACTCCTGACATCGGGAG
>JBCKZS010000028.1:0-35903 GCA_038918905.1 Vicinamibacterales bacterium
CGGGCGGGTTCTGCTTGCGTCCCTCCGCCAATTCTGCATCGTTGTGGGCACGGCGCGTTTACGGCACGCAGCGGTCCGCCACCAGAACTGCGCATCGTTGATATGCCGATGCGTATCGGAGCCGCGAAGCAAGGGAGACGAACGATGAGACCGGTGGCCGACGCCGTCGCCGATGTCCGCATGTTCTCGCTCGAACTCCGCGAGTTCTCGACCCGTCTCGGGGGGCTTTTCCTCCTGCTGCCCCTTCTCGCCCGCCTCGACCTCGATGCCCTGCTGAGCCGATGTGCCTTCCCCGGCACGCGCAGGATCCCCGCGACGCACGCGGTCCGAGCAGCCCTGGTGCTCAAGCTGCTCGGGAAGGCCCGGCGCAGCCACGTCATGGACCTGGTGTTCGATCCGGGCGTGGCGCTCGCCGTGGGGCTCAACGCGGTTCCGACGACCACGTTCATGTCCCAGTACTCCTCGCGCCTGGGCCGCAAGGCCCTGGTACGCTTGCTGGGGGAGTGGATCGAACGGCTCCGAAACGAAAAGCTCATCGACGCTCGCTCGTTCAACCTCGACGTTCATTCCATCTCGTATTTCGGAGACGATCCCTTCGTCGAGAAGCACGACGTGCCCCGCCGCAGCCAGCGGCGCAAGGCGGTCCTGGCGTTTCTGGCGCGGGACGCAGGGGGCCAGGTCTTCTGCTCCTCCAACACCGATATCCGCAAGGGGGAAGAAGCGGATGAGATCCTGCGGTTCGTGGAGTGCTGGACGCAGCGGTACGGCGAGCGCCCCCGGTATCTGGTCTTCGACTCGAAGCTCACCACGTACGCGAACCTCTCCACGCTCAACGATCTCGGCCTCACCTTCATGACCCTGCGGCGGCGCTCCAGGGCGCTTCTGGCCGAGTGTGCGACCCTGCCCCGATCCGCTTGGCGGACGGTTCATCTCAAGGGGCCCCACCGCAAGTTCCAGACCCCGCGCGTCGTCGATCAGCAGGTGAGCCTGCGGGACTATCGGCACGCCCTTCGGCAGCTGTTGATCCGCGACCTGGGCCACGACGAGCCGACGATCCTGCTCACCAACGACCGGACGTCCTCTCTCAAGTCCATCATGACCCGCTATGCTCAGCGGATGTTGATCGAGAACGGACTGGCGGACCGCGTCGAGTTGTTCCATCGCGATGCCCTGTCCTCGGCGGTGGCGCTGCACGTTGATTTCGACGTGCTCCTCACCGTGCTCGGCAGCGGCCTCTACCGGCTCTTCGCCAAGTCCCTCCGGGGCGACGAGCGCGCTCAGCCCGGCAGATCTTTCGGCGCTTGCTGGATACGACCGCGCGGGTCAGCGTGCGGCAAGACGGGGTGATCGTCCGGCTGCCCCGGCGGGCGCACCATCCGATCCTGCTCGACGCCGGTCTCATCGGGACGACCACACCGATCCCCTGGTGGAAGGGTCGACGCCTCAGGATCGCGGTGGCATAACGCCGCCCACGGCGGGATCAAGAGCCGGCGACGTTAGCGAATTCCCCGGTGTGAAAATCCAGGCTACCCGGGCGCGTCAGAACGCGTGCAGGATACGCACTCGGCGTCAGAACGGTGTACCACGGCCCGACCGCGGCGCGAAAGTCCGGCTAGAATACCGGCTCCATGGAACCGAGACGATCGTTCTTGACCCGACTGGTCGCTGCCGGTACAGCGCTCATCGGTGCCGGCATGGCCGGGCTCGCCGCCGCCGTCGCCGTGCCCCGGCGCCGTGAGACGCTGCGGCGCTGGAGACCCGCCGCCTCGATGTTCGATCTGCCGCCCACCGGCCCGTTCGTCGCGACGCTGACCGAGCGGCACGCCGATGGCTGGTACGAGACCCGCAAACAGACCGTCGTGTTTCTCGACAAGGACGGCGACGAGTACCGCGCCCTCTCCGCGACGTGCACACACCTGGGATGCCGCGTGGCGTGGCAGCCGGCCGACGGTCACTACAAGTGCCCGTGCCATGGCGGCGTCTTTGGACGCAACGGCGAGGTGCTGTCCGGCCCTCCGCCGCGTCCGCTCGTTCGCCTGCCGGTGCGCCTCAATCCCGACACGGCCGCACTCGAGGTCGAACTCTGATGCGGGCCCTGTTCGATTGGCTCGACCACCGCACGGGATTCCGCACGCTGCGGCATCACCTGTTCGACGAGCCGCTGCCGCCGGGCACCGCGTGGGCCTTCACGTTGGGCAGCCTCCTGCTGTTCGGCCTCACGCTCCAGGTGGTGACCGGGACGCTGCTCGCGCTGTTCTACGCGCCCACCCCCGACCATGCGTGGGACAGCGTGCGGTACATCACGACGACGGTGCGTGGCGGGCACTTCCTGCGAGGGCTGCACCACTGGGGCGCCAGTCTCGTCGTAGTCACCGCCGTGCTGCACCTCATCCGCGTCGTCTTCTTCGGCAGCTACCGCGCGCCGCGCGAACTGAACTGGATCGTCGGACTCGTGCTGCTGCACGTCATCCTGGCGTTCGGACTGACGGGGTACCTGCTGCCGTGGGACCAGCGCGCGTACTGGGCGACGGTGGTCACGATCAATCTCTCGAAACTCACACCGGTGGTGGGGGAGTTCCTGGCCGATCTGCTGCGGGGCGGACCCGACATCGGCGCGCTGACGCTCACACGCTGGTATGCGGTGCACGTGCTGGTGTTGCCGCCGCTCCTCTTCGGCCTCATCGGCCTGCACCTCTACCTGATGCGCCGGCACGGCATCTCCGGGCCCATCCGCCCGCGCGACGGCGTTCCCGAGACGTTTTTCCCGTACCAGGCCGCGCGGGATCTGACGACGGCGGTGGTGGTGGGCGTGTTGCTGGCGGCGCTCGCGTGGCAGGGCGCGCCCGCGCTCGAGCCGCCGGCCGATCCCACCTCCAGCGACTACGTGCCCCGCCCCGAGTGGTATTTCCTCGGCCTGTTCCAACTGCTGAAGTACTTTCCCGGCCGCTGGGAAATTGTCGGCGCCATCGTCATTCCCGGCGCGGTCATGACGCTGCTGGCGCTGCTGCCCTGGATCGACCGCGCGCGGTCGCGGGGGCTGCGTGAGCGGCGATGGTTGCTGACGGCGTTTGCCGCGGGTATCGCCGGTGTGGCGACGTTGACGATGCTCGGTGCGAGGGACCGGCCGGCCGCGTCAGGGGGCGGGTGGAACGTGCGCGAGCAGGCGGGCGCGGTGTTGCTGCGGGGCGACACCTGCGCGACGTGTCACCGCGCGGATGGTGTCGTGCCCGCGATCGATCCCGCGCGCGTGTCGCGACCGCGCGACTGGGTGGCCGCGCACCTGATCGACCCGGAGATGATCGCGCCAGGGCTGCGCGCGGCGCCCGCGTCAGATCAACACGACATGGAGGCCATGCTGGCCGCGCTGGCGTGGGGGCGCGCGGGTGATCCCCTGCCGGCCGTCGACGCCGATGGGCAGGTCGCGGTCCTGTTCAACCGGCATTGCCTGCGGTGTCACGTGGTGGGGCCTGTCGGCGGCACCGAAGGGCCGAAGCTGTCAGACGTGGGGGCGAGGCTGGACGAGACGGCGCTCATCCGGCAAATCACCACACCGCGTGAGGTCAAATCTGACGGCGAGATGCCGTCGTTTGCCGACAAGTTGTCGGCCACTGAAATTGCGGCGCTGGCACACTGGCTGGCCTCTGGCCGCTCGACTGCGTTTGCGGCCGCTGGCCGGGGAGGATCGGAATGACTGCGACGACGTTGAATCTTGCGCATCTGTTGGATCAGCAGGCCCGCCTCACACCGGCTCGGGAGGCGGTGGTGTCCAGCGGGCATCGCCTCACCTACGCGCAGGTGCAGGCGATGGCCAATCAAGTGGCCAACGGCCTGCGCGGTCTCGGGCTTGGCCCCGGCGACCACATCGCCCTGTCGTGTCCGAATGTGCCGTACTTTCCGATCGCGTACTTCGGCATCCTCAAGATGGGTGGCGTGGTCGTGCCGCTTAACGTGTTGCTCAAGCCGCGCGAGATCGCGTACCACCTGAAAGACTCGCGCGCGAAGGCGTTATTGGTGTTTGAAGGCACGGCGGAGCTGCCGATGGCGCAGATGGCCAGGGCCGCCTGCGACGAGGTGGAACGGTGCGCGTATCTGATCGTGATGACGGTCAATCCCGCCGCGCCCAGCCCGGTGGAGCGCGCCATGACCTTCGGACAGCTCATCCACACGCAGCCGCCGGCGTATGCGACGCACGCGTCCGCGCCGGACGACACCGCGGTCATCCTCTATACGTCCGGCACCACGGGCCAGCCGAAGGGCGCCGAGCTCTCGCACTTCAACATGGTCACCAACGCGATCGTGTCGCGCGACATGGTGGCGCCCCTGCTTGACGGCGGCGTCGACGCCCGGACCTGTTCGCTCATCACGCTGCCGCTGTTTCATTCGACCGGCCAGACCGCCCAGATGAACGCGGGCGTGGCGGGCGGCTACACACTCGTGCTGCTGCCGCGGTTCGATCCCGCCGCCGTGCTCAAGACCATGGTGGACGAACGCGCCACGTACTGGATCGGCGTGCCGACGATGTTCTGGGCGCTGTTGCAGTACGTGCGTCAGAGCGGTGCCGACGTGTCGGCGGTTGCGGCGTCCCTGCGGGTCTGTTGTTCAGGCGGCGCGCCGATGCCGGTGGCCGTCATGGAGGACTTTCAGAAGACGTTCGGTGTACGGGTCCTTGAAGGCTACGGCTTGTCGGAGACGTCGCCGGTGGCGTGTTTCAATCAGGTCCATCTGCCGTCCAAGCCCGGCACGGTCGGGCTGCCGGTCTTCGGGTGCGACGTGCGGGTGGTGGACGACCAGGACCAGCCGCTGCCGAGTGGGGAACGTGGCGAAATCGTGATTCGCGGCCACAACGTGATGAAGGGCTACTACGAGCGGCCCGCCGAAACCGCCGAGGCGCTCAAGGGCGGCTGGTTCCACACCGGCGACATCGGCATCATCGACGCCGACGGCTACGTGTCGATCGTGGATCGCAAGAAGGACATGGTGCTGCGCGGCGGCATGAACGTGTACCCGCGCGAGATTGAGGAAGTCCTGATGACACACCCCGCGGTCTCGCTGGCCGCGGTCATCGGCGTGCCGGATGAGCGGCTCGGCGAGGAACTCAAGGCCTACGTCGTCCTCAAACCCGGCGCGACGCTCACGGCTGAGGCGCTCATCGCGTGGAGCAAGGAGCAGCTCGCGGCCTACAAGTATCCGCGAACGGTCGAGATCCGCGAGTCGCTGCCGGTCGGGCCGACGGGGAAGGTGTTCAAGCGGGCGCTCAAGGCGTAAGGGCCCCTCATGGCCGTCCACCACTCGCACCACGCGGCCATTCGCGCCGAGGACGATCAGGCCTCCCGACTTGCGATATGACATCGCCTGGCCGACGATGCTATCGTCCTCGTCCCATCGACAAGGGTGGAGTGGTGTCTGAAGAAAGATTCGACAAAATCGAGGAACGGTTGGACGGCGTCGACGCGGTCAAGCAGGAGGTTGTGAACCTCCGCCACTACATGGATCTCCTGCACGAGGACACCCTCGCTCACCTTCGGCAGTTGGAAGAGCACTTCGAGGCGATTCGTCAGGAAATGCGGGCGGGTTTCGCGGAACTCCGCCAGATGTTCAAGGCCGAGGCCGCGCTGGCCACGCTGTGCGAGCTCTATTGGTTTCCCATCTACGCCTTCATTCGCCGCAGTGGCCGGTCTCCGGATCAGGCGGACGACCTGACGCAGGGGTTCTTCGCGGCGGTGATTGAGAAGGGATATTTCGAACAGGCGCGTCAGGACCGCGGACGGTTCCGGTCGTTTCTGCTTGGGTCGGTCAAACATTTCCTGGCCAACGAGTACCACTTCGCCACGCGCCAGAAGCGTGGCGGCACTCAGCCGGCACTGGCCTTGGAGTGTGCCGTCGGAGAGCAGCGCTACGCGCGCGAGCCGGCGGACGCGCGGACGCCTGAGGATGCGTACGACGCGCAGTGGGCGGCAGAGGTGTTTGCGGCCGCTCGCGCGAGACTGGAAGAAAAACATCGCGCGGGCTGGATGCGCGGCAGCCGGTTCTTTGTCCCGTTACTGCAGCAGGCGCTCGACGAGCGCGACGCGACGGTGGCGGAGTTGGCGACGCAGCTTCAGACGTCGGAAGGTAGCCTGCGCGTGATCGCGCACCGCGTGCGTCAGCAGTTTGGGGTGTGCCTGCGCGAGGTCATCGCCGACACGGTGGAGTCACCGGAGGCGGTGGACGAAGAACTGCGGCATCTGCAGAAGGTGTTGGCGCGGCGCTGGTAGCGGGAGGGGCAGCGGCACATTGCAGAAAACGCAGTCCTCCTGGACCGCCCGCGTGCACATTCTGCAATGTGCTTCCGGGTCCACCATGGTTCCTCGGCGAACCGCAGATGAGGCGCCCGGGCATTGTTCTTGCTGATCGGCCTGGCACCCGACTTGCAAAATGACACCGCCTGGCCGACGATGCTATCGTCGTCGTCCCATCGAAGAGGCGGGCACTGTGTCTGAAGAGAGATTCGACAAGATCGAGGAGCGCCTGGACGAAGTCGCCGCCGACGTGGGCGTGCTGAAGACCGACGTGGCGGGACTGAAGACCGACGTGGCGGGACTGAAGACCGACGTGGCGGGACTGAAGACCGACGTGGCGGATCTTCGCCGCCACATGGGCGTGTTGCACGAGGAAGTGCTCGATCGGATCCGAGGCATCGGGGAAGACGACAGCCTGCGCCAGGAGATGCGGGCGGGCTTCGCGGAGCTTCGCCAGTTGTTCAAGGACCACGCCATCCCCGGTGAGGCCGCCGATCGACGGTTTGCCGCGACCCTCAACGACCACGAACGCCGGATCCAGACGCTGGAAGCCCGTCCGTAGAAGCGCAATCCGTCCTGCGGCCTTCTGGTGAACACTCGTGCCGAGGTGGTGGGGACCGACGTGGGCGCCGGTGGAGCCGGTATCTCCTTCACCCGTGCCTTCTCCGCTCGTCGAGCCAGTGCGTGACGATGGTGAGGCTGGGGCGGTCGGGCGCTGCGGCGTGGCCGTCCGGCACGGCTGCGACCCGCGTCATCAGGTCACTTCCGCTGCCGGGATTGACGACGCGATCGACCAGGGGGGCTCCGTCAGCGGACCCGGCCATGCACACCCCGCCGGCCCGCGGACAAGCGGCCCGATTCGCCACCACCCGGTGGAGTCTCATTCTGGCCCTGGGCGATCTGGCCCGCCCGACCGGCCAGGCCGCGCGCTCGACGTTGTGCGAGTTGTAGGGGCTGCCGGTGTAGGCCGTCATCCGCCGCGGCGGACACCGGCCCGGCGAAGCGCGCGACCTGACGCAGGCGTGTTTCGCGGTGGTCGCGGCCCGGAGAAGTACGGCCCCGGAACGCGCCACCCACGATATAACTACTCAAATGACCGGTGCCGAGCCGCCCATCCTCATTCTCGACCAGCCCGTCGCACCCGACGTGCTGCGCGCGCTGGTCGGTCACTGGTTCAAGGACATGGTGAAGTACGTCGTCGACATCGAGCGGGGGCGCATCGCCATCGGCGGGGAGCTGCACGCCGATGCGGAGCAGGTCTTGATGGACGCGGGCAGTCGACAGCAGGATCTGTGGGGGGCGAACTACTATCCGGGTCGCGGACGCGACGGGTGCGTGGAGTTCACGTCGCTTATCAATATCAGTCCGGCGCGTGGCAACCGCGGCATGGAGGTGGCCGATCCCGAACTGCGCGCGCGCATCCAGGCGCTGACCTGTGCCCTCGTCGGCGAAGGCGGGGACCTCTGATGGCGCAGCACGCCTCGCTGACACTGGATCGATGGCTGACGTTCTCGTTCGATCAGCGCATCCTGATGATCGCCAACGAGATGCACCGCGCCGCGAAGCTGACCGCGCCCGGCGATCGTGAGCGGCTGTTGAATGCGTACGAGCGAGTGCTGGCCCTGACCGATCTGACCATTCAGGCGCCCGGCCGCCGGGCCGTGCGGCGGGAGCTGCTCCGGTGGCGCGATTTGGTGGCCGAGCGCTACATCGCGCCCGACGCCGACCCACCGGCGCACGACGCCCTTCTCACCTGCCTGCTGCGATTGACCCCCGCGGCCGCTCTTCAGTTGACCGCGGGCTGATCCGCCGCGCCGGCGATCGGGGCCACACTGCGTGGGTCGAACCCGCTCGGCACGGCGCTGCCTCGCGGCCGGTGGCGGAGGCCACGGCCTGTCCCGCAGCCCAGGCAGGTACGCCCACATCGCGCGTGTTCGCTTCGCGCAACAGGGCGCCGGTCGTGAGTGGCATCGCCCATCACCGGCCCCGATCGTGTCGAACCATTCTCACACTGTCGGCCGTCGGCGTCACACGGGTCGCGCGTCGAAGGGCGTCAAGGAGTCCGCTGGCGCGGCGACGGCGCATGAGGCCGATTTCGCGACGCAGTGCCGTGTTGATGACACGACTGCGCAGGCCACTTTCGACCAGCCGGTCCAGGTCCGTCTTCACGTCGTCGTCCAGGACGATGTTGACTTTGGTGGGCACTCTGGTTCTCTCCTCGACGGAGAGAATAACAGGGCCTCCCGACCGGCGGCCTGCCCGTGCCGAACGCTGAAGGAAGGCGATAGGATACGCCACGTCATATCCGGAGGTGGTCATGGTCCGTGCGCTCACCCTCATCCCAGGGATCGTCCTGCTCGTCACGCTGCTGCTGCCGTCCACCTCCGCGACGCCTCAGGTGGACGAACGACTCCGGGCCCTCGCCCGAGCCTCACTCGCGACCCTTGAGGGCGAGCGGCGGCTGACCGGACTGCGCGCGCCTGTCGACGTGCTGCGCGATCGGTGGGGCGTGCCGCACATCTACGCGCAGAACACCGAAGACCTGTTCTTCGCCCAGGGCTACGTCATGGCCCAGGATCGGTTGTGGCAGATGGAGATGTGGCGGCGTGAGAAGGAGGGACGCCTCGCCGAGATTCTCGGTCCGCAGGCCGTGGCGCGCGACCGGCAGGCGCGGCTGCTGAAGTACCGCGGACCGATGGACGATCGCGAGTGGACGAGTTATCACCCGGAGGGGCGGCGGATCTTCGACGCGTACGCTTCGGGCGTGAACGCCTTTATCACCGCGCACGCCGCGCGCTTGCCGCTGGAGTTCACCCTCACCGGCATCACGCCGGAACCATGGACGGCCGAGACGGTCGTGCTGCGGACGGCCACGCCCGGCGATGCCACCAACGAGTTGACGCTCGCGCGTAATGTCGTCCGGCTGGGTCGTGAGCCAGCCAACAGGCAGCGCGCGCCGGATCCGTGGGACGACCTCGCGCTGCCCGAAGGACTCGACCTGGCGATCATCGACGAGTCCGTCACGACCGGCGGGCGCGGCGGTGGCGGGCGAGGGGGCAACACGCCGGAGATCCTCGAACAGTACCGCGGGCTTGTGGGGCCGGGCCGGGGGCGTGGCGGTTGGTCGCCGCAGGGGCCGGGCCCTTCGCAGCCGCCCGATCCTCCGGGATCGAACAACTGGGTCGTGAACGGGTCGCTTTCGGCGACGGGCCAGCCGGTGGTCGTTAACGATCCGCATCGCACGGTCACACACCGGTCTCTGCGCTACATCGTGCACCTCAACGCGCCCGGGTGGAACGTGATCGGTGCGGGGGAAGTGCCGTTCATCGGCGTGGCGATGGGCCACAACGAACGCGTCGGCTGGGGGTTGACGATCGTCGGCACCGACATGGAGGACGTGTACGTCGAAGAGGTGAACCCGGCGAATCCGAACGAAGTCCGGTTTCGCGGTCGATGGGAACCGCTGCGCATTGTTCGCGAGGAAATTCGGGTGAAGGGACAGGCGGCCGAAGTGGTTGAGCTGAAGTTCAGCCGCCATGGTCCCGTGTTTCACGAGGACCACGCGCGTCATCGCGCGTACGCGTTGCGGTCGGCCATCCTTGAGCCTGGCACCGCGCCCTATCTTGGCGGGCTGCGTCTGGCGCAGGCGTCCGACTGCCGGCAGTTTCTCGACGAGGCGATGTACTGGAAGGCGCCCTCCGAGAACCTGGTCTGTGGCGACGTGGATGGCAACATTTCGTGGCTGGCCGCGGCGCTGACCCCCGATCGTCGCGCGACCGGGCCCGACACGCGGTCGTGGGTCGGCCGGCTCCCGGTGCCGGGCACCGGGGCCTACGAGTGGAACGGATTCCGCCGCGACCTGCCGCGCGAGCTGAACCCCGCGCGCGGGTTCATCGCGACGGCCAACAACAACGTGCAACCGGCGGGCTACGCGCCGCCGTTGATGTTCAAATCAGCGCCCACCGGATACGACCGCATCGTCCGGCTGCTCCAACTGATCAGGCCGGACGCGACATACACGCTGGACGACCACCGGCGGATGCAGCTCGACGCCAAACACCTGCGCGCGGAATCTGAACTCGCGCTGTTCCGCGGGTGGACGGCTGGCACACCGGAGGTGGAGCGTGCCCGCGACCTCGTCGCCCGATGGGACGCCGTACTGGCGCGCGACAGCAGCGCCGCGGCGATTTACGACACGTGGCGCGGCCTGTCGTCCGCTGCCGAGCGGGACGACACACGTGCCGCCGCCGATCGCCGGCCGGAGCACGAGGCCACCCTGACCCGCACGATCGCGCAGTTAACCACGAGCCAGGGCGCCGATGGGTCGCAATGGCGCTGGGGCCGGATCCACACACGCGCGTTCCCGCACGCCCTGCTCCCGTCCTACAGCCTGCCGACCGTCGAGCGTCCTGGCGGCACCGGTACACTGGCCGCCGACGGCGCCAGCTTCCGCGAAATTCTTGATGTTGCCGACTGGGATCGGTCGATCGTCACCAACGTGCCCGGCCAGTCCGCGCAGCCCGACAGCCCGTTCTTCGCCAACCTCCACGCGCTCTGGGCCAACGGACGAGTATTTCCCGCTCGTCTTCTCACGCGTCACGCGCGCGCGTCGAGGCCGAGACGACGCACCGTCTGCGGCTGAGGTAGGAGTCGCTAATACCGGGCGGTGGCGAGCACGGCCGCGAGCACGTCGGCCGAGCCCGGCAGGATGACCTCTTCGAGGTCGGGGCAGTAGGCCACCGGGCAGTCCATCGCGGCCACGCGTTTCACGGGCGCGTCGAGGTACTCGAACAGATCGCTGGCCGCGCGGGCCGCGAGTTCGGCGCCGAAGCCGCACGTCAGTTGATCCTCGTGCGCGATCACCAGCCGGTTGGTCGCCTTCACCGCGTCGGCGATCGCATCCCAGTCGAACGGCACGATCGTCCGCAGATCGATCACCGTGACGCTGACGCCGTCCTGCTCCGCCTGCTGCGCCGCCAGCAACGTGCGCTGCACCAGCGCGCCCCACGTCACCACGGTGACGTCCGTGCCCTCGCGCTTCACCGCCGCCTTGCCGAACGGGATCATGTGCTCGGGTCCGGTGTTCTCACCCTTGTTGTACGTCTGGCGATACAGGTGCTTGTGTTCGAGGAACAGCACCGGGTCGTCGCAGCGAATCGCCGTGCGCAACAGGCCGGCGGCGTCGTGCGCGTTCGAGGGATACGCGATGCGGATGCCTGGACAGTGCGCGAAGATGCTCTCGCCCGACTGGCTGTGGTACGGCGCGCCGCCGCGCAGGTACCCGCCGATCGCCGTGCGCACCACCATCGGGCACGCAAAGGCGTTGCTCGATCGATACCGCATCATCGACATCTCGTCGCGCAACTGCATCATCGCCGGCCAGATGTAGTCGAAGAACTGAATTTCGACGACGGGTTTGATCCCGCGCGTGGCCATGCCGATGGCGCGGCCGACGATGTTGGCTTCCGCCAGCGGCGCGTTGAACACCCGCACGCCGCCGTACGCCTTCTGCAACCCGTGCGTCACCTTGAACACGCCGCCCTTGCCCTGCACTTCCTCCAGCTTGGCTTCGTGCGTCGCATCCGCCACGTCTTCGCCGAAGACGACGATGCGCGGGTTGCGGGCCATTTCCGTCTTCATCGTGCGGTTGATGGCCGCGACCATCGTGTCGGGTTTGCCCTCGGGCACAGCGGGGCTGTCGAACGCAGGGCCCGTCGGATCGACGTCGGGCGAGTAGACGTACAGGCCGGCCGTGTCCCGCGCCGGTTTCGCCGCCTTGATGGCCGCGTCCGCGGCCGCGTTGATCCCGGCGTCAACCTCGGTCGCGATCGTCGCGAGATCGGCGTCCGTGGCGAGGCCTTCGGCGTTCAGCCACGCCGCGAACTTCGTGATCGGGTCGCGCGTCGCTTCCTCGGCGCGTTCGGCCGGCGTCTTATACACCCGCTCATCGTCAGACAACGAATGCGAGTAGAGGCGGACGACCCTGGCGTGGATCAGCGCCGGGCCGTTGCGCGCGCGGCAGTAGGCGAGGGCCTCGGCGGCCGTGCGGTAACTCTCGAGCAGGTCCGTGCCGTCGCAGCGCAGGACCTTGAGGCCCGGGAAGGATTCGACCAGCTTCGACATGTCGCCGCCGGGGGATTGCACCTCAACCGGGACGGAGATGGCGTACCCGTTGTCTTCGACCAGAAACAGGACGGGGAGCATCGCAACACAGGCGGCGTTGAGCGACTCCCAGAATTCGCCCTCGCTGACCGTGCCTTCGCCGAGCGACACGTACACGACTTCGTCCTTCTCGAACCGGGCCTCGCGATCGGGGATGTCGGCGATCTGTTCGTAGAGGCGTCCCGCCTCCGCGCATCCGACGGCCTGCAGGCACTGGGTGCCGGTCGGGCTCGACTGCGACACGATGTTGAGCGTCTTGTGACCCCAGTGGGAGGGCATCTGCCGGCCGCCGCTGTTCGGATCGTCGGCCGCCCCGACGCCGCTCAGGAACATCTCGAGCGGGGTCATCCCCACGGCGAGGCACAACGCGCGGTCGCGGTAATAGGGGTAAAACCAGTCGTACCCGGGTTTCATCTGCATGCCCGTGGCGGTCAGGATTGCCTCATGCCCGGCTCCGCTGATCTGGAAAAAAATAAGGCTCTGGTTCTTGAGCTGGATCTCCTTGTCGTCGATGCGCCGCGAGGTCAGCATCGTGCGGTAGGCCCGCAGGAGGTCGTCGCGGGTCAGTCCTTCCCAGGTGGCGGCAGCGGTGGACGAGACAGCGCTCTTCATGCCGGCGTCATTATAATGAGCTCGTAGCTGATTTGGAGCCGATCCCACCAAATCAGCTACGAGCTCAGTGCACCCGCTTCAGGTGGGTGGGGCGCGGGGGCGGGAGGCGGGGGCGGGGCGTCTTGAGATAGAGCCAGCCGGCCAGCAGGCCGCCCAGGTGGGCCAGATGGGAGATGTTGGTCCCGCCGCCGCTGCCGATCGCCTGTGACAACGAGATGGCGCCCGCGATCAGCACGAACACACGCGCGCTCAGCGGCACGATACCCAGGAACAGGACCGTGCGGTGCGGGAAGATGATCGCCCACGCCATCATCAGGCCGTAGACCGCGCCAGACGCGCCGATGGTGACGGCGACATAGGTGTCGCGCGCCAGCGCAAACGGCAACAGCGAGACGAGGAAGGTCGAGGCGCCGGCCGTGGTGCCCACAATCAGGACATACTTCGCGAAGGCCTGCGTGCCCCATCGGCGTTCGAGGTCGACGCCGAACATCCACACCCACAACATGTTGAACAGGATGTGAAACACGTCGGCGTGCAGGAACTGATACGTGACCAGTTGCCACACGCGTCCTTCGGTCAGCACGGCCTTGGGGGACAGTCCGAAGTTGTCGATCAACAGGGCCGGCACAACCAGCATCAGGACGTACAGGGCGATGTTGGCGTAGACGATGGTCCGGACCGCGGGTGTCATGGGGCCGGGGCCGAACGAATAACTCATCGGGGACGACGGAAAGCGGCTCACCGGTGGGATGGTACCAGACCGGGCGGGCGCGGCTGAAGCCACGCCCTACATACGGATGGAGGGCGGGACTACGTACGGATGGAGGGCGGGACTTTAGTCCCGCCGAGTCGCCGGGTCTGAAGACCCGGCCTCCATTTATTAACGGCGGCGCCGTTTCCCGAGGACGCGTCCCCAGGCGTCGGTGAACTCGCGCAGCCTCAGGGCCCAGGCGGCCAGCGCCAGCACCACGACGCCCACCGACATCGCGCCCATCACCCGCGCGAGCCCACGCAGCAGGGACGTCAACGGCGGCAGGGCCGTATTCAACCACGCCTCGGTGGCGTACGCCGCCGCGCCCATGGCGATCGACGCCAGGAGGATCTTGCCGAAGGCCAGGCCGATCCGCGGCAGATCGAGGCCGTGAATCCGTCGCGACAGCAGGATCAGCAGCACAACCGCGTTGAACACGGCCGCGATGGCCGTGCCCAGCGCGAGGCCGCGGAAACCCATCACCTGCACCAGCGTCAGATTCAGCACGATGTTGAGGGCGATGGTGACGATGCTGACCGTCACGGGGGTGCGCGCGTCCTGCATCGCGTAGAAACTCGGCGATGTAATCTTGACGGTCGCATACCCGAGCAGGCCCGGCGCGTAGTAGAGCAGCGCGGCCGCCGTGGCGCTCGTGCTGCCGGCGTCGAACCTTCCACGCTGGAACACCAGCTCCACGATCGGGGACGCCAGGGCCATCAGGCCGACGGTGGCCGGCACGCTCAACATCAGCATGAGGCGCAGGCCGCTCGAGAGCGTGCGGCGCATCTCGTCGAACGCGCCCGCGGCCGCTTGTCGCGCGATCTCGGGCAGCGACACCGTCGCGATCGCCACACCGAAGAGCCCGATCGGCAGATACATCAGGCGGAACGCCAGCGTCAGTGCCGTGACGGCGCCCGGATCGGCGGCCGCGAGCACGGTGTTGACCAGCAGGTTCACCTGCGCGGCGGCGACTCCGATCGTGCCCGGTCCCATCAGCAGGAGGATCTGCCGCAGGCCGGGATCGCGGAAGTTCAGGATCGGCTGATACCGGAAGCCTTCCCGGTACAACGCCGGCAGTTGCAGGACGATTTGAAACACGCCGCCCAGCAGCGCGCCGACCGCGATGCCCACGATCGGGTTCCACCCCAGATGCGCGGCCAGCGGCACGAATGTGAAGGCGGCGAAGATGACGGCGACGTTGTACAGCGCGGGCGACAACGCGGGGATGAAGAACCGGCGCAGCGAGTTGAGCATCCCCCCCAGGGCCACGGCCACGGCCACCAGCGTCAGGAACGGCATGATGATGCGGGCCAACTGCGCCGTGAGCACCAGCTTCTCGCCGCCGTCCGCCGTCGCGAAGTCGTCGCCGAGCAGCCGCAGGATCGGTTCGGTGAACACCAGGCCCAGGACGACGAGGCCGCCGGTCACCACGATCAGCGCATTGATGACGAGATTGCCCAGCCGCCACGCGGCCTCGCGGCCGTGCGTCTTCAAGTGCCGCGTGAACGTCGGTACAAACGCGGCGCTCATCGCGCCTTCGGCAAACAGATCCCGCACGAGGTTGGGAATACGCGAGGCGATGTTGAACGCGTCGTGGGCGAGCCCGGTCCCGAAGAGGCCCGCCATGATGACGTCGCGCACCAGCCCCAGCAGCCGGCTCGACATCGTCGCGAGGCTGTTCAGCCCCGCGGATCTCGCGAGACGTTCAGACATGGGGGGGAAGGGCCGGGCCCGCCTGAGGGGGGCGGCGGGCAAAAAGTAGGGGCCTCAACCCCTGCGATTGAGGCCCCTGCCCGGAGGATGGATGAGAGACACTTGCGTGCCTTTCACGGGGGTTAGACGGCAGCCCTTTGGAAATGGTTTGGCGGGGACCCAAGGCAGCTAAACCGAGGCAGAAAGCCTTCGTTTGACCGCGTCGGCCAGCGCCTTGCCATCCACGGTCTGGCCCGCAAGCGCCGTCGTCACAGCCTTCATCACTTTCCCCATGTCTTTGGCCGACGCGGCGCCGGTTTCGGCCACCGCGGCCTCGATCGCGGCCGCAATGGCGGCCTCGTCAGCGGCGGGCGGCAGGAACTGTTCAAGAAACGTCAGTTCGGCCTGCTCCTTGTCGGCCAGCTCAGGCCGTCCCCCTGCCCGGAACTGGTCAATGGAGTCGCGGCGCTGTTTGACGAGCTGGTTCACGACCTGAATGGACTCGGCCTCGTCGAGCGGCCGGCCCTTTTCGACCTCGCGGTTCATGAGGGCGGCCTTCAGCATCCGCAGGGGCGCGAGCGCCGCCTGGTCGCGCTGCTTCATGGCCCCGGTGATCTGCTGGGTGACTTGGGCGAACAGGGTCATGGCGCAAGCATATCGCTAATCCTGAAACCCACTTGACCTGCCGTGGCCCCTGATACCACGGCAAGTCAAGTGGGTTTCTGAACAGATCCGGCAAGGCGCTCGTACAGCGCGTTGTACTGCCTCGCGATGGCCGCCGGGCGAAAGAGCCGGGTCAGGGTGGTGGCGGTCTGTGGCCGTGTGCGACGCCGCGCGTCGAGCGCGGCCCGCAGCGCGCGCGTCAGCGTGGCCACGTTCCGCCGCGGCACCACCGTCACATCGTCGCCAAACAGTTCCTGCAGTTCGAGACCGCCGGGATGATCGGCTGACACAACGGGCGTGCCTGAGGCGAGCGCTTCGACGGCGACCGTGGGCAGGGCCTCGAGCAGTGACGGCAACGCGAAGACATCGGCCACGGCGGTGTAGCGCGCGACGTCGTCGTTTTCGACCAGACCCGCGAACGTCACCGCGCCGGCAATGCCCAGGGTCTTCGCCTGCGCTTCCAGGGATTCGCGGAGGTCGCCAGCACCGCAGATGATCAGCCGCACGTCCTGAAATTCCTGCCGGAGGCGCGCGAAGGCGTCGAGAAGAAACGTCTGTCCCGCCAGCTCGTGCAGGCGTTTGACGTTGACGATGACCCGGGACTCGGTGATGCCGAGCGTCTGCCGCCACGCCGCGCGGGTCGCGGCGTCCCGCGGCGCGAACGCGTCGGCCACGGCCGGGTAGATCACAGAGAGGTCGCGCCGGCCGAGCCCAAGTTCCACGGCGTGCGCCTCAAGGCGACGGCTGTAGAAGGTGACGGCGGCCGCGTTCATGTACGCGCGCTGGAAGAAGTCCACGGGCCAGCGTGGCTTGTAGTGCCAGATTTCGGTGCCGTAGAGCGTGAGCACGTAGGGCACGCCGCGGCGCGTCGCCCACGCGGCGGCCGACTCGATCAACAGACCGTTGCTGTGCAGGTGCAGCAGGCCGGCGTGCGGCCCGACGGCGTCAAGGGTGCGATGCACCTGCCGCGCGAAGGCCCACGCGTCGAGTCGCAACAGGCGGTTCATGCTGAAGGCCTGAGGGCGTCTGGGAATCCACTTCACAGGGCCGGCCTCCGGCGCGACCGCCTGCCCACCCTGTGCCGGCGGATGCGCGACAAACGCCACGTCATGCCCCTGCGCGCGCGCCCAGGCGCCGGCCTGCGCCGGCAGGATGGCATTGGCCGCCTGGTCGGGCGGCAAGTGGGGCGTGATGTGGACGATGTTCATGTGTGAGTGGCGTGCGCGCTTGACTGTTTCCTGAACTCCTCGAATGTCATCGGACTGGCGCTGAGCTCCTGAGTGGCGTACGTCAGAAACCGCCCGAGGCGGTCGTAGAACGCCGCGAGTTCGCCCTCCGTCCGATTGTACGGGCTGCCGCCGACGATGGCTTCGCTGGAGTGGAAGAGGAGGTTCAGGAGCGGCGCGCCACGGTCGACGAGCTGGCGGCCCAGCGCGCACATGTCGTCGGCCGAGCTGTAGGACGGGCGCAGCCAGCGGACCCGCGCGATCCGCGCCAGGCGTAGCACACGTCTGGTCGTGTAATTCCACGGCGCGCGCGCGTAGGCGTGCGCCAGCCACGCCGGCACGCGGCGGTTGAGCGCGACCGAAATCGGCAGTTCAAGCACGGTGCTGCTGCCCGGGCGCGTCGCGTGGTCGTAGGCGAGGAAATACGGCGTGAGGGGCGCGTCCACGAAGTCCGGACCGCCCTTGTGGGCTTCGTAGAAGAGCGGCGCGACACTGGAGTCGATCAGATACCCCTGCTGTTCCAGCGACGAGACGTGCGCGGCCGAGAATCCGAAGCGTCCCGATCGATACGACACGGGGCGTGTGCCCACCGCGCTGGCGACAGCCGACGTGAGCGTCGCGAGTTGCGCGTCAAATTGATCGAGCGGCAGCGACAACGCATACGGATGCCGCCGCACGTCGGCGTCGGTGCAGGGCGGTGTTTCCCACGCGTGGTGATGGGCGCCGATTTCGCAGTCGCCACGCGCGAGGAGCCGCCGAAGCACGTCCGCCGATCGGGAATCGGTGGCGACCGGATGGGTGATGACGTACGTGGGCCGGACGCCGTGGCGCGCGAAGACGTCGTGCAGGCGCTCCAGGGCGTAGAGGTTCTCGAAGCGCTGGTGGAGCCGGGCCTGCAGATCCCACTGGTTGTCGCCCTCGGTATCGATGCCGACGAGCAGGGCCGGAGTGGCGGACGTGCCCATCCAGTCAGCGATCCTGATCCGAATCACCCAGGGTGACGTGCCAGCGATCCGTGGACTGGTAAAAGGCCCCGGGCAGATCGATCGCGTTCACCTTCGCGACCAGTTCCATCGTGGATTTCACGGCGAAGTAGCCCGACTGCCGCAGCAGCTTCCGGTACTCCGCATGGAGGGCAAACGCGCGGATCTTGTCCGAGTCGGCGGCGCGCGCCTCGCGATCGACCCACCGCAGCAGTGTCAGCAGGCCGCCATGGTCGCCGGGCGCCGTGAGCCAGTCGACGACGATGGTCACGCGGCCGCGCGGTTCCTGCACGTGCCGGTAGACCACATACCCGGCGGTCTCGCCGTCCCGATCGAGCGCCGCGATCTGATACCGCACGTGCGGCGCCTGGATGTACTTCCAGTTCAGGTACGCGGCGTCGCGCCGGACAATAAAATCAAACCGGGGGGCGACGCGCTCGTAGAGACGCGTGAAACTGTCGTCGAAGTGGCGGAGCGTCCGCACCTCGCCCGTGAGCGGCCGGGTGCGCGCGACGAGTCTGATCCACGGCAGCGTCAGTGCCGAGACCAGGCGATTGGCGGCCACCGACCAGCCCGGCCGGCGCAACGCGCGCCGCGTGAGGGGTTTGACCAGGCAGGGCACCGGGCCCACATCCGGCCACCGCAGTTTCTTGAAGAGGCGGTACGACGAGTCGGACAGGCCCAGGCCCAGCGAGGCCCCGACGTGCCGATCCCACTCGCGGAACAAGACCTCGCCCAGGCCCTGACGCTGTCGTTCCGGCGCCACCATGACGTCCATGCCCCACGCCGCGTCGATCTCCTGACCCCGCACCGAGAGGCGCACCGGCATGGTGGCGTACTGCCCGACGATCGTCTGCGCCTCGCGCGCGAGCCAGATCAGGGGGCCGTTGGCCGGCATGTGCGGGTTGTGCCGGTACTGCCAGTCCCAGCGCAGCCGATTCGCGTCAGCCGCGTCAATCCCGAACACGCGTCGATACATCGCCTCGACGAGGCGTTTGTCATCCGGACGATACCGATCGATGTCTGCCATTACGCTTCCGGCTCCAACACATATTCCATGTTGCTGATGAAAATGTCGCGTGTGAGCGGGCTGTCGCGCAGCCAGCGGCCGAACGGGCCCGGCACGCGACGTACGGTTGAGGTGGCGTGCAGGGCCTCGCGCACGATGCGCAGGCCGGCGCCGGCGATCTGCCCGCGCAGCCGGGTGACGGTGACCAGATCGAGCAGGTCGTCGTCCTTCCAGAGGCCGTGGCGCGCGTCCCGGATGAACGAGTTTTCGTGGGCCGGTTCCTTCAGCGTCCAGGGCGCGTACCGCGCGAGCAGCCGGAACGTGCGGAAGGCGATCCACCGGCCGGTGACGAGGTGCAGCGGAATCTGGAATTTCAGCCTCGGCAGATGCGCGCCGGCAAACGAGAGGTACGGCGCGGTGGACAGAAACAAGCGCGCGCCGGGGGCCATCACGCGGCGGCACTCGCGCAGATACAACGGCGCGTCGGCCACGTGTTCAATGACCGCGTGGGACAACACCAGGTCGAACGAGCCGTCCGCAAAGGGCAGGCGCATGCCGTCGGCCTGCAGAAAGTGCAGATGCGACAGGCCGCGTTCGCGGCCGAGCCGCACCCCGGCGTCGCCGAACCGGTTGACGAGGTCGACGCCGACCACCTGCCGCGCGTGTTCGGCGAGCGACAGGGGCATGCCGCCGCCGCCACACCCGGCGTCGAGCACCCGTCCGTCGACGGTGACACCCGCGCGATCGAGAAACGCGAGCACCTTGGCCGAGCGGTAGTACTCGAACAACGCGTAGTCGTACTCCGAGCGGAACCGGAGATCCGCGTGCGTCTTGATGAGGGCGTCACTGATGTCGCGCACGTGGGTCGGGTCCGTCCGGAAACTTGTCGATGAGCGCCGCGCGGTCGGGACCGGACGTCTCTTCGACGTCAAACTCCGCCAGCACGCGCTGCCGCGGATAGTGCTGGAGGACGTCGAGGATGACCGACCCTTCGTAGCCCAGCCGGGGCGCTGTATACGTGAGTATATAGCGGGCATCGTCGCGGTCGAGACGGTCGGCGTAGTTGCCGAAGCCCCGGCCCACAAAGAGCGGCGCGATCTGGTTGTCGAGCGACAGACCGTTGGCCAGTTTGCCGTGCACAAGCGTGCCGGGCGGCAGCAGGCCGCCCAGCGCGCGCGAAGCCTCGTAGTTGAGGTGCGTCCGGCCGGCGGCCCACTGCGCGTACAACGTCAGATCCGTGCCGGCCGTGATCAGGACCACGGCCGCGACCAACGGCGTGGTCAAAGCGGCGCTGCGCAGCCAGGTGGTGACGGCCGCCCACCGCCACCAGACCAGCGCCACGACCACCAGCGCGAGCCCCGCCGACACCCGCACCGTCATCCGGTAATCATTCGCCAGCACGTCGTCCAGCCACACCAGCCGCAGCGCGCTGCCGATGACCACGTACGCCAGGATCGCCAGCACTGGGAGCAGAAGTACGCAGGGCGTGGCCTTAGCCGCGCCCCCTGACGGTACGCAGGGCGTGGCTGTCGCCGCGCCAATCCGCAAGGAGAACAACGCCACCAGCGCCGGCACGAACATCACATACCGCCGCTCGTTGCCCGAGTCGTGCACCACGAGTTCCACCAGTCCCACCAGCAGCCACAACACCGCCAGCCGTTCGGCCGGGTGCGCCAAGCGCCAGCGCGAGACGATGCCGACGGTTGCGAGGGCCGCGACCAGCACCACGAGCCACATCCGTGTGAAGACCCCGTGCGTCAGCGGCAACCACGTGGCGCGATCGAGCCACGCCCTCAGCGCGTAGTCGGGCTTGCGCGTCACGGACATCTCCCAGTTGTAGAACTGGAACTCGGTCCAGTACGGGATCACGAACATCGCGAGGGCCACGACGCCGGCGATGGACAAACCCAGAAAGGTGGCAGAGGTGGCTGAGGTGGCAGAGGTGCGGCCTGCCCACCAGGCGGTCGCGAGTTCCAGGAGGACGGCTCCGACGAAGAAGGCGGCTGCGGCTTTTGTGAAGAACGCCAACACCACGGCGACGCCTGCGAGTAGCCCCCACACGGGCCGCTGCACGGAGCGCGCGTACGCCGCCCAGCCGACCACAATGAACATCGTCATGGTGGATTCCATGAGCGCCGCGCGATTCCACATGACGAACGTGTAGCTGGTGGCCAGGAGCACGCCGCCTGCGAGCGCGGCGCGCCGGCCGGCGACGGCAGAGAGCCCCCACATCAGGGCGAGGATGGCGACGAGTCCGGACGCCGCGGGGACGGTGCGCGCCTGCCAGGTGCCGACGCCGAAGGTCTGGAACGCCGCCGTTTCAAGGACGGTGAACACCGGCGCGATGAACATCGGATTCCACGCGTCGGTGCGCCACACGCCCCACAGGGCCTGATTACGGGCGTTGTGCGTCCACGCGCCCTCGTCATGCCAGACCACGCCGACCGTGTGCCGGGTGGGCGGGTCCGCGGTGAGCCACAGGCCGCGCAGCACCGCGGCCAGCAGCAGCACGCCGGCGACAGCCAGCCTCCATTGGGGCCGTGTCAGCGCGCGCGCGCTCATGGCCGTCGCCGCCAGACTTCGAACAACGCCGTGTCTGCTTCACGATCGTAGTACGCGGTCAGCCAGGCATGCAGTGCCGGGTGCGCGTGGAAGAACTCGGCGGAGTTGGGTTCGCCCGGCCTCCAGTCCTGCTGCTGCAGCGCGATGAGCACCGGGGCTTCACGCGTGAGGTCGTCGAGCAGTCCTGCCGAGCCGTAGCCCGGGGTGTCGGCCGCGAATTCCATGATCACGGGGCGGCTCCAGTGGAACCGCGACGCGCTGCGGCGCGCGCCTTTGACCAGCACGCCCGGCGAAAAGCCGAACACGTAGATCACGTCGGCCGGCGACGTCGTGGCACGCACGTGCGCCGCCAGCTCGTCCACGGCCAGCGCCACGTACTTGTCGCTGGGGTCCTGCCCGCCGAAGCGGGCCAGATAGGTGCGCCGATCGGTGCGGCCGGTCAGCGCGGACCAGTCGGTCGTCAGGTTGTGCACCAGCTTCGGGATGTGACCACGGTCGCCGGGGCGCGCGACGCCGGCGATAAGAATGACCGCCACCACGACCGGCACGAGTGGACGCGCGCGCCATCCTCGAAGCCACGGGGCGATTCCCACCGCCGCGAGCAGGGCGAGGGCCGGGGCCGCCTGCACAAAGTACTGCGGGAGATGCCGCGCCCCGTTGATCAGAATCGACAGGCACGCCGCGATCACCCAGCTCAGCGCCACCAGCGCGCACCAGACGCGCGGGTCGTTCGGCGCGCGCAGCCAGGCGGCCAGCCCCAGCAGCGCGCCCGTGCCACCCAGCAACCACAAGGCGTCGTTGCGCGCGCGGTTCAGCGGGAAATTGAACAGGTACGCGATCGCGCTGCCCTGAAACGAGTCGCCCGCGTACGCCAGGTTGTAGGTGATGGTCGCGAGGTACAGGTCGGTCAACGCGCCGGCCCACGCCATCGCCGCCAGCGGCACGGCCACCGTCAGCGCGCCCGCACCCGCCACCCACCAGACATCGTTGAGAAACGTCCGCCATGACGGCAGACCGTCCCGCGGCCAGACGGCCAGCGCCGCGATGACCACCAGCGCGTACGCGGCGGCGTTGTACTTCAGCCAGAACGCGCATCCGAGAAGCACACCGGCGGCGACCAGGTGCCGCCGCGCGCGGGTGTGCGACGCGACGATCACCAGCGCCGCGGTGATCGCAAGCGCGATGAACGTTTCACACTGTGCGCGCACGAACACGCCGCCGAGCCGTTGCGGCAGCGCCGGGTTGCCGAACAGCAGAAACACACTGGCGGCACCCAGGCCGATCCTTGCCGTGAACCGTCGCCGGCCCAGCACCACGAGCAGCCAGGCGACCATCGCGGCCACAACGAGGTCGGCGCCGGCCACCACCGACTCATGCGGCCACACGGCCCACAGGACCGCGTAGACAAGGTGGATGCCGGGCGGTTTCTGATCCCAGGCACCCGCATACGGCGCGTCGCCGGCCAGCAGTCGCTGCCCGGCATACGCGTAGAGGCCCTGGTCGCCGGCCATCGGCTGCGCCAGCGACGGGACGCGCAGCAGACACAGGCACACCAGCACCGCGACCCAGACGCCACGCGACAACCGGTCGGCGGGCAGCAACGACGGTTCAGGAACGTGGGGCAACATGCGTGGGGCGTTCTGCGTCAGGACCACGTCAAACGCACGTGGGTCCCGAGGGTTCTGGGGATTATAGTTCTGTGGTGGCCACACGTCCGGCGCCCGATTTGACCATGGTCGTGCCCACCTACAACGAGCGTGACCGTCTCGGCGAACTCGTGGCCGCCGTGTTTGCGGCGGCCGAGGCTGACGCGCTCGCACTCGAGCTGGTGGTGGTCGATGACCACTCGCCCGACGGCACCGGGCAGTTGGCCGACGAACTCGCCGCACGGTACCCGATGCGGGTGGTGCACCGGGCCGGGAAACTCGGTCTTGGCAGCGCGGTCGTCGAGGGATTCCGCGCGGCATCGGCCGAGGTCGTGGGGGTGATGGATGCGGATTTCAGCCATCCGCCGGCACTGGTGCCCCGGATCTATGCCGCCTTTCGATCCACGGGTGCTGACGTGGTGGTGGCCAGTCGGTATGTGCCCGGGGGGTCGACGCCGGATTGGCCGTTCAAGCGGCGTCTGATGTCGAGAACGGCGTGCTGGCTGGCGCGGGGACTCTCGCCGATTCGGGATGCCGCCTCCGGGTTTTTTCTCATCCGTCGTGACATTGCGCAGGCGACCACGATCAAGGCTGGCGGCTTCAAGATTTGCCTTGAGCTGATCGTCCGGAGCGGCGCCCGGCGTCTCGTCGAGGTGCCGTATCGCTTCGACGATCGCGAACTCGGCCAGAGTAAGATGAGCCTGCGCGAGGCTGCCGGCTACCTCGTCCAGTTGCGCGACCTGTACGTCGAGCAACTGACGGGAGGTGGCCGGCCTGGCCGCGAGTATCGCCGGTTGTCCGCGGCCGACGTGGCGGCGCTGAGCCGGCCGTGACCGGCGCGCGAGGACCTCACACGATGCTGTCGCTCGTCATTCCGGTCTACAACAACGAAGCGAGTCTGCCGCGGCTGTTTCTGGCCCTCGAAGGTCTGGCCGATCAAATCGCCGGCGACCTCGAGGTCGTGTTCGTCGTGGATGGCGCCCGTGACGCCTCATTGGCGATCCTCCAGCGGCAGGTGTCCGGGTGGCGCGTGCGCTCGACGCTGGTCGAACTCAGCCGGAACTTCGGATCGTTTGCGGCGATCGCCGCCGGGTTACGTCACGCCACGGGAGACTTCATGGCCGTGATGGCCGCCGATCTCCAGGAGCCGCCGGGCCTGATCCTGGACTTCCACCGCGTGCTCTCGTCTGGCGAAGCGGATGTGGTGTTCGGCGTTCGGACCGGGCGCTCGGATCCGTGGTGGTCCCGGGTGCTCTCGACTGTCTTCTGGCGGCTGTATCGCCGGATGGTCGTCAGCGATGTTCCGGTCGGCGGTGTTGACGTGTTCGCCTGCACGCGACAGGTGCGCGATCAACTTGCGGACCTGAAGGAGGTCAACACCAATCTGGTCGCCCTGCTGTTCTGGATTGGCTTTCGACGCGCGTTTGTCCCGTACGAACGCGAGGCCCGTCGTGAGGGTCGCAGTGGCTGGACGTTCAGCCGCAAGCTTCGGTATGCGCTTGACAGCATCTTCAATTTCACGGACTTGCCCGTCCGTGCCCTGCTCTGGCTGGGCGCGATTGGCACCACCCTCTCGGTACTGGCCGGCGCGTGGGTCTTTGCGGGATGGTGGATCGGGCGCATTCCGGTGCTGGGGTACACCCCGCTGATGCTCGTCGTCATGTTCTTCGGCGGGCTGACGGCCCTGGCGATGGGGATCATCGGCCAGTATCTCTGGCTGTCCCTGGAGAATGCGAGACGCCGTCCGACCGCCATCGTGCGCACGGTGGAGGCGCACCCCGGGGCCGGCGCGCGCACGGGGCCGGGCGCGGATCAGCGGCGGACGGCCGACAGGAAGACGTCGTAGTCGCGCAGGTAGTCGTCCGGGTCGTAGTAGTCGGACGCAAACACCAGCAACACCGCATCCGGTGAATACCGGTACTGGGCCGCCCAGATCATCGCCGGCACGTACACGCCGCGCTGCGGTGTATCGAGCGTGACCTCTTCGCGGGCCGTCCCGTCGTCCACCACGACCGACACCGAGCCGCGGACGCAGACCAGGAACTGCTGACAGCGCCGATGCGCGTGTTCGCCGCGGACGTCCTTGCCCGGCACGTCAAACACCGTGAAATACCGCTGGGGCACGAACGGAATCTGCCGTTCAAACTCGCCCACCGACAAACTGCCGCGCAGGTCGTCCACGCGTCGCAGGTGGTGCACGGTGACGCCCTTCACCGACGTCGCGCTGACACCGCCGGTCTGGGGGACGGCGGTCGAAGGCACCGGCGCCGGATGGTGCGCCGTGTCCACGTAGCCGACGATCCGCGCGGGATTGCCAGAGACGATCGCGCGCGCGGGCACGTCGTGGGTGACCACCGCCCCGGCGCCGACCATCGCGCCGGCGCCGATGCGCAGGCCGGGCAGCACCGTGGCGCCTCCGCCGATCGAGGCCCCGGCGTCGATGTGCGTCTGCAGCGGCGTCGACCGGTGGTGTTTGCTGCGCGGAAACTTGTCGTTCGAGAAGGTCGCGTTGGGTCCGATGAACACGTCATCGGCCACCCGCAGACCATCCCAGAGCTGGACTCCGCACTTGATCGTCACGCGGTCGCCGATGACGACGTCGTTCTCGATGAAGACGTGGTCGCAGATGTTGCCGTCGCGTCCGATCGCCGCGCCGGGCAGCACGTGCGCGAAGGCCCAGATGCGTGTGCCCTCGCCGACCGACGGGCTCTCACACAGCGCGTGCGGGTGGACAACGACGCCGGGCGGCGGGGTGGGCGGGGCGGGCGGGGCGGGCATCGTGAGATACTACCAGCGTCATGCACGCCGATCGACGCTGGCTGTTCTCCTCCGTACTGGCCGTGCTGTTCTTCATGACGACGGGGTCGGCGCCGATGCGGGCGCGTCAGGCGGCCCAGTCGGCGCCCCCGGCGGTGGGCATGGATGAAGCGTCGGCGTTGACGCAGGGCTGGGCGTTGCTGGCGCAGGGCCTGTTGGATGCCGCGGTGGCCCATGCCGAAGACACGCTGCGGCGGTATCCCAGAAATCCATCCGCGTTGACGTTGACGCTTGAGGCCCACGTGGCGCGGTACGGCGCGACGGCCGCGCTCGACCGGTACGAGCAGTGGCTGGGGGCGCGCCCGGTTGAGGATGCGTACGCCCTGCGGCGGGTGGCCCGCGCGGTGTTGTGGGAAACGGCGCGTCAGCCGTCGAGCGGCGGACGGTTCGACGCGTTGAAGGCGTTGCTGGCCGATGGGGATGGGACGGCGGCCGAGGAGTTGTCGCGTGGCCTCGACCAGGGGAATCTGGCCGACACCCAGATCATGGCCGCGCTGGGCAGTGAAGAAGCCGTGAGGCGGCTGATCGACCGGATGAATGGCGACCAGCCGCTGCTGATGGGACAGATCCGGGCGATGGGTGACAGTCGCAGCCCGCTGGCGGTCCAGCCGTTGCTGGCCCTGTTGGCGGACGCCCGGCCTGAATTCAGGGCCGCCGCCGCCGAGGGGCTGGGGCGGATGCAGGCGCGGGAGGCCATCACACCACTCCGGGGCCTGTTGGAAGACCGTCATCCCAGCGTGCGGCTTCATGCCGCGGCCGCCCTGTGGCTGATGGATGACGGGACCGGGCTGCCGGTCTTGCGGCAGTTTGAGGAGTCGGAGCATCCGGCGATTCGTCTGGGGGCGGCGCAAGCGACAGCGACCAGGCCCGATGCCGGGTGGGAGTCCCGGGTGCGCGGGGCGTTGCAGGCCGACGACCCGCTCGTGCGGATACAGGCAGCGACGCTGCTGGCCCCGCACGATCGCGAGGCCGCCCGGCAGGCGTTGAACGGCCTGGCCAATCACGACAATATTGCCATTCGCGAGGCCGTTGAGCGCGCGATGGCCGGCACGGTGGCCGATGACCTCCGGAGCCTGCGCGGCCTGCTGCGGAGCAGCCACGGGGCGGTGCGGGCGTTTGCGGCGACCCGGGTGCTCGAGCAGACCCGGTAAATTCTTCCGCTGTGCAAGGCCAGGTTCAGGCGGTAGAATTCCGTCGGGCCTAATGAGGCCTCCCCGTGAGCCGATAAGGAGTCACGGAGCAGGCAGCACACATTTATGAAGCAACTGGCGCATCCTCATCCCTCATCGTGGTCACCTTGGTCACCTTGGTCACCTTGGTCACCTTGGTCATCCCGGCGGTCCTTGACCGCGTTGGCCGTCGCAGTCGTTGCGGTCGTCTCCACGGTGCCGCTCAGTGCCCAGATTTCGCGTGTCGGGAACACGGTGTCGCTGGCGGACGCGCCGACAGTGCGCGGCACCGACGTGGCGTTCGACCCGGTGAATAACGTCTACCTGGCCGTTGGCGCTGCCCACAGCGGGTCAATCAGGGCCGTCTTCACCAACACAGCAGGCGCCGTGATTCAGACGTATCTCGTGTTCTCTGGCGGTGGCAACACGGGCCACTTTGCACAGTTTCCGCGCGTGGAGTACGCGGCTCACGCCAACAACGGTGCTGGTGGTCAGGGCGCATTTCTCGTGGCCTGGCACAACCTGGGGCAGGTGCGGGCTTCGCTGGTGTCGTTCCCAGGTGGAGTGGTCACGCCGGCGGCGGTGCTGTCCGACGACGGGCCCTGGGAAGAAATCGGCCCGGCGATTGCGTACTCGGCGACCAGCCAGCAGTTTCTGGTGGCGTGGCAGACCGCCGGTTTCGCGATCAAGGGGCGCTTTGTGAACACCGCCGGCTCTCCAACGGGGAGCGTCATGCTGTTCGCGAATATTTTCAGTGGGCGAGATCCCAGCGTCGCGTGGAACCCGTCGACGAACCTCTTTGGGCTCGGGTATTCAGGATTTGGCGGGAGCGGAGCGTTTGCCAGATTTCGCACCGTGTCGCCTTCCGGCGCGCTTGGGGGCCTGGACACGTTCGGACATGCGGCGGGCACCTTCAATACCGACATGGCGGTGAACTCGAACAATGGGACATTCCTGTTTGCCTGGACGACCGGAGGGCTCGGTTCGAGTTATGCGGAATTCGACGCGAGCGGCACCCGGCTGAATCAGGGCGTCATCTCCACGGTGCTGGGCGATACCACCAGCATGGGCCTTGACTTCAGCCCGGTCAGCCAGACGTTTCTGGCCGTCGGGCAGCACAACAATTCGTACGAGGTGGTGGCAGCCGAGTTGAACAACCGCGGCGCGCCGATGACCGCGGCGACGATCGTGACTGATGGTGGGCCGCCAACAGGCTCTTTCTACCCACGAGTGACGGCGCGCACTACCGGCGCGGCGCATTGGATGATTTCGTACTCGCGGAACTTCCTTCAGATTGCCGGCCAGCTCATCGCCACCACCTCGACCAACGGCGGTGGAGGCGGTGGAGCGCCACCGCCGACCCCGACGCCGACCCCAACGCCCACGCCAACCCCAACACCGACGCCAAGTCCGTGCCCTGGCCCGGCACCGGTGTCCGACTGGGTGTGTGTGAACGGCGGCTGGTTGCCTCCCAACCACCCGCTGGCGCCACCGCCGACCCCGACCCCGACCCCGACACCCACGCCCACGCCCACGCCGACGCCCACGCCGACACCCACGCCGACGCCCACGCCGACGCCAAGCTCGTGCACGGGCAGCGCACCGGCGTCCGACTGGGTGTGTGTGAACGGCGGCTGGCTGCCGCCGAGCCATCCGCTCGCGCAGGGCGCGCCGCCACCCCCGCCGCCGCCCCCGCCGCCAGGTGGAGGATCCTGCGTTGGCAATGCGCCCGTGTCCGGCTGGATCTGCATCGTCGGTGGTGCCTGGGTGCCGCCGAACCACCCGCTGGCAGGTGGGGGTTCGCCGGACCCTTCGCCACAACCGGACCACGCACCGTCACCGTTCGAACCGCCGGTTGCGGCGTACGAGCCGCAACCGTAGGCACCGATCGGGCGACCGGTGACGGTGCCTGCTGACGCCCGCCGGGCGCTCCTCGTCCTGCTGATCGCGGGCGCCGCCACCCGGCTGGCCGGGGTGTCACACCCGCCGGTCGTCGTCTTTGACGAAGTGCATTGGGGCAAGGCGGTGAACGCCTACTGCTGCTCCGGCGAGCGCATCTTCGACGTCCACCCGCCCCACGGCAAACTGCTGCTGACGCTGGGCGCCGTGCTCGGCGGCTATCGCGGCGGGATGTCGTTCGACACCATCGGCCTGCCGTATCAACCCACGTCCGCGTGGGCGTTCCGCCTGGTGCCTGCCCTGGCCGGCATCGCGATTCCCCTCCTGTTCTTCCTGCTCCTCCGGAGGCTGGGCGGCTCGGTGCCTGCCGCCTTCCTCGGCGGCCTGCTGCTGGTCTTCGACAACGCGCTCCTGCTCGCAACCCATGTGATGGTGTTTGACGGCCTCCTGGTGGCCGCCATCCTCGGCGCGCTGGTGTGTGTCCTTGGCGCCGAGGCCGCGCGCACGCCAGGCCGGGCGCGCGCGTGGCGGCTGTCGGGTGGCGCGCTGGCAGGCCTGGCCGTCGGGACCAAGTTCACCGGGTTGGTGGCGCCGGGCCTCATCGGCGTGTGGTGGGCGCTGCGCCTGTTCGGACCGCCCGTGCGTCGCGGCCGCGTCTGGCGCGACGGTGCCGAAATGGCCGTCGCCGCCACCGTGGTCTACCTCGCCGGGTGGTTGCTTCATTTCGCGCTGCTCACCAGCCCTGGACCAGCCGACGCCTTTCATCCCACCACCGGCCGTCTGTTCGAAGACCTCCGCGTGACGCACACGACGATGATTGAGGCGAATGCGAATATGCGCACGCCCCATCCCGACGCGAGCGGCCCGCTCTCGTGGCCGGTGATGAAGGTGGCGCCGTTTTTCTGGGCCGGGCCGGACGCGTCGATTCACCTGGTCGGCAATCCGGTGGTCTGGTGGGGCAGCAGCCTCCTGCTCCTGGTCATCATCGTCAACATGGGCCTGGCGCGGGTGACGCGATTGCGGGTGGATGTCTTGCCAGGGGCGCCGGTGCCGGGCGCGCGCGCGGGCGCGTGGCTGCCGCTGACGGGTTACGCGTTGGCGTTCCTGCCGTTTTTCGGCGTCACGCGCGTGCTGTTTCTCTATCACTACCTGACGCCACTTGTGTTCGCGGTGGCGGCGGTGATGTTGTGGCTCGATCGCGCGGGATGGATCCGTTCAGCGCGGATTGGGGACCAGCGCGCCAGTTACTACGCCGCGATCGGCCTGGGGATCGTGGCCTTCGTGCTGATCAGCCCGGTGACGTACGGGTTCTCCGCCGGGCCGTACGACGAGTGGCTGATGGCGGTGCTGCGGTCCTGGCGGTAAGGGGCCGGAGTCCCATGTGTTACCATGTCGTCACTTTTCCTGGAATAATGACGCCATGGGTGACACCAGCACGTACGCGCGCCTTCTTCGCCCTCCCGACGAGAGCTTCTTCCTGCTGGGCCTCCGCGGGTCTGGCAAGAGCACGTGGGCGCGACAGCACTTTCCACGGGCCACGCGGGTGGACCTCCTGGACGAAGCACGGTTCCAGTCCTACCTCAGGGAACCCGGGCTGTTCGGCGCTGAGGTGCGCCGCGAACGCCGCGGCGCCTGGGTGGTTGTGGACGAGGTCCAACGGCTTCCGGCCCTGCTCAACGAAGTGCATCGAGCCATCGAGGACCTGGGACTGCGGTTCGTGCTCCTCGGGTCGAGCGCCAGGAAGCTGAAGGCGGCTGGAACGAATCTGCTCGCGGGCCGTGCGGTCGTACGCTCACTGCACCCGTTCGTGCCAGCCGAGTTGGGCAGCGACTTCCAGTTGGGGGAGGTGCTCCGGTACGGCAGTCTGCCGATCGTGTGGCAGGCGCCCTCGAAGCGGGATCGTCTGGAGGCGTACACCCAGCTGTACCTGCGGGAGGAGATTCAGGCCGAGGCGCTCGTGCGCAATCTGTCAGGCTTCGCGAGGTTTCTTCCGATTGCCGCGTTGTTCCACGGCCAAGTGATCAACGTGGCGGGCCTCGCGCGCGACGCCGGTGTCGCGCGCACGACGGTCAGCGGGTATCTCGACATCCTCGCGGACACCCACCTCGTGTCGTTCCTGCCCGCCTACGAGGCGCGGCTTCGCGTCAAGGAGCGCAAACATCCGAAGCTCTACTGGACGGATCCTGGCGTCGTGCGGGCGATGAAGCGCGCATTTCACGCGCCCGTGGCCGAAGAGCGCGGCGCCCTGCTCGAAGGATGGGTTGCGGAGCTGCTGCGGGCCCACCACGCGTACGCAGGTCTTTACGATGGCCTGTCCTACTGGGCGCCGGCCCAGGGCGCCATCGAGGTCGACTTCCTTCTTCAGCGCGGTCGAGAGTTCATGGCCATCGAGGTCAAGGCGACGGCACAACCCCGCCGGTCGGACTTCGCGGGATTGCGCGCGATTGCCGACTTGTCACACGTCCGGCGGCGGATCCTCGTGCACACCGGTGCCCGCGCCTTTGACACGCCGGACGGCGTAGAGTGTCTGCCTGTCGACGCGTTCGCGGCGGAGATTGCGAGCGGACGGTTCTAACAGCGGTTTTCAGGATCATCTGGCCCCCGTGCGCGCGCCGCTCGGAAAGTGGACCACCTGCAGGACGTGCATTCTACTCCACTCGTGCCTGATTCCTCTCCTTTCCGGGCTCGGGCTTGTCAAGAAGCGGCGGCGCCTGGGGATCGCGGATGCGGCGGCGGCGAACGGGTTCATGGAGTCGACGTATGTGCCGGAGCACAACCGGCGCTTCGCGGTGGCGCCCGCGTCCGGCGAGGATGTCCATCGGCGGGTCCCGGCGCGGACGACGCTCGATCGCGTGTGCCCGCTCGAGGAAGCCCGCGTGCTCTCCAACGACGGGGTGATCCGCTCTGACCCGCGGTACTTTCAAGTCGCCCGACAGAGCGGCCAGGCGCCCGCGCGCAGTACGGTGCTGGTGCGCGAGGCGAGGGACGGCGCGATTGAACTCCGCTATCGGGGACGCCTCATGCGGTGGACCGAGATTCCCGCACCGCTGAAGCCGGCGGTCGCCCCCGCGACGGCCCCGGTCCCGCTGGCGCCTCGGGCGGGCCGATCCTGGCGCCCGAGTGCCGATCATCCCTGGCGCCGGGACACGCGCCCGGCCGAACGCGAACTGGCCTTGTGCCGCGCGGCGAATCGGTGAAGCCCTCGACAGGGCCGAGGATCGAGTCATGACGATAAGCCGTATTAGCCCAACCTTCGCAGTTCACCGTCCTTCCATAACTTTTCTGGGGCGTCGGTCGACGTAAGTCCTGTCCTGTCAACACGGGCGGCGGAGACGGACGTGCGGTGAAGACCTACCCTCTGTTTTCGCGCCCCGCCCTGTGGCATCGTGGGTCCGGATGTTCCTGCGAAGCACCAACCGGCGGAAGGACGGGAAGGACCACCGCTACTTCAGCATCGTCGAGAACCGGCGCGTGTCGACGGGCCGCACGATCCAGCGCACGGTGCTGTATCTGGGCGAGATCAACGATCAGCAAGAGGCGGCGTGGCGGAAGAGTCTGTCGGTGTTCGACGAGGACACCCAGCACTTCCGGACGCTGAGTCTGTTTCCCGATGATCGCGAGATTCCCAGCCCGACGCTGGACAGTCTCCAGGGGCGCTTGAGCGGCCTGGAGCTGCACCGGCCGCGGATGTTTGGCAACTGTTGGCTGGGGTGCGAGCTGTGGCGCCAACTGGGGCTGGAAGAATTCTGGCGCACGCACTTGCCCGAGGGGCGGGAAGCCGTCTCGTGGGAGCAGGTGCTCCGGCTCCTGGTCATCCACCGCCTCGTGGCGCCGGGCAGCGAGTTTCGGCTGCACCGGGAGTGGTTTGTGTCGAGCGCGATGGATGCGTTGCTGGGCACGGACTTCGCCGTGGCTGAAAAGGACCGGCTGTATCGCTGCTTGGATCGCGTGCTCGCGCACAAGGCGGCACTGTTTGTCTGGCTGCAGCGCCAGTGGGCGGATCTGTTTCACGCCGACTTCGAGGTCTTGCTCTACGACCTGACGAGCACGTACTTCGAAGGCGCGATGGCGGAGAACCCGAAGGCGAAGCGCGGCTATAGCCGCGATCAGCGGCCGGACTGTCTGCAAGTGGTGATCGCGCTGGTGATCACGACGGACGGCTTTCCGTTGGCCTACGAGGTCATGCCGGGGAACACGTCGGATCGGACCACGCTCCCGCAGTTTCTCGCGCAGGTGGAGCGGACCTACGGCCAGGCGCGCCGCGTGTGGGTGATGGATCGCGGCATTCCGTCGGAGGCGATCCTGGCCGACATGCGCGCGTCGACCTCCCCGACGTTTTATCTGGTCGGCACGCCGAAGGGCAAGCTCCAGCAGCATGTCCAGCAGTGGCTGCATCTGCCCTGGCAGCAGGTCCGGGACTCGGTGCAGGTGAAGCTCTATGCCCACGAGGGCGAACTCTATGTGCTGGCACGCAGCGACGGGCGGCAGCAGAAGGAGATCGCCATGCGGCGCAAGCGCCTGGCGCGCTTGCTGCGCACGTTGCGGGCGATGCGCCGCCGGCCACCGTCGCGCGACCAGTTACTGTTGCGCCTCGGCGCGGCGAAGACAGCCGCCGGCCGCGCGTTTACATTCGTGACGATCCAGCGGCCGGCCGCCGACCAGCCCGTGACGCGGGAGACGTGTCACTTCCACGTGGACAAAGCCCGATTACAGGCCGCGCAACTGCGGGATGGCTACTACCTGCTCCGGTCCAATCTCACCGCCGAAGACCCGGCGGTCCTCTGGACGCGCTACATGCAACTGACGCAGATCGAAGCGGCGTTTCGGTCGCTGAAAAGCGACTGGCACCTGCGGCCGATCCACCATCAGTTGGAGCACCGCATCGATGCGCACATCTTCATCGCGTTCCTGGCCTACTGTCTCCAGGTCACCCTCAAGAACCGACTCCGCCAGCACGCCTCCGGCCTGACCCCGACCGCCGTCCTGGAGAAACTCGCGTCCATCCAGCTGATCGATGTCTGGATTCCCACGCGCGATGGCCGCTGGTTGATCCTGCCGCGCTACACGCAGCCGGACCGCGACCTGCAACTGCTCCTCCATCAACTGCAGCTGACGCTGCCGGCGCAGCCTCCGCCGCGCATCCGTGCCGCGCCCGCGCCCGAGACCGCAGTCGCTCAGGGGGCGTTGTGGTGAAGACCTAGGGATCGCCGGTACTGAATCTAAAGGACTTAGCCGGCCTCAGGGGTCCGAACTGCGAAGGTTGGGTTAGGGGCAATGCCTTTCGGAAATTCGGGGCTGTGAGATTCCTCTTGTACCGCGGCCGCGAAGTCGGTACTTACCGTGGGGATGCGCACACCTTCCCCGCACCGAATCCCCCCACCGCGTCGCCGCCGACGGCCCCCGGTCCCGCCGCCCGCCGCCCCCAGGGGCTTCCTCGGCGCGTGGGCGAACCTGGTGGGGCCGACCTGGGGGCCCCCGGCCCTGCAGCGCCGGGGGCGCAAACCGCGCGTCCCGATCACGCAACTGCTTCAAGGCTTGACGTTTCATGTGATGCAGGGCGCCGGCACGCTGGCCGAGCACTTTTACGAGTTGTTCGAGGAGCCCCTGGCCGACAGTTCCTGGTCGGATCGGCGAATCCGCTTGCCGTGGGAGGTCTTTGCCGATCTGATGCGGCGCGCGCTGCGCCCGGTGGCGACGCGCCGCCGGCATCGTGAGGCGTGCTGGCGCGGCTGGCGGCTCACCGCGCTCGACGGCACGCCCTACAGCCTGACCCACACGCCGCAGATCACCGCGACGACGACAAAAGCGAAGTCGCGGCGCGGCCGGGCCGCGTTCGCCAAGATCACCGTCAGCGTGCTTCTCGAACTCGGGCTGCACAATCCCCTGGCCGCCGGCATCGGGCGCCACGGCGAATCAGAATGGGCACTGGCGCGGCGCCTGCTGGCGCACCTGTCCAAGGGCACCTTGTTGTTGGGCGATCGCTGGTATGGCGTGCCCGCGTTCATCGTCCACGCGGCGGCCGCGTGCCAGCGGGTCGGCAGTCACTTCCTGTTTCGGATCCCGCGCCATCTGACCGCCCGGGTGATCAAACGCTTGCCGGACGGCAGTCGACGGATCCGCGTCGCCGTCCGCGAGAAGGGCCGGCCCTCGCACCTCCTGCAGTGGCTGGACCTCCGCGAGATTCGCGTGCACGTCGGCTGGCAGGGCGCTCGCCCGCAGGCGCTGCGTTTGTGGACCAGTCTGCTGAATCCTCGGACGGCGCCGGCCCTGGAGCTCGCGCAGCGGTACGCGGCCCGCTGGGAACACGAGCTGTACTTCCGCGAGGCGACACGCGTGTTGCGCCACACCGACCTCTTGCAAAGTCACACCGTGGTCACGGCGGCGCAGGAGATGGCCGCCATCGTCTTGGCGACCGCGCTCCTCGCCCGCGAACG
>JBCKZS010000029.1:0-34493 GCA_038918905.1 Vicinamibacterales bacterium
GTGCTGCTCCGCCTGCCGGCGGACCTCCACCAGGAGACGGCGCGGACCGCGGCCGCCGAAGGAATCTCGTTCAACGAATTCTGCGTCCGCCAGCTTCGAGCCTCCTCCGCGAAGGGCGAGGTGACGCCGGTGTGGGCGGGGATCCGCGATCGCGCGGATCAGATGTTCGGTGCACATCTGCTGGGCCTGGTCGCGCTCGGCTCCTGGGTGCGGGGAGAAGCCGCCGCCACATCCGACATCGATGTGCTCGTGGTCCTGGACCGGTCACTGCCGCTGACGCGAGACCTTTATCGTCGCTGGGACGATCAGCCGCCGTTGTCGGTGGACGGCCGGTCGATTGACGTGCACTTCGTGTCGGAATTGGCGCCAACCGCGCTCTGGTGCGAGGCCGCTGTCGATGAGCTTGTCTGGCTCGACCAGACCGGAGCGATTGCCCGGCACCTGGCTGTTATTCGGCGCACAATCGCCGAGGGTCGCATCGTCCGCGGATCCGTCCACGGACAGCCGTATTGGAAAGGAGTGGCGTGCCGCGCCTCCGCGCGGTCAGGTGCTGTTGACACGCTCTTCGAGAGCGGGAGTTGGGCGGACGTCGTTCGGGAATCACAGGAGGTCGTCGAGCTCGCGCTCAAGGGCCTGCTGCGTGCCTCAGGCATCGAGCCGCCACGCATCCATGACGTCGGCGATGTGCTCATCGCGGAACGGGACCGTCTGCCCGCCGAGTTGGCGGCGCATCTCGATCGGCTCGTGGCGGCGTCCCGCTCCCTTCGCCGCGATCGGGAGTTGGCGTTCTACGGCGCCGAGGATCTCACGCCGTCGTCGTTTTATCGTGAAGCCGATGCGACCCTGGCGCGCGCGACCGCTCGAGACGTGGTTTCGACAGTCGCGCCACCTGAATTGGGTGGCGCGGTCGTCAGAAGCCGATCTTGCGCATGACCGCCCGCGGCAGGTTCCTGATGACGAACATCACCAGCCGCCAGATGCCGGGCGTGTAGATGAGAGGCTTCCTGCGGTCCATCGCGCGGACGATGTCGCGCGCGACCCGATCGGGCTCACCGGCAAACGGGGGCGGCTTCAGCCCGGCGGTCATGCCGGTCGTCACGAAGCCGGGCTTCACACACAGCACCCACAAGCCCTGCGCGCGGAACTTGTGATCGAGCGCCTCCAGATAGGCGGACAGCCCGGCCTTGGCCGATCCGTAGATCGCGACCGGCTTGCGCCCGCGGTCGCCGGCCACCGAGGACACCACGGTGAGCCACCCGCCGCCACGCGCCAGCAACCGCTTCCGTGCGTGCTCACAGAACACCACCGTGTTCGCGTAATTCACCGTCGTCAGACGACGCGCCAGCTCAACGTCATTCTCAAGAGCCTCCTGCGTGGCAAACATCGCCGCGGTGACCACGACGGCGTCGAATCCTCCCAGCGCGGTGTCAGCCGCGTCGAGTGCCGCACCGAAACCTTCCGGACGTTCGAGATCACAAGACGCGTATCCAGCCGCGACCTGCGCCGGATGCCGCGCGGTCAGGTCGGCCGCGCTGCGCGCCAGGTCCGCCGCGCTCCGTCCGAGCAGGAAGACGTCATCGCCGCGTTCGGCCAGGCGCTGCGCGACCGCGCGCCCGATCCCGGCGGTCCCCCCGAGAACAACCACCTTCATGCCTGATCCCCCAGCAACCGGCGCGACTGCGCGCTCCGCAAGCGCCGCCCCGGATCCCATTTGTCGCGCAACGCCACAAACGCCGGCAGCCGCGGCTCCATGGCGCGGAAGTGGTCCGCGCGCGTGAACCGATCTTTCGTCAGATAGATGCGGCCGCCCGTGCCGATGATGAACTCGTTGAGGCCATCGACGATGCGCTGGATGTCAGGGGTGACTGGCATGTCGACGGCAATCGACGTGCCTTCCATCGGGAAGGACAACACACCCTTGCCCTCGGGACCGCAGTCCTTGATCACACACAGCGGCGACGCGGCGCCAAGTTTCGTCAATCGATCCATGAACTCGCGCACGGCCTCGGGCCCCGCGGCGCGCGGCACCACACATTGATACTGCGTGAAACCCCGCGGCCCGTACACCTTGTTCCAGTCAAGAATCGTGTCGAGAGGAAAAAAGAACGGATCGAGCGCCATGGTGCCCGAGACGCGACGCCGGACGTGGCTCCAGTAATACATGGTGTTGAACAGGCCCGCGGTCGTCCGGTTCAACGCCCAGTCGGGAAACTCGAACGGCACGGCCTTGTCAGGCGCGACACTCGAAGGCGTCGTGCCCGCCTCCTCCGGCGTCGCCCATCGTCCTGCCGTCAGCACCCCGCGCCCCATCGCGCGGCCGCGGTGCACGCAGTCAATCCAGCCCATCGTCATGGGCCAGACCGGCGCCGCGCGCGAGAGGCTGTCGAGGAACATGTGGATGTCGTGCACCCGCTCGCGCTCCATTCGGATCCACGTTGAAGGAATGCGATGGACCACGAACTCCACATCCAGAATGTGGCCGAGCAGACCCATGCCGCCGATGCAGCCGTAGAAGAGATCCTCATGCTGCGAAGGACTGCACTCAACAATCGTGTCGTCGGCGACGCGGACGCGCATCGCGCGTACGTGGGCGCCGAAACAGCCTTCGATGTGATGATTCTTGCCGTGGACGTCGCTGGCCACCATTCCGCCGACGGTGACGTGTTTGGTGCCCGGCACCACGGGCGGGAACCAGCCGCGCGGCACCAGCAGCCGCACGAGATTCACCAGGCTGAGACCGGCTTCGACTCGGATGACGCCCGTGCCCGGGTCGAACGCGAGAATGCGGGTGGCGAGTCGTGTGCCCACGACCTTGTCGCCGGCACGCGCGGGTAACGACGAATCGCCGTACGACCGGCCGAGTCCCCGCGCCAGCGCGGCGCCGCGCGTCAACGTCTCGAGGTCTTCACCCAGCACCTCGCGGCCTGGTTCCGGCAGCCGCCCCCACCCGGCGAGCGTGGACATTCTTATCCGGCGAACCCGGCGATAAGCGCCGCCGCTTCGCCCGGATTCCGGCGACACTCGAGCAACGCGCTCAGCATCAGCGGCACGACGATGGTGGCGTCTGATTCGATGACGAACATCGGCGTGTCCTCGGTGAGTTTGTCCCAGGTGATCTTCTCGTTCGGCGTGGCGCCCGAATACGAGCCGTAGGACGTGGTGGAGTCAGAGATCTGGCAGAAATACGCCCAGGGTCTGACGGGCGCCTCCATGTCGTACTTGAGGGACGGCACCACGCAGATGGGAAAGTCGCCGGCGATGCCGCCGCCGATCTGAAAGAATCCGACGCCAGGTCCTTCAGACAACGCCGAGTACTGGTCGTAGAACGCGCCCATGTACTCGATGCCAGACTTGGCGACGCCCGCCTCACAATCGCCGACCTTGACGTGCGCGGCAAAGATGTTGCCGAACGTCGAGTCTTCATACCCCGGCACGACGATCGGCAGATTCGCGCGCGCAGCGGCGAGCAGCCACGATTCCCCGGGATTGCCTTCGAACAGGCCGGGACTGAGCGTCTGCACCAGTTCGTAGAAGTATTCGTGCCAGAAACGCCGGGTCCCCTCCGCGCTGGCGCGTTTCCACATCGGCACGATCACCGCCTCCACCGCGCGGAAAGCTTCGTCTTCGGGAATACTCGTGTCGGTCACGCGGCGCATGCGCTCGTTGCGGATGCGCGTGTCGTCCTGCTTGGTGAGGTAGCGGTACTCGGGAAAGTCCTTGTAGCTGTGGTGCGCGACCAGCCTGAACAGCGACTCTTCCAGGTTCGCGCCCGTGACTGAAAGACCGTGCACGAGCCCTTCGCGAATCGCCGGTGCCAGCGTGATGCCGAGTTGCGCCGACGACATCGCGCCGGCCATCGCCCAGAACATCCGGCCGCCGCCCTCCACGTGGCGCCAGTACGCCAGAAAGGCGTCACGCGTCGCGCGCGCGTTGAAGTTCCTGTAGTTCCTGAGAATGAACTCGGTAATCGGCAGCGGAGCACTCGTCATGTGTTTCCTGGAGCGCCCTGGGCGCCAAAAACAATCGAGGGTAGCACGAATGATTACGCCGCAAAGGCAGTGACCGTCGCCCCGGCTCCCGTGGCCAGTCGCACCGCGCGGCCAACCTCGGCCGCGTCGCGGTGGACCCAGGCCAGCGCCAGCATCCGTCCGGTCGCCGGATGCTGCGCCGCGCTCGTCACCACGCCCACATCCTTGCCGTCGTCGCCGGCCAACACCCGGGTTCCGGCGGGAGGAGCCTCAACAACATCCGCACCGAACGTCATCTGCACCAGGTGTTTGACGACGCGTCCGCCGCCGCGGTGGAGGACGCGGACGATGACCTCCTGGCCGACGTAACAGCCCTTGCTCATGCTGATGGCCCGGTCGAGCAGGCCCGCTTCAAGCGGAATGGTGTCTTCGGTCATGTCGATGCCGAACCTGGGCCGCGCGGCGGCAATGCGCAGCGCGTTGATGAGATCGGCCGACACGGGCGTCGTGCCCGCGTCGGACAGGCGACGCGTCAGCGCGTCCCACTCGTCGACCGGCGCCCAGACCTGGAAGTTCGGCTCGGCGATTTCGTCGGTCCGCACGACGCGGAACGTTCCGGCCATCGTGTGTCCAAGGACCGGCAGGGCCTCAATGAGCGCGGCGTCAACGCCTGCGACCTCCGCCACGACCGCGGCGGCCTTCGAGCCGGCCACCAGCGCGGCGCGCGTTGCGGATGTGTCGTCACACACCGCCACCGCCTCGGCGAAGATGAGCTGGTCGAACCGCGTCTGGAGCGACGCCGCGAGGCCCGCGGGCACCTCGGCCAGCACGCGTCCGTCTTCCCGCAGCAGCCGCAGATCGGCGATCATCCGTCCCTGAGGCGTGAGATACACGGCGTACACGCCCCGGCCGGCCGGCAGCCCGATGACGTCATTACTGACGAGCGCGTGAAGAAACGTGGCCGCGTCAGCGCCCTCGAAGCGCAGGCGCCCTCGGTCGCTGACGTCCACCCACCCGGAGTGTTCGATGATGGTGAGATACTGGTGTCGCATGAAACAGTGGCTCACCTATCTTAGCGTTGCCCTGGTCATCGGCTCAACGCCTGGCGTGTCCGGCCTGGCCGCCGTGCAGGATCCGGCTGGCAGTGCGTCCTTCACGGTGTTCCTGCGTGGGCAACGCGTCGGCACGGAAGAGGTGACCGTCGCGCGCACCGCCGACGGCTGGACGGTGACGGCGTCGGGCCGCATGGGCCCGCCGCTCGACTTCGGGTTCGACAAGTTCATCGCGCGATATACGCCAGACTGGGAACCGCGATCGCTGGAGATCAGCGGCCAGACGCGCGGGCAAGCGCTGGAGCTGATCACCACCTTCAGTCCGAACACCGCCACGTCCGATGTCGTGCAGAGCGGACAACAGCGCCGGCTGACGCACACGGTGTCGCCACGGACGATCCCGCTGCCCAATAATTTCTACAGCGCGTACGAAGCGCTCGCCCTGCGGTTGCACACGACCGAAGTCGGCACGACCATCCCCGTGTACGTCGCGCCGCAGGCGGAACTCACCGCACGCGTGGACCAGATCACTCCGCGGCGGATGGAGACCCCTTCGACCCACTTCGAGCTGCGGCAGTTTGACGTCACGTTTCAGAATCCGTCGGGTCCGCTGCTGGTGGAAGTGTGGGTGGACGCGCGCGGCCGGCTGGCGCGTCTGGCGATTCCCGTCGCGTCGCTCGCGGTCGTACGCGACGACCTGTCCACCGTGATGGCGCGGCTGGATTCATACAGCCACCCGCGCGACGACAATGTGTTCATCCCTGCCAACGGATTCAGCCTGGCCGCCACGATCACGCCTCCCGAAGGCCCGATCGACAAAGCGCCGGTGGTGATTCTGCTCGCGGGTTCCGGAGCGCAGGACCGCGATGAAACGGTCTTCGGCATTCCGATCCTCGGTCAGGTCGCCGGTCGCCTGTCAGACGCCGGCTTCTTTGTCGTGCGCTACGACAAGCGCGGTGTGGGGCAAAGCGGCGGCCGCATCGAGAGTACGTCGCTTGAGGCGTATGCCGACGACGCCCGTCGCGTGGTGGATTGGCTGCGGCGACGCCGTGACATCGACAGGGACCGCATCGCGCTGGTGGGCCACTCGGAGGGCGGCGCCGTGGCGTTGATTGCCGGAAGCCAGATGCGCGGCCGCGTCCACGCGTTGGGCCTGGTCGCGGCGCCCGGCATGTCGGGCCGAGCCGTCACGCTCGCGCAGCAACGGCACGTCCTGGATCGGATGGACGAACCCGAGGCGGACAAGCGGGAGAAGATCGCGCTGCAGATGAGGATCATGACCGCGGTGGTGACCGGCAAGGGCTGGGACACCGTGCCACTGGAACTGCGCCAACAGGCCGACACGTTGTGGTTTCGCAGTTGGCTCACGTTCGATCCCGCCAACGTCGTCCGCCGCACCAACCAGCCGATCCTGATCCTGCAGGGATCCCTCGACACGCAGATTCCGCCGGTACACGCTGACCAGTTGGAGGTCCTGTCTGACGCGCGCCGGATTCGGTCTCCGCTGGCGACGCGCAAGATTGTCGTGCCTGGCGTGAATCACCTGCTGGTGTCCGCGCGCACGGGCGAGGCGGACGAGTACCCGACGCTGCCCGTGAAGGAGGTCGCGCCCGCGATCACTGACGCGTTGATCGCGTGGTTGAAAGACGTCTTTCCGAAAGTCGAATAAACTCTGTCGCCATGGCCGGTTGGATTCTGCAGAGTGACGATGAGACGTCCCGGGTGTTGAGGATTACGCCCGGTATGGCAAAGACGATAGGTCGAGGCGCCCAGGCCGACTTCATCTTCGAGGCGCCGCTGGTGTCCCGCCTCCACTGCCGGCTCACCGCCGACGCCTCCGGGCAGTTGGTCATGGAAGACCTCGGCAGCACCAACGGCACCATGGTCAACGGCGTGCCGACGGCGCGCGCGGTCCTGCGCGCCGGAGACGTGCTCGGCGTCGGGCGGGTGGGGTTTGAGGTCGCCGAAATGAGCTCGTAGCTGAAATGAGCTCGTAGCTGATTTTGGCAGGTGTCCCTCAAAATCAGCTACGAGCTCATTTCAGCTACGAGCTCATTTTAAAAACGGATTGGTCCGGCGCTCCTGACCGATCGTCGTATCCGGCCCGTGCCCCGGGTGCACGGCCGTCGCGTCCGGAAACACGAACAGCTCATTCCGGATTGACGCCAGCAGCGTGTCCAGATGGCCGCCAGGCAGGTCCGTCCGGCCGATCGATCCCGCAAACAGCGTGTCGCCCACAAACAGCTCGCGCTCTGCCAGGCCAGCCTGCACTGATTGACCGGCGCGGCCGATCGCCAGACACACGCCACCGGGGCAATGCCCTGGCGTGTGGCGGATGTCGACGACGTAGTGGCCGAAGGTGAGGGATTCACCTTCCACATAGAACCGGTCCGGCGCAGGCTGCGGCTCCACCTGCAGCCCGAACGTCCGCCCCTGCTCGGCCGCTCGCTCATACAAGAACAGATCGTCCCGGTGCAGCCACACGTCCACACCCAGCGCCGTCTTCGCCGCGCCCACGCCGGTGACGTGGTCCAGATGCGCATGCGTGAGCAGAATCATCATCACTGTCACGCCTTCGCGTTTCACCACCGCCAACTGATCCGCCACATCGTCACCAGGGTCAATCACGATGGCCTCGCGGGTGGTTTCGCAGGCGACAACAAATCCGTTTTTGAAGAAGGGCGGCGCGGCGGTGGTCCAGATGTGCATAATCAATTTCACATGGTACCGGATTCCCCGACACGCGCCGACGTTGACGCCGCGGCGCGATGACTTCGGTCGGCCGGGGGCGGCACCGATCGGCTCGGCAGAGTCTGCCGGACACCACTCTTCCGATCGGCCTGGTTGTCTGAACGCGCCAGGGCTGAGGTCTGGATCAAGCTTGAATCCGTGCAGCCGGGCGGATCGTTCAAGATTCGCGGCGCGGTGAACGCGCTGATGGCGCTTCGGTCCAGCCATCCCGATGTTCGCGAGGTCGTCACGGCCTCGGCGGGCAACCACGGCGTGGCGATGGCCATCGCCGCGCGCGACCTTGGTCTCGGCCTTCGTGTGCACGTGCCGCGCACGGCCCCGGAGGCGAAGCGCAAGGCACTCGTCGCACTCGGCGCGATGCTTCTTGAGGCAGGCGCCTGGGGCGATCCACGTGATGGACCGGCCAGAAAGTCGTCGACCGAAAGGCCGATGTCCCTGGCGATCTGCCGCAACAGCGTCGGCGAGATGTCGCGCCACAGGTGAAAGGGCACGGTCGTACCGCGACCGTCGGCATGTCGAAACTGACGATGCGAGCCTCTCTGCCGAACTTCGATAAACCCAGGTCGTGCGAGCAGTGCAACCACCTCTCGCGGTTTCAGAACCGGCAGGTTGGCCACGACCTATGCCACTTCGACGGTCTGGGTGCCGACGAACACACTTTCGAGGCGTGGGTTCCCCTCTTCGAGGAGCATCTCGACCACCTCCTGGAGGTTCGTTCGAAGCTCGTCGAGCGTTGCTCCCTGGCTGTGGGCTCCTGGAAAACCGGGGATCCAGCCGACGTACAACCCTGTATCCGCGTCCTGCTCGATGACGGCCGTGAAATGTTTCATCTCAAACCTCGCCCGGTCTGACGATACCAGAAGCGACACGGTCGCTCCAGCGTCAGCCCATCTTCCTGATCACATCCCCCGTCCGCCACGACCCGGCTGAGTCGTATGCAGCTCGCCCTCGGCCAACACCTCGCGCCCATCCACCTGCGGCCGTCGGACGATCAACGCAAGGGTGCCCTCGACGGCAGGTGATTGACGGATGTGCGGCAGTGCCGCCGACAGTGCTTCGAGGGTTATGGCTTCAGGATGACTTGTGATGGCGCACGTCATGGCGGCCCCTTGTCGCGCCTGCTACAGCCGGCTGCACACGTTAGAATTAACCGTCATGTCGACCGTTGCCATCCTTGGAGCCGGCCCCATCGGGGCGAGCGTCGCTCACACGCTCGCACGTCGAGCCCGCGTGCGCGACGTGCGGCTGATCGACGACGCCGCGGGCGTGGCGGCGGGCAAGGCGCTCGATATCCGGCAGTCAGGTCCCATCGAGGATTACGACACCCGCGTGTCAGGCGCAGGCGATATCCTCGCCGCCGTCAGCGCCGACGCCATCGTCATCGCCGACACACACAGCGAGGGCGAGTGGGAGGGCGACCGCGGCCTCGCGCTGATGCGGCAGCTCGTCACGGCGGGCGCCACCGGCCCGTTCGTGTTCGCTGGCCCGCGCCAGACCTGGTTGATGGAAGCCGTCGCGCGCGAACTCGGCGTGCCGGGCGATCGCCTCATCGGCACCGCCGCCAGTGCGCTCACGGGCGCCGTGCGTGGACTTGTGGCGCTCGAAGCCAATGGGTCGGGCGCGGACGTGTCACTGGTGGTGTCCGGGCGTCCGCCCGCCTTCGTCATCGCCTGGTCGAGCGCGACCATCGGCGGCGCGCTGGTCACCGATCGCGTGCCGGCGCACCGGCTGCTCGCGATCTCTCAGCAGTTGAAGGGCCTGTGGCCGACGGGACCCTACGCGATTGCGGCGGCCACCGCGCTGATCGTTGAAGGCCTGCTCTCGGCCACGCGCGCGCACCTTCCTGCCACGACCATCGTCGACAGCGAGTGGGGCGTCAAGGGCCGCGCCGCGCTGCTGCCGCTCACACTCGGCAACGGCCGCGTACTGGCGCATCACACGCCGTCGTTCAGCGCGCAGGAACGGGTGGAATTTTTGAACGGTTTGTCAGGACGTTGATCGCAGATTCTGCAATCCTCAACCTCCTGTTCTGCCTTTTTCCTTACATCGGCAGAGCTTCCGCAGGCACGACTTTCGCACTACGACTGGTGGATGCTTCCAGATGCGCATGTAGCCGTCGTCAGTCGAGAGAAGGTGTACCTGTATCTGCTGAACGACTCGCACCCCTTGGGATACACGAAGGCCTCCTTCTTTCGAAAGTTCGGATTTTCGAGGGAGGCCTGGCAATTACTGGCGTGGGCGCTTCGTTGGCACGGTCAGTTGAACCCTGTCAGCGTCATCACTCCCACGGATTACGGCACGCTCTACGGGGTTGACGGCCCGCTCGTGTGCCCCGCGACGGACGACGACCACCGATTCGAAGCGTGTGGCATGTCGACACCGGTAGGGTTGCGCCGCGCCTGGTCACTGCGTATCCTGTGAAGGGACAGCGATGATTCACGAACACGATCTGGTCGTGCTCACCAAAGACCTCCCGGACGTCCATCTGAAGACGGGGGCGGTTGGCGCGGTGGTACACATCCACGAACCCGGTGTGGCCTACCTGGTTGAGTTTGTGACCCCTTCCGGTGGGGCACGCGCCGTGGTCTCCGTCCAGGACTCGCAGGTCCGGCCGGCCGGCGTTGCCGACCGGCTCCCCGTTTAGTCGACGCCTCCAGGAACGCTTCCCCCACCGAACACCGCGGCGAAACCACGCACAACCGCCGCTTCGACATCGGCCATCGGCACCTCGCGACCCAGTTCGGCCTCAAGCGAGGTGACGGTACGATCGGTAATGCCGCAGGGAACGATCAGTTGGAAATGGCGCAGGTCGGTGGCGACGTTGAGCGCGAACCCGTGACTGGTGATCCAGCGGCTGATGCGCACACCGATGGCGGCGATCTTCCGCTCGCGGCCCGGCTCGCCCACCCACACGCCTGACAACCCTTTCACGCGTGTGCCCTCGATGCCGAACTCGCGAAGCGCGACGATCAGCACCCCTTCAAGATCGCGGACGTACTTGTGCACATCACACCGACCGGGCTTGAGGTCGAAGATGGGATACCCGACGAGCTGCCCGGGACCGTGGTAGGTCACGGCACCGCCGCGGCCGGTCTCGTGCACGGTGACGCCCTGCCGGGCGAGTTCCTCGTCTGAGGCGATGATGTGTTTCGGACCCTGGCGGGTCCTGACGCCGAGGGTGATCACCGGCGGATGCTCGAGAAGCAGCAGCGTATCGCCGGCTCTGCCGGCGCGACGATCCTCAACCAACGCCGCCTGCAGCTCCAGGCCCGCCCGATACTCAACGCGGCCCAGCCGCCGAACGTCAATTCTCCCCATCGGTTCGGACCTCTGGACCTCTGGACCTCTGGACCTTCTTTACACCCAGCCTTCGTCGAAGTCCTGGAGCCGTTCCTTGAGCGCCTGCAGGAACCGGCCGGCGTCGGCGCCATCGATCAGGCGATGGTCGTAGCCCAGCGTGAAGTAACACATCGGCCGGACGGCGATCATGTCGTCCACCACGATCACGCGTTTGTCCACGGAGCCGACGCCGAGGATGGCCACCTGCGGCTGGCTGATGATCGGCAGACCGAACACCGCGCCGAAGATCCCGGGGTTGGTAATCGTAAACGTGCCGCCCTGCACATCGTCCGGCTTCAACTGCCTGCTGCGCGCGCGGCCCGACAGGTCCTGAATCGCGCGGCAGATGCCGAGCATGTTTTTCTCGTCAGCGTTTTTGATCACCGGCACAATCAAACCCTGGTCGAGCGCGACGGCAATGCCGAGGTTGATGTCGCGCTTGTAGAGAATGTTGTCGCCGTCGATCGACGCGTTGGTAAACGGGAACTGCCGGATCGTGTCGACGGTCGCCTTGGCGATAAACGCCGTGTACGTCAGCTTGGCGCCCGCGGCCTCGTATTCGGCCTTCTTCTTCCTGCGAATCTCGTCCACGCGGCCGAAGTCGACTTCATACGCCGAGTACACGTGCGGCGACGTGCGAATGCTCGACACCATGTGCTCGGCGATCTTCCTGCGGATGATGCCCATCGGCTCGACGCGGACGTTCTCGCCCGCCTTCGCCAAGGCTCCGGCGGGCTTCGCCACAGCTCCGGCGGGCTTCGCGGCGGCGCCGCTCTCGACGTAGGCGAGGATGTCCTTCTTCGTCACGCGACCCGAAATGCCGGTGCCTTTCAACTGGCCCAGGTCGATGCCGTGTTCCTTCGCGATGTTGCGTACGACCGGCGACGACTTCGTGCGAAGGCGGTGTTCGAGAGAATCCATCGCCGCGCTGCCGGGGTCCACCTGAGGTGCTGGGGTGTCCCTGGGGCTGGAGCCCCCGGGCTCGTTTTGTTCAGCCCCGGGCTCCTGCTGATGAACGACCGTGAAGTCAGATGCGGCCGCAGCGGCCGCTGGCGCGGATGCCGCCTGCTCACCGGCGACGCCAATCAGCGCAACCACGCTGTTGACGGGAACGGTCTCGCCTTCCTTGACCTTGATCTCCAGCAACACGCCGGCGCCCGGCGACGGAATCTCGGCATCCACCTTGTCCGTGGAAATCTCAAACAGCGGCTCGTCGCGATCGACCGCGTCGCCGACCTTCTTGATCCAGCGGACGATGGTGCCTTCCGCGATTGATTCGCCCATCTGGGGCATGACGACTTCGGTGGACATATCAGGGTGCTCCGGTGCTCTCGTGCTTGGGTGCTCTCGTGCTCGCCTTTGGGCCTCTGGGCCTTCTCGCGGCTACATATGTATTGCCGCGCCACGTACTGCGTGTGCCGCTTCGCCCACCGCTTCCGACATCGTCGGATGCGCGTGGATGGTGCGGATGAGTTCTTCGACCGTACACTCGAGCCGCAGCGCCACGCCGGCTTCGGCGACGAGTTCCGTCGCGCGCAGGCCAATCATGTGGACGCCGAGCAACTCGTCGTATTTCTTCTCGGCCACGATTTTCACGAAGCCTTCGATCTCGTTGGCGATCTTCGCGCGGCCCAGCACGCCAAACGGGAAGACACCGACGCGCACGTCGTACCCGCGCGCGATCGCCCCCTGCTCGGTCAATCCGATGCTGCCGATCTCCGGGTCACAGTACGTGCAGCCCGGCACGTGGTCGTAGTTGATCGGCTTCACGTCGTGGCCGGCAATGCGCTCGGCCAGCACGATGCCTTCGGCCGACGACAAGTGCGCAAGCTGCGGATGCGCGCCCGTGCCCATCGTAATGACGTCGCCCACCGCCGAAATGCCCGGCACGTTCGTGCGGAACAGCGGATCCACCTTGATGTAGCCGCGCTCGAGTTCCAGCCCGGCTTCCTCCACACCGAGGCCGTCCGTCATCGGCCCCCGGCCGGTGGCCACCAGCAACTTCTCCACCGTCATCGTCGTCGGGGCCTCGTCGCCGGTGTGCATGGTGAGAGTCACCTGCCCGTCCTTCACCGTGGCTGACGTCACCTTCGTTCCGGTCTTCACCGTGATGCCGCGCTTCCTGAACGCCTTCGCCAGCTCAGTCGACACGGCCTCGTCTTCGTCGGGCACCAGGCGCGGCAGCAACTCGACGATCGTCACCTCGCTGCCGAAGCGGCGATAGATGGACGCAAACTCCACCCCCACCGCGCCACTGCCCATGATGGCCATGGACTTCGGCACTTCCGGCAACGCGATCGCCTGATCGCTGGTGATGATGTGTGTGCCGTCGAGCTCGATGCCGGGGACGCTGCGCGCGTACGACCCGGTGGCGACGATGATTTCCCTGGCGCGGAGGGTGCGTGCCTCGGCGTCCGGAGCGGTGACGTGCACCTGACCACCGCCACCAAGACGCGCGGAGCCCTTCACCCACTCGATCTTGTTCTTCGTGAAAAGGAATTCGACGCCCTTGGTGAGCCCGGTAACCACCTTCGCGCGGCGCGTGTTGACGCGCGCCATGTCGATGGACGGCTTCACGTCGCCGAGCACGATGCCCCACTCCTCGGCGTCCTGCGCGACTTTCAGCGCATGGGCATGTTCGAGCAGCGTCTTGGTGGGGATGCAGCCCCAGTTGAGGCAGGTGCCACCAAGTGTCGGCTGGCGCTCAACGACGACGGTTTTGAGTCCGAGCTGGGCCGCGCGGATCGCCGCGACGTATCCGCCGGTGCCGGCGCCGATTACGACAACGTCATAGTCCTGAGCCACGCGCGTTCCTCTTTTCCCTGTCAGCCCGCGACGCCGCAGGGCAAGAGGGGTACGTTAACAAAAAACGACGCGCGTGGGCCAGCCGGACGCTGGCCCACAACCGTCGTTCTCTAATGGAGGGCGGGACTTTCGTTCCGCCGAGACGCCGGGTCTGAAGACCCGGCCTCCATTCTTGAAACGCGCCGTCGAACGGGCGCGGGTCTGCTACTTGCGCGGCAGGACCGCGTCCTTGAGCTGCTTGGCGATGCGGGCCTTGACCACCGTCTTGGCGGGGATCTTGATGGTTTCGCCGGTGGCCGGGTTCCGGCCGTCACGCGCCTGGCGATTCTGCACGACCAGCTTGCAGATCCCCGGAAGCGTGAACTCGCCTGTCCGCTTCAGTTCCTTCTCGGACAACACCAGTAGTTCGTCAAAGAGGTCGCGCACCACGGTTCGCTTCATGTCGAACTTGTCAGCGAAGTGCGCGAACAGCTCCATCTTGCCCATACGGCGGGCGTCTGCCATTGGTCTCTCCAATCCTGAGTCGTGCAGTGGAAAACGGGCGGTATCGTAGCCCCGACCCTGGCACGTGTCAATCGCCCGTCTACAATACAGCATGGCCGCGCCGCTCGACACGTTTCCCAATCCCCGCCCCGATCGTGACTATGAGATTGACATTCGTTGTCCCGAATTCACCTCAATGTGCCCCAAGACGGGCCTGCCCGACTTCGGGGAAATCCGCATTCAGTACGTCCCCGGCGACACCTGCCTTGAGCTGAAGGCGCTGAAGTACTACCTGCTCGAGTACCGCAACCAGGGCATCTTCTACGAAGCGGCCACGAACCGGATTCTCGACGACCTGGTCGCCGCCTGCGCGCCGCGCCGCATGACGGTCACCGGCGCCTTTACCGCCCGCGGCGGCATCACCACGACAGTCGTTGCCACACACCCGGCGGGCGTACTGTCGGGCCGTACGTAGGGCGGACCTGAAGGTCCGCCGTGCACGTTGACTGGCGGGGCTGAAGCCCCCGCCCTACGTACCCAAATGACGCCGGGTCTGAAGCCCCGGCCTCCTAAGGCGGACGCGCTGCGTGCGGTGGCCCGCGCCTTGCGTACCTAGAGGCGCCCGGATCGCCCCCTGCCGTAACCACGGGGGAGGGCTTGCAGAAATTGCCACAGATGGCGCCTCCAGGAGTGGAAAAGGTGCCATCTGGTACATCGACATCTGCGCTCGCGCCCGGCGATGAGGTCTGGATCCGGCGACGCCGCTGGCGGGTCGTCGCGACCCACGCCGGGGACCGGCTCACACGGGTCACCGTCGCCTCGCTGACCACCGCCGGCGGGGAGCCCACCGCGTTTCTGCTGCCATGTGACGCGGCCGTGGTCGACGAACGCGGCCCGCGCACACGGCCCGCTTCACTCAGCCACACGCTGGCCCGACTGGCCGGTCACGTTGCGCGCACACACCTGGCGTTCACGCCGTGGGTCGCCGTGCACTCGAACACGACCCTGCTGGCGTTTCAGCTCGAACCGGCGCTGGCGGTCCTGGCAGGCGCGCGACGCCTGCTCCTTGCCGACGCGGTGGGACTCGGCAAGACAGTGCAGGCCGGTCTCATCATCAGCAGCCTGCTGGATCGCCGGGGCGACACCCGCGTGCTCGTCGTGGCACCGTCCACCCTCCTCCCGCAATGGACCGAGGAGCTCCGGACGCGTTTCGCGCTCGACGCGCGCGCCGCCGATGCCGCGGCCTTCGCGCGCCTGCGCGCCGACGCGCCGTATCTGGGCAACCCCTGGCTGCTGCCCGGCGTGTGGCTGACCTCTCCCGACTACCTCAAGCAGCCCCACGTGCTCGACGCGCTCCCCGATTCCCCCTGGGATCTCCTCATCGTCGACGAGGCCCACCTGATCGCGGGAGAGTCACAACGGCACGCGGCGCTCGACAGGATCTCGCGTGCATCGCGGCGCGTGGTGCTGCTGTCGGCGACGCCGCACGACGGTGATGAGACACGCTTCCGGCGGCTGCTGGCGCTCGGCGGCGGCAGCACGAACGATCGCCTGACGATCTTCCGGCGATGCGGGACGCCGGCGGCGCGCCGCACGCGCTGGACGCGCGTCACGGTGTCGCCAGACGAAACGCGCGTCCTCGCCGCGATCGAAGTGTTCGAACGCTCGATGCGGTCCGGCGCGTCCGGCGTCCGACACGACGCGCTGCCGCTGCTGTGTTCGGTCTTCCGTAAACGGGCGCTGTCGTCATCCGACGCATTTCGAGCGTCACTCCATCGGCGACTGGCCATCGTGAACGACGACCCGTCGCCCGACTGGACGCAGCCCGGTCTGTTCGACGCCGACGTGTTGACAGGCGACGAACACGCCGCGCTGCACGGCGACACCGGGTTGCCACCACGCCGCGAACGCGCGTGGTTGCTGCGCCTGATCCATCTGGCGTCGCGCGCAGCGCAATCATCCAAGGTCCGGCTCCTTCGTCGTCTGCTGAGCCGCGCCGCCGAACCGGTGGTGATCTTCACGCAGTATCGCGACTCGCTCGGCGCGATCCTCCGGGCCGTTCCCACCTCCCGCACGGCCGTCATCCTGCACGGCGGACTCCCGCCCGCCGATCAACAGCGCGCGCTGCGTCAGTTCCTCGGCGGCGCGGCAGACACGCTGGTCACCACCGACGTGGCGAGCCAGGGCCTGAACCTGCACACACGTTCGCGCTGGGTGATCTCCTTCGACCTGCCGTGGACGCCGATGCGGCTCGAACAACGCGTCGGCCGCGTCGACCGTCTCGGCCAAAGTCGCCGCGTCCACGCCACGTTGCTCCTCAACGATCACTGGGCCGACGACCTGCAGCGGGCGACGCTGGCATCGCGCCACGATCTCAGCACACGCGCTCCACTGGCCTCGAGTCGACGATGGAGCCGCGCGGCGATGGGACTCGCCGCGTGGTTTGCACGCCAGCGTCAGTTGTCGCGGCACTGGCGCGGCCCGGAGTTGTCGGGTGGACGGATAGCCGCGGTCCCTCCCGAACTCCTGCGGCGCTGGCAGGTGCCACCGACGCGGGCCCTCGCGTGTTACGAGGTGCCGCTCGTCACGCGCGCGGGCGACGTCCTCGAACGGCACCTGCTCGTTGTGGACGCGCGGACGGAGCCGGCGGTGATCAGGGCGAGTCTGTCGCGTCGCGCGCGGACCCTGGCCAGCCGCGCGCGGACGCGCGCGCGGCTGGCGGCGTCCGGCGATCCGGGCCCGCCTGCGGCGGCCCCGCTGCAGGCGGGCCTGTTCGACCGCCGCCACGAGGCGGCGGCCGAACGGCTTCAGCGCAGGGCGGCCGGCCAATCGGCCGCCCTCGCGGATCGCGATGCGGGCGCCGACGTGAACGTCGGCGCCCCGCGTCTCGTCGTCCTCCTGACTCCGGCGGGAAAAGGGCGGGCGTCATGAGCGCGGTACCCGGCATCGGCGGTCACCTGTTTCCGGGACGCTTCCTCGCCGGGCGGACGTCGCACGTTGACGCGCACGCGCAGCAGGCGTGGTTGCGCTGGTGGACGGGCGTCGCGCGTGCCTGTGGCCCGGCCACGGGCACGCGCGCGGTGTTCGACCTGATCGCGATGCCGCTGTGCGCGCGTCTCGGCTTTCGCGCGTCACGGCTGACGCCGGCGGGCGACGCGCTGACCGCGCGGCTGCTGACGCCGCGCGACCAGGCGGTGGGGCTGCACGTGCTGAGCTGGCGCGGGTGGGCGGCACGCCCACCCGCGGTGTGGCGCGACGCGGTCGCGACCGCGCGCGCGCACGACGCCGACTGGTGTCTGGTGCTCGCGCCACCCCACCTGTCGCTGCTGCCGGCTCGCGGCCACGCGAGCCGGCGCAGCGTCGACTTTCTGTTCCCGGACGCGCTCGACCAGCCAGCACTGTCGCTGCTGCTGTCGCTCACACACGCCTCTGCGTTCGAGCGATTGGCAGCGGGCGCTGACCGCCTGTCCACCTGGCTCGCCGACGCCACGGTGTTTCACGCGCGTCTGCGCGCCGACCTGCAGCACGGCGTCGTTGATGCCCTGCGCGCGCTGACGCACGTGTTGTGTCGTCGCGGTCCGGCCCCGCCGTCCGCATTCGAGGAATCACTCACGCTGGTGTATCGCGTGCTGTTTCTGCTGTTCGCCGAATCGCGCGCGCTCGTGCCGGCGCATCACCCCGTGTATCGCAAGTCGTACACGTTGACGACGATGTGTGAGGCGGCGACGGACCCGACAACGGTCGGGTTGTGGGAGGCGCTCGCCGCGATCACGTCGCTCTCGCGCACGGGCGGCCGCGTTGAATCGCTGGAAGTGTTTCCGTTCAACGGCCATCTGTTTTCGCGACAGTCCGCGCCGTCGCTTGAGACCATCCGCCAGCCTGCCGCTCCGTCGCGTGCAAGCGCCGCACGTGACACGGCGATGCGCGAGGCCCTCGTCGCTCTGGGGACGCGACGCGACGCCGCCGGACGTGTCCCTCTTCACTACGCCGATCTGGGCGTCGAGGAACTGGGTGCGATCTACGAACGTGTGCTCGACCTGGACCCCGCCGGCCTGCACCCACCGGCACGATCGGATTCACACCCGCGGGCGACACGGCCCAACCGGCCAACCGTGCACAGCACCCGTCGCAAGGACACAGGCACGTTCTACACCCCCCAATCCATCGCCGACTTCGTCGTCAGGCGCACCCTCGCGCCGCTGGTGCAGGGGGCGAGCGCCGACCATTTGCTCACGCTGCGGATTGTCGATCCGTCGATGGGCAGCGGCGCGTTTCTCGTGGCGGCGTTGCGCTATCTGGCTGCGGCCTACGAACGGGCCGTCGTGGACGAAGGCCGTTATGCGCCCGGCGACATCACCGACGACCATCGCGCGCACTTCCGACGCCGCATCGCGCAGCAGTGCCTGTTCGGCGTCGATACCAATCCCGTCGCGGTGCAGGTGGCGCGGCTGTCGTTGTGGCTGGCGACGCTCGCGCACTCCAAGCCGCTCGGGTTTCTGGATCATCGACTCCGTGTGGGCAACAGCCTCATCGGCGCGTCGCCCGACGACGTGATGCGGGCGCCGGGCGCCAAAGACCATGTGCTGCCGCTGTTCGACGGAATGCAGGACACGTTGGCCGCGACCGTTCGGCAGATCGCGCGCCCGCTGGCGGCCCTCGCGGCCCGTGAAGACCAGTCGATAGACGACGTGCGGCAGAAGGAGCAGGTGTGGGCGCGTCTGTCCGCACCTGATGGACCGGCGGCGCGGTGGCAACTCGCGACCAGTCTGTGGACCGCGCAGTGGTTCTGGCCCGATGGCCGTCCGCCGGCGGCGGCCGAACGACGCGCGGCCATCGAAACGATCGTGCACGGGCGCGATCAGCTTGGCGGCGCGCACGCCGCGCGCTGGATCCGTCAGGCGCAGGACGCCGCGCGGGACCATCAGTTCTTTCACTGGCCGCTGGAATTCGCCGACGTGTTTTATGACGCCGACGGCACCCCACGCGGGAACCCGGGATTTGATGCGGTCATCGGCAACCCGCCGTGGGAGATGGTGCGGCGCGATGATCGATCCGGGCGCCGGGGCACCGGCCGCGATCCGCTCGTGCGATTTGTCCGCGAGTCGGGCCTGTTCCCGCGTTGTCCGCGTGGCCACCTGAATCTCTATCAGCCGTTCGTGGATCGCAGTCTGCAGTTGACGCGACGCGGCGGTCGCGTGGGTCTCGTCGTGCCGTGGGGATTCGCGGTGGACGACGGCGCGGAGTGGTTGCGGCGGAGTCTCATCGACGCCGGCGCGCTCGACACGATCGTGGGCTTCGACAACGTCCACGGCCTGTTTCCGATTCATCGGGGCCTTCGGTTCGCCGTGGTTGTGGCGTGTCCGTCGGGCGCGCGCCGGGACATACGCGCGTGTTTCGGCGTGAGCACGAGCGAAGCGGTGGACGCGCTGCCCGCCCACGGAGAGATGGACGAGATGGACGAGACGGGCAAGGCGGATGGAGGGGATCACCAGGCACACGCGGGATTTCCGGTGCGGTTGGACGCCGAGACGATCGCGATCGTGGGCGGCCGCGCGCGCCGCATCCCCGACCTGCGCGACCCGGACGCCCTCGCGTGGATGACGCGCCTGGGCCGCGAACACCCGGCCCTGGGCGCGGCAGACGGGTGGGGCGCGGCGTTCAGCCGCGAGCTGAACGCCACCGACGATCGTGACGTGATCCACGAACGACAGTGCCGGCACGGTGACCTGCCTGTGGCAGAGGGCAAACACATCGCGCCGTTCCGCGTCGACATCGCGCGCTGTGCTCGCGTGATCCGCAGTGAGGACGCGCGACAGCGTCTGCCTGATGCGCGGTTCACACGACCGCGCCTGGTGTATCGCGATGTCTCGGGCGTCGGCAATCGGTATGCGCTCGTCGCCGCGGTCATGCCTGCCAACGTGGTGACCACCCACACGTTGTTCTGCCTGCGCACGCCCGTGCCGATTGAGCAGCAGCACTTTCTGTGCGGCCTCTTCAACTCGTGGGTGCTCAACGCGTTCGTGCGTGTGCTGATGGGTGGTCACGTGACCACGAGCCTGATCGAACAGTTGCCGGTACCGGTGTGGCAACTGACCGCCCTCCACCGGCGCATCGCCCGGCTCGCCGCCCGGCTTGCGCGGCCAGGGGCCCGGCCAGCCGACCTCTCCGCGCTGCAGGCCGCCGTCGCCCGGTTGTACGGCATGAATTTGACCCTGAAGTGAGGATTTATGTACAAAACAGATTTATTTACGACATTTTGACTATAGGCTTTGACCATGACTATACTACTCGACGTGGACGAAATGGCGATCTCCAAATTCAAGGCGACGTGTCTGGCGGTGCTCGAGCAGGTGCGCAAGACGCGCACGCCGATTCTGATCACGCGGCATGGCGTGCCCGTGGCGCAGATCGTCCCGCCCCAGCCTGCCGAGCGGCCGAAGAGCTGGCTGGGCAGTCTGGCGGGGACGGTCCAGATCCACGGTGACATCGTGGGCCCGGTGATGGACGAGTCGGAGTGGGAAGCCGCTCAGAAATGAGGCTGCTGCTCGACACGCACATCTGGCTGTGGAGCCTCTCCGCGCCGGAGCGGCTGGCGCCACGGGTGCGCCGCGCGCTGGAAGCGCCCGGGCACGAGTTGTGGCTGTCGCCGATCAGCACGTGGGAAGTGGTGTTGATGCTGCAGAAGAAAAAGATCTCGATCGAGGGCCACTTTGAAGCGTGGCTCCCGCGGGCGAAGGGCACACTTCGCGAGGCGCTGCTGTCGCACGACATCGCGGCCGCGGCCGCCGACGTCCGGTTGCCCCATGGCGATCCGGCCGATCGCCTGCTGGTCGCCACCGCCCGGGCGCTTAACCTGACGCTGGTGACGGCTGACGAGCGGCTTATCGACGCCCGCCAGGTGCCCACCCTCGCCAATTGAGCTCGTAGCTGATTTGTGTAAATCAGCTACGAGCTCATTTCGCGCAGCGCGTTATAGTCCCTGCGCGTGCCCAATTACGGCTTTGTCATCGACCTGAAGAAGTGCATCGGCTGTCACGCGTGCACGATTGCGTGCAAGGCCGAACATGACATCCCGGTGGGCGTGAACCGCTGCTGGGTGAAGACGGTCGAAAAGGGCCGATTCCCCGACACGCAGCGCCTGTTCCTGCCGGTGTTGTGCAACCAGTGCGAAGACGCGCCCTGCATGACCATCTGCCCCACCAGCGCGCTCTTCCGGCGCCGCGACGGCATTGTCGATCTCGACGGCGAGGCGTGCATCGGGTGCAAGGCCTGCATGGCGGCGTGCCCGTACGACCAGTTGTTCATCGACCCGAACACGCGCACCGCGGAAAAGTGCAATTTCTGCGCGAACCGCGTCGAGAATCAGTTGCAGCCGGCCTGCGTCAGCGTGTGTCCCACCGAGTGCCGGATCTTCGGCGACCTGGACGACCCGACGACCGAGGTCGCGCAGATCGTGCAGCGCGAAGCGTTCACCGTCCGCAAGCCGGAGAAGGGCACGGGACCGAAGATTTTCTACCTGCAGGCTGACGACAGCATCATCCAGCCGGAGATTGCGACGCGGCCGTTTGTGTTCCGCGAGGGGAACGTGCACCTGCGGCCTCTGGGATCGGTCGAGCCCGACGCGTCGCGACCGGGCGACCCGCGCGTCGACTACGATGCGCCGCATCAGAAGGCGTGGGGCCTCGACCTGGTGCTCTATCTGCTGACGAAGGGCATGTCGACCGGCGCGCTGTTTCTCGGCGCGATCTTCTGGCTGCTTGGCGATCGCTCGGCGTTCACCGGCCTGGCGGCGCCGCTCATCTCGGCGGTGTTCTCGGGCCTGACGGCCGCCGTGCTGGTGTGGGATCTCGAACGCCCCGAGCGGTTCTACTACATCCTCACGCGACCCAACTGGACGTCCTGGATGGCGCGCGGGGCCTTCATCCTCACCGCGCACGGAGCGATCGCCGGCGCCTGGGTGCTGGCGTGGCTCGTCGGCCCGCCGATGCTCATCACGATCCTGGCCGTGCTGGCGCTGCCCGTGGCGCTCGCGGCGACGGCCTACACCGGTCTCCTCTTCGCGCAGGGTCTGGCGCGTGATCTGTGGCAGGGACCACACGCCACAATCGATCTGATCGCGCAGGCGGCCGCCGAAGGCAGCGCCGCGCTGCTCATCGCCGCGCTGTTCGTGGACGTGGACCCGGCCGTCCTCCGCGCGCTCGGCTGGACGTTGGCGGGCGCGACGATGCTGCACCTGGTGATTCTGGTGACCGAGAATCTGCTGGCGCCGAGTCCGACGCTGCACCACAAGCTGGCGGTGCGCGCGATTCGCGAGGGCGCGTATCGGAAGTTGTTCTGGGGCGGCGCGCTGGGCCTGGGCGGTGTGGCGCCGCTCGTGTTGTTCGCGATTGCCGCGCTGTCGGGGTTCCCGCTGCTGGTCCTGGTGCCCATGGCGCTGGTGACACTTGCGGGCAGCCTCGCGTGGGAGTACATCTGGGTTGAAGCCGGGCAGTGTGTGCCCATTTCCTGACCATGACTGAATTCCGAAAGCACCCACCCGTCTCCGATTGGGATCACTACGTCGACTTCGAATCGACGAGTTGGCCGAAGAAGGACCGGCGCAACTACTGGATTATCCCGAGCATCTGCTTCAACTGTGAATCCGCGTGCGGCATCCTGGCGTACGTCGACAAGGACACGCTCGACGTCCGGAAGATCGAAGGCAACCCCGTTCATCCCGGCAGCCGCGGCCGCACCTGTGCCAAGGGCGTCGTCACGCCGAACCAGTTGGAGGACCCGGATCGCATCCTGTATCCAATGAAGCGGGCCGGCAAGCGAGGCGGCGGTGAGTGGGCGCGCGTCACGTGGAATGAAGTGCTTGAGGACGTTGGCGGCCGCATCCGCAAGGCGATCGTCGAAGACCGGCGCCGCGAGGTGATGTATCACGTCGGCCGGCCAGGCGAGGACGGCTACGTCACCCGCGTGCTGCAGGCGTGGGGCCTCGACGGCCACAACAGCCACACCAACGTGTGCTCCTCGTCGGCGCGGTTGGGCCACTTCCTGTGGACGGGCGCGGATCGGCCGTCGCCCGATTACGCGAACGCGAAGACGATCCTGCTGTTGTCGTCGCACCTGGAGTCGGGACACTACTTCAACCCGCACGCGCAACGCATCATCGAGGGCCAGAGCAAGGGCGGCCAGCTCATTGTGATCGACCCGCGGCTGTCGAACACGTCGGCCAAGGCCGACGTCTGGATGCCCGCCAACCCTGGCACCGAGGCCGCGCTGCTGCTGGCGATCGCGCGGCACCTGCTCGACACGGGCAAGTACAACCGGCCGTTCGTGCGGCGCTGGGTGAACTGGGAAGCGTATCTGCGCGCGTGCCGGCCGGACCTGCCGGTGACGTTTGAGTCGTTTGAAGACGCTGTCAAGCAGGAGTACGAACTGTTCACGCCGGAGTACGCGGAAATTGAAACCGGAGTGCCGGCGCACAAGATTGTGGCGGCGGCGGAGGCGATTGCGGCGGCGGGCACGGCATTCTCGACGCACAGTTGGCGGGCGGCGGCCGCGGGACACCTCTGGGGCTGGCAGATCACACGCTGTCTGTACCTGCTCGTGGTGCTCACGGGAGCCATCGGTGAGACGGGCGGCGTGAACCTGCACGCGACCAACAAGTTCGTGCCGAAACACCCGAATCCGCCGCCGGCGCCGGACTACTGGAACGAGTTGTTGTTCCCGAAGGAGTTCCCGCTCGCGTTCTTCGAGATGAGTTTCCTGCTGCCCCACTTCCTCAAAGAGGGCCGCGGCAAGCTGGATGTGTACTTCACGCGTGTCTACAACCCGCTCTGGACCAATCCCGACGGGTTCACGTGGATGGAAGTGCTCGAAGATGAGTCCAAGATTGGACTGCACGTCGCGCTCACGCCGATCTGGAGCGAGACGGCGTGGTTCGCGGACTACATCCTGCCGATGGGCCTCGGCACCGAACGCCACGACACGATGAGCCAGGAGACGCACGCCGGACGATGGCTGGGCTTCCGCCAGCCGGTGAAGCGTGTGGCGCTCGAGAAGAGGGGAACGCCGGTCGCCCTCACGCACGAATCGAACCCGGGCGAGGTGTGGGAGGAGTCGGAGTTCTGGGTCGCCCTCTCGTGGAAGATCGATCCCGACGGCTCGCTCGGCATTCGCAAGTACTTCGAATCGCCGTATCGACCCGGCGAAAAGGTCACGATGGACGACTACTACGGGTGGATGTTCGAGCACTCGGTGCCCGGACTCCCCGAAGCGGCAAAGAAGGAAGACCTGACGCCGCTGCAGTACATGCGGAAGTACGGCGTGTTCCAGGTGGACGAGGTCGCCTACAGCCGCGCGCACGAGCAACCCGTGGACACGGGCGGCGTGGAGATCGACGGGCAGCGCGTCGCGGGGTTCAACACGCCGTCGCGCAAACTGGAGTTTTACTCCACCACGCTCGCCGAGTGGGGCTGGCCGGAACACGCCATCCCGCGCTACGTCCCGGGCCACGTCTACTGGCGCGATCTGAACCGGTCCGAAAACGAGTTCGACCTGCTGCCGAACTTCCGGCTGCCCACGCTCATCCACACGCGGTCGCCCGTGAAGTGGCTGTACGAGATCTCGCACAACAACCCACTCTGGATGGCCACCGGCGACGCGGCTCGACTGAACATCGCCACGGGCGATCTCGTGAAGGTGCACACCGGCATCGGGTTCTTCGTCACACGCGCCTGGGTGACGGAAGGGATCCGTCCTGGCGTGATCGCCATGTCGCACCATCTGGGCCGCTGGCGGCTGGACGAAGACAAGGGCGGCTCGCGCAACGCCTCGGCGCTCGTGCGCATCACGCGGCCGGGTGCCGGTAAATTCGAGATGCGGCAGGTCCACGGCGCGAAGCCGTTTGCCAGCCACGACCCCGACAGCGGTCGTGTCTGGTGGACCGAGGTGGGTGTGCACCAGAACCTGACGTTTCCCGTGCAGCCCGACCCGGTCAGCGGCATGCACTGCTGGCACCAGCGGGTGCGTCTTGAAAAAGCGGGGCCAGACGATGCGTATGGCGACGTGATGGTGGACACCGCGAAGTCTCACGAGCGGTATCTGGAGTGGATGGCCAAGACCCGCCCGGCCCCTGGCCCTGACGGCACCCGGCGCCCGATGTGGTTCGATCGCCCGTTGCGTCCGGTCGCCGACGCGTACAAACTCAACAACGAATGAATCATCCGCGCATCCTCTCGACCACGGTCGCGGCAACCGCCCTGCTGCAACTGGTGGTGTGGGCCGGAGCCGGTCGCGGCTGGTTCACGACGGGCCAGGCCACGGCCCTGCACCTGCTCGTGGCCTGGGCGGCCATCTTCGTACTGGCGATGGTCGCCGCACGTTCGATCGGCCGCCTTCGTTCCGAACTGCGGCACCGCACCGATCAGCACGACGCCACGCTGTCTGAAGTCGAGTAGCTCGGCGCCCTCAACGAAATGCTGACGACCGCCGGCCAGTCAAAGGACGTCGGGCTCGCGTTTCAGGCGCTGGCGCGGCGGATCGGCAAGCTCATCGTGTGCGACCGCCTCGGCCTGGCGCTGGTCAAAGACGACGGCCAGTCGCTCGAGGTCTACAGCTCGCGCGTCAGCGAACCCGAACGACGCCGGCGGCCACGTGCGGAGTTGCAGTTCAGCCTTGAGCGCAGCATCTTCGGCCAGGTCATCCGCACGTGTGAACCGGTCCTGGTCGAAGACACGGACGCGTTCGCGTCCGACTTTCACGACGCGGGCGTGCTCGCGTCGCAGGGGTTTCACTCGTTGCTGATCCTGCCGCTCATCTCGCGCAACCGGGCGATTGGCGCGCTGACGGTGATCTCGCGCGGCAAGGCGGCGTTCGACCGGTCACACCGCGACGTCCTGCAGCCGCTGGCCGAGGTCCTGGCCTTCGCCTACGTCGTGCAGCACCAGTACCTCGCGCTCGACCGGTTCAGGACGATGGAGACGACGGCCGAGATGACGCTCGCCATCGCGACCGACATCAACAACGGGTTGCAGGTGATCGCCGGACAGTGCGGCATCCTGCGGAAACTGCACCCCGGGGCAGACACAGAAATTCAGGTGGTGGCCCGGCAGACCGAGCGCATCTCCGGCTTGCTCGAACGCATGCGGAACGTTGCCGACGAACGTCTGCGCGAGGCGGCCGCGGGCCTCAACCACATCCCGTCCAGTCCCGAAGAGTTCGGTGACGACGAGAACCTGCGGTAAACCCGTACAAGGGCGCGGCTTGAGCCGCGCCGATCACAACTACCGGCCGATCTTGTCGGCGATGGTATAGGCCAGCAACAGCAGCACCGCAATCGCCGCGGCCGCGAAGCGCCACTCACGGCGACGCCATTCGTCAATCAGGACGCCGACGACGTTCAGCACCGGAATGGCGACCAGCATCGCGAGGCCGGTCCACACCAGCGCTTCGGCCGCCTGCGCGGCGGGCCCTGACACAAGGAACGACAGCGTCAGGCCCATGGCCAGCGAGGCAGACGTCGCCATCAGCACCACTCGCAGGGCTTGTCTCAGACGCGAAGGAGAGGTCGCCGGAGTCGTCATTTGAAGAACAGGTACTCGGCGGCGACGATCGTGAGCACAACCGCCATGAGGATTTTCAGCGAGCGGACCTTGACCCGTGAGCCGATCCAGAATCCGCCGCGCGAGCCGGCGAGCACGCCGAGCACCGCGCTGGCCGCCAACATCGGCATCGTCAAATGGCCGCGGGCGTAGCTGTCGACCACACCCGGAATCGCCGTCACGCCGAGAATGACCGCGCTGGTGGCCGCAGCCACACGCATGGGCACGCCGCACCACGCGTTGAGAACGGGCACGACCAGGACACCGCCGCCAACACCGGTGAGCGTCGAAATCACGCCGGCGACGCCAGCGACGCCGGCGGCCAGCGGCAGGCGCCTGAGGCGGTACGACACCACCCGGCCGGTGTCGTGATCTTCGAGCCGGCCACCCAGAACCCCCACAGCATCGACGGTCTCCGGCAGCACGTTGCGTTGGTTCAGCCGCGAGACCATCACGGCCGCGACAAGGATGGCCGTGCCGCCGAAGATCTGTTCGCGCGTTCGAAGGGAGATGTAGTCGAGCACGTACGTGCCGGCAATCGCTCCGATGGCGGACACCGTTTGCAGCACCATCGCCAGGCGCACGTTGGCGAATTTGCGGCCGGCCGAGGCCAGCGAGACGAAGTTTGATGTCGCGATAACCGTGATGAGGCTGATCGCCATCGCAGGCGCGAGCGGCACGCCGAGGGCGATGTTCAGGATGGGCACGAGAAATATCCCGCCGCCCAGCCCGAGCAGCGCGCCCAGGCTTCCGGCCCCGATGCCGGCCAGGAAGGTGATGAGGACGATGGTCACTGCCCCATCGCCCAGGGTCTCAGAACGGCGTACAGCGCCCGCATCATCGGTGTGTCAACGCCGGCCGCGCGGCCGCGGCGCACGACCGAGCCGGGCAGTGATTCCACTTCGATGCGTTTGCCGGCCGACAAGTCGATCAGCAGCGATGACCGCGTCGTCGATGGAATGCCGCCGGTGTAGGTGGCGACCTTGTCCGCCACCTCAGCCGCGACGTTGATGCCGGACGCCCGGGCGACACGTTCGACCTCGGCGACCGCGGTCATGAAGGCCGCGCGGGATTCCTCGTCGCTCCAGATGGGACCGATCGGCAACCGGGCGGCGCCGGTGAACGCGGCGAACGGCGCGAGGTAGATGAACTTTTCCCAGAGCGGAATGCGGGCGTCGGCCACGGGCTCGGCGTGGATATCTGCCTTCAGCATCAGATCAGCCAGCGCGCGCACGCGTGGCGACACCTCGGTCCCCGGGTTGAACACCTCGCCAAACACGATGCGTCGATGACTGCCGGTCTGACGGATCACGCCCGGCGCATCGATCGCGGTGGCGATGTAGGTGGGCCCCGCGATGACGGCCTCCTGCCCGACCACGCGCGCGAGATCCTCGGCGCTGTCGACGCCGTTCTGCAGCGTGAGCACGGCCGTGCCCGGCCCCATCAGGGGCTTCACGAGTGGGAACGCGGTGTCGTTGTCGTAGGTTTTGACGGCGACGATGACGACATCAACGGGGCCGATGCGGGCGGGGTCGTCTTGAGCAGCGACCTTGACGGTGAAGTCGCCCTGGACGCCGATGATGCGGAGGCCGCTCGCACGAATCGCATCCCGGTGCGCGCCCCTGGCCACGAAACTCACGTCTGCGCCCGCCCGCGACAGCAACGCTCCGTAGTACCCCCCCACCGCCCCCGCCCCAATCACCGCGATCCGCATGGTCCCCCTTCGAGAAAGACACGATCGACCCGGTAGCGGCCGCCGGGCAGGCCGGGCAGCGGCGACAGGAGCATCAGACTCGCTGGCGCGCCTGTCGTGATGGCTGACGGGAAACCGGACTCGGGCAGCGTCACCTCGGCGCCGACCTGCGCACCTGGCACCGCCGGTGCCAGGATCTTGCCCGCCCCATCCACCTCGAACAACCCGCCGGCGTTGCGCAGGTCGCCGATGTCCTCGATGTTGATCTGCAAGCGCACCACGCGCCGGCCGTCTTCGATCCGGACACGGCGATTGGCGACCAGGCCCACGTCGCCGGTGAACCGTGGGACGCCGGTCCCGGGCTCGATGGTGACGTTGCGGATCACGGTGTGGAACCCGCCGGACTGGTTCTCGGGCAGCGAGTCGTAACGCGCCGGATCGGCCTGGTGCACGGATCCGTCGGCGAGGGCGTGCAGCGAGCGCACCAGGGCAATGTAGTTCAGGCGCACCAGCATCGGATCCGGATTCGACTCAGGCCACGGCCCTGTCTCGATCAACAGCACCGGCGTGCCCCACACCGTGAGGTTGTCGCCGAACGCCCGCACTTCGAAGCTGTCGTCGTACCGTCCGATGCGACCGAGGGCAAACGGCTCCAGCGCGTCACGGACGACCGCGCCCAGCCGTTTCGTCAGCAGGCGGCCCTCGCTCATCGACCGCGCCTCGTCAAACGCCACCGACAGCAACGAAATGGCGGCCCCCTTCGGTGGCGTCCCGACCGTGGTCCGCCACCCCTGATTGTGCAGATTGAACCCGACACCCGGATTCACGGTGTCGCGAAGCTCTTTGAGGAGTCGTCCTTCGGGCGTCTGCAGCAGCAACGCATCACGGTTGATGTCGATGCCCTGCGCGTTGCGCCGCTGAAACCGCTCGGCTCCGTCAGGATTCAGCATCGGCACGGTGTGCACCGTCAGTGCCGCGAGCATCTGCTGCACGGCCGGCTCCTGCTCGTGCAGCCGCACGTACTCGTACAGGTCAAACAGTGCTGACGTGGCGGTCGGTTCGTCGCCGTGCATCTGCGACCACATCAGCACGACAAACGGGCCACGGCCGAACGACACGGTCCAGATCTCGCGTCGTTCCACCGACCGTCCCACTTCGCGCACACGGAACAGGTCACCCGCGCCGGCCGCCAGAGCCGTCACGCGCGTCTTCACCTCCGCGTGATCGACCAGTGGGGAGACGGGGGACGACACGTGCTCGGCGTCCCACAGCCGCGCCAGGGTTGGCGCGTTCGGTGTGGCCACCGGCTCTCGTGGAAGGATCGCGCACCCGGTCGCGGACAGCAGCGTGAGGACGCCTGTCACGATCAGGCCGGCGCGGCCAACGCCACGCCCTGCGTACCTGACCCGGCCGGACGTAGGGCGTGGCTTCAGCCGCGCCGGCCAGCCGTACGGACGCGGCGTCACGGCGTGAACCGAATCCGCGTGGTCGTGCCGTTCGCCGCCACAAAAAACAGGTTGTTGTACTCGGTGTCCGCAATCGTCACGGCCGGTCCGCCGAGCGCCTTCACAATGGCGGGCACGGTGTTCGAATGTCCCACCACCAGCACGGCGCCGCCCTTGTGGCTCTTGAGCTTCGCGACGAGCCCGTCCAGGTCGCGCGAGGAAATCACCTCCGAGCTGATTTTCAGGGCGTCGGCCAGGGGCGCAGCAGTGTCTCGTGTGCGTCTGAACTCCGTCGTATAGATCGTCGTCACACCCGCGTCGGCCAGCATGGCCGCGAGCGTCCGGGCGCGCGATTTGCCAGCCTCGGACAACTCCGGATCGGGGCTCGCGGTCATCGTGTTTCCGGCTGCGGCGCCTGCATCCGCGCGTTCGGCATGGCGCACGACGATCACCATTTGTGCCGACGCGATTGCCGGAGCCAGCCCGCCACCGACAAGCCCCATCACGATCACTCCTGCGAACATTTTCATGCGTCCCTCCGTTCTCTCAGCCGCGCGATCCCGTATAACGCCGCGCCCACCACCAACGCGATCACGCCCACCTGCCGCTGGATCGGCGTGGCCCCAAACAAGATTGCCACGGAGATGCACAGCGCGACCATCGGCACAATGGGTCCGCCAGGAATCGTGAACGACGCCGGTCCCTTGCGCCGCAGCGCCAGCACGGAGGCACACGTGCCGGCGTACACCAGCAGCCGGCTGACCGCGCTGCTGGCGGCCAGCGTCGCGAAGTTCCCCGACAGCGCCAGCGCCAGCGCCACCAGGGACGTCACCACGATGGCGACCGCCGGTGTCCTGAAGCGCGGATGCACGCGTCCGAACGCCGCCGGCAGGTCGCCCTGCTCCGCCAGCGCGTACAAATTGCGCGATCCCGACAGCGCCTGACCCACGTTGTTCCCCGTCATCGAGACGGCGCCACCGGTGGTCATCAGCAGCGCGCCCCACACGCCAATAAACAGCAGCGACGCGTCCGCCAGCGGCGTGCGCGAGGCCTCCAGATTCGGCAGCGTCCCCATGGCGACGATCTGCACCAGCGTCATCACGATGGCGACGATGACGATGGTCATGATCATGGCGAAGGGCACGGCGCGCTTCGGATCCTTTGTTTCGCCGGCCGGAACGCCGACGACCTCGTATCCGCCATACGCAAAGATCAGATAGAGCGACGACGCCGAAATCTGGCTCCACGTCAGCGACACCTCGGGACGCAGCACGTCGAAGGTGACGTACGGCAGTCCGAGCAGGATAAAAATGACGAGCGGCGTGAGCTTGCCGATCGTCAGCGCGTTCACCACCCACGCGCTTTGACGGATGCCGCGCACGTTGATGGCCATGATCGCCAGAATCACGCCTGTGATAACCATCTCACGCGCCAGCCCTGGCTGGTCGGCGCGCAGCTCCGGCCAGTAGTAGCCGAGCGCGCCGGTCAGGCCGTTCACGACCGACGCCCAACTGGTGACGCGGGTCACCCACATCATCCAGCCGACTTCGAAGCTGACGAACCGGCCAAAGGCTGCGCGGGTGTAGAGGTACGCGCCGCCGGTGCCGTCAAACCGGCTGCCGGCTTCGGCAAAGTTGAGCGCAATCATCAGCGCCAGCACGCCGACGAGCGCGACCGCGATCGCGCTCCAGGCGCCAATCTGTGCCATGAGCAACGCCGGCATCAGGAACACCGCGCCCCCGATGACCTGGTTGACGCCGATGGCCGTCAGGTCCCATTTGCCCAGTTCTCGTTTGAGGGCCGACGGAGCGGAGGGTGGAGGTGTCATCGCTGGCAGTGAGTTGTATCATGGCGCCCTTCCTCCCGGGCCCGTACTCCGCGCGTGAGGATTTCCTCTACGCCTTCGACCGCTTCATCGTCGCGGCCCTGGGGAAGTAACGCTGCGGCGGGACTACGCCGGCGGCGTCTGCGTCTTGCGCGCCGGATTGAGGAACGGCGTCGGCACCACGGTGCTACGCATCAAGTCGCCGAGTAGTTAAGTACGCGCCTGGTGGCCGGGGCGAAGCAACAGCGCCGCGGCCGGATCCCCTCGGATCCGCGGGCCGGGCGCCCGGGCACCCGCCGATGGCACCCCCCGGCAGGGCAATCGCATCTAAATTTCCGGTGCTCTGAGGACGCGGAGTCAGTCGTCATGATCCCAGCCGGCGGCGAGCCGCGTGGTCTTGATCCCGAGCGTCTTGGAGCGTTCCTGCTTCCGGAGAGTCAGCGCGAGGTGGTGCAGGACGGCGAGAGGGTCGGGCGCGTGGCCGGTGCGGAGGCGGGTCCGGTCTTGGGGCAGGGCGACATCGAGCACCCACTGCCGGCTGTGTTCGATGGCCCCGTGGCTGCGGATGACGGAGGCGAGGCGAGCCGCGTCGGCGGGCAGGCGGCTGAGGACGTCTCGCCGCTCGCCGGTCGTGTGATCCCGGACCGTGCGTTCGGATTCGACGCGGACCCCCGTGCGCAGGCCGGCCCAGCAGTCGCGGTCGGCCAGCCAGGCGAGGTCCTCGGTCGCCCAGCTGCGCCGGACTTCAAGGCGGCCGTGGTCGCCGTCGACGGGCTGCGCCGGGCGAGGGGGCCCCCCGTGGAAGGCGTGGCCGCGCGCGGCCTCGACGAAGATGTTGATGTCGTCGTGCAGGAGGCCGTGGTGGCCCTTGAGGCGCAGGCCGTCGTCTCCCCCCTTTCGCATGGATGGTCCGGGCGATGTCGGTCTGACCGCCCCTGGCGTCGATGGGCACGAGGCGGCCGGTCAGCGCCAAGACCTCGAGCCCCTGGGGACTCGCCGTGATCGCGTTGGACTTCGCGTCGGTCGTGACCTGGCCGAGACACAGGCCGTGCGCCGAGGCCCACGCGCGCACCCTGTGGATCGCGGCCTTGTCCGCCACCGTCTCGACCGTTTGGCGCCGCGTGGTGCCGTCGATCGCGATGCCGTCGCCGGGCAGGACCGCCGCCAGCGTGCGGACCCACGCCAGGCAGGCCGTCGTGAAGGCCGCGGGGTCCAGCGCGGCGAAGACGCGGCCAACGGTGTCCTGCGACGGAAGGCCGTGAGGCACGGGCAGCACGCGCTCGACCCACGCCGGCGTGGCCCGCCCGAACTGCGCCAGGGCCCCCCAGTCATCCGCCCCGCCGAGGGCGGCACACCGCGCGCTGACCACGATGTCGTGCCGGGCGTGGCGCCGCGTCCGTTTCCCTCGCGGATCGGGCAGGGCCTTGAAAGAGGTCGTGATCGACGTCGGCGCGGGCTCGGTCATGGCCTCCTCCAGATGCCCTGGTCCGTACCACAGCGTCACACTTCGTACACGTCCCTTTTAGCCCAACTTCCAATGTCCGTCACCGTGGCTCCTGTGTTTTCGCGGGGTTCGCGTCGGCTTCAGTGACTATATCGATCGCACCCAGCGCTTCAGCGGCTTCATGACCTCTGAGGGAATGCGCAGGGCCTGCCTGCGGTAGGCAGGTCTCGTCGATGGCCTTGTGCGGCGGCTCCGGCGTCGATCCCTTGCGGATCCGCAACACCTCGCCGTGGCTCGCGGGCAGCACCACCGTCACCACGTGGTGCGTGCTGAGTGCCTCGCGCCGCGTCGCCCACGAGGTGTGGAGGCCCGCGTCGAGGCACATCTTCTCGATCGACACGAGCAGGTGGTAGGCCAGGACGCACAGGAAGATGTGCGCCTGCACGCGGTGCTTCAGCTGGTGGAAGATCGGTCGCTCAGCCAGCGGACTTTTCATCGCGCGGAAGGCCGACTCGACCCTCGTGAGCCGCATGTAGGTCCGCCAGATGTCCTCGTCGGTCAGATCCTTGCGGTCGGTCTTGAGGAGGTCGCCGCCATCGAGCTGTTTCGCGACCGGCTTCTTCTCGGCGTTCTCTTCCCAGGTGAGCGATGCCGACGAGGCCTCGTCGCCGATCTCATAGTACCGGGCGACGCGAGGGTATCGCTCCTTGAGCCGACCGATGGCCTGATGCACCTTCGTTTCGTCCTTGAGCCTCCCCTTGGCGAGGCGTGCCTTCAGCGTCTTGAGATCCACGAGCCACCGCGGCTCGTGCGTCTCGCGAATCGCCCGATCCTTCTCTTCGCGTCCGTCGCTCTTGCACAGGATATGGACCTCCTCGCCCACGAGCGTTCGCTTGACCAGCACGCTGGTCTTCTTCTGCGCCGGGTTGCTGGGCGAGGGCGGGCGAATGATCGCCGCCCAGCCCGCCGTGTCTTCGAACGCCTCGAGGTGTGCGTGGCGCTCGCCTTGCCGGCTCGCTACGATGTCGTGGCCGTGACGATCCTGGATCTGCTTGAGGTGGTTCGTCGAAGGCCATGCCGCGGTCCACGACCACCGTC
>JBCKZS010000030.1:0-33899 GCA_038918905.1 Vicinamibacterales bacterium
GAGCGGTTTTCAGAGGTCGAGGCGTCTTCTCTCGGCCCCCAGAGTGTGGAAGCCAGGCTGAAGGCGTACCCGGAGCTGCGAGCGAAGGTCGAAACGATGCTGCGCCTCATCGAGAACGCGGGCGGGGAGGTGGAGAAAGCGGCCGTCGCCGAGCCACGGGTCATCGACGCCATGCGGGAGTTGGGCAACGACGTCCTGCAGCGTTGGGCCCACCGGCAGCAGCAGCACAAGGACGCCGAGTGCCAGGCGACGCCTGGGGTGAATCGGAAGAAAAAAAACGCTCTACTGGTACACGCGGCTCGGCCCAATCACGGTCACGGAGACGATCGTCACGCGGGGCCGGCGGGGGCCGGAGCTGCGGCCGTTTTCGACATCGGCCGAGGTGGTCTGCCGCGGGTGCTCGGGGGCGCGGCAACGGGCCCTCACCGATTGTGGAGCGGATGGGCCGTTTGCGGAGGCGGCGGCCACGCGGCGTGAGCACGACGGGATTGACGTGCCGGTGCACACCGTCCGCGTGATCACGGAACACCATGGGGCGGCGATGCGCGCCCACCAGCCCCAGGAGAGTCCGTGGCCGGAGACGCCGGGCGTCGGCTGCTTAATTGCCGAGCTGGACGGGAGCATGGTGCCGCGGGTGGAGACGGCCGCGCCCGGGGCGGGCGACGCGCCGCAGGATCGCCGGAAGACCCGGCAGTTGAGTTGGACGGAGGCCCGGCTGTGTCTCGCGCATGCACCGGGCTCGGTGACGCCCCGCGTTGGCGCCACGATGGGGAGCGTGGACGCGGCCGGCGCGCAGTTGTGGGAGTGCGCCCTGGCGGCGGGGGCCGGCCACCAGACCCGCGTCCCTGGGGTGGGCGATGGGGCCCCCCGTAGATGACCGATCACGTCGAGCGCACGTTCGGCACGCAGGCCACGTATCTGGTCGATGTTTACCATCTGTGCGAGTACCTCGCGGCGGCGGCTGACGTGGTCGCCGGCCCCGAGAAAGTCGCCTGGATGGAGGAGAAGAAGACGTGGCTGAAAGCCAATCGGTGGCCCGAGGTGCTGGACACGCTCCGCCCGTCCGTGGAACCGGCCTGCGTGGCGGAGGAGGACGCGCCGGTCCGCGCCTGCGCCCGCTATCTCTCGAACCGGACCGGGTCATTGGATGACCAAGGGGCCCTGGCGGCAGGGCTCCCGATCGGCTCGGGCGAGATCGAGAGCGCCCATCGGTCCATCATTCAGAGCCGCCTCAAGCGGGCGGGGGCGTGGTGGACGCTCGACACCCTGGAGCACAGGCTCGCCCTGCGTGTCGTACGGGCCAACCGCGAGTGGGAGGTGTACTGGAGCCAGGTCAATCAGCAAGCCGCGTAAACTGACTCGCACTTTCGATTGCACCCTCGGAAAGACGAGAGCTTGACAGGGCTTCCTCCACGCGAGAGAATGTTCTGGCGTTCACGGGATGAACGCTTACCCTGCAACTCATTCATCTCATGCAGCTTGAGCAAAGGGCACACTGTGACTGACGGGCACGGAGTGTCTGCCGAACCGGCACGCGACCACCACACCCGCCGTCTGCTGGCGGAGGTCGAGGCCGGTAATGGCGTTTCACAGCGCTCCCTCGCGCGGCAGGCCGGGATCGCGTTGGGGCTGACGAACCTGCTGCTGAAGCGGCTCGTACGGAAGGGATTGGTGCGGATGATCCACATCCGACCGAATCGGGTGAAGTACCTGATTACCCCTGCCGGCATCGCCGAAAAGGCGCGGATGTCGAGCGCGTACTTCGCGCACAGCATGCGGTTCTACGCCGAGGCGCGGGACCGGATCCAGGACCGCTTTGCGTATCTCTCGGCGCAATGGCCTTCGAATGGTCCGTGATCTCCTGTGGCGCCGCCGGACGCTGGCCGGTGTGGACTGAAGTCGCCGCAAAGTACCCATGATCATTCCGGTCTTTTCAGAGTTTTTCCGGCGCCGAGGCCGCCGGCGTGTGCGGCAGATTATGCGGGGGCACCGCGCGCTGAAACGCCGAGGTCAGCTCGGCGCGCCCGCACAGATCAGAGATCTGCTGGCGAACACTCGCCTCCGGTGTGGCGATCAGCGTGCGTCGCGTTTGATGTTCGGGGCCGGCATCGCGCACGGTGAGCAGATCGTCCGCCAGTATCTCCTGATTCGGGTTGCGCAGCTGACGTTGAACCGCGCCGTGCTACTGGCGGCGTCCGACCCGAAGGGCGATGTCGTCCACCCGTTGCCCGCGGAATGGCGCCAGGCGCTGACCGAACGCGGCGTCCGGGTCGCGGGATATCGGTCGGCGCTCATGTGGCAGGGTTACGTAATCCTTCTCTGGGGTTACGGGGTCCTTACGATAGCGAGGACGGTGTGGCAGGGAATCGAGCGAACTTACCGCCGTGCCGCTCCGGCGCTGGGACGGTATGCGTTTTTCGAGAATCTCACCTCGAAAAATCTCCCACTGTCAGGCTCCGACGGGTGCAGCCACGACATCGCGACGTGGTACGCGCGGTGGTCAGGACGGATTCCCGACCTCGACTCGCTTTGTCACCGGGTGAAGGGGGTGGCTCCCACCCATGTGAACGGAACGCCGGTGCTTCAGGTGGGGTCTGCTGTGCCTCCCCCGTCGGGACCCGCGATGCTCCTCCGCTATGCGGGTTTGGGGGGGTCGCGGCGAGCGTGCTTGCCGCACTGGACCTCCTGCGAGGCCGCTGGTGGCACGCCGTCCTGTTGAGTGAAGCCGCGGTCGCAGCGCTCGTGCGCATGCACCCCCCTGCCGTGCTCGCGCGAGACTACCTGTTTCACAATTCGGGATGGATTTACCGGCCGCTGTGGACGTACGACGCCGAGCGGCAGGGGGCCAGGATCGCCTTCTATTTCTATTCGACCAATTGTGAATCCTTCAAGCGGCCGGAAGGCTATCCGGCGCAGGCCAACTGCTGGCAAGCCATGAACTGGCCGCTGTATCTCGTCTGGGACGAATGGCAGGCCGACTTCGTCCGTCAGGCGGTTGGCATTGCTGCCAATGTGCGCGTCGTTGGTCCGATCTGGTTCCAGGGCAGTGATCGGTACGTCCCGGCTGTGCCACCTCGCACTGTCGCGGTATTCGATGTTCAACCAAAGCGTGCTTCCCACTATTCAGTCGTCGGCGAACCGGTGGAGTACTACACACCGCATACCGCAAATGCCTTTCTTGAAGACATTCACAGTGTCGCGAGAGGACTGGGGGGGGATCGTTCACAAGCGCAAGCGCGACATCGGCGAGAGGCTCCATCCCCGTTATGCCGCGCTGCTCGGACGGCTGGGCAACTCCGACGCCTTCATGGCGATTGCCCCCGACGTGTCGGCGCTGTGTATCATCGAGCGATCCGAGGTCGTCATCTCCATGCCGTTCACGTCGACCGCCCTGCTTGGCCGCCACGTCGGGAAGCCATCCATCTTCTATGACCCGCACGGGATCGTTCAGAAGGACGACCGGGCGGCGCACGGCGTCCCGATCGTCACCGGCCGCGCCGAGCTGGAACGGTGGCTGTCCGCACACCTGTCACCGGTGGTTCCATTCGGCGAGTCCGCCGCTCGCGGTGCTGAAGGAGCCAGTTGGTAGCCTGATGGTCGTTGCCATCGATTTCGACGGAGTCATTTGCGACAGCATCGACGAATGCCTGCTGACGAGCTATCGGGCGTATCGCTCCCTGCGTCCTTCCTCCCCGCTCCCCACAGAGGTTCCCGAGACCTTTCGCCGGGAGTTCCACGCCAGGCGGGGATTCGTTCGTCCGTCGGGCCATTACTACCTGCTCTGGGAGTGGATCACGGGCTTCCCCGGAATACGGCTCTCGCCTCGTGAGTTCGAAGCGCTGGAGGCCAGTCATCGGGAGGGCGTGCGGGCGTTCGAACACGCGTTCCACGCTGCCCGCGACGCCTTCCGCGAGGCCGCGCCTGCGGACTGGCTTGCGCTCAATCCCCTCTATCCGGGCGTCGTGGACACATGGCCGGCGCTGCTCGCGTGGCCGCGCTACATTGTCACGACGAAGGATCGCGCGGCTGTCGAGGCGATTCTGTCGGCCCATTCGCTCGTGGCCAGCGGTATCTTTGCGCGTGGCGAAATGACAAAGCCGGATGCGCTGCGGACCATCTGCACGCGGCATGGCGCGGATCCCCGCGATGTGGTCTTCGTCGACGACAACGCGCTCCATTTGAGCGATGCTCGGGCTACGGGTGTGACGACGTGTCTCGCCGGGTGGGGCTACGGGCCGCGGGACGGATACGCCGGCCCGGCTGTCGACTGCTTCGCCGATCTGCCGGCGTTCCTGAAGGGGTCTTGTGATTCCACAGAGCGGCACGAGCGTTGAGCTCTCGCAGGGTTCGCAGGATGATAGCGGCGGTCAGTCTGCCTGACACAAGAGGAACAAGTTCGCGGTCTCGAGGCCCCGGAGGACGGCAGCAATGATCAGAGTGGGACTGAACGGATTCGGGCGCATCGGGCGCGCGATCACGCGCATCGCGGAGGGGCATCCCGACCTCGACATCGTTGTGGTGAACGAACTCGATCCCGACATTCACAACTTCCGGTATCTCCTGACGTACGATTCGCTGCATGGACGGTTTGGTCATGCCGTCGAGGCGGATGTCGAGAAGCGGGAACTGCTGATCGCAGGCAGGCGCGTCGCCTTTCATTCGTCGCGCTCCATCCTGGATGTGCCATGGCAGGCGCACGACGTTGACGTGGTCATCGAGGCGACGGGCGTCGATGCCAATGCCGTCGCCGCGCACGAGCTCACCCGGCGTGGCGTGCCGCGCGTGGTGGTGACCAACGCGCACCGCTCGGTCGACGTGACGGTCGTCATGGGGGTCAACGAGAAGGACTTCGATGCTGCGCGCCACCGCGTGATCAGTACTAGCATCTGTGACACGAATGCGATTGCGCCGGTGCTCCACGAGCTCGATCGCGAGTGGGGCCTGGAGGCCGTCCACGTGACCACGCTGCACCCATGGCTCTCGTACCAGAACCTGCTGGACGGCCCCGTCAGCTCGGTGGCGAGCCCCGGACACGCCTGGAGCGATTATGGTCTCGGGCGTAGCAGCAGTCTCAGCCTGATTCCGAAGGACACCACCGCCGGCCGCGCGACACTCGCGGTTCTGCCACAGCTCGAGGGCAAGCTCGAGGCGATTTCCTTCCGGGTGCCGACCCACATCGTATCGGCCTCCGATCTGGTGGTGGTGCTCCGCCGCGATGCAACGGTGGAAGATCTCAACGGCTACTTCGCGGCGGCCGCGCGCCGCGCGCCCCGGTTATTCGGATTCGAAACCGAACATCTCGTGTCGATCGATTACCGCGGCACCGAGCAGTCGTCGATCGTCGACGGCCGGCGGACGCGGGTCATCAACGGCCGCTTCGCGAAGCTCGTGACGTGGTACGACAACGAGTGGGGATACGGGAACCGCGTGATCGACGTCGTCAAGCTCGTGGCCGGCGCATGAGGTTCGCTGATCGCGTCTGCGTGGTGACCGGGGCCGGCAAGGGGATCGGGCGCGTCACGGCGCGCCGGTTCGCCCAAGAAGGCGCACGTGTTGCGTATCTGAGCCGAACGCCCCGACCCGAGCTCCTCGACGAGATCGGGTCCTTCGACGGCCGCGCGATGTTCGTGACGGCGGACGCGTCCGATCCCGGCGAGGTCCGGCGCGCGTTCGAGGAGATCGGCAGGCGTTTCGGCGCTCCGGACGTGCTCGTGAACAACGCCGGTACCGCGGAAGGTGCCTCGATCGAGGAACTGAGTCCGGAGAGCTGGGATCGTGTCATGGCCGTTAACGTGCGGAGCTACTTCTTGTGTCTCCAGGCGGTGGTGCCGGGGATGAAGGCGCGGGGCTCCGGTTCGGTCGTCAACGTGTCGTCCATCGCGGGGCGGGATCGCAGTCTCGTCCTGGGTTGTGCGTACACCACCTCCAAGGCCGCAGTCATCGGGTTGACCCGCCACGCGGCAGCGGAGCTTGGACCGTTGGGCATCCGAGTCAACTGCGTCTGTCCAAGCCAGACGCGCACGCCGATGCTCGACAGGGTCCTGACGCCCGCCATGGAAGCCATCGTGATCGACCGCAATCCGCTCGGGCGGATCGCGGACCCCGTCGAGATCGCCAATGTCATTCTCTTTCTCGCGTCGGACGAGGCCAGTTACATGAACGCCGCGATTGTGGATGTCAACGGAGGCGTCCGATGACGTCTGGCTATGTGTCCGTCGACGATCCGGACAGGGGCATCCTGACCGCGTTCGTTCACGACGACGAGGTCTTCGACGTGACCAGGATCGCCGGCCCGGATCTGCTATCGATGATCGTCGAGCGCCGGTTGAACGACGCCGAAGTGCTGCGCGAGGTGCATGCGGCCCTGACACCGGCAAACCTCCGTCCGTACGGATTTGCCGAGTTGCTCCAGGAAGCGAGCGTCCAGGGTCGACCGCATGCGCGCCTGCCGTTTCAACCCCCGGAAATCTGGGGCGTCGGGGTATCGTATCGGCGGGCTGCGGAGCTTCACGAGGAGGACTTGCGGGCCGAAGGACGCGTCACAGGACTCTACGATTACGTCTTCTCGAGTGCGCGACCCGAGATTTTTTTCAAGGGGGTCGCGCGGCACGCGGTCGGGCCCAACGGCTTCTTCGGGGTCCGGGGCGATTCCGACGGAACGATTGTCGAAGCCGAGCTGGCGTGCGTCTTCGATCGCGGAGGGGCGATTGTCGCCTACACCATCGCGAACGACGTGACGGCCTGGGATATCGAAAAGCAATCGCCGCTGTTCTTGTGCTACGCGAAGATCTTCACCGGCTCGTGCGGGCTTGGGCCGCTGCTCGCCCCGGCGCACACGATCCCGGACCCGCGCCGGCTGGCCGTCCGCTGCGTCATAGAACGCGTCGGTCGGGTGATCTATGACGGGCACGGGAGCACCGCGAACATGAAGCGAACGCTCGAGGAGCTCACCCTCTATCTGCGTGACTGCAACGAGGTTCCGGATGGCACGGTGCTCTGCACCGGCACCGCGGTAGGGATTCCCAACGCGATGATCATCGAAGACGGCGACCGCGTCTCAATCGAGATCGAACGGCTGGGGCGCCTGAGCACGGTGGCACGGCGCATCCCGGTGATGCGTACGCAGGGGGGGCAGTAATGGTTCCAGCGCTGCTGATTGGCCGGGGCGGGAGCTCCGGTTTCAAGAACAAGAACCTGTCGCCGGTACTCGGGCGGCCCTTGATGACGTACCCGATTCTCGCGGCGCAGCACGCCCGGCTCGTGACGCCCGGTGCCTTGTATCTGTCGACCGATTCCGACGCGATGAAGGCGCTCGGGGCCTCGCTCGGCTGCCGCCTGATCGAGCGCCCCCCGTACCTCGCTACGAACGAGGCGCTCGCGGAGGACGCCTTCATCCACGGGTTCGAAACCATCCGCGATACGGCGGGGGAGTCCATCGAATGCATCGTGCTGCTGTTCTGCAACGGCGCCACGATCACGCCGGGCATCATCGACCAGGGCGTAGAGGCGCTCCGGCGCGACGAGACCATTGACTGCGCCGCCACGGTGAGTCGGTACAACATGTGGAGTCCGCTGCGCGCGAAGAAAATCGTCGACGGCCGCCTCGAGCCCGCCATCCCGCTCGACTTCTGGGGGGACGTGTCCTGCGATCGCGGATCACAGGGCGATACGTATTTCGCCGACTGCTCGGCCTTCGTGTGCCGGCCGCGCTGTCTCGAGCCCGGCTACGGCGACCTTCCGTTCCGGTGGATGGGACGCCGCGTGCATCCGCTCGAACAGTGGGGAGGCCTCGACATCGACTATGAATGGCAGGTCGGTCAGGTCGAGTACTGGCTTCGGCAGCACGGCTTCACCGAGACGACCATGCCGTGCTCCGCGTCATCGGCACCAGGGTCTGTCGCGCGCGTCACCCGTTGAACCACAACCCGGAGCCCGGACGCCGGCTCGTGGTCGTCGACGACTACGACGGAGGATGGATTGCCCTGGCGCGGGCCGCACCGCCGGGCGCCGCGTGGGACGTGCTCGTGCTCGGCGCCGACGTGCGATGGTACTGCGAGCGGCACCGCGTTGCGCTCGGCCAGCTTCGCGACTGCGTGTTTCTCAACCCGGCAGATGCGGCGCCGGCAGCCCACGAGGCCGTGCGGGACTTCCTCGTGCCTCTCGTCGCGGGCATTCCGCGGCTCCTGCGCTCGGACGGCCGACCGCTCATCGAGTCCCTGGCCTCGCCGGATGGGAACTGGTGGTGGTACCTGGAGACCTCTGAAAAGAGCGCGACCCGCAGCCCGCTCGTGGCGCGCCTCTACGGGCTCGCCCTCCTGCGTGCCGTGCTCGACGTCAAACGGCACCGCGAGCTGTGGGTGGCGGTGTCGGATCCCGCACTGCGAACGCTGCTCTCGCGCCCGCAGGAGGGCTTGCCCTGCACGCTCGTCGTTCCTCGCGGGACGGCCGCCGGACCTCGCGGCTGGCTGTGGTACTGGTTGCAGGCGTGGCGGCACGTGCTGGAGCTCGCGGCGTGCCATGCGGTCGATCGCCTTGAGGGATGGCGCGCGTCTCTCGCGCGCGACACGGCGGTGCTGTTCTTCAGTTTCTTCCCGCACTGGTGGGCGGCACCGTATTCGGGCGAGCCGGCCGATCGATTCTTTCCGGATCTGCCCGTCTCTCATCGCGACTCTCCGGTCCTGCGCGCGGTCTGGCTCACCGAATCCCTGGCGGGGTTGTGGCGCCGGCGACGGGAGATCGGCACGGCGTTGGCGCAGCAGAGGTGCGTTCTGCTGCAGCGGTTCGTTGGTCTCCGCAGCGCGCTCGGGCTTCTTTCGGTTGGCGGCTTCCTAGGCGCGCGGCGCTTTTGCCGCGACTGCGCGAAACGGTTGTCCGCGACATTCGCAGGCTTCGACGTTCTGCCGCTGGTGCTCGCGGATATCCGGCGTTCGTTCACCGTTGGAGAACTGTTCCGTGACCGACTGCTGGCCCGCGCGCTTCGACGGCTGTCAACCCAGGTACAGCTGTCGGCGCTCGTTTTCCGAGCGGAAGGACAGCCGTGCGACAATGCACTCGGCTACGGGGTTGCCGGCCGCGCGCTCTCCATCGGCTTCTGGCACCTGCCCATCTATCGTTATTACCTGCCTTTGCACCTGGGCGCGGGCGTGGCCGAGCGAGGCCTGTCGGAACCGACGGCGCTGGCGCCCTCGCTGCCGCAGCGGATGATCGTCAGTGGACGCGCGGGCGCCGAGGCGCTGCTGCGGCAGGGCTATCCCGCGGGTCGGATTGGTGTGTGCGGCGCCGTCCGTCAGCCTCACCTCGCCGCGTATCGCTCCGCACATCCGGGGCGCGAAGAACTGCGCCGTCGGCTCGATTTGCCGGCGGACGTCCCCATCGTTTTCGCCGCCACGTCGGTCGTGCGCACGGACTCCGAGGGGCTGCTCAGTGCGTTGTCCGAAGTACTGCCCGGGCTCGGCGAGTTCAGGCTCGTGGTGAAACTGCATCCCACGCTTCCGCTCGATGACGATTTTCTCGGCTGGGTGTTTACCAGGCTCGGCCACGAGCGGGCGGGCCTGATGCCAGGGAAGGGATCGCTCTACGACTACATCGCGGCGTCCGACGTGATGGTCGTCGCGGGTTCGACCATTGCATTCGAAGCCATGGCGCTCGGCACGGCGGCAATAGCGTTCGAGAATCCCGGCGCCTTCAGCGCGTCATCACTGGACGACTTCGGCGACGCGTGCGTCGTGACCCACACCGCCGCGGAACTGCGCTCGGCGCTCCAGTTGACACTGTCGAATACGCCGGAAGCCGAGGCGAGGCGACGAGCGGCGATCTCGGCCGTCAACCGTGCGTTTGCCTTCGTTGACGACAACGCTCTGCCCCACATGCTCCGCGCGCTCGAAGAGGTCGGCGCGTTCCGCCCGGGCGTCCAGCACGCGCCAGTGCGGGCCTGATATATCTGTCCATGGCCACCGACGCCATCGCGCATCCCGGATCGCCCGTGAGGTTGCCCGCACACGCGGAGTCTCGTCTTGCGACATCGTCGCGACGCAAGCGGACGGCGACGCGGCTGACGATGGCGCTCTTCGCCGGATCAATCCTGCTGCCCCAGGGAGTCGGCCTGCCGCTTCCTGGCGGGCTGCCGAATCTCGACCTTCCGCGGCTCGCGATGCTCGCGGTGATCCTTCTCCTGGTCGTGAAGGTCACCTCGACGGGTCGCCTGGATGTACGCGGCGCGCCGCGCACGCTGACTTTGCTCGCGGCGCTGAGCGTCTGGCAGATGGTGTCGGCCGCCGCGTCCGAAGCGCCCAGGGGGGCCACTGTCTGGGCGCTCGGCAACCTCCTCACGACCTGGCTGTTTGCGTTCGCGGTCATCAGTCTCGCCGGTGGGATGAAGCGACGCGAGCAGGTCGTCCGCGTCCTCACCGTCGTTGCCGTCCTTCTCTCGCTCTGGTCGGTCGCGGAGATGGTGACGCAACACAAGCTCGTTCCCGTCCGCAACCTATGGTCGGGCGAGGAGTCGCAGAGCTTCTCGACGTCGCTGCGCCGACTCATTCCGGGTTCGTCGATCGCCCTCCCGCTGATATCGATCGGACCATTCGCGGTCAACCTGACGCTCGCCGGCGTCCTCTGCACCCTGGCCGGCTTCCTGCTGGTGCGCGGCCGGACGTCGGCGAGGTGGCACCGATTTCACATCGCGCTGCTCGCGCTGGCGCTATTCGCGACCCAGAGCCGCGCGGCCATCCTCGCGTTCGCCGTCATGGTGGTGATCAATCTTGCTGCCATTGGAACGCTCCGCGAGCGACGCCGGTTGATTATGGTCGTGGCGGGGGCGCTGGTGTTGCTCCTCGGGGGCACGCAGTTGTGGCTGGCGCTCAGCACGGCGTACGCCGACGCCATCGCCGCCGACAGCAGCAGCGGGTCGCTCGGTTCCCGGGTGGGGGGGTTGCGCCTCCTGGCAGATCAGTTCAATCGCTGGTGGTTGGTGGGGTTCGGCCCGGGCAGCCTGTTCGACGGGGACCGCGTTCCGACCTCGATCCAGGTGTTTTCCGATCCAGGTTCGTATTTCGCGTTCTTCGTAGAGTCTGGGTTGATCGCCGGTCTCATGTTGACTGCGCTGGTCGTCTTGAGCGTCCGTGACGGGCTGCGCAGCCGCATGGTCGAAACCCGCGGCGCCGCCCTCGGCCTGATCGGCTTCTGGATCACCACCCTCAGCTCGATTACGCCGTGGGGCTGGGGGATAGCGCTGGCGCTCGCGGGTCTCGTCGAGAGCTGGACGCGCGGGGAACGGCGAAGCCGGTTGTCCGACACGCGGAGGCTACGGCAGCCCTCCCGCTAGAAGGGATAGGAGTTCAGTGGACATGCTGACGGTGACGGTGCTCGACCATCTGCGGGAGGTGTCGGTCGAAGAGGACGTTCTCAGGGACGTGGCGCGTGTGCGTCTTCTCGGGCCCGACTGGACGCGCGAGGAGGCGATGCGCGCGAGCGACGGCCTCCTGTTGTGGCACATCGGGCAGCTCAATGCCGGCGACATCGGCACGATGGAACGGGCGCGAATCATTCAACGCGCGGGGGTCGGTTTCGACAACGTCGACCTGGCCGCAGCCCGCGCGCGCGGAATCGCCGTGTGCAACGTCCCCGACTACGGCACGGAGGACGTCGCCGATCATACGATGGCGTTCATGCTGGCGCTCGCAAGAGGTCTCTGGGCCTATGGGCGGAACGTCCTGGAAGACCCGCTGACGGGCTGGAACTGGTTCAAGGCCGGCAGGGCCAACGCCAGGCTTCGCGGGCAGCGGCTCGGCCTCATCGGCATGGGCCGCATTGGGTCTGCGGTGGCGTTGCGCGCTCGCGTGTTCGGTCTTCACGTGACCGTGTTCGATCCCTACGTGGGCGACGGCTATGAAAAGGCGCTCGGCGTGGAACGCGTCCGCTCCCTTCGGGAGCTGGCCGGGTGCGACATCATTTCCATCCACGCGCCGCTGACGCCCGAGACCCGCGGCATGATCGACCGCGCCTTCTGGAGTGCGTCCGATCGCCCGGCCGTGCTGATTAACACCGCCCGGGGACCGATCGTGCACGAGGAGGACCTCTGCGACGCCTATCGCCGGGGCCGCGTCGTGGGGATTGGTGTCGACGTCCTGCAGGAGGAACCGCTCCGGCCGACCGGCGCGCTCGGGCACCTCATGGAGACGATGCCCGAGGCCACACGGGACATTATCGTGACGCCGCATGCCGCGTTCTTCTCGCCGCAGGCATATGAGGAGCTGCGACGAAAGGCCGCGGAGAACGTCAGACGGTGCTTCGTCGACGGTTCTCACCGCAATCTGGTCGCGTAGGATCCCCGGAGGGTCCCGACGGGATGCGCGCCGCTGCCAGAATGAACCCTGCGCACAGCCACTGGAAGAACCCGACCTTGGCGCCCAGCGCGATGGTGTCCGAGACGCCGAACAAGTGGACCGCGACGAGCGACAGACCGGCGCCTGCCGCGAGACGGCCCTCGGGCCCGCCCTGTCGGGCGGCGCGATCTGCGGCGACCAGGAGAGCTGCAAGCAGCAGAACGTAACCGGCGAGGCCGGGCAGGCCCACGTCGAGCGCAACCTGAAGCGCCGTATTGTGCACGTGCGCCACGTGGCTGGTGGGATTGATGAAGTGGGCGCTCGTGTCCGCCGTGACCTCGTGGAACTGGTTGATACCCACCCCGACCCAGGGAGACGTGCGGATGCGGTTGACGCCGTCCCGCCAGATGTGGGTGCGAATCAAGACCGTGCTTCGCATGAACCGAAGACCGTCCCGGAAGGGCCCGGGCGAGGCAGCGCTGGATCGCGCTACGGTATAGGCGCCGCCAGCGGCACAGAGGAGCAGCGCCAGTGCGATCCAGCGGCGTCCGCGGCGCCACCGCACCGCGAGCACCACGGCGGTGAGTAACGCGGCCAGCAGAGCGCTGCGCGAGCGGCTCAGTATCAGGACGCTGGCCGCCACGATCGTTGCGGTGCCCCCTACCCCCAGGCGCCACCTCGAACGGCCCGCAGCCGCCGCGATGAGGGCGATGCACGTCGGCAGCACGAGCACCGCGGTGCCGCCGAGCGCGTTCGGGTTGACGGTGCCCCCGCTCTGTTCGAGTCCGGGAAGCCCCAGCTTGAGCTCAGGAAGCCATGAATAGTACCGGCCGGTGACAATGGGTGTGGCGCCGAGGACCAGCTTCGCTTTGGTCACAGACGTTCCGAGCAGCCCCACGATCAGAATACCGATGGATGCGAGCGCAAACAGGGTTCCGGCCTTCTGGAGATCATCGCGCCGCGCGCACCAGATGGCGATCATCGCCATCGCCAGCATTCCCACGCCGATCCCGGCAAGATGTCTCTGCCCGACGATGTCCAGTGGCGGCCGGAGGATCGCACTCGCTGCGACGGCGGCGGCAAACAGCCACAGACCGGCCCGCAGTCTGGTGTCAGCGTGGAGCATCCAGAGGCTGACTCCGATCGCGACCAGAGTCGCAAACACCACGACAGGACCTCCCCAGGGCGCGCCGACGACATCGGGAAGAACGAGCAGCACGGATCCGAGGATCAGCAGGGGGATGCGGTGGGCAAGACTGTGAACGTTCATGGTTCTGCCGCGCGGGCCGACGGCCAAGCGGGCCATTAGAATATACCAGTCTGGCGCATGGCTCCTGGAGAAACGCGGCGTCCGCAGAGCCATCCTCGATGTTGCCGGCAGCGGCGCGGTTTGCCGCCGCGGCAGGCCCACGCAGCGACGCCGGCGTTCTAACCAATGGCACTCACCGTATCGGCGATTATCCCGACGCGCAATCGGCCAGACGATCTTCGAAACGTCGTCAACTCCGTTCTCGCGCAGCGGCACCTCCCCGATGAGCTGATCGTTGTCGATCAAAGCCCCGGTCCGCAGTCCGCGGCGATCGTCCCGGGCATGTTCGCGGCTGCCGATAGCCCCACTCGTCTCGTCTATGTTCACGATACCGCGATTACGGGCCTGGTCGACGCGAAGCGCGTCGGCGCTGCCCGCGCTGAGTCCGACATTGTTTGTTTCCTGGAGGACGATGTGGTCCTCGAGCACGACTACATCCTCGAGATCGTGCGCGGGTTCGAGCAACGTTCGGACATGTGGGGATGCAGCGGCATCATCAGCAACCCGCCACGAGCGTCGGCCCTGTACCTGGCAGCGCACGCGCTGTTCTTCCAGGGCATCTTCTACGATCGCCGCGTGCGGCTTTCCAATCGGGTAGGGAAGCGCGGTGACCAGCTGGTGCGTTCCGATGTCCTGTCGGGTGGCATTTCCGCCTGGCGAAGGGAAATATTCGACCGGGTGAGCTTCGATACGCGGAACGAGTTCTTCATGTTCGAGGATATGGAATTCGCGACTCGGGTAGTGCGAGACGTGGGCCACCATCTTTATATCAATCCTCGCGCGCGCTTGGAGCACCACGGTTCGCCGGTCAACCGCGACGCGCACGGCGCGCGTCAGCGCCGGAAGCTGGCGGAGGCGATTGTCTTTTACAAGAAGCGGCGCGACTGGCCAGGCGCGCGCCGCGGGATGCTGATGGCGACGATCTGGTGGTTGGGAGAGGCCTTGGTGCAAACCATCCGGATGCGATCGTGGGGGCCCCTCACTGGTTACGCACAGGGGATCATGGAAGGGGTTCGGACGCCTCTCCGATGAGGTCCGGCACGATGGCCGACGGTCTGGCTGCGCTGGTCACGGGTGCGTCGGGGTTCATTGGGAGCAGGCTCGTCGCGCGGCTGGTCGATTCCGGGTACCGCGTCATCGCGCCCACCCGCCGGCCGGAACACCCGATGGCTGCGGGTGTCTGCGTCACGATCGCAGATCTGGCTTCCGGCCACGGTGTGACGCCTTGGCTGGCTGACGGAGTCGACGTGGTGTTCCACTGCGCCGGGCAGATCACCGAACCGCTGAAGATGCACGAACTGCACGTCAACGGTACGGGCCGGCTGATCGATGCGGTTGCACGTCGCCCCAGTGCGACCCGGCCGATTCACTGGGTGCAGCTCAGTAGTGTTGGTGCGTACGGCCCACCCGCCACGCCCAGCCAGTCTCGCCGCATCGACGAGAAGAGTCCCGAGCGTCCCGTCGGCATCTATGAACGCACGAAGACGGAAGCGGATCGCCTCGTGACCCGGGCGGCCGCCGAAGGGAAGTTCTCATGCTCCATCCTGCGTCCCGCCAACGTTGTGGGGGTCGGCATGCGAAGCGCGTCGGTGCGCGGGATGATCTCGATCGTGGAGCGGGGCTGGTTCATTTACGTCGGCCGGGCGGGCGCGATGACGAACTACGTCCATGTCGATGACGTCGTCGATGCCCTGGTCGCGTGCGCGACGCATCCCGACGCACGGGCGCAGACCTTCAATTTGTCCAGCGATTGCACGCTGGAGCAGGTCGTCGAGCGCATTGCTGCGGCGCGCGGCGTGCGGCGCCCGCGGTTCCGCATCCCTGAATCCATTGTGCGCGGATCGGTCCGAGTGGTTGGAACGGTGTGCAGGCATCCGCTGACTCCCGCGAGAATCGACGCGCTCGTCAACAGAACGCTGTATCCGACGACCAAGATCGAAACGCGCCTGGGATACCGGCTCTCGAGGCCCATGCCGTTGGGGCTCGACGACCTTCTGGAGGTCTCGCACCGATGAACGAACAACGGCCGGACGCGCCGAAAATCTGTTTCATCGCGGCCGTCCCGCTGTCGCTGACCGCGTTCATGGCCCCGCACGTCGGGAAGCTGAGCCGGTTTTGCACCATCGTCCTGGTGGCAAGCGACGAGCCGGTTGCGCTCGCGGGTCTGAGCGGTGCGAACGTCACGTTCGAGCCGTTGACCATCCGTCGCGCCATCTCGCCATGGCACGATCTAAAGGCGCTCGTCGGGCTGTTCAGGACATTCCGGCGGCATCGATTTCACGGCATTCAGTCGATCACGCCGAAGGCCGGCTTGCTGGCGATGATTGCCGGGCGCCTCGTCGGCGTGCCCGTTCGGATACACTGGTTCACCGGTCAGGTGTGGGCGACGCGGCGGGGCGCATCCCGATTATTGCTGAAAACCCTCGATCGTATCCTCGCCAAATGCGCGACACACCTGCTCGCCGACAGCGAGTCCCAGCGAGCGTTTCTGATTGCCGAAGGAATCGTCAAGCCGGGTGACGTGTCGGTCCTCGGCAGCGGGTCGGTCTGTGGCGTGGACACGGATCGGTTTCGCCCCGATTGCGACGCCCGGGCACGAGTTCGCGCCGACCTCGGCATCGGTGGACATGCAGTCGTCGCGTTGTTCCTGGGCAGGCTCCATCGCGACAAGGGCGTGCTGGAGCTGGCGCTGGCCTTCGCGCAGGTCGCTCGACAGTGCCCCGATCTGCACCTGCTGTTCGTGGGCCCCGACGAGGGTCGTGCGCGGGACGCCATCGTGCCCGTTCTTCGCGACGTTTCGTCGCGGACGCACTTCGTCGAACAGACGGATGCACCGGAATCCTACATGGCCGCTGCCGACATGCTGGTGCTGCCGAGCCACCGCGAGGGCTTCGGAACGACCGTCATCGAGGCGGCCGCCTGTGGCCTCCCCGCAATCGGCACGAGGATTTATGGGTTGACCGACGCCATTGCCGACGGGATCTCGGGGCTGCTGGTCAGCGTGGGCGACGTGCCGGCGCTGGCCGCGGCGATCGGCCGGGTCGCCACCGACGACGACCTGCGACGAACGATGGGCCGGAAGGCCAGGGAGCGCGTGCAGCGCGAGTTTCAGCAGGCGGACGTGGCGGCGGCGTTCGTCGAGTTCTACGCGCCGCTGCTCGGACTATCACGGACGCAGCGATGAAGCGTGTCATTGACGTCGTGGGGGCAGCCGTCCTGCTGCTTCTCCTCTGGCCGGCGTTGCTGCTGCTGGCGCTGGTGATCCGGCTCAGGCTCGGCCGGCCGGCCCTGTTCATCCAGGAGCGCCCTGGACTGCATGGGGTACCATTCCGGCTGGTTAAGTTTCGCTCGATGACCGATAGGACCGATCGCGAGGGTCGTCTGCTGCCCGATGCGGAGCGGATCACCACACTTGGACGGTTCCTTCGCGCGACGAGCATGGACGAGTTGCCAGAGCTGTGGAACGTGCTCAAGGGGCAAATGAGCCTTGTAGGCCCCCGGCCGCTACTAACGGAGTACCTGCCGCACTACACTCCCGAGCAGGCGCGCCGCCATCTCGTTCGGCCCGGGATCACCGGCTGGGCCCAGGTCAATGGACGCAACGCGATCAGCTGGGAACAGAAGTTCGAGATGGACGTCTGGTATGTGAACCATCACACACTGTGGCTCGACGCCGTCATTCTGTGGCGAACCCTCGCGGGTGTGATCCGCCGGCAGGGAATTTCCGCCCATGGTGAGGCGACAATGCCAAAGTTCACGGGACGAGAGGCATGAAGCACCTCGCAGTGCTTGGCGCGAGCGGCCACGGCAAGGTCGTCGCCGACGCGGCGCTCGGCAGCGGCTGGGACGCCGTGACGTTCTTCGACGATAGGTGGCCAGGCGTCTCGTCGGTTGGCCCGTGGACGGTGGTGGGCGACACGACGAAGCTGCTCCAGGAGGGCGCGCGGTTCGACGGCGTGGTGGTCGCGATCGGGGACAATCTGACGCGGCTGCGGCGGCACCGCGAGCTCTGCGCTGGAGGTGTGCGGCCTGCGACGGTCGTGCATCGCGCGGCGTGCGTCAGCGCGCTCTCGTCCGTGGGCCCCGGCACGGTCATCTGTGCGGGCGCCGTCGTCAATCCCTTCACGCGCCTCGGCGCCGCCTGCATCGTCAACACCAGCGCCTCGGTCGATCACGATTGCGTCCTCGGCGACGGCGTACACGTCAGTCCGGGCGCGAGGCTGGGGGGCAACGTTCAGGTCGGCGAACTCAGTTGGATTGGCATCGGCGCGGCCGTGATCCCCGGCATGGTGATCGCATCGCGCGTTATCGTAGGAGCTGGAGCCGTCGTGATCGACAACGTCGTAGAGGGGCTGGTTGTGGTCGGCGTACCCGCACGGCCGCGCCCATGTTGAACGTGCCTTTTCCGCCCTGGCCAAGTTTCACTGACGAAGAGGTGGCAGCCGTCACGCGCGTGCTGACCTCGAACCGGGTGAACTACTGGACCGGCACCGAGGGTCGCGAGTTCGAGCGCGAGTTCGCCGGATGGGCAGGAACGTCACACGCCGTGGCCTTGAACAATGGGACCGTGGCGCTGGAGATCGCACTACGTGCTCTTGGAATCGGGCTAGGTGACCAGGTCGTGGTGACCCCTCGCTCCTTCATCGCCTCGGCGTCGTGCGTGGTGTCGGTCGGCGCGATTCCCGTGTTCGCCGATGTGGATCGGGACACCCAGAATCTGTCCGCCCGGACCATCGAAGCGGTGCTGACACCCTCGACCAGAGCGGTCATTCCGGTGCACTTGGGGGGCATGCCCTGCGACATGGACGACATCATGGCCCTTGCGCGCGACCGCGGCCTGGCCGTGGTCGAGGATTGCGCGCAGGCGCAGGGCGCGACGTACAAAGGGCGTGTTGTCGGATCCATCGGCGACATCGGCGCCTGGTCCTTCTGCCAGGACAAGATTCTGACGACCGGCGGCGAAGGTGGAATGGTCACGACGAATGACGCCGCGCTCTGGGAGAAGATGTGGTCCTTCAAAGACCACGGGAAGAGCTGGCAGGCTGTGTACGAGCAGGAGCATGCGATCGACTTCCGATGGGTGCATGAATCATTCGGCACGAACGGCCGGATGCTGGAGATGCAGGCGGCCATCGGCCGCGTGCAGTTGCGGCACCTGGCGGCCTCTCTGGCCAACCGTCGTGCCAATGCTCGACAAATCTGGGCCGCCGCGTCGACGCTGGCGGGCCTGCGCGTTCCGCCCATTCCCGAGTGGGCGGAGCACGCCGCCTACCGTGCGTATGTCTTCATCGAGCCAGCGGCGCTGGGTTCCGGGTGGGATCGCGATCGCGTCGTGGCCGAGATCGTGGCGCGCGGCATCCCGTGCTACGCCGGTTCCTGTTCCGAGATCTACCGGGAAAAGGCGTTCGATGGTACGGGTTACGCTCCGACCGCTCCGCTGCCCGTGGCGAAAGAGCTTGGCGAGACCAGCATGATGTTCCTCGTGCATCCGACCCTCGAAGCACGCCACGTCGAGCTGACGTGCGACGTGCTCGGAGACGTGATGCGCGCGGCAATCCGATAGCGCCCGGTGCGGTTGGGCCGGCGTCTCCTGGATTCTGTCCTTCATGTGCCTAAAAAACTGGGTCTTCGCGGATTACAGTGGGTCCTTTTCCGCACTTCGAGTCAACGGATGAAGGAACGCGGCGACGATCTTGAGCTTGAGGTACTCCTCATCCCGGTAGCCGTAGGCCCGGCGCTGGAGGACCCGGATCTTGTTGTTGAGCCCCTCAACCAGGCCGAGGCTCACTTTGTTCTCGGGGTGGCAGTAGGAGACAATGCCGTCCCAGTGCCGCTCAATCATCGCCGCGAACTTCTCGTAGGACTTGAGGCGCTGCCACTTCAGGCTCTCCTTCCACCGCTCGAAGAAGGCGCGGGCCCAGCCCGGGGTCTGGTAGCTCCAGAGCTGGCCGAAGGACTCCTTGAGCAGGGAAGCGGTGTTGAGCCGCTTGTTGGCCTTGAGCCGCTTGCGCAGGCTCGCCCGGCCGTCGTGCGAGAGGTGCTCGCGGCGGGAGAGGAGGGTGTAGCGCTGCCCCTTGATGAAGGCGCGGTCCTGGCCGGCGAGCCGCCGGTACTCGCTGCGTCGCACCTCGTCAAGCGCGTCCCCGAGGTGGCGCATGATGTGGAACTTGTCGAAGATCACCCGGGCGTTCGGGGCGTTCTTCGTCAAGGAGTTCCGGAAGGGCTTCCACATGTCCATCGCGGCGAGCTCGATGGCCGCGCTCTTCTTCGCGCCCAGCGCGGCGAAGAAGACGTCCCAGTCCGCCTCGGTGCGGCCCCTCCCGCCCACCCAGATCGGCCGCCGGCGCTCGAGGTCGCTCACCACCACGCGGGAGTCGTGGCCCTTGCGGATAGCGATCTCGTCGACGCCGATGGCCCGCGGCGCGGGGAGCCCGGCCTCTGCGACCTGCTTGTGCATGTAGATCGTGTCGAGGTCCTTCACCGTGCTGTCGTGAAGGCGCTCCAGCTCGGCGACCGCCTTGTTCGTCATCTCGCGGCAGCGCGCGCCCACGTGCATGGCGAAGCGCTGGGTGTAGCGCGGGTTCTTCGCGAGCCAGTCGAGACGCTCTACGTACACGCCGCCGCACCTCGGGCAGTGGACTCGCCAGCGCTCGACCCGGAGGTCAATCCGCCAGCCGGCCACCGAGAGGTCCCGGGCCTGGCAGGTGCGCTGGTCGTAGCGGGCGCGACACCGGCGGCCGCACGGCGAGCACACCGCGGTTTTTTTGCCTCCGCAGCACGATGACGCGGGCGTACCGGTCACCGAAGACGCCGCCGAGGGCGGAGGCGGCGATGAAGCCCGGAAGCGAGAAGAGGGCGCGGATCGAGTTGGGGGGCTTCATGCGGCTACTCTGCTCCAGAACCGACACCAGTTTCACGCGGCATGGAACTCTCGGAAACCCGCATCAGACCAGGCTTTCACGCGGCTCCGCACCCCAAGAGAACCCACTGTAATCCGCGAAGACCCGGATTTCCTGGGAGCCCGACGCGCCGCTCGAGGGCGATGTGCTCGCGAAGTACGCCCAGACACTGGGCGTACCGGCCGACCGAATCGTCGTCACCGGTATAGTCGCGAACACCGCTGATGAGGCGAGGGAAGTGGCGCACCTGCTTGCGGGCCGTCAACTGATGGCCCCGCGGGTGCTGCTGGTAACGTCAGCGTTTCACATGCCCCGCGCTCGCCAAGTGTTCGAGCAGCAGGGGCTGGTTGTTGAACCGTTCCCGGTGGACTTCAGGTTCTCGGAGGGTGGCTCCACTACCATTCTTGACTTTCTGCCAAGCGTCGGTGCCTTGGATCAGACGCAGACGGCACTTCGGGAATTCTATGGCCGCGCGTTTTATTGGCTCCGGAGTCGGTTCTGACAGTCGCAGTCGTCATTCCGTGCCGCAATGAAGCGGCGACCACCGAGGCGCTTCTCGACGCCATCGCTGGGCAGACCAGGCTGCCCGACGACGTCGTCGTTGTAGACGATGGGTCGACCGATGAGACAGTGAAGCGCGTGGAGGGATGGGCGGCGCAGCACCCGCAGGTGGTGCTGCGCGTTGTGGGAAGCCACGGACGTGGGGCGGCGGCAGCAATGAACGCCGGCATCATGGCGTGCCACGCCGATGTGGTGGTGCGGCTGGACGGGCACTCCGTGCGTGAGCCGCACGGATGCCCTGAGTCCTGACAGGGCTGTCGCGCTCGTTGAGGCGTGGCTGCGGTTTCCGACGCAAGAGACGTCCGTTGCGCTCCTGCGCGCCGGACTCGCCACCGCCGCAAGGCATCGTTTGTCCTACCGGGACTCCACCATCGTCGACGGCCAGCAGTTTGACGGGGTGCGCGTCAAGAATCCGTTCGTGGGAGGTGAGAAGCCATGATCACGCGGAGCACACTGGCAACCCAGATCCGCGACTACCTTCAGCATCGCATCACTCGGGCCGCGTTGGTGGATTGGGCCGAGCACGCCATGATGGAAGAGGAATTCGACCATCGCGACCTCGACACAGTCCGCGACATCACGAGCAGGCTCGGGCTGGCCGACGTACGCGAATTTGGTCTCACCTAGGAAGATTGCGAAGGCTACCTGTCGAGCCTCGGGTATCGGACAAGCGTGGACGTCGTTCAAGCACGCTGACCTGGCTACCCAGACGAAGGGAGCGTGTCCCACGTGCGCCTCGCCGGCCGCGGCCGGTTTGCCACCGACCGGGCCCACAGGCCGCGGTTTGACTTGGCGGTGCTCGGTTGCGATACCGGAAACCGCCTGTGATAACTTGTTCGCTGCATTGATGCAGACGGAGGCCGAGTGGGCAACGGAAATCGACCGACAGAGAGCGATGACGACGCCATTCAATTGGACGTGCTAGGGATAATAGGAGACCACTACCGTGTGATCGTTGCGACCGCGGTCGGTGCGACTGTGGTCGTCGCTGTCATCAGTGCGGTGTACCTCTCCTGGTGGCAGCCCGTTCGCCGGGCGTCCGTGCTCGAGTTTCGCCCGACCTTCACCGGTGCGAGTCAGGGCCAGTATCCGAACGGCCTCCCATTCGCGGTGTCGGACGTCACGGCCGGCCCCATCCTGGATATCGTCTATGACGTCAACAGCCTCCAGGAATACTGCCCGCGCGAGGTGTTTCGTGGGGGCTTCTTTGTTGAGCAGCGGTCCGACCAATCGGCGTTCCTGGACGCGGAGTATCAGGGTCGTCTCACCGAGACGAGGCTGACGACCGTCGACCGTGATCGCCTTCAGGCGGAATACCAGGCGAAACGCGCCGCGCTACCGCTGCAATACCGCCTGATGTTCGTGAAACCCCGCGCGTGCGCGGCGATCCCTCAGATTGTTGTCCAGAAAGTCATGACGGACCTGCTGACGACCTGGGCGTCCGAGAGCGAAACGAAGCGGGGCGTGCTGAATCAACAGGTGCAGGTGCTGACGCCTGCCACGCTGGACGTCGGGATTTCGGAAGAAGGGTCACGACTGCTCCGGGCAGACCTCGTGCGCACCGCCATTTCGCGGGTCATCAACAACGTGCAGGAGGTCGAGGCGCTGCCGGGGGCGCACCTGATCCGCTACGGGTCGGAGCGCCTGTCGTTTCTCGAGGTTCGCAACAAACTGATAGACCTCCTCCGGTCGCGACTGGAACCCCTGGTTGTCGCTGCGGCTCAATCCATGGTGCGTGAGTCTCTGGGCTGGGTGACGGAAACGGTCGCGGCGGCCGAGCGCGAACAGCAAGCCGCCGAGGGGCGCGCCGCCGCCTACCATACCGCCCTGCGCGAGTACTCCGGTGTCGCGCAAAGCGCCCAGGCCAATCGCGCGTCCTCACAGGCACCGGGCGCGAGCACTAGTGACGTCCAGACACTGTCACCACAAATCGATCGGACCTTCATCGACCGCATCGTCGAGATGTCCGAGTCCAACACCACGTTCAGGCAGGACTTGACGCAGTCGATGGTCGATGCCACGGTGCAGTCGGTGACGGCCGTGGAGCGCGCCAGCTACTACCGGCGACTGCTGCAATCACTGCGCGAGGCCCGTGGAGGCCAGATGACGACTGCAGAACTGGATGGTCGGTTGAATCAGATCGTCGACCAGGGGAAGGCCCTCACCAAACAGTTCAACGACCTCTACGATGAGTTCTCGCGGGTGTCATTGCGCGCGGCGGCGGCGATGTACCAGACGGAGAAGCCCGTCACCACCGAGGTCTACCGCGAGTTCACCCCGCGCGAGTTCCTGATGCTGGTCGCCGGGACGTTCTTCGCCACGCTGCTACTGGCCTTTGGCTATTGCCTGATTCGCGATCGAATGAAGGCTGCGCCCGCTTCCCATGCGTAACCGATACCTGCTCGTCGCGGATGTCCTCGCCGTCATGCTGGCGGCGTGGGCGGCGTTTGCCTTCCGCTTCGGCTGGCTGTTCAACGAAGAGCGGCCAGAGTTTATTCCCTTCCTGATCATCGCCGTCGTCGTCAAGATCGGCGCGTTCTTCGCCTTCGGGATGTACCGGCGGTATTGGCGCTACGCCGGCTTCTGGGACCTGATGGCCATCGTGCTGGCCAACTCCGCGGCGTCCATCGTGCTGGGCGCCGTCATGGTCGGCAGCCGGCTGCTGGGGTTGATTCCCGGTTTGTCCCGATCGGTGCCGCCGCTGGACTGGTTGTTCGCCCTCGCCCTGACGGTGGGCCTGCGTGCATCCCTCCGCGCGATTGCCGAAACGGTCGCGAAGCGTCCCCTCGGGACAGTGAAGCCGAGCCGCAGCGTGCTCATCGTCGGCGCGGGTGACGCCGGAGCCCTCGTCGCCCGAGAGATGCAGAAGAACCCGCAGCTCGGACTGCAGCCCGTCGGGTTCCTGGATGACGATCCGATCAAAAACCACAAACAGATTTACGGTCTGCCCGTCCTCGGCGCGATTGCCTCCCTGGCGAGCGTGGTGGAGGCGCGGCGCATCGACGAAGTTGTGATCGCGATCCCTACCGCAGGCGGGCGCACGGTGCGTAACGTGGTGGAGCGGTGTCAGACGCTGGGACTGCCGTCCCGCGTGATGCCGGGCATCTACGAGCTGCTGGACGGACAACTCAGCGTCAGCCGACTGCGCAGCGTGGATATCGCAGACCTGCTGCGGCGCCCACAAATTCACGCGCAATCCGGTAGCCCTGCGTACCTCCAGGGCGCCTGCGTGGTCGTCACCGGGGCTGGCGGCTCGATTGGTTCAGAGTTGTGCCGGCAGGTGGCGCACGCGGGTCCGAGCCGGCTTGTACTCCTTGGCCACGGCGAAAACAGCATCTTCGACATCGCGGCCGAACTTCAGACCCGGTTCCCCAGGATTGCCGTCCAGGCGCTGATCGCCGACGTCCGCGATCGGGTACGCGTGCATCGCATCTTCCGGATGGTGCAGCCGCAAGTGGTCTTCCACGCCGCGGCACACAAACACGTCCCCCTGATGGAAGACAACGCCGCCGAGGCGGTCACCAACAACATCGTGGGGACGCGCAACGTGGTTGACGCGGCCGTGGCCGTGAGCGTGCCGCGCTTCGTGATGGTGTCCACCGACAAAGCGGCGGCCCCCAGCAACATGATGGGCGCCTCGAAACGCGTGGCCGAACTGATTGTGCAGCGCGCCGCGCGCACGCAGAGCCGGGCCTTCGTGGTGGTGCGATTTGGGAACGTCCTGGGCAGCCGGGGCAGCGTCGTGCCGATCTTCAAGGAACAGATTGAGCGCGGCGGGCCCGTCACGGTGACGCATCCCGAGGTGCGTCGATACTTCATGACGATTCCCGAGGCCGTGCATTTGGTTCTTCAGGCTGGCGGCATCGGCAACGGCGGCGAACTCTTCGTGCTCGACATGGGCGAGCCGGTGCTCTTGCGTGAGATGGCCGCCGACATGATTCGCTTGTCAGGTCTCGAGGAGAACGATGTGCCCATTGTGTTCACGGGCCTTCGGCCCGGTGAGAAACTCAACGAGATCCTCTGGGAAGAGGGCGCCAGCGTCGAACCCACGGCGCGCGGCGACATCAGGCGCGTGCACGAGGCTGCCGTGGCCGACGATGGGCGGCTGGATGAGATCATCGGTCGTCTAGCCGATGCGGCCGCGCGGGACGACCACGAGCGCATTGCCCGCCTCTTCCGCGAAATCATCCCGTCGGCCAGCCTGACCGCGAAACCCCGAGAGGGCGCACCGCAGGGGCCAAGCCTCGTCGTCAAGCTGCCGAGCGCGTAACATCCATTTGCGGCTTTCGCGCCAGGCATGCTCCTCCTCAGCAAGCTCCTTCCACTCTTCGTCCTTCCCCTGGGCGTGAGCCTCATCCTCCTTCTGTGGGGACTCACGCGACGCCGCCGCGGCCTCATCTGGGCCGGCGTGCTTGTGCTCCTCGTCAGCAGCAATCCCTTCGTCGGGCACTACCTCATGCGCTCGGCAGAGGGGTGGGCAGACCGGAGGTCCGCCGCTGAGGTGCCCGCCGCGGACGCGATTGTGGTCCTGAGCGCGAGACGCATCGTGGCTCCGGGCAAGGAGCGGGTCAGCGAGTGGGGCGACGCCAACCGGTTCTTCGGCGGTGTTGAGTTATTTCAGGCTGGCAAGGCGCCGCTCCTGATCTTCACGGGCGCGTGGTTTTCGTGGGAGCCCGACGCGCCGCTCGAAGGTGACGTGCTCGCTGAGTACGCACGGGCGTTTGGGATCCCCGCCGACCGGATAGTCGTCACCGGAAAAGTCTCGAACACCGCGGATGAGGCCCGCGAGGTCGCTGCGGTGCTGCGCGAGCGTCAGTCATCAGCTCCATGCGTTCTGCTCGTCACCTCCGCATTTCACATGCCCCGCGCTCGGCAAATCTTCGAGCAGCAGGGTCTGGTCGTCGAGCCGTTCCCGGTCGACTTCTCGTTTTCGGAAGGCGGCCGACTGACTGCGTTGAGCTTCCTGCCCAGCGTCGGTGCGCTGAGCAAGACGCAAACCGCGCTGCGCGAACTGTATGGCCGCGCGTTTTACCAGGTGCGCTCATGGTTCTAAGACAACGGCCGCCAGGGCTGAACGAGAGAGGAGCAGACTGATGGCAGGCGTTGCCGAACTGCGGGTCCGCATTTTTGCGGACGGCGCAGAACTGTCCGGCATCAAGGACATGGCACGGCAGTCGTGGATCAAGGGGTTCACCACGAATCCGACGCTGATGCACAAGGCCGGTATTTCTGACTACAAGGCGTTCGCGCGTGCGGTGCTTCAGGCGGTTCCGGACCGGCCGATCTCGTTTGAGGTGTTTTCGGATGAATTTGCCGAGATGGAAGCGCAGGCCCTCGAGATTGCGTCGTGGGGCGGCAATGTCAACGTCAAGATTCCGGTGACCAACACGCGGCGGGAGTTCGCGGGGCCGCTCATCGCCCGCCTGTCGCGCGCCGGCGTGGCGCTCAACATCACGGCGATCATGACCGTCGATCAGGTCCAGCGCGTCGTCGATGCGCTCGAGGGGACCGCGACGGCGTTCATCTCCGTGTTTGCGGGCCGGATTGCGGACACCGGCGTGGATCCGCTGCCGATCATGCAGGAATCGCTGCGCCGCCTGAAGGTCCGGCCGAATACTGATTTGATCTGGGCCAGCCCTCGCGAGTTGCTGAACGTCATGCAGGCCGACGCGATGGGCTGTGACATCATCACGGTCACGAGCGACATTCTCAAGAAGTTGCCGCAGGTGGGCAAGAATCTCGACGACTTCTCGCTCGATACCGTGAAGATGTTTCGGGACGATGCGGTGAAGGCGGGATTCCGGATCGTGGTGCCGTGAGTATGTCCCCTACCTTTGCATCGCAATACCTTCAAGAAGGAAGCCAGGGCCACTAGCCTCCCTGCAGCCACGTCAGCACATGGTTGCGGCGTTCGACGTGGGTGCGTTCCCGCGATCGTGGATGCAGCGTCAGTTGCAGGAGCGTCCACGCGTAGCGACGTATGAGGTCAGCCATTCGCCGAACCGTCGCCAGTCCTGCGGCCACACGAGAACCCCGACGACGATGCGGGTAGAGAGCGGCGACTTGTGTCGCCGGCAGCTTTAGCGCGCGCAGCACACCCGCCGCTCGGGCGGTCAGCGTCGGCAGTGCGAGTAATTGGCCGGCGCGTGCACTGACGCCATGGATTGCGGAGCGGTCGCTGAAAATCTGGCCAGTCGTGGCGGCGACAACGTCGGGCGGCGGCTCACCGCCGAGGCGCTGGATGGCGACAGCCGGCACCGGCACGGCAAGCAAGTCGCGCGCGAGCGCCAGGGCCAGGGCTGTACCGCGTGCACACCGCCATGCATCGGCGCGAGTCGCGACCGCGTCCCAGTCGATGGCACCCGAGCTGACCAGTGCCCGGATGTCGCAGAGGGGCCGGATGCCGTGCTCGTAGTAGTGCGAGTACGCGGCGTGCGCACACACGTGGAGCAGGGCGTCTTCGGGCGCGAGAGCGAACACGTTGGTGCCGAACGCCAGCCGCTTGGCACGTGTCCACAGATCGGCAGCGTCCGCAACCGGCGCCGTGCCTTCCTCAGCCAGCCGCCAGTGAATTTCGAGCATCACCCCGGGCTTGACCATGCCTGGCACATGATGCGCCACACGAGCCAGCGCCTTCGGATTGTCCCGGTAGCCCAGGCGCCGCGCGGCAGCAACGACCACGTCCAGCTGATCATGCTGCACGAGAATGTCGATGTCAGCCATCTCTCGTGTGACCGACGGCGGGTACACCGCCAGCGCGAGGTGGATGCCTTTGAGCGCGATGACCGGAATTCCGAGCGGTTCGAGAGCGGAGGCCAGGGCCAGGAACTCCGCCTTCTGATGGAGTGCGCGGCGGGCAGCTGCCAGACCGCGCTTCCGAAGGGGCACAGCGGCTTCGGGAGGTGCCAGCGCGATGGCCGGTTCCGATAGCTGGCTTGTGACGCCGTGTCTAGCGGCCAGGTCAAAGACCTCGGTCCAGTCCTCTGGTGTCAGACTGGCGAGCAGCGTCGAGTGCTGCGCCGACGGGCTGGTTCGCAGGCAGGCAACCAGCGCGGCAGAGGTCTGTTCCACGGGGACGAGTATGACCCGTGATGAGTATGACCCGTGTTGACTTTTGTGGGTGCGGGCCGCAATACTCCGTTGTTCAATTCGTGAACACGCGCGGTACAGAGTTCTGGTGCCGCGCAGAGTTGTAACTGACGGGCACGAAGTGTCTCGCGGCGCGGACCAAACCCATCAACTTCTGGAGGAAATCGATGCCAAGGGCGACGTGTCTCAGCGGTCGCTGGCATCGAGCCTCGGCATTGCACTTGGGTTGACCAACTCCCTGGTCAAAGGACTGGTGCATCGAGGTTGGGTCAGGATGACCCGCGTCAAGCCGCATCGTGTCCGCTACCTGCTGACACCGGCCGGGCTGGCCGAGAAGGCACGCCTGTCCCAGGCGGCATTCGAACATGCGCTCGAGCGGTATCGCACGGCGCGGATGCGCGTTCAGGTGATGTTTGCGGCCACGTCCAGTGGCTGGGGCAAGACGCACAAGACTGACGGACGAAAGCCCGTGGTGTTTTACGGATCCGGCGAGCTGGCCGAGATTGGGTTTATTTGTCTGCAGGAAACGGATTTGACGCTCGTGGCGGTGATTGACACGTCCGGCCGTGACCGGTTCTTCAGCGTGCCGGTGTTCGCGCGGTCGCGCGCCGCAGAGGCGCTGACGCTGGCGGGCCCTCATGCGCGCGTGCTTGTGATGGCGGCTACACGGACGGAGGCACTCGAGCGTGAGGTGGCCGCACTCGGGGAGTTGGGTCGGCGGGCGGTGTGGCTGTGAATCGACAGGAAAGTGCGCACGTGATCGCATGGCGGTAAGCCGCTGGAAAATTGGCCTGCGCCCGCTGGCGAACCAGGTGGCCGCCATCGCCGCGCGGCTGCTGCGTGGCGTGATGTTCCTGTGGTACCCGTCGTTGGTCAGCGTGACGGTGCTCGAACAGTCACTGGCATTGTCGTACCGCGTGACGGTCCGGGGACGGCTGGTGCGGTATCAGACGTTAGGTTGGCTGCCGCTCTATTGCGCCCGAACGTTGTTTTCCAAGGAGCCGGAGACGATTCGCTGGCTCGACTCGATGGGCGGAAACGACGTGTTGTTCGATGTCGGCGCCAACGTGGGCATGTACTCGATCTACGCCGGCGCGTGTGGCGTCCGCGTCTGTGCCTTCGAGCCGGTGTTCACCCCCTATTTCATCCTGAACAGCAACATCCATCTCAACGGCCTTTCCGACCGCGTGCGGGCGTTCTGCCTGGCGATCTCCGACGGCCAGCGGCTCGACTCGATGCGCCTCTCGAGTGTAGGCATGGGCGGCGCCTACAACTCGTTCGGGGAGAACACGACCAATGAGGCCCATGGCACGTTCGTCCCCGTCTTCGAGCAGGGCGCTCTGTCGTGGTCTCTTGACGACTTGGTGTACGGACAAGGGCTGCCCTGTCCAACGCACATCAAAGTTGACGTTGACGGCCTCGAGGGCAAGGTCATTGCCGGCGCGCGACGCCTGCTGGCTGATCCCCGTGTCCGAAGCCTCCTCGTTGAACTCAATCACGACCTGCAGGCCGATCAGGAGGCCGAAGCGCTGATTCGTGCGAGCGGGTTCGCGGTCTCCGCCTCGACGGGTGATCGATTCGAGTTCCGCGGCATGCGGTACAGCAACATGATTTTCGAACGGGTCCATGTCTGAGTCACGCGTCACGGTCGTCATTCCGGCGCGGATGGCGTCGAGCCGGTTCCCCGGCAAGCCACTCGTCGAGATCCTTGGGCTGCCGATGGTGGAGCACGTCCGTCGGCGCGCACTGCTGGCCCGCGGCGTCAGCGACGTCGTCGTCGCCACCTGCGACACGGCCATCATCGACGCGATTGCGGGATTCGGCGGTCGGGCCGTGATGACCGCCGACACGCATGAGCGCTGCACAGATCGGGTCCACGAGGCCATGCAACATTTGTCTGGAGACATCGTTGTGATCGTGCAGGGCGACGAGCCCTTGCTCATCCCCGAGGCCGTCGAGCGCGTGGTGCGGCCGATCCTCGATCGCGCGGACGTGGTGTGCACGAACCTGCTGTCGCCGCTCGAGTCTGATGCCGATCTCGCCAACCTCAACATCGTCAAGGCCGTGTGCAGGCAGGATGGACGCGTAATGTTCCTGTCGCGCTCATCGGTACCCTCCTACCGGAAGCGCGTCGCGTGCCCCGTGTACCGGCAGACCGGCATCATGGCCTTCCGATCGGACCTGTTGCGGCGGTACACACAGATGCCGGAGACGCCCTTCGAGCAGGCCGAGTCGGTGGACATGCTCCGACTCCTTGAGCATGGCGTGCACATTCAGGGCGTGCTGGTAGATTATCCGACCGTCGGCGTCGACCTACCGGCGGACGTGCCGGCCGTGGAGCAGTGGCTGCAGGACCATGCCGTGCAGAAGGCGCTCTTTGAGCAGACGATGGGCATGCGGTGAGTGTGACGCCACTCAGGGCGGGTATCGTCGGCCATGGATACATGGGCGAGATTCGCCGCCGCAACATTGACGTCCATCCGGACCTGTCACTGGCGGGCATCGTGGAGCCGCGCCTGACGAATGAGGCCGCCGGCGCGCCCGTTTTTGCCAGCTACCAAGCGCTGCTCGCGACCGGTCCGGATGTCGTGTTCGTGTGCACGCCGAATAGTCTGACGCCTGAGGTGGCGGTTGCTGCGCTCAGGCGCGGGTGTCATGTGTTCTGCGAGAAGCCACCAGGGCGTACGGTCGCCGACATTGTCGCCATTCGCGAGGCCGAGGCGGCCTCGCCGCAGTCGCGTCTGATCTTCGGGTTCAACCATCGCCATCACCCTGGCATTACCGATGCGAAGGCGTTGGTCGACAGCGGGTCGTTGGGTCGGGTACTGACGTTGCGCGGGGTGTACGGTAAGTCAGGGGGCGATGGGTTCGAACGCTCGTGGCGCAATGACCCTCAGGTCGGCGGCGGCGGGATCCTGCTTGATCAGGGCATTCACATGCTCGACCTGTTCCGGTTCTTCTGCGGGGAGTTCGAGGAAGTGATGGGGATGGTCGCGACGACCCACTGGGACATTCCCGTCGAGGACAACGCGTTCGTGCTGCTGAGAAACGCGGCAGGTCAGATCGCCCAGTTGCACTCGAGCGCGACGGCGTGGAAGCACATCTTCCGTCTGGAGATCGGTCTGGAGCGCGGGTACCTTGCCGTGACGGGGCTGCTCTCGAAGACGGGCAGTTACGGCCGCGAGACGCTGCTGGTCAGCCGCCGGCCGAGGCGCGGCGACGCGGGCGCCGTGGGCAATCCCCGCGAGGAAATGTCCTACTACGACCGGGATCCGTCATGGGATCTCGAGGTGAATCACTTCGTCGAATGCATCCGCAGGCACGAGCCTGTGCAACAAGGTACATCTCTCGACGCGCTGCGGGTCATGGAGATCGTGGAGCGCGTGTATCGTGAACCGGCCAATGCCGGATTCATGCGCGATCAGGCGGCCGTGAGGAGCCGAGCGTGAAAACCGTGGTGTCCCTGCAGGATCTGGTGGATCACGAGATTCACCCGGGACCACTGGTCCAGGAGTTTCACACCAGGACGGCGTCGTCAATGGCAGCGCTGATGACGACGCCCCTTGAGGAAGTGGCGTGTCAGGCGTGTGGCGGCGCAGACTCTGTGCCGGCGTTCGCGAAGTTCGGCCTGTCGTACCGCCTGTGTTCCTCCTGTGAGTCCGTCTTCGCGTCGCCTCGTCCGAGTGCGTCCGCGTTGGTGGAGTACGCTCGGTCGTCGCCGGCGGCTACGTTCTGGCGCGACCGCATTCTTGACGAAACGCGAGTCGTGCGCGCCGAGAAACTGGTTCGGCCCCGCGCCGAATGGGTGGCGGATGGAATCGCGGAGTACTGTCCGGACGCACGTCACGGAATCGACCTCAGTCCATCGGGGATGCCGTTGCAATCCGATCTCACCGCACTGGCCCCGGACCTGACGACCTTCCGTTCGGCGGAGGGCAGGGGCCGTGAGTGGACGGGCGAGGGGCCCGTGGATGTGGTCACGGCTTTCGATACGCTCGACCGCGCGGCTGACGTCCGTGCGCTCGTAGCTGATGTCGCGTCCGTGCTCCGGCCGGGCGGTTTGTTCTTCGTGACGGCGCCGTCGATCAGCGGATTTGACTTTCAGGTGCTCTGGGATCGGTCTCCGGCCATTCTGCCGCCTGAAAAAATGAACCTGCTTTCGATTGAGGGTTTCCGGCGGCTGTTTGATGCCGGGGCCTGGCAGATCCGGGAACTGAGCACACCGGGCGTTTTCGACGTGGAGAAGGTGCGAGAGGCGATGCTCGCAGCTCCAGAGGCAGACTGGCCGAGGGCCATTCGCGGCCTGGTGCTTGGAACGGATGAAAGTGGACGTCTCGAACTTCAAGCCTACTTGCAGCGGCATCGGCTGGCCTCGTTCGCGCGGTTGATCGTTCGGAGGACATAGGATGTTGGCGCAGACCATCAAGCAACGGCTGCGTGCTGGCCACGTGAGTATCGGGTCTTGGATGTCGCTGGCGCACACGTCGATTGCCGAGATCCTTGCCGCCGCCGGGTACGAGTGGATCGTCGTGGATACGGAGCACACGGCGATCGACAACTCCGAAACCCTGCGCCTGATCATGGCGATTGAGCGCGGCGGTGCGGTTCCCCTCGTGCGACTTGCCTCAAACGACCCTGTGCAGTGCAAGATCGCTCTCGACTCAGGGGCTGCGGGCGTAATCGTCCCGATGGTGAATACGCGCGAAGCGGCCGAACTAGCGGTCAGGAGCGCGAAGTATCCCCCTCAGGGGACCCGGGGCGTCGGGTTGGCGCGGGCGCATGGCTTTGGACCGCGTTTTTCGGAGTACGTGGCACGGGCCAACGAGGACAGCCTCGTCATCGTGCAAATCGAGCATCGCGACGCCGTCGCCAATATCGACGACATTGTTGCTGTGGCGGGCATCGACGGGACCTTCATCGGGCCGTACGACCTGTCAATGTCGATGGGATTGGCCGGGCAGCTCGATCACCCCGACGTGGCGGCAGCCCGCGATCGCGTATTGTCGGCCACGCGCGCTCGGGGACTGGCCGCCGGTATTCACCTCGTACACCCCGATCGGGCTATGACAGACCTGACGTCATATGTCTCGGCGGGCTACCAGTTTCTTGCTCTCTCCAGCGACATTCTCTTGCTAGGTGACAGCGCTCGCGCATTGGCTCGTCACGCTCGCAAGGTCGCCGACGGCCGATGACAACAGTCCGGGCACTGATTCTCGACTTCGACGGCGTGATCGTCGAGTCCAACGCGGTGAAGACGCAGGCCTTCAAGGCGGTGTTCGCGCGGTATCCCGAACACGCGGCTGACATGATGGCGTATCACCACGCGCATGTGTCTGATTCACGGTTCGCGAAGTTCCGGTACCTGGTGACCGAGCGCCTTGGCCGAACGGCCGACGATCCGCTGGTGGATGAGCTGGCCGCCGTTTTCAGCAGCACACTGCGCGATCGGATGCTGGCATGTCCCACGGTTCATGGCGCCATCGAGCTTCTGAGCACCGTTTCTGCGCGCGCACCGATCTACCTCGCATCAGTCACCCCGCAGGAGGAACTCGACGCGTTGCTCGCCGCGCGAGGGTGGACTCGATTCTTTACCCGCGTGTACGGATGTCCTCCCTGGACCAAGGTATCGGCAGTGGCGGACATCGTGTCGGGCCTCGGCGGTCCTGACCGGGTGATGTTCATTGGTGATTCTGCCGGCGACCAGCGCGCGGCCGTGGCGAA